>CAJXNL010000005.1 GCA_913057195.1 uncultured Wenzhouxiangella sp.
GGTGCCGAGCCACAAATTCCCAGTCATCGCGCTCATTTAAGACCAGATAACGGCCGGTGTAGAGGGTTTTGGCTGAACTTTTCGGCATAAATGCACCATAATGGTCAAATAGACAATCAAAGCATACAGGATGGTTTGGATGAGTGAATGGAAGAAAGTCGGTGGGCTTTTGGTGGCGCTGTGCTGGAGTGTCAGCGCACCAGCTCAACTGATGCCCGAGCGCCTCTCGCCGCAAGAGCAATACGCCTATTATTTCAACCAAGCGGCTGAGGCCTACGATGCAGGCGATGACGCCGATTGGGTGGCTGCCACAGAAAAACTGCATGCCTTGCGACCCTTTAATCAAGACTTCATGACCCACTTGGTGCAAGGCTATGCGCGATTGGGCGCCAAGTCTCAGGCGTTTGACATGATGCTGAAAATGCAACAGCAGGGTCTGGCCGAGGACTGGTCGGCGTTTCCAGAGTTGGCACCGCTGCGGGAGCACAGCTTATATGGCCATTTGGCCGATCTGATGGCCGAGGCGGGTGAGCCGTTTGGTGAAGCTGAGGCCTTTGCCGTGGTGCCTGGGTCAATTCCGATGCCGGAGGCGCTGGCCTTGGATGTCGAAAATAACCAGCTGTTCATTGGCACCGTTCGTGAGGGCAAGGTGTATGTCAGATCCGGTGAACAAGAGGCGTGGACAGTTTTTGCCGACAGAGCGCGCGTGCCCGATTTGAGAGCGGTTTTTGCTTTAGGCATTGATCAACAACGCAATGTCTTGTGGGTGGCCTCGGGCATGACCAGCCAGTATCAGGACTTTAACCGAGACGAGTTTGGCCAGGCGAGCTTGATCAAATTGGATCTTCGCACAGGCGAGCATTTATCCACATACCCGGTGGCCAGTGCAGATCAAGAGCATTTATTGGGTGCTTTGACGGTGGCCAGCGATGGTACGGTCTATGCCACCGATTCCTTGCTGCCGCTGGTTTATCGATTGAGGCCAGGTGCTGAAGGGGTGGAGCTGTTCTTTGGAAGTCCGATGTTAAGTTCGCTGCGAGGTTTGGCTCTGCACGAGGACAAGCAAAAACTATACGTGGCTGATTATGAAACGGGCATCATCGTGTTGGATACGAGTGACCGTGACCAGGCTTGGTCACTGGCCATACCCGAAACACTGAATTTGGGTGGTGTCGAGGGCATGTATGCGTCTGGACCCTACTTGGTTGTTATACAAAGTGGCATCAGCCCCAGTCGGGTGTTGCGCTTGGAGCTGGGTGAGGATGGACTGGGCGTTCGAGCGGTTGCCCCGGTGGTGGCTGCACTCCCTGAATTTGAGGGCCCAACGTATGGCACCCTGCATTCAGACATGCTGTATTTCTTTGCCAACAACCATTGGCAATATGTTGACTCAGGCGGTGAGCCGACTCAAGGGCCGTTGCCGGATGTCCATGTTCTGTCGACCGACATCGCCGACCCTGAGGTCCAAGTGGTGGGCGAAGAAATCCTCCGTCAGCTACAACAACAGCAGCAGCAAAACAATTAGTTACGCATTGCAAAAAGCGTTGTGCAGGCGTTTTCTCAGCGCCTGCCCAAAGCCCAAAGCATCAAGCAAGGCGTCAACTGAGTCTTGGCAACCGCGCTGACGGTCGACTCGAGGGTCTTGGTGAACAGCTTCGATTTGGTCGGCCAAGCCGGTCAGCTGGCGGGCCAATCGCGCGCTGTCTTGATGGGTTTTGAGCGCATTGGCCACACGTTTGGCTCCGCGCAGCGATAGCCATTCGATTTCATCAACACGTGCCAAAACCGCATCCAAGGTCTCGAAATGTTGGAGCAAAGCCGCCGCCGTTTTGGGGCCAATCCCAGGGATGCCGGGAATGTTGTCGACGCTGTCACCGGTCAGTGCTAAAAAGTCGGCAATTTGGTGGGGGTGAACGCCGAAATGGGCTTGAATCCCTGACCGGTCCAAGCGCCGGTTGCGGGCGAAGTCCCACCAGCTGTCGTCTGGACCCAACACCAACTGGGCCAAGTCCTTGTCACCGCTGACCACGCATATCGGGGCATTTTGATTTTGGCAATGAACTGCCAAAGACGCCAGCAAGTCATCGGCTTCATAACGATCAGACCAATACGCGGGCACGCCCAGGGCCCCCACCAGGTCTCGGCACCAAGCAAATTGGCGTTTTAGATCGGCCGGCGCGGGCTCACGGTTGGCTTTGTACTCTGGATACACCTCGTTTCGAAAAGAGTCGGTCAAAGACTCATCAAACGCAATGGCCAGCCGTTGGGTTTGGGTGTGTTCGATCAGCTCGCACAAAAATCGGGCAAAGCCATAGACTGCGTTGGTGGGTTGGCCCTGCGGGTTTTCAAACCCCTCGGGCATGGAAAACCACGCTCTAAAAATGTAAACGCTGGCATCGACCAGGTAGGTCGGCGATGAATTTTTCATGCGCCATTATGCCCAGTTGGGGTTTTCTTTTGTCAAGCGCTTGCGAAGCTGGCTGTTTCTTGGAAAGTGGGCGAGCAGAAACTCCATTTGATCCGCCAAGATGCGCCTGCCTTGGAGGTAGACATACTCAGCATGGGTGGGTGCGAAGGGGATGGCGATCAGCTGCATGTTGGCTTGTTCAGGTGTTTTGGAGCCTTTGTGGTTGTTGCAACGCTTGCAGGCTGTGACCACGTTCTCCCAAGTGTCCACGCCGCCCTGGGCCAGTGGTTTGACATGGTCACGCGAGAGATCGCGGGTCATAAAGGTGGTGCCACAGTACAAACATAAATTCGCATCGCGTTTAAACAGCGCCCTATTGGACAGCGGTGGCGTGTAACAGTCATAGAACTTGTGAGCGTTCGGGTGAGCCCCATGGGTGGCGATGATGGCATTGACGCCGATTTTGGTTCGGTGGCCGGTTTTGGCGTTGTGGCCCCCCTGTAAAGCATAGATCGTTGAGCCCAGGGTGTAGCTGACTTGGCCCAACACGATCAGCTTGACCGCGTCCTGGTAACCGATCCACTCCAACGGCATGCCGGTGACGTCGGTTCTGAGCACTTGTTGGTCGAGAGGCAGCACGCTGGTGTTGGTGGCTCCATTCGATGACATTGATCCGATGGCTCTATCTGACCATCGTTGGTGCCCAATTGCAAGTGGGCTGGCTTTCACAGTCGGTTGGCTGCCATCATCTACCCTTTTTTGAGCCTTGGCGGGATCAACCGAAAGACTTGAAATTTTGACGGCACGCCAACATAACCGATGGAGATGAGAATAATGACCCGGCGTGACAATCAGATGACCGTATTCACTCGCGCATTTGCCCTGGCAGCATGGCTTGGCTTGATGAGTCTGGCGTCTGTTGTGGACGCTCGATTGCCCACGCAGGTCGATGGCGAGCCTGTGCCCAGTTTGGCGCCGTTGATTGACAGGGTCAGCCCGGCGGTGGTCAATATCTACAGTCGCACTCGCGTCCAGGTGCAGATGAGTCCGTTTGCAGACGACCCGTTCTTTCGGCGTTTTTTTGATTTTCCATCGGTGCCACGAGAGCGCATCCAGCAGTCACTGGGTTCTGGCGTGATTGTTGATCTGGAGCGTGGAACGATCTTGACCAACAACCATGTCATTAACAACGCAGAAGACATCGCCATCACCTTGCAAGATGGCCGAGAGCTCAACGGTGAGTTGATTGGTGCTGATCCTGACACCGATCTGGCGGTGATCGAAGTAGATCCCGACGCACTGGCCCAAAGCGAGCGTGTGGCGGCATTGGATCTGGCTGTCACTCACCCTTTGCGGGTTGGCGATTTTGTGGTGGCGATCGGCAATCCGTTTGGTCTGGGTCAAACCGTCACCTCGGGGATTGTGTCTGCGCTGGGCCGGTCTGGGCTGCGGGGGTTGGAATACCAGAACTTCATTCAAACCGATGCCTCCATTAACCCGGGCAATTCAGGCGGGGCGTTGATTAACTTACGCGGGGAGTTGGTGGGGATCAACACCGCGATTTTCACCCCCTCGGGCGGCAACGTCGGGATTGGGTTTGCGGTGCCAGTGACCACCGCGCAAAGTGTGGTCGAGCAATTGCTCATCTATGGCCAAGTTCGTCGTGGGCGCTTGGGTGTTCAGGTTCAAGACATTGACGATAACTTGGCCAACGCACTGGAATTGGCCGGGCCTCAAGGCGTGATTATTCGGCGCATTGACCCTGACGGCTCGCTGGCGGCGGAAGGGGTGCAAGTCGGGGATGTGATTTTGTCCATCAACGATCGCGTGATTGAGCGCGGTCAGGACCTTCGAAACATTGAAGGCATGCTGCCGGTCGATGAGAAAGCCAAAATTGAGCTTTGGCGAAATGGTGAGCGGATCTGGGTCGAAGCCACCATCGAAGAGAACCTCGACGAGCGCATCAGTGGCCGACGCCTCGACGCGCGCTTAGAGGGCATGATGTTGGTGTCGGCTCCAAGTCAGCGCCGAATGCGCGGGGTGATCATCGAACAGGTCCGACGCAACACCCTGGCTTGGGATGCGGGTCTTCGCCCAGGGGATGTGATTGTGGCCCTTGATCGGCGTGCGGTGCGGGACCTGGCGGCATTTCGGGCGCTTTTCCCCATTGATGATGACAGCTTGCGCTTAGAAATTCGTCGGCGCGGTACGGTTTATCGCGTCCCGCTTCGTCTTGATGGAAGTCGTTGACAACCCGGCGGGGCAGGGGCCTGATGGGCTAGGCCATCGGCGGCAATAAATGCAGCATGTACTGGGCCAAGCCGAAGCCGATCAGGGCACCCATAATGACATCGGTCGGATAGTGCAAGCCCAACACCAATCGGGACAATGCGATCAATGCGGTCAAGGGCACCAAGACGAGGGCCAAGGTGGGATACCACGCCACTGTAATCGCAGTGAACATCACCGCATGCAGGGTGTGGCCCGAGGGGAAGCTGTATCGGTCCAGCGGTTGGTTGGTGCAGTCAATATCGGGGTAAGTGATGAAAGGTCGCTCCCGAGCCAAGCGCGTTTTCAAAAATCGGTAGATCATCAGCCCGGCCAGTCCAGCGACCGCCAAAGACCCGGCCGCATAGTGGCCCGTGCTGTCACCGGTGACGGCGGCATAGATCGGCAGCGCGGCGATCAATGCATACCAAATGGGGCCGTCGCCGGCACGACTGATCAGACTGAAAAACGGATGGATCAAACGCCACCTTAGCGTGCGGTTGCACGCGCGACACATGCGGTGATCGATTCGATCGATGTGCTCTAACATGGGCATCGCATCGGCTCCCGATGTTTGAGTTTCAGCTTGCAAGGGCTTTGCAACAAAAAAATGGCATCTATTTGAACTTTTGGTGACAGACGCGCCCACAGACGGCCATTGTCATGGGTTTGTCATGGATGCTCGGCACAGTCTGAAGTCATGACAACGAGCGCTGCGATGCATGTGTTGATCATCACCGACGCCTGGTCGCCCCAGGTCAACGGGGTGGTGCGAACCTTGCAAACCACCACTTCGCAGCTGGCCTCTTTGGGTCATCGGGTGACCGTCATCGGCCCTGATCGATTCTCCACAATCCCCTGTCCGGGCTACACCGAGATCCGGCTGTCGGTGAACGTGACACGCCGACTTCGGATGATGCTGGATCGTGCGGCGCGGGAAGGCATTGACTGTGTCCACATCGCCACCGAGGGCCCCCTGGGTTGGGGCGCGCGTGCTTGGTGCTTGAAGCGAAAAATTGCCTACACCACCTCTTGTCATACCCGCTTTCCCGAATACATTCGGATGCGAGCGCCGATTCCGCTGAGGTGGAGTTATGCCTGGCTTCGGCGTTTTCATGGCGCGGCGACGCGCACATTGGTGCGTTCCCAGTCACAGCTTGACGAGCTGAGCGCTCGAGGCTTTCAACATTTGGCAATCTGGCCTGGTGGGGTGGACACTGAACTGTTTCGACCTCGGGCCAAGCGCCACGAGTTCGAGGGCCCGGTGGCCATGTACGTGGGCCGGGTGGCTGCAGAGAAATCCATCGAAGATTTTTTGGCCGCCCCTTTTGCAGGCAGCAAGGTCGTTGTCGGCGATGGCCCCAGCCGCGCCCGCTTGCAAGCCCAATACCCCGAGGCCATTTTCACTGGCTTTCGACACGGTGAAAGCTTGGCACAAACCCTGAACGAGGCCGACGTGTTTGTTTTCCCCAGTCAGACAGACACCTTGGGGTTGGTGATGTTGGAGGCGATGGCTTGCGGCGTGCCGGTGGCGGCTTATCCGGTGTGCGGTCCCAAGGACGTGGTCGAGAACGGCAAAACAGGGGTCTTACACCATGACCTGTCGGTGGCCATGCGCGGCGCGTTGGACCTGGGCGGTGCGGCATGCCGGCAATACGCCGAGCGGTTTTCTTGGTTGGCGTCATCCCAGCGGTTTTTGGAGCTGTTGCAGCCCCTTGACGCACATGCATTGATGAGCCCCCCCGACCGCCGAGCCGGTGACTCACCGGCGTTTCGTAAAGCTTGTTAGGCGTTTGGCTTGACCAAGCCTACCGTCGGAGGCGCCCATCAATCAATTGCTGCACCACCCCAGGATCGGCCAAGGTGGAGGTGTCGCCCAGCTGGTCGAATTCATTGGCGGCGATTTTTCTTAAGATCCGACGCATGATTTTTCCTGAGCGAGTTTTCGGCAGTCCCGGTGCAAACTGAATGAAGTCTGGCTTGGCAATCGGACCAATGCGTTCTTTGACCCAGTTTGACAGCATCGCGGTATCTTCATCTTTCGGATCCACGCCGGCGGTTAAGGTGACATAGGCATAAATCCCTTCGCCTTTAATGTCGTGCTCAAATCCCACGACCGCAGCCTCCGAGACATCGGGGTGCGCCACCAGCGCACTCTCAATTTCGGCGGTGCCCATTCGGTGGCCCGAGACATTTAAGACGTCATCCATCCGGCCGGTGATCCACCAGTAACCCTCTTCATCGCGTCGGGCCCCATCCCCGGTGAAATAGACCCCCTCGAATGTCGAAAAGTAGGTGTCAATGAAGCGTTGGTGATCGCCATACACCGTCCGCATTTGGCCCGGCCATGAGCCTTTCAGAATCAACGCACCTTGATTGGGGCCATCGAGCTCATGACCATCGGTATCGACCAGCGCCGGCTGCACGCCAAAGAAAGGCCAGCTCGCCGAACCCGGCTTGAGGGGCGTGGCCCCCGGCAACGGAGTGATCAAGACCCCACCGGTTTCTGTTTGCCACCAGGTGTCAACGATGGGGCAACGGCCGTCACCCACCACATGGAAATACCATTCCCAAGCCTGTGGATTAATGGGCTCGCCGACCGATCCAAGGATTCTCAAGCTGCTGCGCTGGGCGGCTTTGACAGGACCGTCGCCCTCGCGCATCAGCGCCCGAATCGCGGTGGGGGCGGTATAAAAAATATTGACCTGGTGTTTGTCCACCACCTGCCAAAACCTTGAGTGGTCAGGGTAGTTGGGCACGCCTTCAAACATGAGGGTGGTCGCGCGGTTGGCCAATGGGCCGTAGACAATGTAGGAGTGCCCGGTGACCCAGCCGACATCGGCGGTGCACCAATACACCTCGCCGGGCCGATAGTCAAACACATACTGATGGGTCATCGAGGCATACAGCAGATATCCGGCGGTGGTGTGCAACACGCCTTTGGGCTTCCCGGTGGAGCCTGAGGTGTAGAGAATAAACAGCGGATCTTCCGCGTTCATTGGCTCGGGCGGGCAGTCGGTATCGGCGTGTTCGGTCAGGGTGTGATACCAGTGGTCTCGGCCCTCGTCCCAGTGGATTGGTCCGCCGGTGCGCTCAACCACCACCACAGTGTCGACAATATCAGCGCCATGGACTTCGAGCGCCTGATCGACGTTGTTTTTTAGGGGAATGACTTTGCCGCCGCGGATGCCTTCATCGGCGGTGATGATGGCACTTGAGCCGCAGTCGATGATGCGATTGGCCAAGGCCTCAGGGGAAAAGCCGCCAAACACCACCGAGTGGACGGCGCCAATCCGAGCACAGGCGAGCATAGCGATCGCAGCCTCAGGAATCATGGGCATGTACAGCGTCACCCGATCGCCTTTTTTGACGCCTTGTGATTTCAAAGCGTTGGCCAATCGGCCGACTTTGTCATGGAGCTGGCGATAGGTCAGCGTGGTGCTTTGATCGGGCTCATCACCTTCCCATATGATGGCCACGTCGTCAGCGTGGTCTTTCAGGTGCCGGTCAATGCAGTTGGCCGAGACGTTGAGCTGGCCATCTTCAAACCAGCGAATATGTAAATCGTCTTTAGAGAAAGACACGTCGCGGACTTTGGAAAACGGCGTCATCCAGGTGAGACGTTGTTGCGCTTGCTCGGCCCAAAAAGTGTCCGGGTCATCAATGGAGGCCCGGTACATTGCTTGGTATTGCTCGGTGGTCAGCAATGGATCAGTCATTGCCTCGGGGATGGGGTAAACGGTGGTTTTGCTCATGGCTGCCTCGATGTCAGTTCCCTCGTGATGTCGCCAATCATAGCAAAGCGTGGGCACCGCCCCAACTCCCGCATCCAACCCCTGCTGTGATCTTTGAGATAATGGAAGCCGAACCTTTGAGTGAGCCCCCACATGACTTGTTTTATCCAACCCGATGCCCATGACGCCTCTTCGGCGCCCATTCCGATTCACTGCGTCTTATCAGACCAATACCAAGCCCACATCGACCATGCCGCAGCGCCACACCGTCAGTGGGCCCATCGGCATGACTTTCAGGCACGGGCCGGTGAGGTGCTGATTTTTCCAAGCCAGGGTGGTGAGATTGATCAAGTGTGGGTCGGGGTCGACCCTGAGCACCCGCCCGTGTGGGCGCTGGCCGGGTTGCCCTCGAAGCTGCCAAAGGGCCAATATGTCTTAGCCACCCAAGGCTCAAAGGGCTGGCCCGAGCACTTTCGCTCGCTCGCGACCATCGGGTTTGGGTTGGGCGCCTATCGGTTTGATCGCTACAAGCAACAACCTGCGTCCTCCGTCCAGTTGGTCTTAGAGGATCAGGACCCACAGGAACTGATGGCTTTGGTTGAAGCCAGCCACCTGGCGCGGGACATTGTGAATACCCCCACCAATGACATGGGCCCTGAAGCCCTGGCCAATACGGCGCGAGCCATCGCTGAGACCCATGGGGCCGATTGTCAGGTGATTGTGGGTGATGAGTTGGAGCGATCGTTTCCCGCGATTCATGCGGTGGGCCGGGCTTCGGCCGAGCCCCCGCGGCTGATCACCTTCAAATGGGGTCGTCAGGATGCCCCCGCGTTGGCCTTGGTGGGCAAGGGGGTGGTGTTTGACAGCGGTGGGTTGAGCATCAAACCCGCCTCGGGCATGGCGGTGATGAAAAAAGACCTGGGCGGCGCGGCACATGTGCTGGCGTTGGCCCAAGTGATCATGACCCTGGGGCTCGACGTGAACCTCCGGGTCTACATCCCGGCCGTTGAAAACGCGATTGCAGGCAATGCCTACCGACCCTCTGACATTATCAACACCCGCAAAGGCAGCACGGTCGAGGTGGGCAACACCGATGCAGAAGGGCGGTTGGTGTTGGCCGACGCGCTCACCTTGGCCTGCGAGGAAGGCGCGACCCGCATCATTGATTTTGCGACGCTGACCGGCGCCGCGCGGGTGGCATTGGGCGAGGACTTGCCGCCGATTTATGGGCGCGATCAAGCGGCCACCCGTGAGATCCAGGCGTTGTCTTTTGAGCTTGACGATCCCCTTTGGCCGATGCCTTTGTTTGAGGGATACCGCTCGCTGATCCAGCCCCCACATGCTGATTTATCCAACACTGGGGGCACACCCATGGCTGGAAGCATCACCGCGGCGCTTTTTTTAGATCACTTTGTGGCGCCCGAGGTGGATTGGTTTCACTTAGACATCTATGCCTGGAACTTAAGCGATCGGCCCGGTCGCCCCATCGGTGGCGAGGCCCAAGGGTTGCGTGCCATGTGGGCGTGGTTAAAGGCTCGCTACGGCGATTAGTCGCCAACGAACCGACCCCGGGCTGGGCATTGGCTCGCTTACAATGGGGGTTTGTCCTTCTCTGGCTTTGCAATGACTGACGTTAGCTCGCCCACCTCATCTGAGACCGGCACCTCGCTGGGGTATGAGATCAAGCGCACGCTTTGGTTGGCCGGCCCGTTGATCGTGGGCCAATTAACCAACTTCGGCATGAACTTCGTCGACACGGTCATGGCCGGACGGTTGGGGACAGTGGACTTGGGTGCGATCGCGGTGGGCTCATCGATATGGGCGGCGGGGTTTTTGTTTGTGCTGGGACTGCTGCTGGCCGTCTCCGCGGCGGTGTCCCGGCTTGACGGCGCTGGGGAACGTGATCGGGTGGGTGCGTTTGTCCGACAAGCCCTTTGGCTTGGTCTGGTGCTCGCACTTGGACTTTGGGGGTTCGCGCGTTCGGGTGAGTGGGTGATGACTCAGATGGACGTCACACCGGCCGTCGCCACCATGGCCATGGACTACCTTCGAGCGATCAGCTGGGGCGCGCCCGCGCTGGTGGGCATGCTGGTGCTTCGGTTCTTCTCGGAGGGCACGGGCAAAACCGGGCCAACCATGTATGTCGGCATGCTGGGGATTGTATGCAACATCCCATTGAACGCGCTGTTGATGTTTGGGCTGATGGGGTTCCCCAAACTCGGTGCGGTCGGTGCGGGTTGGGCCACCGCGATTGTCTTTTGGCTCCAGTTTTTGGCGTTTTTGGGTTGGGTGAGTCACCGTCCTCACTATCAAAAATATCAACTGTGGGCGAGTTTCAGTTGGCCCGATCGCCGCGAAATCTCGGCGCTTGTTAAGTTGGGGCTTCCGATTGGGATCATGGTGTTTTTAGAAGGGGGAATGTTTGTCGGCTCAGCCCTCTTAATCGGGACTTTGGGCGCGTTGCCTGTCGCTGCGCACCAAGTGGCGATGAATTACGCAGGCCTGGTGTTCATGGTTCCGGTGGGCTTGGCCGGCGCAATCACCGTTCGAGTCGGCAATGCCCTGGGCCGCGGTGAGCCACAGGCGGCGCGTCGGGCAGGTCGAATCGGCATCGGTTTGGCGCTGACCTTTGCGATTTTTTCAGCCGGGGTCATCATTGCCATTCCTGAAGCGATCGTCGCCTTATACACTTCTGAGCCGGATGTCGCCGAACTGGCGGTCAGTTTGCTGTTTTTCGCGGCGCTTTTTCAGATTGCCGACGGTCTGCAAGTGGCTGCGGCTGGCTCGCTTCGCGGGTATAAAGACACCCGCCGTCCCATGGTCTACAGCGTCATTGCCTATTGGGCTGTGGGGATGAGTTTGGGCGCGTATCTCACCTTCGGTCAGGCATTGGGTCCCAAGGGCATGTGGATGGGCATCATCGCTGGATTGACAGTGGCGGCGGTGTTGTTGGTGGGGCGCTTTGTGCGTGTGGCCAACGACACCATTCGCCAACAGGCCTGACCAATGGCCTATTGTGGTGCGGCCATCTGCCCCCTAGAATGGCACACAGTCAACCTGTTTTGGACCCAAGCATGACCCAGACTCAATCGAGAAATATTGTTTTTCGCATCGTCTCCGGCTTTTGGCGAGGCCTCACGGCGCTTCGCATGGCGGTGTTCAACCTCATCTTTCTGGCGATTCTTGTGGGCGTTGTCATTGCAATGTTGGGCGACGACGATGAAGATGGCCTCGAGAGCGGCACCACATTGATCCTCAACCCCAAAGGCGTGGTGGTTGAGCAGTCCAATTTGACGCCTGTTGATGAGGTGCTCAATGAGGCGCTCGGCGAGACCGAGACACAGACCGAGCTGCGTGATTTGGTGGCCGCCCTCGAACACGCCAAAGATGACGACAAAATCTCGCAAGTGTTAATCAGCACCGATGGTTTTGTCGGGATGGGCGCGGGGATGATGCTGGAAGTCAGCGAGGCGGTGGCCGCGTTCAAACGCTCAGATAAACGCATCATTGCATATGGCGCGAATATGAGCGCAAGCCAATACTTCTTGGCCTCATTGGCCGATGAGGTGTGGCTGGATCCAGAAGGGGCGGTGCTGTTGCAAGGGTATGGTCGGTACCGGCAGTACTTTGCTGATGCGCTGGACAAATTGGATGTGGACGTCAATCTTTTCCGTGTCGGTGAATATAAGTCCGCCATGGAGCCTTATATCCTCAATGAACAGTCTTCTGAGGATCGAGAAGCGGCGCTGTTTTACCTCAGTGATTTATGGCAGCGCTACATCGAAATGGTTGCCCAAAACCGGGGCATGACCGTGGATGTTCTTGACGACATCGCCATGAACCTTGCTGAGTACGTGGATCAAGCTGAGGGCGATCTGGCTCAGATGGCGCTCGACAGAGGATTGGTCGATCGCCTCATCGCTCGACCCCAGATGCGTTCGGAGATGATCCAGTTGGGCGAGCCCGATGACAATGACAGCTACCTCAACATCGGCATGAACAAATACCTCTCCCGAGTCCGCAACGATCTGATGGACATGCAAGACAGCGAAGACAAAGTGGGCATCATCGTTGCCGAAGGGCCGATCACTGAAGGCGACCAGCCCCTGGGTGTGATTGGCTCTGAATCAACCTCACGATTGATTCGACAAGCGGCCCAAGATGACGACATCAAAGCCGTGGTGCTGCGGATCAACTCCGGCGGCGGCAGCGCGTTTGCCTCGGAAGTGATCCGTAAAGAACTGATGGCCTTAAAAGCGGCGGGCAAGCCCGTGGTGGTCAGCATGAGCAATGTGGCTGCATCGGGTGGGTATTGGATCGCGATGGGCGCTGATGAGGTTTGGGCGTACCCATCGACCATCACCGGATCGATCGGCATTTTTGGGTTCTTCCCGACTTTTCAAGACACGCTGGCCAATGTGGGTGTCTATACCGATGGAGTGGGCACCACGCCTTATGCGGATGCGCTTCGCCCTGACCGTGCGGTGAGTGATGAGGTCTCCAGCATGCTCCAAAACATCATCGAGTTTGGATACGAGGAGTTCATTGGCTTGGTGGGTGAGCACCGCAACATGACCCGAGACGGGGTCGATGCCGTTGCCCAAGGTCGGGTTTGGACGGGTCAGCAAGCCCAAGAGCGAGGTTTGGTGGATCAGCTGGGCACGCTGCAACGTGCCGTGGCCTCCGCGGCACGTCAAGCCGGGCTGGGCGATGAGTTCAGTGTGAGCTATGTTGAGCCCAAACTCAGCCAGTTTGAACAATTCATTGTGCAGTGGTCTGCAAAAGCCATGCGGGCGGCCGGGCTCGACACCGTCATGAGCACGGTGGGTTCAAACCCGTTGACGCAATGGTTGCCCCAGACGTTTCAGTGGCGCTTAATCCAAGAGCTCAATCGCATTCATCAAGCCACCGAGGCCGGTCGGCGTGGGGTGATGGCGCATTGTCTGTGTGAAGCACCGATGTAATCGCCCACCGCCAGTGATTGATCGGGCTGCATGGCGAAAGTGCGCGATGAGCCATGAAGCCTTCAAAGATCCAAACGCATCAAAGCGTGGTTTGATCTGAGGGGTGGACGGGTGGCCTGGACTGACTTAACTTTAAAGTGAGTGAACTGCCCCGGTGTTGTCCCAGCGGAGATTCACTGACTTTGAGGCGCGTCGCGCACTTCAGGCGGCAGCTCAGCCGGCGCCATCAGGCCTCTGATTCTTGCCAGCGTTTCCAACTCTGAGACCTCTCGTTCCAGCACCCGAAGCCGCATGCGCCAGGTTTGTCGTTGCTGCGGGGCAGTGTTGTCGACCTCACCACGCGCCAAATTCTCCTCAATGGTCTTTTTTTCGTCTCTCAACGCATGCAAGTTGGCCCCCAACTGATGATTTCTGATGTAGGCGGGCCGCTCGCAGGCCGGCGGTTTCGCCGATCCGGTCATCGCGCGATCAAACGCAGTCTCGGGATCACAGAACGCATCGCGCGCTTGCTCCCAGGCCGCCATGTACTCGCTTTGGCAGGCCTCATCAAACTCGCTTTGTTCAAAATTGGCCAGCTGGCCTCGGCTGCCAAGATCGGTGGCGGTGCTCACCGCCTCAGCGCAGTCTGGCGTTTGCTGACAGGCGGTCAGGCTAAGGGCCAGCACGGTGGAACACAACAAGAGTGGAGCGGAATATTTGGTTGTGGGCATCATTGATCGGATCCAGTCTGTTGGGTTGTGCGATGGGTGTTTTGGCATCACCGGCATCGATGCGAATGATTGATGCCGAACAGGTTACACTACTTTGGAAGTGGTCATCCAGTGTCCCGCATGGGCCACGGCCAACCACGCCCACGTATGCAATCTAAGGAGAGCTCAATGCTGGCGGCGGTGACAGATTTTCTGTGGTCTTATATTTTGGTGGGTGTGTTGGTGGTGATGGGTTTGACCATGACGCTTCGGTCTCGGTTTGTGCAGATTCGTTACTTCGGTGAGATGTTTCGAGTTCTCAAGCAGGCCTTTCATCACCAAGCCGGGCACGTGTCGTCGTTTCAGGCCTTAACGCTGAGTGTTGCGGGTCGCGTGGGCGCGGGCAACATTGCGGGCGTCGCGGTGGCCATCACACTGGGGGGTCCGGGGGCGGTCTTTTGGATGTGGATGGTGGGTTTGATCGGCATGGCCACCAGCTTTTTCGAGTGCAGCTTGGCGCAAGCCTATAAGACCCGCGATGTGCGCACGGGGACCTTTCGAGGCGGGCCGATGTACTACATTGAACGCGGCGTGGGCAGCCGCGGCTTGGCCATGGTCTTCACGTTGCTCCTCTTGGCCACGTTTGGTTTGGCGTTTGTGGCGTTACAGTCGTTCACGGCGTCGACATCGTTGCAAGAGGCCTTTGGGGTTCCAACGGTCGTGACTGGGGTGATCATGACGGCGGTGGTTGGCTTTTCTATTTTTGGCGGTGTGCAGCGAATCTCCAGGGTGACTGAGATCATCGTGCCTGTCATGGCCATTCTCTATATCGGCGTGACCGTTGTGGTGGTGGGCATGAACATCGGCCAGGTGCCAGCGGTGCTGGGCTTGATTGTCAAAAGTGCTTTCGGTCTCGAACCTGCCGTGGGGGGCGGGATCGGCGCGGCGATCATGATGGGGGTTCGGCGTGGCCTGTTTTCGAATGAAGCCGGTTTGGGGAGCGCGCCCAATGTGGCCTCGGTGGCTTATGTGCCCCACCCGGTCAATCAAGGCATTGTGCAAAGTTTTAGTGTGTTTATCGACACCGCCATCATTTGTACCGCCACGGCACTGTTGATTATCCTCGCCGGGCTTCATGTGGGTGCTGACACGGGCAACGGCGTGGTGTTGACGCAGCTGGCACTGGCTGAATTCGTTGGGCCTTGGGGTGAGACGTTTGTGTCGTTGGTGCTGGTGCTGTTTGCCTTCAGCTCAATTTTGTATAACTTTTATTTGGGTGAAAACGCAACCTATTGGATGAACAAAGACGATCGGATCATGTTCATCGGCTTTCGCGTGTTGATGCTGTTGTTGATCCTGTGGGGTTCTGTTCAAGATCTGACCACCATCTTCAGCTTTGCTGATTTGACAATGGCGTTGCTGGCGTTGGTGAACTTGGCTGCTTTGGCGATCATGATGAAAGTCAGTTTTCGAATCATGCATGATTACGAGGATCAGGTGCGCCGAGGCCAGGTGCCGGTCTTTAATCCCGAAGGGTTTGATGACTTGGCCTTGGATGCCGACGCCTGGCGTGACGCGGATCAGGCACGCGAGACCGTGTCGCGGTCGTAGCTGACTAGGCGGCTTGTTGGTGGCGTTTGAGATACACCAAAAGCTGTGAGATGGCTGCTGGGGTCATGCCGGGGATTCGACTGGCCTGATCGATCGATTGCGGGCGCACCCGCTCCAGCTTTTCCAGCAATTCAGCCGACAGGCCTTTGACCCTTTGATAGTCAAAGTCTTCAGGGATGGCCTGTTCGGCGGCTTGACGCTGTCGCTCGATGTCATCTCGCTGTCGGTCGAGGTAGCCGGCGTAGCGGATCTGAATGGCCACCTGTTCGGCCACATCGCGCTGCTCAACACCTGGGCCCACGCCGGGCACGGTCATCAATGACGAGTAGCTGACATCAGGCCTGCGAAGCAGGGCGTGTGCTGAGCTGTCTTTTTTGATGGGCACACCAAGCGTATTTGAAACGGCGTCTGTCAAAGGTTGCCCCACCGGCAAGCGAATGCCAGCCAAACGTTGCAATTCGTGTTCAATGGCGTCGCGGCGTGCACAGAATTGTTCCCACCGAAGATCATCGACCAGCGATAGGTTGCGGCCGGTTTCAGTCAGTCGAAGATCGGCGTTGTCTTCTCTCAAGTGCAGCCGGAATTCAGCGCGGCTGGTGAACATTCGATACGGTTCTGTGGTGCCTTGCGTGATCAAGTCATCGATCAATACCCCTATATAAGCCTCATCTCGACGGGGGGTCCACGCCGCCAGCCCTTGGCTTTGTCGAGCCGCGTTGAGACCGGCGATCAAGCCCTGAGCTGCCGCCTCCTCATAGCCGGTTGTGCCATTAATCTGACCGGCAAAATACAAATGCTCGAGGTGCTTGGTCTCGAGGCTGGGCTTTAAGTCGCGCGGATCAAAAAAGTCGTACTCAATCGCATAGCCGGGGCGAGTGATGTGCGCATCCGCCAAGCCATCAATGCTTCGAACCATCTCGATTTGGGCATCAAATGGCAAACTGGTCGAAATCCCGTTGGGGTACCACTCATTGACATCCAAACCCTCAGGCTCGAGAAAAATCTGATGAGAGTCTTTGTCTTGAAAGCGCACGACCTTGTCTTCAATGGATGGACAGTAGCGCGGCCCCACGCCTTCAATCACGCCCGAATACATGGGCGAGCGATCGAGATTGTCTGAAATGATGGCGTGCGTTTTGGCGTTGGTTCGGGTGATAAAGCACGACCTTTGAGCGGGGTGAACGTTGGCCTCGCCAATCAGTGAAAATGAGGGCAGGGGTTGATCCCCGGGCTGTTCGGTCAGCTTCGAAAAATCAATGCTTCGTCCGTCAAGACGTGGGGGCGTGCCCGTTTTAAGTCGGTCCACGGTCAGCGGCAATTCCCGAAGGCGAGCGGCCAGCGTGTTGGCTGGCGCGTCTCCCGCGCGCCCACCCGCCAACTGGGTTTCACCCATGTGGATTCGGCCTCCTAAGAAAGTGCCCGTGGTCAACACCACGGCCTTGGCTTTGAACACCAATCCCATGGCCGTTTTAACGCCCACCACGCGCCCGTTTTCGACACACAAGTCATCCACGGGTTGCTGGAAGAGTCGCAGCGAGGGGGCTTGCTCGACCGCACTTCGAATCGCTTGACGATACAGCGCTCGATCACACTGAGCACGCGTCGCTCGGACCGCAGGACCTTTGGAAGCGTTTAAGGTTCGCCACTGGATGCCCGCGCGGTCTGCGGCATGCCCCATGACCCCACCCAGAGCCTCGATTTCTTTGACCAGGTGCCCTTTGCCGATGCCCCCAATCGCTGGATTGCAGCTCATTTGACCAATGGTCTCGATGCTGTGGGTGACCAACAGCGTCGCCGCGCCGGTTCGAGCCGCCGCCAACGCCGCCTCGGTGCCGGCATGGCCGCCACCGATTACAATCACATCAAAGGCCGTGGGATAGTTCATCTAATCATTTTACCGCAGAGCGTGTCGACAGCCCAATGCCTGAGTGTCTGGCTTAGCTGGACGAGGGTTGGTTGATCAGGGTCTTGAGTTCATGGATAGACGCCCGGCGCATCGCTTTGCCATCAATGGGGCTGGGTGGGGCTTGTTTGGCATCGGGGCCAACCATGATGGTGCAATCAATCAGCTGGCCGTCTTTGTCCAAGACCAAGACGTCCACATCGAGGGCGGTGTCCCGATGCCAGCGTATGCATCGCCGCTCTTGCTCAAAGGGAATGCCTTCGCTCATTAGAAAATGCACAGGAGCATCGGGGTCATCGGTGAACAGATGCAAACACACCCGGGAAAACTCATCCGCGGTGCCCTCCAAGACAGGGCCCACCAGCCGCGGTTTGAAGGGTTTAAAAAAAGCCATCGCCTCCAAAGCCAACTCGCGCAGCGCGCTTAAGTGGTCAGCCAGTGCTTGGCCACCAAACAACCGTTGCCATTCGCGCAGCGCGGCTTGAACTTCAACGTTGGAGGGCAAGACTTGTCGATTGGTCACGCCCAGGCGCCGCGCGGCTTTTTGTTTGGCCGTGGCGTAGCTTCGTTGGCCCTCGGTGGCGATGATGCGCGCCGCCTCAGCGGCCACCTCATGGCGATTTTGCTCGGTTTGTTTTGGATGTCTCACGCCGCGGCCTTTCACTTAGGTTCGCCCTTAAAAAATTTCGTAAGGGTTATCGTCACCGCGCTCGCTCGCATCGGTTTGCATGGGGGGCAAGGCGTCCGCATGAAACCACTCCTGACGGGCATTGGCGGTGCCTGGGCGAACACGCAAACCTGTGTCAGGATCAATCCAGGCACTGGCAATGCCCACGGGCATGGGGACCTCATGCTCAGGCAGACCATCCAAGGCCTTGTCCATATAATCGACCCAAAACGGAAGGGCCGTTCGTCCGCCTTGTTCCAATCGACCCAATGACTCATAGTCATCCCGGCCGACCCACACCGTGGTGACCAAGCCGCCGCCTGAGCCGACAAACCAGGTGTCACGGAAATCATTGCTGGTGCCGGTTTTGCCTGCCAGATCATCACGACCAATGGCCAGCGCTCGGCGCCCGGTGCCTTCACGCACCACGTCTTTCATGACCGAGTGAATCAGCCAAGCGGTTTGAGGTGAAATGATCTCAGGAGCGGCATTCGGCACCACTGGACCGACAAACTCAGGGTCGATGTAATCCCCAATGACCCCGGTTTGTTGAGTTTGTGGACACGCTTGGCAGACCCGCGTCACCACCGGTTCAAGAACCACGTCGCCTTGATCGGTCTCGACCGTTTCTAGAATGCGCGGTTTGGGCTTGTGACCGCCATTGATAAACGCCGCATGGGTGGTGTTCACCGTCATAGGGGTCAGCGTGCCCGAACCCAACGCCATGGAGGGGCCATTCGGCAAGTTCTCTCTGGAGATGCCCAAATCAGCGATGTAGTCGCGGGTGGTCTCTAAACCCATGCCCATCAGCAACCGAATGCTGATGAGGTTTCTCGACTCGACCATCGCCTCTCGAAGCGGCGTGGGCCCATAAAAGCGCTCAGAAAAATTTTGGGGGCGCCAGGTTTGTTGAGTGGAGGGATCCTCCACCACCACCGGGGCATCGTTGACCAGCGAGGCGAGGTGATATCCGTTGTCCAGTGCGGCGGCATAAACAAAGGGCTTGAACGCTGAGCCGGGTTGGCGTTGGCTTTGAGTGACCCGATTGTATTGGTTCTGCCCAAAATCGAGTCCGCCCATCAAAGCGCGGATGGCCCCCGTATCGGCGTCCATTGAGACCAGCGCCGCTTGCGCTTGGGGGATTTGTGTCAATTGCCACTGGGCCTCATCGTCCAAGCGAACGCGAACCACGTCGCCGCGCTCGATCACATCATCGACTCGGTCGGGCCGTCGACCCAGCGCATCCAAAGCCAGATGCGCGCGCGCCCAGCGGACATCGGCCAAGCTCAGATCAATCCACTCGCCATCGCGGGTGTAGAGTCTGGCCTCATTGGCGCTGGCCTCAACCACCAAAGCCGGCATCAGATCCCCGATCATCTGGAATTCTTCCAGCGCCGCTAAGGCCGCTGCTTCATCCAAGGTCTCGACATTAAACCCTTCAGCGTCTCGGCCGATCAAAGTCAGCGGTGTCATGTCGAGCTGGTCTTCTGGACCCCGCCAGCCGTGGCGACGGTCGTAGCGACTTAATCCCCGCTCAATCGCGCGTTTGGCGGCGCGTTGCATCCGGGAGTTGACGGTGGTGCGGGCAATGAAGCCACCGGTGTAGGCCCGTTCAGCGCCGATTTGTTCCACAATCTCAAGCCGAGCCATTTCAGCGACCCAAGGCGCAGACAGCTCAATTTCAGGGCCATGGTAGCGGGCGTTGTTGGGTTCGGTTTGCGCGGCTTCGGCCTCGGCTTGAGACACGTAGCCCAGCCGCGCCATGCGACCCAGCACCCAGTTCCGCCGAATCAGCGCGCCTGTGCGGTTGGTGATGGGGTTATCGCGCGAGGGGGCTTTCGGCAACGCAGCGATTTGGGCGATTTCGGCCAAAGTCAGCTCATCCACGGTTTTGCCGTAATACACCTGCGCGGCCGCCCCCACACCATAGGCGCGATGACCGAGGAACTCCTTGTTGAGATACAGCTCCAAAATCTCGTCTTTGGTGAGCACCTGCTCGATCTTCCAGGCCAAAAGAATTTCGCGCAGTTTCCGGGTGATGGAGTACTCCGTGGATAAAAAGAATCGCCGCGCCACCTGTTGGGTGATGGTGCTGCCGCCGGGCACGCGCCCTTGACCCATCGAAATCGCATACAGCCACACAGCTCGGAACGTGCCTCGCCAATCCACCCCAGGATGGCGATAGAACCGGTCATCTTCTGCAGCCAAGAAGGCCAGCTTCAAACGCTCGGGCATGTCGTCGAGCGCAATCGGCAGCCGACGCTGCTCACCCACCTCAGTAATCAGTCGATTGTCAGACGAGTAAATGCGCAGTGGAACCTGCAGCTCGACGTCTTTAAGCGAGTCGACCGACGGCAGGGTCGGATAGATCACCGCCACCGTGATCACCGCCGCTAAGGCGCCCGCGCCCATGGCATACAAGGCCCAGCGAAACAGCAGTGATCGTCGTGGTGATGTCGATGTTCGGGTCATGGTGAATGCCGTGCGCCCATTGTTGGGCATGGGTTGTTGGCTTGGACGTTGGAATCGTCAAAAAGTGCCAACATCAATCCCAGTATACGGACTTGGCTGTCAGCATACCAAGCCGGTCCACAAGAAAAAGGCGACACCCCATGGCTCCATGGTCCCGATTTCGGTTAGGTGCCCGGCGCGCGGCGCCGGTGGTGGCACTGGACTGGACAGATCAACACTGGGTGGCGGCCTGGATTCAACCTGCCAATTTGCAGCGAGTGTATGTCACTCAGCCCATTGATGTTGCAACGCCCGGCTCGCCGTCCGATCGCCCAGATGCGGATGCGGTCAGCGAGGTGCGACATTGGTTACAGGCCCACGTTGGCCGACCCCAAGCGGTGGTCATGGCATTGCCTGCCAGCGCCGTGGACCAGACCTGGGTCTGGGCGCCGCTGACTGTGGACTTAAGCGACATCAACGCTTTGGAGACATCGATGCCGACCGTCTGGGCCGATGCGGGCTGGACCTTTGTGCCTGCTCAGCACCAGACGCGCCACGTTGATGTGGCCCCGGTCCGTGCCGAGACCAGGCCAGGCCAGGTGCATGAGACACCCGTGTCCGATGAGGGTCAGTGGTGGGTCGCGGCGGCACCGGAGGTGGTGGCGCAGTTTGAGGCCTGGTGCGATGAGCTGGGCGCGCCGCTGAAGGCATTGGATGTTCGCGCCGCGGCGCTGGCGCGTGCCGTTCAGGCCCGCCATCGGGGCGATTGGCCGGTGCTGTTGGTGGATGATCACTGCGGCCAGACCCAGTGGTTGATTGTCGAGCCCAGTGGCGTCCGAGGTGTTCAGTCATTCGACCACCGACGCCTATCGTCAGCAGAGCACCGCGATCACGCGTTGACTCAACTGCAAGCCGCCCTGGCGGAGTTGACTTCGGCGGTGTGTCTCTGCACGGGTGAGGCCGCCTCGTGGATGGCGCCCGTGGCGGCTGCGTTGGGCCTGGAGGTGAGGCCTTCGCTGACCGAAGACCCCGACATTTCGGTGTGCACCGCCATGGTCGATGGACTGTTGGACGGTTGGGCTGAGCGGAGGTGAGGGGTGATGCTGTTTAATCTACTGGATTGGCGAGGACGCGCGAGGCGAATCAAGACCCGACGCTACCTTGTCATGCTGGCGATGTTGGGAATCGGAATCGCCCTGAGCCAAGCTTGGATCGCCTCTCGACACCAAGCGCGTCTCATTGCAGCCGAACAGACCTTGAAGCGCCAAAATGCTGAGTTCGACACCCTCAATCAAACGCTCGATCGGTTGACCGAAGCGGTGGCCGACCAGGAAGCCCGCGCCGCCGATTGGACTCGAGACATTGACATGCTCACGGGCATTGCTTCGATCACTGAACCTGATACGGGGGTCTTGGAGGTGATGATCCGCGCCCGACCCAACTGGGTGTGGCTCGATCGAGCCACGCATTATTTGATTCAGCCGAGCTCACCGGACGCCATGCCCACTCGCGCGCTGCGCGTTGAGGGGCGTGGCCTCACCGCAGCGGAGGTGTTGGCGTATCAAGCGCGCTTGGCCGAACGATTGCCACATCAGCACGTCGAGCTTTTGGATCAACAGCAAAATGCCCAAGGCTTAAGCCGATTTGTGTTGGAGCTTCGGCCATGACCGTCGGCAGGCGGGCCACAGCGTGGGCGCAAACAGAGTGGTCCACCATTGGCGTGGCGCCCGGCCAGGTTCGCGCATCGGTGGGCTTGGCTTGGGCCTTGGTCTGTTTGTGGTTGGGACAGGCCATGATGGTCGAACCCACGAAAAGACGCCTGGATCACACCCAAGCGCGGCTTGAGCAAGTGGATCAACGGGTGGCGGTGGCCAAAAAAGCCATCGCTGCGGATCAAGAGACCCTGGCTGAGCATCAACAAACCGCCCGCCGCCACCGGCGTTTGGCTGAGCGCATGACGCGCCTGGCTTCTCAACACGCTTGGCTTTCGCACGCTCGAGGCGAAGCGGCGCATCGAGGCTTAACCGTTGCTTTTCTTCGCCCGGCACAAAGGCTTGCGCCGCTCGATGACACGAATGCGCTGGATGCGGCTGGGCTGGTGAAACCGTTGGACTTGGATTGGATGCTGAGTCAACAGGGGCTGAACTTTTTTGATGTCGAGCTGCAAGCCACGGGCCGAGTGTTGGCCGTGTTGGATTGGTTGCAGGCCGCACAAACCGCCCGTATCGGCGGGCGTGTGATGCTGCATTGGGCGACGTTGATCCCCGAGGCGCATGACAAACAGGGCAGGGTGCGACTTCAGGCGCGGTTTCGGGTCTTAGGGTTGCCCAGCGACACACCACCTCCCCACCCGGTGTGGGCAAGCTTATCGACGGGCGGCAGCGGCGATGGGGATGCCGCATTCTCAGCGATGGATTCGGTGGTGTGGCAAAGCCCCGGCGCGGATTGGTGGCAGGCTCTTCCATTGGACCGGCTGCGGCTGGTGGGCATCGGACACTTGAATGATCAACCATGGGCCTGGGTGCTGGACCCGACGGGCAGGCTGCGGGCGCTGAGTGAGGGCAGTCCGATCGGGGCTGAGGGCCGCTCGGTGGTCGCCATTGAGTCCGATGGGGTGACGCTCAGCGCCACGGGGGATCAATCCACGCGGGTGTGGACATGGCAATAAGGCGGGGCTTGTGGCTTGCGGGATGGGCTGGGTGGGCCGGCCTTGCGCTGGCCGGCGCGACCGCATCTGCTCAATCGGTGAGCGTCGAGTTCCAAGACGCGCCTTTGGATCAGGTCGTGTTCGAGTTGGCCGAGCTGACGCCATTGGATGTTGTTTTGGCCGAACCCATCGAGGCTCAGGTCAGCGTGAACATCGACCGCCAACCGATTCATGATGTGTTGGCACTGATCACCCACCTGCACGGGCTCAAGATGCGTGAAGTGTCTGGGGTCTGGGTGGTGGCGACCCCAAGTTATTGGACCGAACATGATGCGCGACAGCCACTGGTTCGGGAGGGCCACACTTTGACTCATCGCAACGTGGGCGAAGTGGTTGAGCTGGTGGATGGCATGCTGTCTGCCAAGGGTGAGGTGCATGTCGATCACACCCACAACCGGCTCTGGATTGAAGACACTGCCGCTCAGATGAGTGCGATCAAAGACCGATTGCGCGAGCTGGATCAACCCATCGCCCAGGTGCTGATTGAATCGCGCATCGTGATCGCCAATCGCGACTTCAATCGCGCTTTGGGCATGCGGTTTGGGGTGCGACCACAGTCGGCAGAACCCACCCCATCGACCGCCGCTTCAGCGGGCGTTGAACTGCCGGCTGTGGGCGCTTCAGGGCGATTCAATCTGGCGGTGTTAAGCGCGCGCTATCGCCTTGATGCAGAGTTGAGTGCATTGGAGGCCACCGGTGAGGGCCGGGTGATTTCAACGCCGAGAATCTTGGTGGCCAATCGGGCTGAGGCGTTTATTCAGCAAGGGGTCGCGGTCCCATTTGAGGCGGTGCAAAGCGCTCAAAGCGGCAATGCCGGGGCGGTGAGCGTGCAGTTTCGTGAAGCGGCTCTGGCGCTTCGAGCCACGCCCCTGATCCTGCCCGATGGACGCATCCAACTGGATCTGGGGATCACCCAAGACACGGTCGGTCAGATCTACCAAACCGGGCGGGGTGGGTCAGTGCCTTCGATCGACACCCGACAGTTGGGCACGCGCGTGTGGGTCGACGATGGGCAAACGCTGGTGCTCGGCGGAATTTTTCAAGCGCAGGACAACGCGTTGAACGCATCCGTGCCCATCCTGTCTGCGGTGCCTGGCCTGGGTCGATTGTTTCGTCGATCGAGTGAGGATGACCAGCGTCGAGAGCTGTTGATCTTTATCACCCCCACAGTGCTCTCTGCCGATTGAATCGAGCTACACTGGCCAACCTATGACCACAAACACTTACAGCAGCGCTCCTGAACACATCACCGGGGTTTACCGCGACCTTAGTATGCAAGCGCAAGCCTTACTGGCGGGCCAGACACACCGCGTGGCCAACGCCGCCAATTTGGTTGCGCTGATCCATCAACACCTAGAGCGCATCAACTGGGTCGGGTTTTATTTTTTAGATGATGACCCTCAGGGTCAGGGTGAGCCCGTGTTGATTGTCGGCCCCTTTCAAGGCAAACCAGCGTGTGTGCGCATTGAGAAAGGCCAGGGCGTGTGTGGTGCGGCGGTGGCGAGCGGTCAGACCCAGCGGGTGGCCGATGTGCACGCGTTTGAGGGCCACATTGCTTGCGATCCTCAATCGCGCTCTGAAATCGTCATCCCGGTGCGACACTCTGATCAAATCATCGGCGTGTTGGATATCGACAGCCCCGAGCCGGATCGTTTCAGTGCTGCCGATCAGGCAGGGCTGGAACATTTGGTCGACTGCTACAGCCACTCACTCGGCTGAACCACCTCCTCGATGGCCCCGACACCCGGGTGCAGCGGCAGCGCCACCGATAGGCGCACCAGCGTGCCAGGCTTCATCCCCGGCGGCGGCAACGGCTCGGCCAGCCAGCCCACAACATCAGCCAATCCAGGGTTGTGACCGACCAACCAAACCGGCCGTGGGTGATCGGCCAGGCGGGTGATCAGCGCCACCAAATCACCTGCGCTCGCGGCCCACAGCGCTTCCATCTGTTCAGGGACGGCGCCCGGCACCCCGCGCGTGACTTCATCAATCGTTTGAGTGGTCCGAGCGGCAGGCGAAAAGCCGATGGTGGCGGGCATGGGATGCTGGGTCAGTCGGTCTTTGAGCCAGCGGTTCAGGATCTGGCATGTGGCCAGGCCCGCCTTTGACAGTTCGCGGTCTCGATCGTGGCCGCTCGCCGCGGTGGGTTCGGCTTGGGCGTGTCTGAGCAGCCACAGTTCCATGCCCGTCAGACTCACCTAGGCCGCGTCAATTAAAGGTGAGGGGAGATCCAGATTGCCCCCCGAGAGCACCACGCCCACGCGCTGGCCCGCGAAGCGCTCGGGATGCTTCAGCACGCCGGCCAAAGCCACCGCGCCCGAGGGCTCGATGACTTGCTTGAGGTCTTCCCACAGCCAGGTCATGGCCGACACGATCGACGCCTCACTGACACAAATCACATCATCAATGTGGCGTTGAATGATCTCAAAGTTCAACTCGCCTACCAGGGCGCGGAGGCCATCAGCGATGGTGTCAGGTTGGTGGTCTGAGATGCGGCGTCGGGCTTGGATGGAGCGGTAAGTATCATCAGCGCCGCTCGGTTCGACGCCAACGATGCGCGGGCGTTGGTTCACAGGCAGCCCTTGGGCCGCCAGAATGATGCCCGATATCAAGCCCCCGCCGCCGATGGGCGAGACGATCACATCGAGCGCGTCGACTTGGCGCATCAGCTCCAGGCCCAGGGTGCCTTGGCCAGCGATGATGTGGGGGTGATCGTAGGGTGGGATCGGCCACCAGCCCGCGGCCACCCAACGTGCCAGCCCGGCCTCGCGGGCGTGTTGGTTCGGTGCGCAGTGCTCCACCACCCCACCGTGTCGGCCCACGGCGTCCACTTTGGCCTGAATGGCCCCTTGCGGCATCACCACGCGGGCGGGAATGCCCATGCGCTGAGCCGCCAACGCGAGGGCGGCGCCGTGGTTGCCCGAGGAGTGGGTGGCGACGCCGGGACAGTGCTCATCGAGGTGTGAGACCGCGTGTGACGCACCCCGAAATTTAAATGAGCCTGTTTTTTGCAGGTGTTCGCACTTAAAAAAAATCGATGCCGACAAGGCCTCATCCAACGCGGGCGCGGTGAGGATGGGGGTTTGCTCGATCATCGAGGCGATCCGCTGATGAGCATCCACCACGTGGTCATAACTCAAAGCCGTCGTGGGGGCTGTTGGGTGACGGGGGGCCTTATCGGCGGACATAAGCGCTCAATCTGGTGCGCGCATACACCGTCTCCCAGGGAAACGTGGGGCCAGGGTCAAGCTTGCGGCGCACGGTTTGGGTGGGATCATCGCTGGCGGGCACCCTGTCCAGATCGAGCTCATCATGCCCGGCGATGTGATGCAACCTCGGCAAGCGGACTTGAAGCTGATCAAGCAAGTTGATCAGTGCCTCAATCTGGACATCGGGATACGGTGTCGACCAATCTTGGTGGTCGGTTGCGTACCAATTGGGGTAGCGTCCGGGGTGGACCAGTTCGATGCCCAGCGAGGCGTGATTGTGCCCTTTGACATGGTGGGCCACCCGATCCGGTGTGACCCAGCACGCCACTTGACCATCCGTGTCAATGTAAAAATGACCGCTGTTGCCGGTTTGAGTGGCGGGGTAGTGAATCATCTCGGCATAGCGCCTGGCCTCGGCCAACGTGGGCAGCTCAGTGGCATGGATCACCACCACGTTCACCTCGATCAGACCACGCGCTTGCAGTCCCTGAATGTAGGGCAACAAGTTCACCGTCCAGGGGGTGTTGTCCAGCCAATCGTCTTGCATGAGGTCATCTTACCGCAGGCCAGACCACCCCATCCATGACCTTGGACACAGGCAAAGCGGGTGGGCCTGGCGTTACAATAGTGCGTTGAAAGCTGGCATGAACCAAAGGCAAGCCCATGGCGTTAAACGTTGAACAAGCCCGGTTTAACATGATTGAGCAGCAGATCCGGACCTGGGAAGTGCTGGATGAGCGCGTGCTCGAGACCCTAAAGGCGGTGCCGCGTGAGGAGTTTGTGCCGTCAAAATATCGACGCATGGCGTTTATGGATGTGCGCATTCCCCTGGGCCACGGCCAGGTCATGCTCAAACCGGTCGAAGAGGGTCGGCTGCTGCAGGCGTTGAACTTATTACCCGGTCAGACCGTCCTAGAGGTGGGCACGGGGTATGGGTTTTTGAGCGCGTGTTTGGCGCATTTGGGCGGGCAAGTGATGAGCCTGGAGATTGTGCCTCAGTTCGTTGAAGCGGCTCAGGCTCGCCTGAACAACGCCAAGGTCAATGATGTCTCGGTGGTGGAGGGCGATGCCTTGGACGATGCGTTTTTAGACTCAGGCGTGTTGGGTGGGGGTGAGTTTGACTGTGTGGTCATCACCAGCTCCGCCGCCAGCGTACCGGCCGGCTTGATGAGACATGCCGCAGTCGGTGGGCGAGTCGTCGCCATCCGAGGCCACTCACCCGCCATGGAGGCGGTGTGTTTACATCGCCACGGCGCGCAGCAGTGGCAGACGGAGAGTTTGTTTGAAACCGACGTGCCTCGATTGATGGGTGCTGAGGACGTTGAACAATTCGAATTTTAATTTCAGCCTTCAGCCGCTTGTGGTTAAGTGGGCTGTTGGACAACCAGCAGGACGGTTAAGGGTATGAACCAAAAAAAACAAACGACGTTCGCGGCATCTGTCGCACTGACCACCGCACTCAGTTTGAGTGGGGGGGCGCAAGCGGTGGACTTGCTGGGCGTGTATGAGCTCGCGCAATCCAATGATGCCGCGCTGGCCGCGGCGGAGCGACGCTTAGATGCCGCCGAAGAGATCCCCAGACAGGCGCGCGCGACATTGCTGCCGACGATCAACGGCTCAGCGAGTCGCTCCATTGGCAGTTCTGAGCCCGAGGTGGGGGGCAGGACATTGCCCTCATCGGATGTGGATCAAGAATCCTATCGGGTGAGCATCAACCAAAGCATCTTTAACGATGCCAATTGGGGTCAGCTGGCGCGCGGCCGTGCGGAGTTAAGCGCCGCTGAGGCCGAGTACAAAGAAGCCTGGCAGGCGTTTTTGTTTCGGGTGACGCAACGCTATTTTGATGTATTGACGGCGCTGGATTCGGTGACATTTGCCCAGGCGGAACAGACCGCTCTCAGGCGGCAGTTTGAGCAAGCCGAGCAGCGTTTTGAGGTGGGTTTGGCCGCGGTGACCGACGTGCATGAGGCGCGCGCGGCATTTGATGGCGCGAGGGCGCGGTCGATTCTGGCTGAGAATGCACTCGAAGATGCCAAAGAGGCCCTGAGAGAAACCGCTGGCGCTTACTTTGAAAACTTTGCTCGGTTGGTCGATGACATTCCACTGGACAATCCAGAGCCGGCTGATGCCAAGCAATGGGTGGAGATGGCGTTACAAAACAGTCCGTTGGTCCAGCAGCAGCTGGGACAGTTGGATGTGGCGCGGGCTGACCTTCGGATCGCGCGCGCAGGTCACCTGCCTTCGTTGGGGGTGTCAGGTTCGTACAGCCGCAACGTGAACAATGAGTTCACTGCCAGAGACCCGCAGACTCAGGCGCCGATTGGCATCACCAGCTTCCAAACCGACGGATGGCAGGCGCAGCTGACGTTGAACATACCCATTTTTCAGGGCTTTGCCACCCAATCGCGCCGTCGCCAAGCGGGGTTTGTTCTCCAACTGGCCGATGAGGTGCTCGATCAAACCCAACGCAGTGTCGTGCGCCAAACCGAGACCGCCTATCGGAGCGTCGTTGCGGGCATCCGTGAAGTGGAGGCGCGGCGCCAAGCGCTGGTCTCAGCCAACGCCGCCCTTGAAGCGACAAACGCCGGTTTTGAGGTGGGCACGCGGACCATTGTGGACGTGTTGCTTTCAGAGCAGCGTTTCTTCCAGGCCGAGCGCGACTACTCACGGGCGCGCCACCAGTTCATTCTCAATCAGCTGAGATTGGAGCAGGCAGCGGGCTCTTTGAGTGAGGATGACTTGGCCGAGGTCAACAACCTACTGGATTGAATGCACTGACCGGCGGTGCTGTGCCAGCGTTTGGCGCAGCACCGGCTCGATCGCGGTCCATGTCTCATCTAAACTTTTGGCTTGCTGCTCAACGACGGCATGGCCAGCGTTGCGCATCTGCTCGGTCAACGAGGGTTGGCCCGCCAAGGTGGTCAGCGCCTCAGTGAGATCGGCCGGATCGGTCACCTCCATCAGTGCCCCTTGAGCTTGAAGCTGGCGTTTGGCATCGGCCTGCTGGTTGGTGTGCGTGCCGGTCAACACCGCACAGCCCGCGGCGGCGGGTTCATAGAGGTTGTGCCCGCCCACCGGGACCCAGCTGCCCCCAACGAAAGCCACGTCAGCGTGCTGATAGGCGGTGGGCAACAGGCCCATGGTTTCAATCAGGTGGACCTGGGTTTGGGCGGCAGGGGCGTCGGGTCCGGGTGAGAACGGACGCCAAGTCAAACCCGAATCGGTCAGCGCCTGTCGGAGGGTGTCCAGGTGAATTAAATGCCGGGGCGCCAAAATCAACTGCGCGCTGGGGTGGCTTTGAATCAGCGTTTGATGTGCTTCAATCACACCGGCAAACTCTGGCGGGTGGACGCTGCCGGCCACCCAGCAAAACGGTGTCTGATGCAAGGCAGGTTGAGTGCGGATGGCGCGCAGGTGGCCGGCCGCCTTAAGGTTGCCTGTGACGACCGTTTGGGCCTCAGACAGGCCGAGCTGTTGCCAATTGATCTTTTGGGCAGGACTTTGGCAGGCCGCCGTGTTGATCGCTTTGAGCGCGTGTTGATAAAGCCCAAAAAATCGGCGATAGCGCCTAAAGTGCCGGGTCGACAAACGCGCATTGACCAAGACCACGGGGATGTTGCGTCGGTGGCATTGGTGAAACAACTCAGGCCACAGCTCGGTCTCGGCCACCAGCAGGATGGGGGGGTTGACCACATCCAGCCATCGGCGCACGGCCGAGACGGTATCCAGGGGCGCGAACGCCAGCTGTACGCGGTCGCCAAAATGAGTGAGCGCCTGATCAAACCCGCTGGGCGTAAACGTGGTGATCAGCACTCGATGGCCTTCCTTAAGGGCCTTTTCGATCAAAGGCGCCAGCGTGTTGACTTCCCCGACAGACGCCGCATGACACCACACATCGACCTCCCTCGGTGGCGTTGAGCGGGGCCATTGGCCCTGGCGGCTGATGGCCATGGCGCGCGCCTCGGGCGAGGCGGTCTGGCCCAAGCGCTTGAGACGCCACATCGCCAACGGGGCCACGAGGAACGTTAAGAGCCGATAAAGTGCAAGCATGATAGAGCGAAGTGTCGCACAGAGCGGATTAAAAGTCGCAATAATGGGGCATGACCCGTTCGCTGACCCAATCGGTGCTGACCCAGCTTGCGTTGTTGCCCATTCGTTTGATCGGGCGAATGAAATGGGCGCAAGCCCGACGACTCACCGGCGGTTTGGCCCCAGTGCTTCAGCGCTTGATGGTGCGCCGGCGCAGAATTGTCGATCAGAATCTGGCGTGGTGTTTTCCAGACCACTCGCCGGCCCAACGCGCACAGTGGACCGACGAGCACTTTAAGCATCTGGCGGAGGCCATTGGTGAGATCGCGGTGGCGTGGTCGGCTCAGCAACCCGCGTCACTTGAGCTGGGGGAGGTCACGGGCGTTGAGCACATTCAGGCGTGTCAAGCCCAAGGCCATGGCGTATTGCTTGTCACCGGCCACACCGTCTGCATGGAATCGACCGCGCGACTTTTGGGGGAGGCCACCCCGGCCAGCGGGACGTATCGGCCGCTTCGCAACCCCGTTTTAGAGCGCTTCCAAAACCGGGGTCGGTCGCGGTTTGCCGAGCACATGTTCTCGCGCGATGATCTGCGCGGGATGGTGCGTTACCTGAGACAAGGCGGTGCATTGTGGTATGCGCCTGATCAAGACTTTGGCCCTGCATTGAGTGAGTTCGTGCCGTTTTTTGGGATTCCCACAGCGACGCTCCGTGCCTTGCCTGAACTGGCGCGATTGGGCCGAGCGAAGGTGGTGGGCGTGTATCCCATCAAAGACCCCAACACCGGCCGGGTCAAGGTGCAGGTCGAGCCCGCATGGGACGATTTTCCCTCGTCGGATCGGACGGCAGACCTTCGCCGCTACAATGCATTTTTGGAGCGTCACATCCGACAGGCACCGTCGCAATACTGGTGGCTGCACCGCCGCTTCAAGACCGACCCCGAAGGCGGCCGGCGTTACTGAGGGTCGCCCCCCAACGCGGCGCGGCCACGGTATTTGCGGTAGGTGTAGCGCGCCAATAGGCCGCTCAACACCCAGCCTGCTCGGCCATCCAACAGTGCGGCTCGAAAAATCAAATTGTCGATCCAGTGAAAGCCCGCCTTGACAAAGGCCACCCCCCAAGGCGTTCGGTGATGGCGGCGTGCAAATTGAAGTTGGGCATAGTGATCGAGCTTGGCTTTGGCATGGTCCACATCGCGGTAGGAGTAATGATGAAGCGGCGCTTCCAAATGCCCCACATGACGGCCGGTTGTTAAAACGATTTTTTCATGGACCACCGCATCGGTGAATCGGCCCGCGGTGCGCCGCATCAAACGAAGCGGGGTGCGCGACCAGCGGCCGTGTTTGAGCGTCGCGCCAAAAGCATGGGTGAGCCACGGCAGGGTGTAGGCATCGAACTGTCCGCCACGATCCGAAGACGACTCACCCGGTGATGAATCCGTCGGGGTCAACACCAAATCAATTTCGGCTTTGAGCTCGTCGCTGATGACTTCATCGGCATCCAACGACAGCACCCAATCGCTGCGGGCGCGATCGAGGGCGCGCTGTTTTTGTCGACCGAACCCGGGCCAATCGGTTTGATCAACCTGTGAGGTGTAGCGCCTCGCTCGGGCCACGGTGTCATCGCGGCTGCCGCTGTCCAAGACAATGATTTCATCGGCCCAGCCCACGAGGGGCTGGAGGCAGGCATCAATCCGATCGGCTTCATTGCACGTGATGATGATTACGCTCAAAGACTGGGTGCGGTTTGACTGACTCGGCGCGCTCAGCTCATGGCGGCGTCGGGCGTGCACCAAACCCATTGCACTGGAGGTGAGCAACCCAAACCAAACGATCCCCGCATTGCGCTCAAAGATGGATTCCGACAGCGCCATCACCGCGAGTAAGGTCACCGCGGCCAAGCCGGCCCAACCCAATTGGCGGGTGCTGTTAAGGCCGCTGAAAAATAATCGATAAAATCGCCGAGCAGCCGCACCGAGCGTGACCACCAGCGCCATCAGCGCCAGCACGCCTGCGTCAGTCAGCGCTGAGAGATATTGATTGTGGGGGTGACGGTAGGGTCGCATGAGTTCGCTGGCAACCCCAGCATCGATCGACGCTTGCAGAATCTGAGCAAACGCCCCCGGCCCGATGCCAATCAGCCAATGGCCGTCCAGCGCCGACCAGGCCGTTTGCCACATGTGCCAGCGTCGGCCCAGCGCACCCTCGGTGAGGGTGCCTTGACTGAGCAACCACAGCTCGTGAAAGCCTTGAGCGAATCGCTCGCTTGTGGGGATGCTGGGCGTCAATAAAACCAACATCGCCCCCAGACCCGCGACAATGGGCACCCCGTAGCGCCAGTAAGGCATCTGGCGCCGACCCAGCGTCACCATATAAAGCCCCATCATCGGGAGCAGGGCAAGCCAAGCACCGCGAGAGCCACTCAAAAGTGACGCGCACAACGCCATGAGGATCGATACACCCACCAGTCCCCGCTGCCCCAAAGCGCTGTGCGCATCGAGCAGTTTTGGCAGCAGCATCACCGCCATCGCCAGCGCGATGCCGCCGAAATAAATGGGATTGGTGGCACCCTCCACGCGTTGGTCGAAGGTGGCGGTTTGTCCAGTGAGAAAGAACCACCATGCAAACCCGCCTGCCAGCAGCCCACCGGCCATCAGGCCTGACCAAAACGCCCGATCCAGCCCATCGACGCGTCGGATGAACAAAAACAAAGGAATGATCAGCAGCAAGCGAAGCATGCGCCCCAGTGCGTCGGCGCCTGCCTCAGAGAAGCCATGGCCCCACCACGCGAGCAACCAGATCCCCACAAACAGCGCAATGGACAAAACAAAAATCCGCTCAAGCGCCATCAATTGGCCATCCAGCCACGCCCGCTGGGTGGTCAACCAAATCAAAGCCATCAGCGACAGCGCTAAAAAACCAAAGCCGGCGACTTTGGGTAGAACCAACCCACCGGCCAAGGTGATAAAGATGAGCGCAGCGCTGAGTTGGGTGATGCGCAAAGAGGCCACGCTCATCGCGTTGGCCTCAGTCTTCGATCAGTTCGAAGTTCGCGCCACAGTAAGGGCATTGGGCATGCCCGGTCTTTTCAATGGGCAAATAGACCCTGGGATGTGAGTTCCAAAGCCTCATCTCAGGTGTGGGGCAGCTTAGAGGCAAGTCAGCGCGTGTGACTTGATACACCCGCTCCGTGTTGGCGGGGGTTTTTTCTTGACTCGCGTCGCGGTGTGCGTTGGGGTTGGTCGAACTCATGCGCTGTATTTTACCTCGAACGGTTCGCCGAAGGCAGCAGTCTCTGCGCTGCCTCGTGATAACGCGCTTGGGTTTGGTCGATGATGGCCTGTGGCAAGCGTGGGCCCGGAGCGGTTTTGTCCCAATCGAGGGTCTCAAGATAATCCCGGACAAACTGTTTATCGAAGCTTGGTGGGCTTTGCCCAATCACCCAAGAATCCACCGGCCAGAACCGAGAGCTGTCGGGGGTCAGGACCTCATCAATTAAAAACAGCCCGCCGCGACCGTCGGTGCCAAACTCAAATTTGGTGTCGGCGATGATGATGCCCCGATCACGCGCAAAACTTTTTGCATGTTGATACAGCGCCAATGAGACATCGCGCACTTTGATGGCCAAAGCGCTGCCGAGCATCGTTTGCATCGCTTCAAAGTCAATGTTTTGGTCATGATCACCCGTGCCTGCTTTGGTTGAGGGTGTGAACAGAGGTTCGGGCAACGCTTGGGCCTGCGCCAGGCCGTCGGGCAGGTCGATGCCACTGATTTGTCCGGTGCGTTGATAATCCAACCACCCTGAGCCTGTGATGTAGCCTCGGACAATCGCCTCGATGGGCAGAGGGTGGAGCCGTTGGGTCAGCATGGCCCGTGGCGCGAGCGTCGCCGCTAAATCAGCATCATCGAAAAGCGCCCCCAAAGCTTCTTCTAAGCGCGATGGTTCACCTGCCCCAATTGGACCCGATGCAACGATGTGATTGGGGATGATGTGGGCGGTTTGGTCAAACCAAAAATTGGAGATGCGGGTGAGGATCTCACCTTTGTCCGGGATGGGTTGGGGCAAAACCACATCAAAGGCTGACAAACGGTCGCTGGCAACAATCAGCAAGCGATCGTCATCGACTGCATAAATGTCTCTGACTTTGCCTTGGTGGACCAACGTCAAAGGTGGGGTGGGGTAATCGGTCACGGCAACGGGTTACAATGGAAGTCAATCCCAAATTATACGCACCTTCCAGTCCATGAAACAGCCGCTGATCATTGCCCCCTCGATTCTGTCTGCGGACTTTGCCCGGTTGGGTGAGGACACCCAAGCCGCGCTTGATGCCGGCGCGCACTGGGTGCACTTTGATGTCATGGACAATCATTATGTGCCCAACCTCACCATGGGCCCTTTGGTGTGTCAGGCCTTAAGAGACTATGGCATTGATGTTCCCATCGATGTGCATCTGATGTGTAAGCCCGTCGATCGATTGATTCCCGATTTTGCCAACGCGGGCGCGAGTTTGATCAGCGTGCACCCAGAAGCCACGGAGCATCTCGATGCAACCTTAAATTTGATTCGTGCCCACGGGCTTCAAGCGGGCGTGGTCTTTAACCCGACCACCCCTTTGGATTGTCTGGATTGGGTCAAAGACAAAATTGACTTGATTCTGATCATGTCTGTGAATCCAGGGTTTGGTGGTCAGGCCTTCATTCCATCAAGCTTGGATAAGCTCAAACAAGCCCGCGCATGGATTGATCAAAACGACGCGCCCATTCGCTTAGAGATCGATGGGGGTGTAAAGCCCAGCAACGCTCAAATGATCAAAGCCGCCGGGGCCGATACGTTGGTGGCCGGTTCGGCGATTTTTAATGCGGACGACTACGCTTCAGTGATCAACGAGCTGATCGAGGCATGAAAGAGGCCACATTTCAGGCGCTCGCTGCAGCGGGCCACAACCGCATTCCGGTCTGGCGATCCGTGGCAGCAGACTTGGACACCCCTTTGTCGGTGTACCTCAAGCTCGCCCATGGGCCCAACACCTTTTTATTGGAATCGGTCCAAGGCGGCGAAAATTGGGGTCGGTATTCAATCATCGGTCTGCCCGCCAGGCGCGCTTGGCAGATCCGAGGCCATGAGCTGATTGAGCTGGTCGAGGGGGAAGTGGTCGCCACACAGTCGCACCCCGATCCGCTGGCTGCGCTGACTGACATCATTGAGGCGGTGGATGCGCCCGAACTGGAAGAGCTGCCGGGATTTTCGGGGGGTTTGGTGGGGTATTTCGGTTATGAAATTGTGGGGCTGATTGAGCCTCGCTTGCAACGCCCGCCTGATCCCGATGCCGTGCCCGATGTGATGGTGGTGGATGCCGAGGAGTTGGCCGTCTTTGATAACTTATCCGGTCGCTTGAGTTTGATTGTCAACGCTGATCCTGGCAATCCCAATGCTTGGGAGGAATCCCAGGCGCGCTTGGATGATTTGACTGAGCAACTTCGCGCGGGGGTATCCACGTATCCCGCCAAGCTCGATTTGCCTATTCCAGCGCTGGACGACTTTGAGTTTGATTTTGAACAAGCGGCGTTTGAGGCAGCGGTTCGTGCGGTCAAAGAATATATTCTCGCCGGTGACGTGATGCAGGTCGTGTTGTCACAGCGCATGCGTCTGGCGTTGGCCGCGCGTCCGATTGATGTTTACCGGGCACTCAGGGCGCTGAACCCATCGCCTTACATGTACTTTTTGGATTTCGGTGGGTTCCACGTGGTCGGCGCGTCGCCCGAGGTGTTGGTCCGTGTCCAAGACAACCAAGCCATGGTGCGTCCCATCGCCGGCACCCGCCCAAGGGGCGCGAACCAAGAGGAGGATTTGGCGCTCGAAATGGAGCTTAAAGCCGATCCCAAAGAACTGGCTGAGCATCTGATGCTGATTGATTTGGGGCGCAATGACATTGGCCGAATCGCGCAAACCGGAACAGTCACCTTGACTGACAAAATGGTGATTGAGCGTTACTCGCACGTGATGCATTTGGTCAGCGAAGTTCATGGTGTGGTCGAACCGGGCACGCAGCCTATGGACATTTTAAAAGCCACTTTCCCTGCCGGGACGCTGTCGGGTGCGCCTAAGGTGCGCGCGATGGAGATTATTCAAGCGCTCGAGCCTGTGCCTCGAGAAATTTATGCCGGCGCCGTGGGCTATTTCAACTGGCACAACGAAGCTGATTTGGCCATTGCGATTCGCACCGCCATTGTCAAAGATGGCGTGTTGCAAATCCAAGCCGGTGCCGGCATTGTCGCCGATTCAGATCCAACACTGGAGTGGCAAGAAACCCTCAATAAAGGCCAAGCCCTGGTCAAAGCGGTGATTGAGGCCAGCGGTGGGTAAACTCCTCGGCTGAAATCAAGCCCTGTTTCACCTGATTGGGGTTGGGCGTGCTTTATAGTGCCGCTCGCGATCGGTCGCGGCGGTAAAGTTAGGCCGATCAGTGTGCATCGGCGATAGCGTGGAAATCGAGCCTGTGAAAATACTCATGATCGACAACTATGACTCGTTCACCTACAACCTGGTGCAGTACCTGGGTGAGCTGGGTGTGGATGTGGTCACTCATCGAAATGACGCCATTGACCTCGCTGGGGTGGATGCGCTCAACCCCGATGCGATTGTGCTATCGCCGGGGCCATGTACCCCCAACGAGTCGGGAGTATGCCTGGCGATTGTTGAGCAGCTCACAGGACGCTGCCCCATTCTGGGGGTGTGTCTGGGTCATCAGGTGATTGGGCAAGTCATGGGCGGGCAGGTGGTTCGTGCGCGGGCGGTCATGCATGGGAAGACCTCGCCCATGCACCATACCAATCAAGGCGTGTTTCAGGGATTGGATAATCCCTTTGAGGCCACGCGGTATCATTCTTTGGTGGTCGCACGGGAGTCTTTACCCGATTGTTTGGAAGAAACGGCGTGGACAGTGGCCGAAGGCGCTGATCATCGAGACGAAATCATGGGGTTCAAACATCGCGAGCATTTGGTTGAAGGCGTGCAATTTCATCCTGAGTCCATCTTGACTCAGCATGGCCATCAGCTATTAAAAAACTTTTTAGACCAAGTGCGTGAGCGTTGACGTCAACAAGGCAGACTTTTAATCAGCCAGATGTAAGGAAAAGTGATTCGTGAGTGATCAAAATCCATCGCCCATTCAACAGGCGCTGAACCAGCTGGTGGCTGGACATGATTTATCAGGGCCGCTGATGCAACAGGCCATGACCCAAATCATGGAAGGCGATGCTGATCCGGCTGCGATCGGAGGGCTGTTGATCGGGCTTCGCCTGAAGGGTGAAACCGTGGACGAGATCGCCTCCGCCGCGGCCGTGATGCGCGAGTTCGCCACACCTGTGGCCGTCGCCGCGGCCGGTTTGACCGACATCGTCGGCACTGGAGGTGATGGCGCATCGACGTTCAATGTCTCCACCGCCTCGGCCTTTGTGGCGGCCAGCGCGGGCGTTCGAGTGGCCAAGCACGGCAACCGCTCAGTGTCCAGCCAATCGGGGGCGGCGGACTTGTTGGAGGCGGCCGGATGTCGGCTTGATCTTGGCGCGGACCAGGCGCGCGCGTTGATTGATCAGCTTGGCATCGCGTTTTTGTTCGCGCCTCAGCACCACGGTGCGATGCGCCATGCGATTGGGCCTCGGCGGGCGCTGGGGTGTTGGAGTTTGTTCAATCTACTGGGTCCATTGACCAACCCCGCCAACGCGGAAAATCAAGTTTTGGGCGTGTTCAGTCCGGATCGGGTGGCGGTCATGGCCGAGGCGATGAAACGCTTGGGCGCGCGGCACGTGTTGGTCGTGAGCAGTGACGATGGCCTCGATGAGATTTCGCCGGCCAGCCCGACGCACGTCGCTGAACTGTCTCGTGGCGTGGTGCATGAGTACACGCTTGACCCTGAATCTTTGGGTTCAAGTCCGCAACCCATGGATGGGTTAAAAGTCACCGGGCCCCAGGAAAGCTTGGCCATGGTTCAAGCCGTTTTAGAGGGCCGCGGATCGCCGGCGGCGCGCCAAATCGTGGCCTTCAACGCCGGTGCGGCCATCTATGTGGCCGATAAGGCGAGCACTTTGGCCGCCGGCGTGGAGCGGGCCTTTGAGATCATTGACAGTGGCCAAGGGTGGACACTGCTGCAGCGCTATGCCGAAGCCACGCAATCGTTCGAGGGTTCATGAGCACCGATATCTTAAAAAAAATCCTGGCCACAAAAGCCGATGAGCTCCAGGCTGCCCGGCAAGCGACGCCACTGGCTGAGCTCAAAGCGCGGCATCGAGACACACCGCCCACTCGCGGGTTCGCAAACGCGCTCACTGAACGGGCCGCGGTCAGCCAAGATGCGGTGATCGCCGAGATCAAAAAAGCCTCTCCATCGGCGGGCTTGATTCGTGCAGACTTCAACCCCGAGGCTTTGGCGCAATCGTATCAACGAGGGGGCGCGGCGGCGCTGTCGGTGCTGACCGATGAGGTGTATTTTCAAGGCCATCGGGCGCACTTGGTCGCCGCGCGTCAAGCCGTTGATTTGCCAGTGATACGCAAAGACTTCTTAATCGATGAGTGGCATATTTGGGACAGCGCGGTGCTCGGCGCAGATGCGGTGCTTTTGATCGTCGCCGCCCTGGATGATGCTCAGCTCCAAGCGTTGGCCGCACTGGCTGATGAGTTGGGGATGTCGGTTTTGGTGGAGGTGCACGATGACCAAGAGCTGGCGCGCGCGTTGAAGGTGAACATTGGGCTTTTGGGGATCAACAATCGCGACCTTCACGTCTTTAAGACGGACTTAAACACCTCCCTTCGGTTGGCACCACAGGTGCCTGAGTCTCGGCTGGTGGTCGCCGAGAGTGGGATCCACACCCCAGAGGACGTCAAAATGCTGCAAGCCGGCGGCGTGGGGGCGTTTTTGATTGGTGAATCATTGATGCGCCAGCCCGATCCAGGTCAGGCGTTACGCGCATTGTTTGGGTGAGGCAGGGCACTAGTCGCTGGGGTTGAGGGGGACGTCAGGAGCAAAATCAAACGAGTCATAAAACAATCGGTCCTGTGGGAGGTTGGCCTCCAGAAAGGCGCTTCGTGCTGCCTGTACCATGGCCGGTGGGCCACTCATGTACACATCAAAAGCCGACAGGTCAGGGTGATCCTGGACGACTTGTTCATGCACAAAGCCGGTGCGTCCTGTCCAATCGGCACTGGGGTTCATCAGCACGGGCACGAATCGAAAGTGGGGCAATGTTTGTGTCCACTCGTTGACCAGCGTCTTGGCGTAAAGGTCCGCCTCTGTGGCCACTCCCCAATACAGCGTGATGTCTCTCGGCGGCGGTTCATCTTCGCCGATGTGGGTTTCCATGTCGTGAACCATTTCTTCGATCATGGCTTTTAACGGCGCAAACCCGGTTCCACCGCCCATTAAAATCATCGGCCGGCGGGATGATCGCCGCACAAAAAATGTCCCCAAAGGCCCCTCAAGGCGCACGATTTCTTTTTCAGCCATCCCCTCGAAGACGTGACTGGTGAAGCCGCCGCCTGAGACGTATTTGATGTGAAGCTCGATGTGTTCGGTCTCCGAGGGCGGTGAGGCGATCGAAAACGCCCGCCGCTTGCCCTCTGGGAGGAGAATATCGATGTACTGGCCGGCGAGAAATTGCAGCCTGGCTGCCTTGGGCAGCTTCAGTCTCACCCGCATGATCTCCGGGGTGAATTGATGCAGGCTCTCCACTCGAGCAGGGAGTTTGCGCACCGGGATGTCGGCGATTTGTTTGAGCTCTCGGGCTTCAATCACCAAATCCGACGTGGGGACAGCTTGGCAGGTCAATCCGGCCCCAGTGGCCAGATCGTCCAACGCCAAAGCCTGTGGTGGGTTGTGAGGGTAGTCCACGCCGCCTTGAATCACGCGGCATTGACAGCTCGCGCAGGTGCCGTTTTTGCAGCTGTAGGGGAGCACAATGCCTTGACGCAGCGCTGCCGTTAAAATGGTCTCGCCGGGCCGTGCTTTAAAAACGTGGCCGCTGGAGGCAATTTTGATTTGGTGTAAGGTCTTTTGACTGGCCACGTTGTCGATCCTGCGTTGGCGTCACTTGATCAGCCGGTTAAATCCGTACTGGATTAATCCTATATGGTCGCACAAATCCATAGGCCAGATACAATGAACCCCCGAATTGGAACCGGTCACCGCGCTGATATGGCCCAATGACAACAGGCAAACTTCGGAGCATGAGCCGCCAAGGCTTACAGCCCACTCAGACGTGGCGATTGCTGTATCGACTGCCGCTGCTGTTGGCGCATGCGCTGCTGTTGCCGGTGGCCTTGCTTGCTTATTTGCCCGGCGTGAGACGGTTGCCCACCCATGGCCAAATGCTTCGTGCTCGAGTCCATCGCTGGTGGGTGCGACGCCTCTTGGCGATCTGTGGGGTGGAGCTGTCGATTGAAGGCCAACTGCCCTTGGGGGGCTCGCTGGTGGTGGCCAATCATGTCTCGTGGCTGGATATCTTATTAATCCATGCCCAGCGGCCGGTGTGGTTGGTGGCCAAGGCCGAGATTGCCCACTGGCCCGTGGTGGGTCCGCTTGCAAGGCTTGCCGGCACATTGTTCATCGAGCGCGGTGACAGCCGGTCGCGGCAGAAAGTGCAGCGCACGATGACCGCGCTTTTAAAGTGTGGTGACACGGTGGGGGTTTTCCCTGAAGCAGGGATTCCGGGGCCACCCAAAGTGGGCCGATTTCACTCACGGCTGCTGGGCAGTGCGATCCGAGCAAGGGTGGGGGTGGTGCCCATGGCGATCCGATACCGAGACCCCAGCACCGGGGCCAACGCGCACGACATTGCGGTTTTTGGACCCGGCACCGGGTTTTTGGCCAACGCCATCCGCATCTTGTCGTATCCTCGGTTGCGTGCTGAGGTCATGGTCGCTGAGCCATTGACCCATTTAGAGATCGGCCGGGAGGGTTTGGCCCGTCAGGCCCGTCAAGTTATTGAGAATTTTTATGTCGCCTGAGCAGCCATTTCAACCGCGAGGGGTGCTTGCCAACGCCCACGTTCAATCTTTGATGACGTCTGGACCGTGGCGGCGGCGCGTGGTCCAACGTCGGGCCCAGCGGTTTTTACGCCACACTCAACCGGAGGTGTGGGCCGCCAACGATGGCACTCGGTTACTGGGTTATCGCAATGCACCCGCCGCTCAAACGACCTCATCGGCGCCGTTGGTGATCTTGATCCACGGATGGGAGGGCAGCGCGGATTCAAACTATTTGCTGTCTGCGGCCACTGCGCTTGATGAGGCGGGTGCGGCCACTTTTCGACTGAACCTCAGGGATCATGGTGAGTCGCATCATTTGAATCTTGGCCTCTTCCACTCCTGTCTGTTATTGGAGGTCTGTGACGTGGTGGGTCAGCTGGCCGCCGACTGGCGACAGCGTCACCCGGGCGCTTCGGTGTACTTGGTGGGGTTTTCGCTGGGCGGTAACTTCACCTTGCGGGTGGCACGCGATGCGGCTCAGGCGGGCGTAGCGCTTGACCATGCCATGGCGATCAGCCCGGTCATTCGACCGAAGCATGTGATGCATGCCTTGGAGACTGGCCCGGCGGTCTACCACCGTTATTTTGTGAACAAGTGGCGCCGCTCACTTCGGATCAAACAGCGGCTGTTTCCGCATGACTATGACTTTTCGGAGTGGTTTCAACTGCCCCGCCTTAACCAGCAAACCGCATGGCTGATTGAGCGCTATACCGACTTTGCGTGTCTCGACGACTATTTAGAGGGCTATTCGGTCGCCGGCGACAGTCTGCAGCACTTGGCCACGCCTACGACCATCTTGACCGCGGCGGATGACCCCATTATTCCGATCAGAGATTTCGAAACGCTGAACGCGTCTGATGCGTTGGCTTTGGATGTTCAAGACAGAGGGGGCCACTGCGGGTTTATATCAGACTGGTCAATGCACAGCTGGGCAGAGCGCTGGTTGATCCGTCGGTTGGGAGGGTAGAAACGCATCGGTGAGGCGTTGGTTAAACCGACATGTGTGATCACAGTACGCACCTTGGGGCGTATAATTTCAAAGGCTGTTGTAAGGCACGTTTTGGCACCGGCGATTGAGCAGGTGTCGCCTGACAGATTTTTAAAACTTGAATGTATGAAGGACAGATATGAGGCAAGGTATTCGGGTTGTCACCATTGGCTGGATGCTGGCGTTGGTTACGTTAAGCGCCATGGCTGAGACTGGGCAATGGTCAGGCTCAGGTGAATTTGGGCTGGTGTTCAGCCGGGGCAACAGCGATACAGAGTCAGCCAACGCGCGGCTGGAGGCGTTATATGAGCGCAACAATTGGAGCAATGAATCCACCTTGAGCGGTGTGTACTCCAGAGACAGCGGACAGACCTCTTCCAATCGCTTTGTGGCGGCCAACCGAACTGATTTTCGGTTTGGTGATCACCGATATGCGGTCGGCGCGTTGCGTTATGATCGCGACCGTTTTTCAAGCCTGAAATATCAAGCCTCGGCGGCGCTGGGTTATGGTTACCGCTTGGTCGATACAAAATTGCATCTGCTGCGCGTCGAAGCGGGTCCGGGTTTGCGCCTGTCAGAGGTGCGGGCCACGGGCAATGAGGAAAATCAGCTGATTGGCCGTGCCTTTTTTGACTACACCTGGACCGTGTCTGAGACCACCGAGTTTCAAAATAAACTTTTGATTGAAGCGGGGTCTGACAATACGTTTGCAGAGAATGCGGCGGGACTGAGCGTGGCCATCAACGCGCGGATGTCACTGAAAGCCGGATTGACCGTTCGCCACAACACCGATGTCGATCCGGGGACGAAAAAGACCGACACGCTGTCAACGGTCAATCTTGTCTACAACTTCAAGCCCAAATCGTAAGTTAAGCGTGGGCTTTTACCGGCATCACTTGTTTTTTTGCACCAATCGGCGTGCGGATGGGGCCGAGCGGCCCTCTTGCGCTTTGTGCGATGCAGGTGAGCTGCGCGGTTATGCCAAGGCGAGACTCAAGGCACTGGGTCTGACCGGACCTGGGGGCGTGCGGGCCAACACCGCCGGTTGTTTAGACCGTTGTGAGGAGGGGCCGGTGTTGGTCATCTATCCCGAGGGGGTGTGGTACACCTACGTGGACGAGGCCGATTTGGACGAAATCATTGAGCGCCACATCCAAGGCGGTGAGGTGGTCGAGCGGCTCAGATTGCCCGATCAGCCTTGTGAGGACTGATCGAGCGCCCGGTCAGGCGGCGGGTGCCGCCACTGCGCGCGGCCATTGCCAAGGCCCCGAGTTTGCTGTAAAATTCTCGCTCTTTACCCCAGAAGTCTGGTTTCAATAGAGAGTTGCACAGGATCATGTCAAAGACTTACAGCGCCCGCGCCCAAGACATTCACCGCCAGTGGCATCTGGTGGATGCAGACGGTAAAACCCTTGGCCGCCTGGCCTCAGAAGTGGCCAAACGGCTGCGCGGCAAGCACAAGCCTGAGTACACCCCGCATGTCGACACCGGCGATTATGTGGTGATTATCAACGCCGAAAAAGTCAATGCGACCGGCAATAAGATGACTGACAAGATGTATTACCGTCACACCGGCTACATCGGCAACTTAAAGTCTGTGTCACTGGACAAGCTGTTGGCCACGCACCCAGAGCGTGCCATTCAGCAAGCGGTCAAGGGCATGATGCCAAAAGGACCGTTGGGCCGCGAAATGCTCAGCAAGCTCAAAGTGTACGCTGGCCAAGAGCATCCGCATGCGGGCCAACAGCCTCAAACATTGGATATTTGAGCGCGGTTGTTCGCGCACACTGGGCCAAGACATCACACCACACTCACCAATAACGGGTTTTAAAGCATTTAGGATTGAACATGGCAACTGAACAGTATTACGGCACCGGCCGACGGAAAACCTCCAGCGCGCGCGTCTTCATCCGCCGCGGTCAAGGCCAAATCACCGTGAACCGCAAACCCCTTGATGAGTTTTTTGGTCGAGAAACGGCTCGGATGATCGTCCGCCAGCCGTTGGAGCTCGTTGACATGCTCGAGCAATTCGACATCAATGTCACGGTCAACGGCGGGGGCACCACTGGACAAGCCGGTGCCATTCGTTTGGGGGTGGCGCGGGCGTTGATGGAGTATGACGAAACACTCCGCTCGCCGCTGCGTAAAGCGGGCTTTGTCACCCGCGATGCGCGCGCCGTTGAGCGTAAAAAGATCGGTCTTCACAAAGCCCGCAAAGCGACCCAGTACTCCAAGCGCTGATCACCGCGCCGATCTGACAGACCCGACGCCCGCGCTGTGGCGTCGGGGCCTCATTGGTCCGCCTCGGGCTTCTCTTGCGTGGCCATGATCACTATAATTTATCTACGATAATTGAGCATTGAAGCTGAGTTGCCTTGATGTATGCCATAAGGGGCTGGCGTGACGTTGCGCCAAGGCTTAGGCGTGGGGGTGAGATCGGTGGCTGAGCATCGTGCGGATTGACTGGTGAAGATTGATTGGTAAAGGTTGATTGGTGAGGATCGAGTGGTGAAATTCAGTGTTCAGCGTTCGGGGATGAGAATCAGTTTCGATCAAATATCGGCGGCCTTGCTCGCTTTTTCGGGTGCGCTATGTTTGGCTTTAAGCCCGTCTGCAAACGCCGCTGAGTGCACCACAGACGGCTGGTCATCGGTCGTGGGGGCCTCATCGATCAGTGCTGGTAATAAAAGTGATGGATTTTTGGTGGCCTCAGGCGCGTGCTCATTAAACGTCACACTGCAAGGCGGGGAGGCCTATTTGGTTGATGACTCTCCGCTCGATGAGCGCCGGTTCAACACCCGGTTTTTCTTTAATCTCAGTGACGTGGCCGACGATGCGGTGATCTATCAAGCCATGGATGGCGCGGAAACCGTTTTTGCGGCCAGCTATTCGGCTGTGGATGAGCGCATTCAAGTCAGCTTCAGCGGCTCGCCCAGCACCGCTGTTTCCCTGGGTCCGGTCGCTGCCGGCTGGAATGCCCTCGAGATTCGCTGGGCAAGCGATGCTCAAGCCACGCCCTCGGCTGTTTTGACGCATGCCTCGGGATCTCAAACCGTTGTTTCTGAGCCGACCAACACCAGCAATCTTTTAGTGGATGCGGCTCGGCTGGGCGTGGGGCGTCTCGATTCGACTCAACTGCCCACATCGGGCACCATTTTCTTTGATGAATACGTCTCAAGGCGCGACGCCTTGGACAGTCAGCCGTTTGCAGCGCAGACTGAAGCGGGGTCAGGAGGTGAGATCCAGCCTTCGGATGGGCGCCCCGTGGCGATCCCATTGGCTGCGGCTTGGTCGCTGCTTGCCATGGCCCTGGCGCTGTGGTTGTCCACTGTCTTTGGCCGCGCTCGCGGCCGTTTGCTTCCCATCATCGAAGCCAGACACTGACAAGCAGAGGACCGCCCTCTGAACCTATCGATGGGGAGGTAGCGGTTAGGTTTGAGCGGGGTCTGGATCGGACGATGCTGTGTCGAGCGTTTGGGTTTGGAAGTCATCTGTTAAGCTCAGCAATCCGCGATCAGACAGCCAATCGTGGGCATCTTCCGCGTCATTGAGAAACCACTTCTTCGCAGAACCCAGCCGAAAAGTGTAGCCCCAGGTGTCCATGTCCTGCATACACCGCTCTCGGCCAAACCCTGGGATATGATCGGCCAACAGAATCTGGAGGTAGCACACGGCATTTTCTTCGTCGTAGTCGCCCCCTGCATCTGTATCGAGATCGGCCCGTCGCTCATCATCCATGCACACGAAGTGACAAGCCTCATGCAGGATGGAATGGACGGGGGTGTCGCCGCGGGCATAGAGCCTGTTGCCGACCAGGCCAGCCTCGTCAGCACCCCAATAACTTCCGGGAATGTCATCATTCGATCCGACACGCTCAAACTGCAGACCGATGTGGCGCATTAACTGCCCCACCATGCTTCCAGAGACATCCCTCAGTCGAGCAACATCTTGTGGTTTTGCCTTGGACACAACTCCATCCCATCCATTGCTTTTGGCCCATGACGACCTCAACGCGAGCAGTTTAAAATAATCGAATGAGCGAGCGTGCAGTCGACACCAAAATTTTTCCCAAAATTTATCAATGGGTGGATGGCTTGGCTGATCGATTGTCTGGACTGCAGCCGGTCGATTGGCTGCGGTACCTGGGCCTTTTGACCTGGGCGCTGGCCGCCATTGTCCTGGCCATTTTCCCGAATCTTCTCAGCGAGCCGCCCAAGACGAGCGCTGTGATTGGATGGTGGTCGGCGGCCATTTTATTTTTGCTGGCCTTTATCCATCCGGCCATGCGCCAACGCCAGCGCTCGCCACTGTGGTTGCGGGTGCTGCTGCTGTTGATTTTGTCTGGATCGGCATTGGCGATTAACTACTTCACTCAGTCAACGGTGGGGATTATTTTGGTGATGGTGGTGGCTGGCGTGCTGCCATGGCTCTTGCCCGCTGTGTTGGGTGTGGCCTGGGTGGCCGCGTTGGCACTGGTCGTTGGCTTGTGGGTGATTCTCTCTCCAGAGGGCAGCTTTTTATTGGCGCTGGTGTTTGTGATCACCAGTTTGGGGCTGGTGTTGTTTCCGTTCATTGCTTCGTTGTTGGCACTGCAGCAACTGCAGGCGCGCGCTGACCTTCGGCGCGTGAATGCACAGCTGCTGGCGACCCAGTCTTTGTTGGCTGAAAACACCCGCCTTGCCGAACGGGTTCGCATCTCACGTGATTTGCATGACTTAATGGGGCATCACCTCACGGCCCTGTCGCTGAACCTGGAAGCAGCCAGCCATGCTGGCCCCGATGCCGTCAGCGCGCACGTTGACCAAGCCGCATCGGTGGCCCGGGGGCTGTTGGGTGATGTCCGTGAGGTGGTCAGCGATCTTCGAAGCAATGACCAGGTCGATTTGCGCCGCGCTCTGGAAACTCTGATCGAGGGTGTCCCCGAGATCAATATCCACCTTGATATCCCCGCGGGCCTGTCACAGACCGACCCGCAACGTGCGCAGGCCTTGCTTCGCTGTGCCCAGGAAATCATCACCAATGCGGTGCGTCATGCCCAAGCCGAAAACCTGTGGCTGGGTCTCAGTGATGGTGAGCCAGGATTGGCGCTGATGGCCAGAGATGATGGCACGGGCACGCAGGAGTTTATTCCGGGCAATGGCATTAACGGCATGCGCGAGCGCTTAAAAGAGCTGGGTGGGCGCTTGGATGTGTCCACTGGTGCAGGCTTGGGCTTTCGGGTGCGGGCTTGGCTTCCGGAGCATCACGCCGGATGATCCGTGTCATGCTCGTGGATGATCAAACCTTGGTTCGCCAAGGCGTTCGATCGCTGTTGGCACTGTCTGATGACATTGAGGTGATTGGGGAGGCTTCAGATGGCGCAAGTGCCATTGACACAGTGCCGTCGTTGAGCCCTGATGTCTTGCTTTTGGACTTGCGTATGCCCGAGGTCAACGGCATCGAGGTGTTGTCAACGTTGTCGTCTAGAAACCAGCTGCCGCCGACGCTGATCTTGACCACGTTTGATGATGACGAGCTGGTGCTGGCTGGCATCCGAGCCGGCGCCAAGGGGTATTTGCTCAAAGATGTGGGCCTGGAGGCTTTACTGGATGCGGTTCGCACGCTTGCCGGCGGTCACACCTTGATCAATCCGGCGATCACCGAGCGTTTGCAGCAAGGCCTTAAAAGCCACACCCATACATTCAGTGCGCTTGAGCAACCTGAGGCCATGACACCCCGAGAGACTGAAATTCTTCGGCTGATGGCCGGCGGATACGCCAATAAAGAGATTGCCCGCGCCTTAGATGTGGCCGAGGGCACCATCAAAAACCATGTCTCTAACATCCTCTCAAAAATGGGGGTGCGAGATCGCACGCGCGCTGTTTTAAAGGCCATTGAGGCGGGGTTCATTTGACAGCAGCAGCCGGGCTACAATGGCAGTCACCCATCCACCGATGATGAAGGATTGATCATGTTAAAACAAACTCACCTTTTCTTGGCAGCGGCGTTTTTAAGCGTCATTGCACTATTGCTGACGGGCTGTCAGCCGGGCAGCGCGCCAGAGCAAGAGGCGGCTGAACCTGCGCTGCCTGCTGTTGTTGATGGTGACGCGCAAAGCTATGCGGGCCATGTGCAAACGTTGTCATCCAACGCCTTCGCGGGTCGGGCGCCGGGCACGCAGGGCGAAGAATTGACGCTTGAGTATCTGACCGAACAGTTCTCGGCGCTGGGCATGGCGCCTGGTTATGAATCGGCCGATGGGCCCAGCTACCTTCAGCCGGTGCCCATGGTGGAGATCACCAACCAGTCAAGAACACCATTGTCGATGAATCACGGCGGAGAGTCATTCGAACTGAATTACCCCGAGGACATGATCATTGGCTCTCGACGCTTAGGCGATCAGCCACACGGCGTTGAATCGTCAGAAGTGATCTTTGTGGGCTATGGTGTCGTCGCGCCTGAGTATGACTGGAATGATTATGAAGGCGTTGATGTGGAGGGCAAGACCGTTGTCATGCTTGTCAATGATCCGGGTTTTGCCACCGAAGACCCCGAGCTGTTCAATGGCCGAGCGATGACCTACTATGGTCGATGGACATATAAGTATGAAGAAGCAGCGCGACAAGGGGCTGCGGCAGCCATTATTGTGCACGACACTGCTCCGGCGTCGTATCCGTGGGAGGTGGTCATCAACAGTTGGTCCAGTGCCCAGTTTGAATTGGCGTCAGACTCAGATGCCGTCGTCAGCGCGCTGGAAGGTTGGGTCACCATTGATGCAGCGCGGGAGTTGTTTGCCAAAAGCGACATGGACTTTGATGCCATGCAAGAAGCCGCGGCATCAAATGATTTTCAAGCCGTCAGTTTGGGCACCACGTTGACCGCTCAAGTGACCAATTCAATTCGTCGAGGCGTTTCATATAACTTCATCGCGAAGATGGAAGGTCAAACTCGGCCTGATGAAGCGGTGGTTTACACCGCTCACTGGGACCACTTGGGCCGAACCTTACAAGTGCCTGGATCCGCTGGGATATACAACGGGGCCATTGACAATGCCTCGGGGACCGCAGGGCTGATTGAAATTGCCCGAATGTACGCCGAGGCCGGTGCGCCTGAGCGAACCGTGCTGTTTGTGGCGGTGACGTTGGAAGAGTATGGACTCTTAGGGTCTCGATATTATGCCAACAACCCCGTCATCCCGACCGATCAAACGGTGGCCGCCATCAATATGGACGCTTTGAGTTTGGTTGGGCCCACTGAAGATGTGGTCGTGGTGGGGTATGGGTCCTCTGAGCTTGAGGATATCCTCAAAGAGGCCGTCAAGATCCAAGATCGGGTGGTGGTTCCCGAACCCACGCCCGAAGGCGGCTTCTACTATCGCTCAGACCACTTCAACTTCGCGCGCGTGGGTGTTCCCGCGCTGTATGCCAAAGGCGGGATTCGTCACCGCGAGCTTGGTGAGGCATACGGTATCCAGTGGAATGAGGACTATCGAGATGTCCGGTATCACAAGCAAGCCGATGAGTTTGACCCTGACTGGGATTTTCGGGGCGTGATCGAAGATCTGGAACTTTTGTATGTTGTTGGCCGGCACTTAACGGAGACAGACACATGGCCTGAGTGGTACGAAGGCAATGAGTTTAAGTCAATCCGTCAAGCGGATCGAGCTGGGCAATAACCACAGACAAGAAGCCGATCGGCCAGACGCCCCGGCCGATTGATGACGACGCATTTCGGCCTCACCGCGTTTTGTGGTGGGGCCGAAATGTTTTCAGGGCATCGTGGGCGAATTTTTCGCCCAGGCGCCTGACCTCCTCAGCCCGATAGAACTCGTGGGCCTGGCAGACGGTTTTGGGTACGTTGATCACCAGATCAGGGTTGAACATGGCCATGTTGTGGCGGGTGATGGCCGCTTCCATGGTGTCCAGCGAGCGAATCAAGACCGCAATCAGCCCCGGTGTTGTTTTGTCTGCCCTGGGCTTGTCTTTGGAGAAGTTCTCCATCAGCTCACGGACGCGATCCATCAAACCCAAGTCGTCGTCTTGCGTTGCTTCCGTGCTTAAGGCCTGGGTGGCCTCTGTTGTGTCGGCGGCCCCATTGACGTTCACCACCACAGTCAAATCACAGATGGATCTCAACGTCGGTGAGATGGGCACTGGGTTGAGTAAGCCGCCATCGACCAGGGTTCGACCACGGTAGTGGTGTGGCGTGAACAGACCTGGAATGGCAATGGATGCGCGGATGGCCTCATACAGCGAGCCGTGGTCTAACCAGACTTCTCTGCCTTGATCAATGTCCACGGCAACCGCTGTGAAATCAATCTCCAGGTCTTCAATGTTCACCTCACCGGCCAGCTCAGCCAGTTTTTGGGTGATCTTTTTGCCCCGGATCAAGCCACCCGACAGCGTCCAGTCGACCATGGAGAGCACGTCGCTTCGTTGAAGTGTTTCGACCCAGGTTTGGTAGTTGTTGAGTTGGCCGGCGGCATACATGCCCCCCACCAGCGCTCCCATCGAACTTCCTGCGATCGCCTCAATTTTTGCGCCAGCGGCCTCCAAGGCATGAATGACCCCGATGTGTGCCAGACCTCGAGCACCGCCTGAACCCAGCACCAGGGCCACCGAGCAGCCGTCGAGTGTGCCTTCTTTTGCGCTGTCCACCATGCCTACAGTGTAGCGGATCTATGGCGCGGTGCTCTTTTCAGCCCCAAACCCCTTGGAGAGGCTGCTGGCTTTTCTGGCAAACCACCGGCGAGCATCGTCGGCGATCAAATACAAAATGGGGATCAGTGCGAGCGTAATGATGGTTGAAAAGACAATCCCGAATGCAAGCGATGTGGCCATCGGGATGACAATCTGTGCCTGCAGGCTGGTCTCGAAAAAGATGATCGGCGCCAATCCCAAAAACGTGGTCATGGATGTGAGTAGGATCGGTCGGAATCGAGTTCGTGCCGCCTTCAGAGCCGCGTCAATTTTTTGCTCGCCGGCCTGGTGATGACGATTCACAAAATCCACCAAAATCAGGCTGTCATTGACCACGACACCGGCCAGGGCAATGATGCCGAAAAAGCTGAGCATGCTGATTGGAATGCCCAACAGCCAGTGGCCAACGACCGCCCCGATCATTCCAAATGGAATCACCGACATGATGAGCAGGGGCTGGATATAGGATTTCAAGGGAATGGCCAGCAGCGCGTAAATGAGGAAGAACGCTAAAGCGGTTCCGGCCAGCAGGTCGGAACGAATTTCTTGTTGATCGCGCGTTTGTCCGGCCAGTCGGTAGTCCACCGATGGGTAATCGGCCAAAATTTTTGGAATTTCGACCGTTCTGAGCTCATTGGCAATGCGACCAGGCTCGGCCAATTCCTTATCAACGCGCGCTGATATGTTGACCGAGCGCTCCCGATCAAACCGTCGAATGGTGGTGGGGCTTGAGCCCATCTCCAAAGACGCCACCGCGGAAAATGGCACCTCTTCGCCTGTCGGCGTACGAATCCGCATGTTTTCAAGATAGCCCTGTGAAGTGCGCTGATCTTTCGGATAGCGAACCATGACGCGGACATCGTCCTGGCCGCGTTGGATGCGTTGCACTTCTTCACCAAAGAAGGCCTGACGGACTTGCCGGGCCAAATCTTGCTGGGTGAGTCCCAGCGCTTCGGCCTGCGGTTGAATCGTCAGCTGAAGCTCCCGAATGCCTGCCTCGTAAGAATTGCGAATATCAAATGTTCCGGCGTATTCGGTGATTTTTTCCTCGACTGCTTTGGCGGCTTGTTGGAGCTGATTGATGTCGTTGCCGACCAGTTGGAACGACAGATCAGGCCCTTCGCCCCCTGGTCCGCCCGCGCCACCGATTCGAAGACCGCGAACCCCGGGCAATTGCCCCACCTCATCGCGCCAGGCCTGTTCGAGTGCCTGGGTCGATACTCGGGAAGCCTCATCGCGGGTCAGCTCAATGAACAAGCCGCCGGTGGTGTCTGATCCCGACCAAGAAAAGACGGTTCGAATGATCGGGCCGGGGAGGTTGTGTTTTTCTTGTAGCTTCGCATCGGCTTGTTTCAAGGTGGCGTTTAGAAAATCCATTGTCCGGTGCGTCACCTCAGACGGTGTGCCCTCATTCATCTCCAGATCAGCGCGGACAAAATCACCGGCAAAGTCTGGGAAGAAGACCACCTTCATTAAGCCACTGACAATCAGCCCCAACGAGAGAATCAGCACCGCAATAAAAGAGGCCAATGCAAGATAACGGCGCTTAAGCATGGCCTGCAGTGAAGGCAGATACACTCGGTCAATGAACTCAAAAAGTTTGTTTGAAAATCCGCGTTGGAATCGAATAAAGCGGTTGTTGGTGTCCGAGGGATGCGTTTTGACTTTCATGTGGGCCAAGTGCGCGGGCAAAATTAATTTTGATTCCACCAAAGACAACACCAGGCACAGCACCACCACCCAGCCAATGGCGGCAAAGAACTGCCCAGAGATTCCGCCCACCATGAGAATGGGCAAAAATGCCACGATGGTGGTCAACACGCCGAATGTTGCAGGGATTGCAACGCGATAGACGCCATTGACCACGTTATCCACCGAATGGCCATGCTCTCGAATTTCTGAATAGGCAGACTCACCCATTACGATGGCATCATCCACCACGATCCCTAAGACCACCAAAAAGCCAAATAAACTGATTAGGTTGATTGTGACCCCAACCAACGGCAATGCCCACATCGCCCCCATGAAGGCGATAAATAAGCCCACCATGACCCAAAAAGCCAGCTTTAGGCGTAAAAACAAGGTCAGAATCAAAAACACCAAAAGCGAGCCGACCAGCAGGTTTTCCACCATCATCTCGATGCGGCCGCTGAGGTAATAGGAGGTGTCCGCCCACCAATCGACACTGATGCCGGAGGGCAATGACGCTTGCATATCGTCGATATAGGCCCGCACCTGACGGGAGACCGCCAACGCGTCTTGCTCGCCGATGGCCAGCACTTGGATGCCAATCGCCGATTGCCCGTTGTGTCGAGAATAGCGGTCGCGCTCGACAAACCCATCTTGGATTTCGGCAATGTCGCGCACCAGAATCCGGCTGCCGTCGGGGTTGGTGCGAACAACAATGTCTTCAAAGTCACGCCCCACGTAAGCCTGGCCCACCGTTCGAACCAAAATGTCGCCACTGTCAGTTTCGATTCGGCCGCCGGGCAGATCCAGGCTGGATCGGCGAAGTGCCGAGGCCACTTCCGCCAGCGTCAGATCATATGCACGCAGCGTCTCCTCGCGCACTTCGATGCCGATTTCGTAGGCGCGATCGCCCACCATTTCGGCTCGCGTCACCGCAGGCAGCGCGACGATGTCGTCCCGGATTTGGCGCGCGGCCTCTTTGAGGGTGCGTTCTTCGACATCACCGAAGACCGAGACCCACAGGACTTCATTGGTCCATTCGTTGCGCCGCACGATGGGGCGCTCGGTTTCAGCTGGGAAGGTGGAGATTGAGTCCACCCGATTTTTGACTTTGTCTAAGACCTCCAGTACGTCATACTCCGGCGCCACCTCCACGGTGACAGAGCCCGAGCCCTCCCGGGCGGTCGAGGTCATTTCCTTGAGCCCTTCTAAGTCTTGAATGGCCTCTTCGATCTTGATCAACACGCCCTCTTCGACATCACGCGGGGTGCCGCCTCGGTAGGGCACAGTGACCGTGACATAGTTGACTTCAATCCTGGGTTGGACTTCTTTGGTGATCGTTGCGGTGGTGAATAATCCGCCACCGATCAAGCACACCATCAACAGATTGGCAGCGACCGGGTTGTGGGCAAACCAGGCGATGATGTTGCCATACCAATTGCGCTTGGACAGTTCCATGGCTTAGCTCGTCCCCTCAGCGGGCGCCGGAGTGAGCCGCAGCTTAGGTTGGTTTTGATTTTGGTCGGGCGTTTGATCTTGATCGGATGCAGCGCGCACCCGCAATGGCGAGCCTGGAATGGGGGCGGTGATGCCGGTGGTGATGACCCGATCACCGGGTGTGATGTTGTTGGTGACATAGACCGTCTGCGTGGTGGCACGGACCACCTCGACCGAGCGAATCTCCAGCTCATCATCGGCATTGGCCACATAGACACTGTCACCCTCGCGCAGCGCCGAGCGCGGCAAGCGGATGAGCCCAGCCGATGAGCGACCCGCAATGCGCGCCTCCACGAAAGTGCCCATGGGCAGCGGGGAGCGGCCTGACTGCGCATCGTCTGTCGAAGCTTCAAGGCGTTGGTAGGGGTCTTCCACGGCGACCACGGCGTAGCTCAAGCGGGTGTTTTCGTCGATGACACCCTCGGTGCGGACCACTCGTCCACGCCACCGACGCATTTGACCATCAACGTCCGCGCTCAGCGTCACCACAGGGCCTCTCGCACCCACCTCGCCGGCCCGCGGCAGTTGCAAAAACGCGCGGTCTTGGTTGGACAAGGGCAGCCTGACTTCGGCGACATCCACCGCAAACGCCACGCCCAAGCGCATGCCGGGGGTGACATACTGACCCACATCCACGCGCCGTTCGCGGACCAAGCCGTCATAAGGCAGGGTGATCTTGGTTCGCTCGAGGTTGCGTTGCGCTCGCAGCACGCCCGATCGTGCCGCATCCACGGCCGCTTTTGCGCCAGCCAGCTGTGGCAGACGCAGAACCAACTCATTTGGTTCACGGTCATCGCCATGCATCCGTTGCCAATCGCGCCGCGCTTGATCAGAGCGGGCTTGTTCATCGGCCAGTCTCGCCTGTGCCGAGGCCAGCTCAGCCTGGGCCTGTAAAAGCGCCGCTTCATAGTCGCTGGGATCGATCTGCGCCAGCACCTCGTTGGCTTTAAAAAATCCGCCGGCAGCAAAGCGCTCAGACACCGAGACCAGCCGTCCGCTGACCTCAGCGGCCAGGTCGGTTTCGGTTCGAGGGCGCACAATGCCTTCGGACTTGATCAAAAACTGACCCTGGCTTTCCTCAGCGGCAATCACATCCACCAACATGGCCGTGGCCACAGGCTCTCGTTCAGGGGGTTGCGGGCGATTGATTGCCAACACAATCACCACAACCACAGCACCTGCGATCAGTGCAGGGGGCAGGAGGTATTTTTTGTAATTCGCCACAGGTTGAGTCTGCCTTTTGTGTCTTTGCCAAAAATTCAGGTTTGGGAGCGTTATTGTCGCGTCTTTCAGCCAGACCTGCCTGTGCCAAAAGACACAGTCTGGCCGCCTTGCAATCCAGCGATCGGGTACACTGAGTGTTCACGCTGATTGTACCGCTTAGACCATGATGAGCCCGGCCGTTCCCATTAAAACCCATCAAGAGATTGAAGCGATGCGTCGGGCTTGTCAGGGGGCGGCGCGCGTGCTGGACATGCTTGAGCCGCACGTCCAGGCCAAGGTCACGACCGAGCATCTTGATCAGCTGGCTCATGAGTTCATTACCCAAGACTTGGGCGCGATTCCAGCCCCGTTGAATTATCGAGGGTTCCCAAAATCCATCTGCACGTCAATCAATCATGTGGTGTGCCACGGGATCCCATCTGATAAGAGGCTCAAAGACGGTGACATCGTCAACATTGATGTCACCATTATTTTGGATGGTTGGCACGGTGACACCAGTCGGATGTTTTATGTGGGTGAGCCCTCCGTTAAAGCCCGCCGGATTTGTGAGGTCGCTCATCAGGCGCTCCTGCTCGGGATTGATGCCGTTAAGCCTGGGGCCACACTGGGTGACATCGGGCATGTCATTCAAACTTATGCCGAAAAAGAGCGCTGTTCGGTGGTGCGCGAGTATTGCGGCCACGGCATTGGGCGGGAGTTTCATGAACCGCCTCAGGTGCTGCACTACGGCCAATCGGGCCAAGGGCTGGTGTTGACGCCTGGCATGACTTTCACCATCGAGCCGATGATTAACCTGGGCAAACCGCAGACGCGGTTGCTGCCCGATGACTGGACCGTGATTACCCGGGATCGCTCACTGTCGGCGCAGTGGGAACACACGTTGGCGGTGACCGACAGTGGGGTGGATATTTTGACTCAGCTCCCAGGCAATCCGCCATAACATGTCCGTGCCTGCGCCCCCAGAAAGGCTTGGCGCTGTCCCCGCAACCCGCCACTGCCTCGCGCTTGATGCCCTAGATGAGTTGCCAAAGGCGCCTTTGGCCTTATCAAAGGTGATCGGCGAGCAGCGGCAGTTGGCCGATGAGGAACTCAAACGCTTATTTGCTGAGGGCGCAGCCATTGGCGAGCTTGTGCACGCGCGTGCCTGGGTGGTTGAGCAATTGGTTCTGGCGGTCTGGGAGCGGTTGATCGCGCCTGACCAACCCTTGGCGCTGTGCGCCGTTGGTGGGTTCGGGCGCGGGGAACTGCACCCTCACTCCGATGTTGACTTGTTGATCTTGACTGAAGACAACGCAGATTTGGATGCCCGCACACAGGAGTCACTTCATCATTTGGTTCAAGTGCTGTGGGACGCTTCGCTGCATCCGGGCCACGCGGTGCGTGATGTCAATGACTGTATTGAGCAGGCCAAAGCAGATGTCAGCATCATGACCAACCTGATGGAGGTCAGGTGGATTGGGGGCGATCATCGGTTATTTGATGCCTTGGCGCAGGCGCTGACCGATGAGACGTTATGGCCATCCGATCAATTTTTTAAAGCCAAGGTCGACGAACAGACCGAGCGCTACAGTCAGTTTGAAGACACCATATATAACCTCGAGCCCAATCTTAAAGAGGGCCCCGGCGGGCTTCGGGATGTGCAAATGATTGCCTGGGTGACGCAACGCCATTTCCAGAATGCCACCTTGCACGGTTTGGTGGAGCACGACTTCTTGTCTGAGGATGAGTATGACGAGCTCGTTGATGGGCGCGAGTATCTTTGGACCCTTCGCTGGGCATTGCATGAGCTGGCCGGGCGCGCCGAAGATCGTTTGCTGTTTGATCATCAACGTCATTTGGCAACAAGTTTTGGCTACAGCGATGCCGAAGATGTGGCAGGCAACGCAGATGTCGAACGCTTTATGCAGCGCTATTACCGCATTGCGATGCGACTGGCGCGCTTGAATGAACGTCTTCTTCAAAGCTTTGAAGAAGAACTGTTGGCCAACCGAGCTCATCTTCCCAGTGGGCCCGTGGATGAAGACTTTCAGATCACCGATGGGTATCTGGAACTGATCGACCCGCAGGGGTTTGTTTATCAACCCATCCTGTTGGTTAAGATGTTCAACGTCTTGGCTGAGCATCCAGAGATTAAAGGCGTTCGCGCGGCCACGATTCGACTTGTCCGAGCGCACTTATATTTAATTGATGAGGCATTTCGCGCTGACCCTCAGGTGTGGCGACTGTTTCTGGCGCTGTTGCAAAGTCGCCAAGGCGTATATCACCAGCTGGCCAGAATGAACCGCTATGGGGTCCTGGCCGCCTTGTTGCCGGCGTTTGCCAAAATTACCGGGCGCATGCAGTTTGATCTGTTCCATGTCTATACCGTCGACCAGCACACCCTGTTTGTGATCCGAAACCTCAGGCGATTTGCGCAGCGCGCCCACGCCGATCAATTTGAGCACGCCATTGAGGTGTTCGCGCGCATCGATCGACCCGAGTTGTTGCACTTGGCTGCACTTTTTCATGACATTGCCAAAGGCCGTGGCGGTGACCACTCAATGCTTGGTGCCAAAGACGCTGATGCGTTTTGCAAGACCCTTGGGCTTGGTGCCGAGGAGACGGCTTTGGTGGTGTGGTTGGTGCGTGCGCACTTATTGATGTCACTGACCTCTCAACGTGAAGACATCACCGATCCATTGGTGGTCAGTCGGTTTTGCGCCGCGGTCAAAACCCGTCGGCGACTGGATTATTTGTTTGTGCTGACCGTGGCCGATATTGCTGCGACCAGTCCCAAGCTTTGGAATTCATGGAAAGACAGTTTGTTGTGGTCGCTGTATGAAGCCAGCGTTGAACAGTTTGAGCGCGGCTTGGCCGATCCCATCGAGCGAGATGAAGGTGTTGAGCAGACCCGCCAGGAGGCCTTGGCCGAGCTTGCGCCTGAGCATCACGCCCAGGCTCAAGCGCTGTGGGCGCAGTGGCCCAAACGTGCGTTTTTGCGCTTGGATCTGGCACAAATTGTCTGGACCACAGATGCTGTGCTGCAAGCTGATCAATGGCCGTTGGTGGCGATACATGGTGACATTGACAAAGGCGTCAGCGAGATCTTTGTGTATGCGCCTGACTTTCCGGGTCTGTTCGCGCTGGTGGCCCGTGAACTCGACTGCATGCAGCTGAATGTGCTCGCAGCCCGTATTCTGACCACCAAAGACGGCCAAAGTTGGGATCTGTTTCAGGTGATGGATCATCAAGGCCAGCCACTGAACGACAGCGACTCGGCGCGGCTGATCGAGACACTGGAAAAGCAGCTCGATGCGCAAGTGGTCAGGCCCTTGGCGCCACGACCCATTCCCAGGCGATTACAACCGTTCATGGATCCACCGCAGATTGAGATTCGAGATGGCCGCGATGGTCTGACGGCGCTGGAGATCACCGCCACCGATCGACCTGGTTTATTGTCAGCCATTGCAGAGACGTTGGTCAGTCTCGGGCTTCGCTTGTTTGATGCCCGGGTGGCAACCTTTGGTCAACGCGTTGAGGATGTCTTTATGATCGGTCAAACACAAGGCACGGACACTCAACCACTGGATCAGGCCACGCGTGATGCGTTGCGTGCAGAGCTTTTACAGTGTTTAGAAGGCGAGGAGATGAGTCATGAATAGCCAGGCATGGCAAGACTGTATTGAGCGTGCTTGGGCCGAGCGCGAGACGCTGAGCCCTCAGGCGCACCCCGAAGAACTCAAGGCGACCGTCGAAACGTGTCTGGCTCACTTGGAGACGGGCCAATTGCGCGTGGCCGAGCCCACCAAAGACGGTTGGCAAGTCAACGCCTGGCTTAAGCAAGCCATCTTGCTGCATTTTAGGATTCAACCCAACCGCGTTATGGGCGATGGGCTGGTGCGTTATTTCGATAAGGTGGGGCTGCGCTTTGGCGCAGATGATGATCCCATCCAAACCGGCGCCCGCGTGGTGCCGCCTGCGGTGGTGCGTCAAGGCGCGCACATCGGCCAAGACGTGGTGCTGATGCCCAGCTATGTCAATATCGGCGCGTTTGTTGGTGAAGGCTCCATGGTGGATACTTGGGCGACCGTCGGCTCCTGTGCCCAAATCGGCCGGGGTGTGCACATCTCCGGGGGGGCGGGGATTGGCGGTGTGTTGGAACCGCTGCAGGCCAACCCCACCATCATTGAAGATGAGTGTTTCATTGGTGCGCGCTCAGAAATTGTCGAAGGCGTCATCATCGAGGCCGGCGCCGTGATTGGCATGGGGGTGTTTATTGGTCAGTCCACCAAGATCTATGATCGAAACAGCGGCCAGATTTATCAGGGCCGGGTCCCCGCGGGTTCGGTGGTGGTGGCTGGCGCGCTGCCAGCGCCCGATCAAAGCCACAGTCTCAATGCCGCAATCATCGTCAAGACAGTCGACACGAAAACTCGCCAAAAAACAGCCATTAACGAGCTTTTAAGAGCCTAAGTGACTGTTTTTAATAGTGTTTGAACTTCACGACAAGATGGTATATTGTGTCGCCTCGCCGGTCATGAAAATTTAACAATTGACCGGTGACAGCGGTCTGGCGCAAGCCAGGCGCCTTTGTATGATGTCTGAGGAGTCGTTCAACATGACACACAAAAATCCATCCACACCCTTCAATGTGCTCAAAAAGAGCGTGTTGACCGTTTGCGTTGCTGCTGGCCTTGGCCTTGCAAGTGCCCCTTCTGTGGCTCAGCAAGCAACAGAGAATAATTCACAACCCGCCGACGAGGAAACCGATCGGATCGCCGTGACAGGCACACGCCGTCGCGACCGCTCCATCGCTGATTCGGCGGTGCCGATTGATGTCATCAGCTCGGAGGCGTTGACCGAGACGGGCTTGACCGAGACCAACGCCATTTTGGCTCGGTTGCTGCCCAGCTTTAACTTCCCGCGTCCCTCCATCACCGATGGCACCGATCAGATTCGTCCAGCCCAACTGCGTGGCTTGGCCCCTGACCAAACGCTTGTCTTGGTCAACGGCAAACGCCGCCACACTTCAGCGCTGTTGAACCTGAACGGTTCAGTGGGTCGAGGCTCAGCCGCGGTTGACTTGAACATGATTCCACCCAATGCCATTGAGCGCATCGAAGTGCTGCGTGACGGCGCTGCTGCCCAGTACGGGTCGGATGCGATTGCCGGGGTGATCAACATTGTCTTGAAAGAGAGTGCCGCGCGGTTTAACGCCTCCGCCACTTACGGCGAGCACCGGACCACTGTGGATGGCGTGCCATCGCCGGGTCCAGTGAGCGTCGGACCTGATGGCAGCCTTGTCATCGAAGAGGGCGAGGATCGCTACGCACAAGATGGGCAAACCACCACACTCCAGTTCGGTGGTGGCTTTGATGTTGGCAACAGCGGCTACTTCAATCTGGCGGTTCAATACCGCGAGCGTGACAACACCAACCGCTCAGGTTTTGATCCACGCCAGAACTTCCCATTGGTCGATGGCAATTTTGATGAGCGTGAGTTTACGTTCGACCGCATCAATCACCGCTTTGGGGATCCAAACACCGAAGAGATGGCCGTGTTCTTCAACAGCGCGGTTGAGATGGCCAACGGTTGGGAGTTCTACTCGTTCGGCAACTACGCCAACCGCGAGGGCGATGCCGGCGGTTTCTATCGTCGAGGTTTGGATGGCCGAAACGTGCCAGAAATCTATCCCGCAGGCTTCTTGCCATTGATCACCACCGACACCGATGACATGTCTTTGGCGGGTGGTTTCCGTGGTGAGGTCAACGATTGGATCTTGGATACTTCGTTGACATATGGCTCGAATGAGCTCGACTTTGGGGTGATCAACAGTTTGAACACTTCGTTGGGCCCCAGCAGCCAAACAGAGTTTGAAGCGGGCACGTTGAAAAACTCACAGGTGGTGTTCAACGCCGATGCAAGCAAGCTCTATGACTTCAACGGCATGCCGACCAACATCGCGGTGGGCTTTGAGTATCGCGATGAAGAGTATGAGATTGGGGCAGGGGAGCCCAACAGCTACGTCGACGGGCCCTTCCCGGGCGCAGCGGGTTCTCAGGTCTTTCCAGGTTTCACACCGGAATCTGAGGTGACAGGAAGCCGAGACAACATGAGTGTTTATGCTGAAGTTGATGCCGATGTCACCAATCGACTCAACGCAGCGGCAGCGGTTCGGTTTGAAGACTATTCAGACTTCGGCTCTACTGTGATTGGCAAGCTTGCTGGTCGCTACCAAGCCACTGATGCGCTGGCCTTCAGAGGCTCGGTGTCAACGGGCTTTAGAGCACCGTCGTTGGCTCAGCAGTTCTTCACCTCTGTCGCCACCGTTTTTGTCGACGGCGTTCCCACCGAAACGGGCACTTTCCGTCCGGATTCTGATGTGGCCAAAGCGCTGGGTTCGCCTGGTTTGGAGGAAGAAACCTCGCAGAGCTTCTCTGTGGGCTTCGTATGGCAACCTGTGGACAGAGCCAACCTCTCTGTTGATATCTTCCGCATCGATATTGATGATCGGATTGTGTTGTCAGAAAACCTGTCGGGTCCGGGCATTGTCTCGCTGTTGGAGGGCACCGGTGCCAACCGTGCGCGGTTCTTCTTAAACGGGATTGATTCGACCACCGAAGGCATCGATATTGTGGGCAGTTACTCAGTCAGCCTGAATGACTATGGAACGGTCGATTTCACGGCAGGCTATAACTACACCAACAACGATGTCACCAAAGTGTTGGCGCCGCCAGCAGAATTGGCTCAAGTGGGTGTGACCGAGGACAACTTGTTCTCACGTCGTGAGCGGGTCCGGTTCGAAAAAGGCTCGCCCGAAGACAAGTTCAACTTGGGGGCCACTTGGCGCTTTCAAGACTTCCGTCTGACCACCCAGGCCACGCGCTTTGGTAAGACGGTTGACGTGTCAAGGGTGCCTTCTGGTGATGAAGTGTTGGATGCCAAAACAATTGTCGATTTGGAGCTGGGCTATGAATTGACCCCCAGCATCAAGCTGGCCTTTGGTGCCAACAACTTGTTTGATGTCTATCCAGACACCGCGCAAGAAATCAACGATAAGGCAGGTCAGTCAACCTCGACGTTTGACCGCATCTTCCCTTATTCAGGTTTCTCAGCGTTTGGCTTTAACGGCCGGTTCCTCTACACTCGGATTGGTTTCGAGTATTGATCGGCCCTTTCTTGTAAGCAGCACCATCACGCCGGGTTCGCCCGGCGTGATGCTTTCTGGACGTTGAATACGTTACACTAAGGTTTGATGTCTTCTGTTACCCCCATTGATACCGGGTTATTGGTGGTCGACCGCCAAGCCAGAGAGGCCAAAGAGGCTGAGCTGTCGCCTTTGGCCACCCGAGCAGTACAGTCGAAAGGCCGCCTCAAGCCTGAGCAGCCTGATGACTTTCGAACTGACTTCCAGCTGGATCGTGACCGGGTCCTGCACTCCAAGGCATTCCGCCGCTTGAAGCACAAAACGCAAGTTTTTATCAACCCAGAGGGCGACCATTTTGTCACCCGGATGTCGCACACCCTTCAAGTGACTCAGGTGGCGCGGGCTTTGGCTGTAGCGCTGGGTCTAAATGAAGACCTCACAGAGGCCATCGCGCTGGCCCACGACTGCGGACACACCCCCTTTGGCCACACCGGTGAAGCGGCGCTTTCGGACTATGTCGATGGTGATTGGTTGCACTCAGCCCAAGGCGTTCGAATTTTTCAGATGCTGGAGCCTTTAAACCTGACCCACGAAGTCATTGACGGCATCCGGGCGCACACCTGGAAAATCCAGCCACCGCCCGAAACGCCGGAGGCGTGGCTGATTCGTTTTGCTGACCGAATCGCGTATCTCACGCATGACTTGCATGATGCGCTGCGGGCAGGCGTGATTGAAAGCGCTGATGTGCCCCAAGAGATTATTGAATGTTTGGGTCCGATCAAGGGCCGAAGCTGGATTAACGTGATGGTCAATGCCGTCATAGACGAGTCTGTTCAACGCGGCAAGATTGCGATGTCGCCGGATGTGTTGAACGCCATGAAACTGTTCAGGGACTTTATGTTTGACAGAGTGTATATGCGGCCGGCCGCCGTTGCTCAAGCTGATCGGGCGCGATTGGTCATCCATCAGCTTGTTGATTATTTGCTGGCTCATCCCGATGAGATTCCAGCCACGTATCGAAATCAAGAGGCCGACAGGCTCACCCAAGCACTTGATTTTGTCGCCGGCATGACCGATCGGTATGCTTTGAGTTTGCACGATCGGCTCTTTCGGCCCCGGGGGCTGGTGTGAGCGCTGATTCCAACTCGCCAACGCCTGAAGATTTGGCTGAGGAGGCCATTCAAGAGCTCGAAGAGGTCTATGAGACCGATTACGAGCTTGGGCAGGACAATATCCAGTGGAAAGGACTTGATCTCCATAACCCCGTATTTTTGATCAGCGCAAGTTTGATCTTGTTGTTTGTGGCTTGGGCTTTGGTGTTTCCTGCCGTGGCCAGCGAAAGTTTGGGCACCATCCGAAGCCAAATCTTAAATGGGTTTGATTGGCTATTTTTGTCGGCAGGCAACGTCTTTTTGGTGTTTGCTCTCGCCTTAATCGCTTCACCCCTGGGCAATATTCGCTTAGGCGGTGATGACGCCAAGCCGGATTTTTCCAGCGTGTCGTGGTTTGCCATGCTCTTTGCAGCTGGCATGGGGATTGGATTGGTGTTTTTCAGCGTGGCAGAGCCGGTGGGTTATTTCACAGGATCGAGCGCGAGTCCTTTGGGGCTGGAGGCGTGGAGCGACAACGCCAAATCGGTTGCGCTGGGCGCGACGATGTATCACTGGGGGGTGCATCCATGGGCGATTTATGGGCTGGTGGCATTGGCTTTGGCCTTTTTTGCCTACAACAAAGGTTTGCCTTTGACGTTGCGATCAAGCTTTTATCCGCTGCTGGGTGATCGTGTGTGGGGTTGGCCAGGCCATCTGATTGACATCATGGCTGTACTCGCCACGATTTTTGGATTGGCCACATCGCTTGGGTTTGGCGCTCAGCAAGCGACCAGCGGGTTGGTGTTCTTATTTGATGCACCACCGGGCTTGCGAACCCAAGTGTTGATCATCGGCGCGGTGACGCTGGTGGCCCTGGCTTCAGTGCTCCGTGGGATTCATGGGGGCGTCAAGGTTTTAAGCAACATCAACATGATGATGGCATTTGCCCTGTTGGTGTTTGTGATGATTGCTGCATCCATAAGCGCAGTGGCCACCAACGTGGGGGCCATTGCCTCGGGATATATCAGTCAGTTTTTGCCGTTATCGAATCCGGTCAATCGGGTTGATGATGCGTTTTACCATGGTTGGACCATTTTCTTCTGGGCATGGTGGATTTCATGGTCCCCATTTGTGGGGATGTTTATCGCGCGGGTCTCGTATGGCCGAACCGTTCGTGAGTTTTTGACGGTGGTCATGCTGGTGCCTGTCGTGGTGACCATGGTGTGGATGGGCACGTTTGGTGGCATTGGCATTGATCAAGCCGTCGCGGGGATTGGTGAACTGGCCAATGGCATCAGCGATTCATCATTGGCGATGTTTCAAATGCTGACTCACTTGCCCATGACTCAGATCACATCGTTTCTGGCCATTGTTTTGGTGCTGGTCTTTTTCATCACCTCATCCGATTCAGGCTCATTGGTGATTGATTCCATCACTTCTGGAGGGAAAACCACCGCGCCCAAGGCACAGCGGGTCTTTTGGGTGATTACTCAAGGATCAATTGCAGCGGTGCTTTTGGCTCTGGGTGGCAGCACCGTATTGGGCGCCTTACAAGCCGGTGCCATCTCAACCGCGCTGCCATTCACAATTGTTTTGGTAATGATGTGTATCAGCTTGGCCATGGGGTTAATCCATGAGCGCAAACTCTTGGACGCCATTTCCCAATATGAAGACGGTGAGTTGATGGCTGAGTTTGCACAACGCTCAGGCGGCGTTGATCACACCCAATAACGCCTCTGCCACTCCCAATGCGTGCGTCATCGCAGCCTGGCTTTGCCCATCAGCGATCGCGCTCGTGCTCCCACAGCACTTCGCCTGCGCCGGATTGACGAGCGACCGTTCTCGCCACGACGAACAATAAGTCCGATAGGCGGTTGAGGTAGTGGATGAGTACATCGTTGACGGGTTCTTGACGTGCCAGCGAAATGACTCGGCGCTCCGCGCGGCGACAAATCGTTCGAGCCAAGTGCGCCTGCGCAGCGGCCAGCGAACCGCCAGGCAAAATGAAGTCTTTCAAAGCCGGGAGGTCTTCATTGAGCCGATCCAGCTCTTTTTCTATCCTGGCGGTGTGATGTTCTTTAATCAAAGACATGTCTGGAATACAAAGCTCGCCACCTAAGTCAAACAGATCATGCTGGATATCCAAGAGCATGCTGGATAATGTTGACTCATCAATGGTGGCAATCAACATGCCAATGGTGGAGTTTAATTCGTCCACCGTGCCGTAAGCCTCGACGCGGAGGCTGTCTTTTTGGGTTCTGGAACCGTCTCCCAAACCTGTGGTGCCATCGTCGCCGGTGCGTGTGTAGATCTTGGAGAGTCGGTTGCCCATGGAAATCCTTTATTGCAATGGCAAGAAGTCAGACGCCATTTTAAAGGCTGGGGCTTTTAAGGAAGTGAATTAAGTGAGGCTGGCCAAAAATGGCAGCGGGTGGGCCATGGTGATGCCTTTTTCCGTTCTTGGCGTCAGTGGCCCATTCACAGACAAATGCCAGGCCTGAGCCTTTGGAAATTTTCGGGCCAAGTAGGCCAGATCGCGATTCGGCGCATCCGCCAGCGGGTCAACCTGGATTAGCCAAGTCGGCGTCTCCCCGCTCACGACCACGAAATCCACTTCGCGCTGATCGCAATCGCGAAAATACATCAAGCTGTGATCACGCTCACCCCAGTCGCGGCCAGATTCCACCCACTGCAAGAGATGGTTGCCCACCAAAGCCTCGATTTGGCCATGGTGGTGATGGGGCTGTGACCAATCATAGGGGTAGTGCTTCTGGCCTTTTTTTAAGGCCCTAAAGCGGGGGCCATCCGCGAGAGCGGGCAACGGGTTGAGACGAAACAGCGCATGGTGGGTGTCGAGCATGTCCACATTTTTGCTGACGCGACGCTCATCGGCCATTAATGCGCGTGCCAGAGCGCGCACCGACAGCGGTCGCCCCACCGACGCCATGAGGCCCGCCCAAAGTTCACGGGCGCCATCGGCGGCGAATGGCCCGGACAGCGCGCTCAAATCGCTAAACAGCCCGATGAGGTGACCTGGGAGCGCGCTCGAGGGTCGATCAAACCAAAGCTCAGCGGGAAAGCCGCCTCGCTGGAGGAGGGTGTCAAAGTCTCGAGGCGTTGTCAGTCCCAATTCTTGCACCGTCAACGGGTGGACGCGGATGCGGTGAGTTTTCGCATCGAGGGCCGGTGGGCGCTGCTCGGCAGTGCGGATGGGTCCATGGCGGTGGTGTCGCGCCAATGTCCGCTTGCCCACACCGCGGGGACCCACCAGTTCAACGGGGGCGTGGGCCGCAAGTGCATCCAAGCGATTGCGAAGCGCACGTTTGATGTGGCCCCGGGGTTGGGCCGATTGCCTTGGATCCGACGGTTTGCGGTCAACTTGACTGGACACGGCCCACGCTCCGGTGCCGGGATTAAACATATATTACGCGTAAATTATGACATATTCGTGTACAGACTCGAGTCTCGGCCTTGAATCGGTGGGTCCACCGCCCCCATGTTGTGGATAAGTCAAAAGCGATTGTGGGAGTGTCCGAATGCGAATGGACCAATTAACAGCGAAATTCAGCCAGGCTTTGGGGGAAGCCGAGAGCTTGGCGGTGCGCATGGATCATGGGATGCTTGAGCCGGAGCATTTAATGGTGGCCTTGCTTGATCAAGACGGCGGCGGCACGCGTGGGCTGTTGACTCGGGCGGGTGTTCAGGTCAACGCCTTACGCTCAAGCCTGGGTGAGGCATTGGAGGCCCTGCCGAAAGTGTCGGGTCAAGCAGGACAGATTAACCTGTCCAACGATTTGGGCCGTGCGCTCAACCTCACCGACAAAATCGCCAGTGAGCGGGGCGATGCTTACATTGCCTCAGAGCTCTTTTTGCTGGCCGCGCTCGATGCCAAAGGGCGACTGGCGGATTTGATCACTCAAGCCGGTGGGGAGCGAAGCGCCATTGAAAGCGCGATTGATGCAGTTCGCGGCGGCGAGACCGTGAACGATCCCAACGCCGAAGACAGCCGCGAAGCGCTCAAAAAATACACCATTGATTTGACCGAGAAAGCCGAGCAATCCAGGCTTGACCCGGTCATTGGTCGCGATGAAGAAATTCGGCGAACCATTCAAGTGCTTCAACGCCGCACCAAAAATAACCCCGTGTTGATTGGTGAGCCTGGCGTTGGGAAGACCGCGATTGTTGAAGGCTTGGCGCAGCGAATCATTAATGGTGAAGTGCCCGAGGGGCTTCGAAATAAACGCGTGCTCTCTTTGGACATGGGCGCGCTGATCGCTGGTGCGAAATTCCGAGGCGAGTTTGAAGAGCGTTTAAAAGCCGTCTTGAACGATCTTAAAAAACAAGAAGGCCAAATCATCTTGTTTATTGATGAAATCCACACCATGGTCGGTGCAGGCAAAGCCGAAGGCGCCATGGATGCAGGCAATATGCTCAAGCCCGCGCTGGCTCGAGGCGATCTCCATTGCGTTGGCGCCACCACGCTCAATGAGTATCGGGAAAACATCGAAAAAGACGCTGCCCTTGAGCGTCGTTTCCAAAAAGTGTTGGTGGGTGAGCCATCGGTCGAGGACACCATTGCGATTTTGCGGGGGTTGCAAGAGCGCTACGAGGTCCACCACGGCGTTGATATCACCGACCCTGCGTTGGTGGCGGCCGCCACGTTATCGCATCGCTATATCACTGATCGGAATCTGCCTGATAAAGCGATCGATTTGATGGACGAGGCGGCCAGTCGCATCCGCATGGAGATTGATTCCAAACCTGAAGCCCTTGATCGCTTGGAGCGGCGCCTCATTCAGCTCAAAATCCAGCGCGAGGCGTTGAAAAAAGAGACCGATGAGGCCTCGAAGAAACGCCTGGATGATCTCGAGACACAGATCGATGAGCTTGAACGCGAGTTCTCCGATCTGGAGGAAGTGTGGACATCGGAAAAAGCCACGGTGGCTGGATCAAGCCAAATCCGTGAAGACCTCGAACGCGCCAGAGCTGAGCTTGAGAACGCTCGACGGGCACAGGATCTTTCGCGCATGGCCGAACTTCAGCACGGCAAGATCCCCGAGCTTGAACGCTCATTGCAAGAAGCCGAGAGTCAAAACGAAGAGGGCACTCAAACCAGTTTTCAGCTGCTTCGCAACAAAGTCACCGAAGAAGAGATCGCCGAGGTGATCTCGCGGTGGACGGGGATCCCCGTATCTAAAATGCTCGAAGGTGAGCGAGATAAACTGCTTCGAATGGAATCGGCGTTGCATGAACGTGTGGTGGGGCAGGATGAGGCGGTTGCTGCCGTTGCCGACGCCATCAGACGTTCTCGGGCGGGATTGGCCGATCCCAACCGGCCCAACGGTTCATTTTTGTTCCTTGGCCCCACTGGTGTCGGTAAGACGGAGCTGTGCAAATCGCTGGCGGAGTTTTTGTTTGACACGCAAGAAGCGATGGTTCGCATTGATATGTCGGAGTTCATGGAAAAGCATGCCGTTGCGCGATTGATCGGCGCACCCCCAGGCTATGTGGGCTATGAAGAGGGCGGCTATCTGACCGAAGCCGTTCGTCGTCGTCCTTACTCGGTGATTTTGCTTGATGAGGTCGAAAAAGCGCACCCGGATGTATTTAATCTCTTATTGCAGGTGCTCGATGACGGGCGGTTGACCGACAGCCATGGGCGCACCGTCGATTTTCGAAACGCGGTGATTGTCATGACCTCAAATCTTGGATCCGATCGCATCCAAGAGCACGCCGGTGAACCCTACGCCACCATGAAGTCTGCGGTGATGGACGTGGTCGCTCAACATTTTCGGCCAGAGTTTCTTAACCGAATTGATGAGACTGTGGTGTTCCACCCGCTGGATGCGGCCCAGATCCGAGCCATTGCTCGTATTCAAATCAATGCATTAATTGATCGCTTGGCCGATCGTGAATTGACGCTGTCGGTCAGTGATGCCGCGCTCGATCACCTCGGTCGGGCTGGGTTTGATCCGGTCTATGGGGCCCGCCCACTCAAACGTGCCATCCAAAATGAATTGGAAAACGTGCTGGCACAGAAATTGCTGGCGGGCGAGTATGCAGCGGGCGATGCCATTGAGGTGGATGTCAATGACAGCGGCTTGACGTTTGGATCGAGCTAAAGCGTTTTTGAGGCATAGTCGGCCAAGCGAGACCGCTCACCGCGTCTTAAAGTGATGTGGGCGGCATGCGCCCAATGCTTGAACCGGTCGATGGCATAGGTCAATCCCGAGGTGGTTTCGGTCAAATAGGGCGTGTCGATTTGTTCGACATTGCCCAAACAAATGATTTTCGTGCCGGGACCGGCGCGTGTAATGAGGGTTTTCATTTGTTTCGGCGTGATGTTTTGTGCCTCATCGATGATTAAGTAGCGGTTGAGAAACGTTCGTCCGCGCATGAAATTCAGCGAGCGGATCTTGATTTTAGACGCCAACAGATCTTGCGTGGCGGATCGTCCCCAGCTGCTGGTGAATGCGGGGCTGTCATCCACTGGCGTGGCATCAGACTCGGTTAAGACCTCCAGATTGTCCGTCAATGCCCCCATCCAAGGGGTCATTTTTTCTTCCTCTGTGCCAGGCAAATAGCCAATGTCCTCGCCCACGGAGACGGTGGCGCGGGTGACAATAATTTCTCGATATCGTTTCTCATCAAGGGTCTGGGCCAAACCTGCGGCCAGAGTCAGCAGCGTCTTGCCGGTGCCTGCCGTTCCCAAGAGGGTGACAAAGTCAATGTCGGGGTCCATCAGGAGGTTTAAGGCGAAGTTTTGCTCTGGGTTGCGCGCTTGGATGCCCCACACACTCGAATTTGGGCGCCGATGGTCCTGAGCCAGTTCAAACACCACATGTTCATCGGCGACCTCACGAACCAGTGCTTCAATGCCATGCTCACCGTCCAGGCGCAAACACTGGTTGGGGTACCACGGCTCATCTTCGGTTCGCGCAATCCGATAAAACGTTGACCCTGCTTGGGTCCAGGAGTCTTCGGGGGCGTGCGATGCCCAAAACGCCTCATCGCGCTCGCTCAAGCCGGTGTAGAGGAGGCTCAAATCATCCAGGGCTCGGTCGTTGTGGTAATCCTCGGCGGGGATGCCATGGATGGTGGCTTTGATTCGCAAATTGATGTCTTTCGAAACCAAGACAATGTCAAGCTCGGGGTGGTCGTGACTGATGCTTAACGCAGCCAGAAGGATTTCGTTGTCGGCCAGCGACTGATCACCCACCACTTTAGAGCCGTTGGTCACCGCTTTTGTCTGGAAGTAAAGCCGACCCGTGCCAATGTTTAAGTTCAACCCTTCAGGCTGAATCAGCGCCACGCCATCAGACAAGTCGTTGGCTGTGCGCGGATCATCCGATTGTGGATGCATGAGCTCGTTTAAAAAGCGGCTGACTTGGCGAACGTTCCGCGCCACTTCAGAGACCCCTTTTTTGGCTCGATCAAGTTCCTCTAAAACCACCATCGGTAAAAAAATGTCGTGCTCTTCAAAGCGAAACAATGCACTCGGATCGTGCATCAACACATTGGTATCGAGAATATACAGCCGCTTTGTTTGGGTCATATGCGGAGTGCCAATCAGCTCAGCGCCTGAACGGCACTCAAGACATCATCCACATGTCCAGGCACTTTCACTTTGCGCCAGGACGCCACCAACTTGCCTTGGGCATCGAATAAGAATGTCGATCGCTCAATGCCTCTGACTTTCTTGCCATACATGTTTTTGTCTTTCATCACGCCAAAGGTGTTGCACAACACCTCATCAGGGTCTGCAATCAAAGGGAACTGAAAGCCAAACTTCTCGGTAAATTTCTGGTGAGACTTCAGCGTATCTCGCGACACGCCGATGATCTGAGCACCACAGGCTTGAAAGTCCTCATACCGATCTTTGAAGTCCTGGCCCTGTTGAGTACAGCCTGGTGTGTTGTCACGTGGATAGAAATACACCACCACCGGTTGGCCTTGGAACGATTGAAGCGTGATGGTGTCGGTTTTGTCGGCAGGGCCCAAAGTGGCCTCGAGGGGGTCAGAGTGAAGCTTGAGATCGCTGTCTGTCATCAATGGGCTCTTATGAACGGGTTACACTGTCAGCATAGCGAGCGTGATTGACACTGACAAGCCCCGCGCCCCAATTGAAATGGAGAATTCATGTTCACAGGATCCAGTGTGGCACTACTCACACCCATGACACGGCAAGCCGATGGGTCCACACAGCTCGACTTGGACGCTTGGGATCGGTTGCTGACCTGGCACGCCAACGCGGGCACGCAGGCGGTGGTGGTCGGCGGAACAACCGGTGAGTCGGGCACGCTGGATCACGAAGAGTATGTTCAGCTTCTCACCCACGCCATCGAGCGATTGAAAGGGAAGATGTGGGTCATGGCGGGAACGGGCAGCCCATCCACAGCACACACCATTGCGCGCACCCGCCTGGCAGCCAGCTTGGGGGCGGATATGGCGTTGGTGGTCACGCCCGCTTACAACCGCCCCTCTCAGCGCGGCTTGCTGGCCCATTATCGGGCGGTGGCGGACGCCTCTGACATCCCAATCATGCTCTACAACGTGCCCGGCCGGACCGCGGTGGATCTGCTGCCCGAGACGGCCGTGGCGTTGGCCGAGCACGCCAAGATCGTGGCGATTAAAGAAGCGGTGCCAGACATGGACAGAATCGCGACTTTGGTTCAGGCGGGGCTGGCGGTTTTCAGCGGCGATGATCCCAGTTTTGCCCAGGCGCTGCGACAGGGGGCGCAGGGTGTGGTGTCTGTGGCTGCAAACATCGTCCCGCAGACCGTGGCCGAGCTGTGCCGATTGGCGCAAACCAATGACTGGGTCGCCGTGCGTGAGCAGGATGCCCAACTCGCTGATCTGTACACGTTTTTGGGAGTTGAGACCAATCCAGTGCCCGCCAAGTGGCTGTTGGCTGAGATGGGCGGATGCGCGCACGCGATCCGATTGCCCCTCGTCGAGTTGGATTCGAAGTATCATGAGCGCGGACACGCGATCTTGGATCGCCTAAGACCTGTTCCACCGCAATAAGAGAGACCGCATTGAAACACCCCAATTCTTCTCAACATGTCATCACAACCGCACGGCGCTGCACGCCAGGCCACACGGGCTCTTGGCGGGTCCCTCTGGTGCTGGCGTTGATCGTCAGTTGGGCATTGACCGGCTGTGCGGGCACCAATGAGCCCCTGTATTTGGACGCTGAGGAGGTGTCTGATCTCGAGGTGCCTGACACGCTTGATCGTCCGACAACGCGACCCGATTATGAGGTGCCCGGCTACTACCTGCCCCAGCTGGCAGCGAGTCGCGACATGGGTCGCCCGCCGCAGGTTCAATCATCGGTCGACGCTGAAGCATCCAACGCGCAAATCCGTTTCGGTGAGCGCGGACTGCATTTGGAGGTCGAGGCCCCTGCCGAGCAGGTGATGGTTGATCTGGGTGAGGTGCTCAACAATCAGCAGGTTGGCCTGACGGTGGTCCAAAAAGATGATCAGACTCAGCAGTTTGACTTTCGTTATCGCCATGACGCCATCGTGATTCCAAAAAGTGGATTGGGCCGGTTGTTGTTTTGGCGAACGCCTGAGGTGATTGATCACAGCGGGGAGTATCAGGTGAAGGTGGTTGCGATTGGATCGGCACGGGCTCGAGTGGAGTTGGTGGGCGCTCAGGGCCAACTGTTGGACTTGGACCGGGCCGAACACATCCTGGCGATATTGAGACGTCGACTCGGCTAAAGCCCTTTTTGATGGATGGTGTCGAGGCGAGTTGAGATCGTCGCCGAGGTGCTGCTCAGCGCTCGAGGTGGTCGAGTTTATTGGGCACCCCATCCCATGACTTGGCATCGTCAGGGGGGTCTTTCATTTCAGAAATGACCGGCCACAGCCTGGAGAGCTCGGCGTTGAGATCGAGAAACTGTTGCTGATCGGCGGGCAAATCATCTTCTGGATAAATCGCTTCAGCGGGGCACTCAGGCTCACACAGCGTGCAATCAATGCACTCTTCTGGATCAATTACCAAAAAGTTAGGGCCTTCATGAAAACAATCCACCGGACACACTTCAACGCAGTCGGTGTATTTGCACTTGATGCAGTTTTCAGTGACCACAAACGTCATGTTGACCTCGCTGATCCTGGGGTTGAGCCGATCAGTGGTAAACTATAACAAATACATTGTTAGAAAAAGACAACGACTTGGCGTTTAAACACGACTCAACACCCCGGAACATCCCTCTTTCTGATCACGGTCTGCAGCCTCGCCAGTTCAGCCAAGCGGCGCTGAGTATTGTCGAAAAACTTCAAAGCTTGGGCTATGAGGCCTGCATCGTTGGAGGCTGTATTCGGGATCTATTGCTGGGGCGCACGCCGAAAGATTTTGACGTTGCGACCAATGCCACTCCCGAACAAATTAAAGACGCGTTTGGCAATGCGCGGCTGATTGGTCGTCGATTCAGATTGGCGCATGTGCGCTTCGGACGCGAGGTCATTGAAGTGGCCACCTACCGAGGGGAGTCGCCCAGCGATGCGGCCAACCCCAGCGATGGCACATCGGCCGTTCGTGAGCTCGATGGGGGTCGCCTGGTCAGAGACAACGTATACGGCACTGAATCAGAAGATGCGATTCGGCGTGATTTCACAATTAATGCGTTGATGTATGACCCCAGCACTGAAACATTGAAAGACCATGTGGGCGGTTATGAGGACCTCAAAACGCGCACGCTGAGACTCATCGGCGACCCTGAAACAAGGTATCGAGAAGACCCCGTTCGCCTTCTTCGCGCGGTTCGGTTCATGACCAAACTTGAGTTGAGCCCAGACAAGGCCACCGAAGCGCCGATTCGACCCATGGCGCCGCTGCTTCAAGACATTCCTCCCGCGCGACTGTTCGACGAGATTTTGAAGCTGTTTTTAAGTGGCCACGCGTGGTCAACATACCAAGCATTGGTGGCGTTTGATTTGTGGGAGCAGCTGTTTCCCAACTTGCTTCAAGACCCAAGTGCGCCGCCAATGATCGTTAAACAAGGCCTCAAAAACACCGACGCGCGCGTGGCGGCAGACCAACCTGTTACCCCGGGATTTTTGTTCGCTGTCTTTTTATGGCACCGCGTGGAAACTCGCGCCGAGGCGCTGTCGGGGAAAGGGCTGCCACCGGTCAACGCGCTGGGTCAAGCAGGCGATGAAATCTTATACGAGCAAGCGCAGACGGTCGCCATTCACCGCCGATTTTCGTCGATGGCGCGCGAGATCTGGTGCATGCAACCCCGATTTCTAAAGCAAAGCCAACGCCGCGGTGAGCGCATGATCCAAGAGCGCCGCTTCCGAGCGGCCTATGACTTTTTGCTGTTGCGCGCGCTGGAAGAGCCCGCGCTGCAGCCGGTGGCCGATTGGTGGACTGAGCTCCAAAAAACCGCACCGCCGCCTGCGCCCAGCCGCCCTCACAGTGGGCCCAAACGCCGTCGACCCCGCCGCCGTCGGCGGCGCAACGACGCCCGCGCCCAGGCGCGCTGATGGCCCACCCACCGACTGTCGCCGGCATTGGCTTGGGCGGCAACGCCGGTCAACCTGAACGCACGCTGCAACGCGCCACCGAGCGGCTGCATTTGGTGCCAGACACTCGGGTGGTGGCGTGCTCACCGACTTACTGGACGCCCCCCTGGGGCGTGAGCGCCCCGCAGCCGGATTATCTCAACGCCGTGGTCTTGGTGGAGACACACCTTGGGGCGCCGGCCTTGCTGTTGGCGCTGCAGGTGATTGAACACGATCTTGGCCGGGTTCGCAGCGCGGAGCGCAATGCCGCCAGGACTGTGGACTTGGATGTGTTGTTTTACGGACAAGCCATCATCGACCAGCCCGATTTGGTGGTGCCCCATCCTCGGCTGTCACAGCGGGCGTTTGTGCTGCTGCCGCTGGCCGACGTGGCACCCAAGCTTGAACTGCCCGGTCTTGATCGGGTGGAGCATCTGCTTGACGCACTCGATCCCGACGACTTTGACCGAATCCGACCGGCCGGTGTGACGCTGTCGGTGGAAGGCCAGGCGGGCGTGGCCGATTAAGCTCGGCCCTGGGAGCGCTTGGACTCAATCCAACGGACGATCTCATCCCACTGGGCCCAATCTTCACCGGCAAGGTACTCCGGCAAATCGGTCACGCCCAAGCCGCGTTCGAACGCCCGGACGTAGTTCATCGAGTCGCGCAATTGACCCACCACGGGCACCCGGTAGTCGTCCAAAAATCCCGTGAGCTCTCGGTAGACGATCGTGTGCGGTTTAACCCGGTTGGCAATCAGTCCAAGCTTGGTGCGTTTTGAAGCAATCGGTTTCAGCGCCAGGGTCTGCTCCAAGAACCGCCACGCCGCCGCCATATCCACCGGTGAGGGCAAGATGGGCATCACTGCCGTTTGTGCCTTGTTCAAGATCTTGGACAGATCCTGGCCGTAAACGCCTGCGGGGGTGTCGACCACCATGATGTCGAGCCCGGCCGGCGCGCGAAGTCCGTTTTTGGTGCTGATGGCGGTGATTTCAGGATAGTCCTCGTCACGCTCAGCCAGCCAGTCACTCGATGAGCTTTGCGGATCGAGGTCGGCCAATCCCACCGCGTGGCCTTCCCAAGCGAGCGCTGAAGCCAAGCCCGTGGCCACCGTGGTCTTGCCCGAGCCGCCTTTGGCGTTGATCACAGCAATGGTGCGCATTCTCTGTCCTTCCTTCTTTTGGGTTCAATGCGGGCCTGCGGCACGTCCAGCACGCCTAGGGCCAGTTCTACAAAGAATAATGAAGGCAAGCGGTGGTGCTTTTCAAGCATTTTCGATCAATGCCGGCGCTACAATCCAAGGCATGTCTCAATCCGCCCCCCAGCGCGGCAGCCATCTGCCTTTCATTGCCCGCACCCTGATGCCCCGTGAGATCGCCGCCAATGCCACGATGGCACTGACCTTGGGCTCAATTGAGGGCGGGCTGGTCGGGGTGGTTGTCAAGACCCAGTTTGCCGGCACCGCCGATCCGGTCTGGGTCAACCTGGCCGTGGCCACGGTCGCGGGGGCGCCGGCGTTTGCGAATTTGGCGTCACTGTCTATCTCCCAGCTGGCTGAGGGCCGTGACAAAACCGCGTGGGTGTCGATCCTGCAGGCACTCACCGCCTTTTTTTGTATGGCCATGGCGCTGGTGCCCACCTCGGCGTGGGGGCTGGTGGCGGTCACGGGGTTGATGGTCGGTGCGCGACTGTCTTGGGCGGGGGTGATCACCTTGCGCTCGGCGATTTGGCGGGCCAATTTCCCGCGCCACGTGCGCGGCCAAATCACCGGCCGGATCACCGTCATCTACTCGCTGATCATCGCCATTTCTGCCGGACTGACGGGGCTTTTGATGAACCATTGGCCAGAGGTTTGGCGAATCACCTTCCCCATCGCCGGCGCGATGGGCCTTGTGGCCGCGTGGCGTTATCAGCGCATGCGCATCCGTTTGGGTGCACGGTTGAGACAACAAGAACGCCGACAAGCCGCCAATCGCGCTGGAGGGCAGCTTCGCCAAAGCATTGATATCCTCAAAACCGACCACTGGTATCGACGCTACATGCTGACGATGTTTGCTTTTGGGTCGGGCAATTTGATGGTGATTGCGCTGCTTGTGGTGTTGTTGACCGAGCAGTTTGGGGTCAGTCGGTTCTCTCAGGTCATGATCACCACCACCCTGCCACTGCTGTGTTTGTCGGTGTTCACCCCGATTTGGGCGCGGCGCCTGGACGCGGTGCACATTCTCGACTACCGCGCCAAACAGGCCTGGACGTTTGTGCTGGCGGTGGGGTTGTTTGCCGCCTCAGCCGTTTTCGACTGGATCGCGGGATTCTGGGTCGGCGCGCTGGCGTTGGGCGCGGCCTTTGCCGGCGGCAAGCTGGGCTGGAACCTCGGCCACAACGACTTTGCCAGCGATGAGCAGTCAACGGTTTATATGGGCATCCACGTCACCCTGACTGGGTTGCGTGGCTTGATTGCGCCGTTGACGGGGGTTTTGGTTTACCAACAGCTCGAAGCCATGGCTGAAGGTTGGGGGCGGTTTGTGCTGTTGTTTCCACTGACCCTAACGCTTGGTGGCGCCATCACGTTCGTGGTGCTGGCGCGCTGGCGTCGCCGTGAACTGCCACCCATGGAAGCCGATCAGGCCCAGTAGCGGTCCACCGCCACGGCCGCCCACACCAAAGCCGCCAAGATCATCAGCGTGAACGTCAGCGCCGAGCCAGCATCTTTGGCTTTAGCAGAGAGGTTGTGGCGCTCAAACCCAATCCGATCAATGGCCGCCTCAATGGCGGAGTTCACCAGCTCACCGGCCAGCACCAGCCCCCAGACACCAATCAGCATGATCGCCTCGGTCCAAGACCGCGCCCACCAAAGCGCGATGGGCACCAGCACCACCAGCACCGCCAGCTGCGCTCGAAACGCCGCTTCGTCTTGGAACACCCGGCGATAGCCCTGCATGGAGTTTTTGGTGGCAAACCACAGCCGCTGGAGCTCGTTTTTGGGCGTTTGCGGCTTGGGTTGATCGGGAGTGGACATCACGCCGCCTCGTGTTCAATGCCATAAGCCTCAAGCAGAGGCTCGATGCGCGCAGGGCGACCGGCGAACGCCGTCCACGACGCTGCCATGGGGCGAGTGCCGCCAACCGAGAGGATGGTCTGGGCCAAACGTTGGCCCAAAGCCGGGTCATACACCCCCTGATCTTCAAACATTGAAAACGCATCTCGCGCCAGGCGCTCTGCCCACAAATAGCTGTAGTAGCCTGCAGAATAGCCACCATTAAACAGATGTGAAAAGCTCAGCACAAAGCGGTTGTACTCCGGCGCTGGCATGAGCGCGATGGCGTTTTCAACCTCGCGCGCCACCTCCAGAGGGTCGTCAACGCGCTGCTTGTGAAGGGCCAAATCGGTCAGCGCAAATTGGATTTGACGGGTCAGGGCCAGCGCACCTTGGAATTGGCGATTGGCGCGGATGGCTTGGAGCATCGGCTTGGGGAGAGGCTCGCCGGTGTCAACGTGCCGGGCATACGTCGAAATCGCCTCTTCGGCCAGACTCCACCCCTCCAAAAGCTGACTGGGAAGTTCCACCGCGTCCCACTCGACGCCATGGATGCCAGCCACATCCGGCAAATCAACCTCGGTGAGCAGGTGATGGAGGCAATGCCCAAATTCATGGAACAGGGTGAGCACATCGTCATGCGTCAGCAAGCTCGGTCGGCCGGGCGTGGGTGGGGCAAAGTTGCAGGTCAAATACGCCACCGGCACCTGGCGCGTCGATTGATACACAAACCGCGATCGACACACATCCATCCAGGCCCCACCGGCCTTTTTGGCGCGCGCATAGATGTCCAGATACAGCCCTGCCATGGTCTCGCCCTGGGCATTCTTGACGCGGTAGTAGCGCACCGTGTCGTGCCAAGTCTCCACCCGATCATCGCGCTCGAACGTGATCTCAAATAAGCGTGTCGCGGTGTTGAACAGGCCCTCAAAGACACGCTCGACTTCGAAATACGGCTTAATGGCCTCATCGTCAATGCCGAGCACCGCGGCACGGTATTTTTCGGTGTAGTAGGGCACATCCCAAGGCTGCAGCGGCAGTGACGCCCCTTGTTCACCAGCAAACGCCGATAAGGCCTCAAGCTGCTCGCGTGCTTTGGGCTTGGCTTGGGCGGCCAGTTCATGGAGCATGGTCTCGACCTGTTCAACCGTCTCGGCCATGCGGGTTTGTAGCTGATGTTCGCCGTGGTGGGCAAACCCCAGTGCGTTGGCCACCTCGTGCCTTAAGCTCAAGATCTCTTTGACAATGGCGGTGTTGTCGAATTGACCCGCCATGGGTCCTTGGTCTGAAGCGCGGGTGAGGTGAGCGTGATAAAACCGCTCGCGAAGGTCGCGATCGTCGGCATAGGTGACAATCGCGCGGTAACTGGGGAAGCTCAGATCGGCGACAAACCCTGTTTGGTCATTCGCCTTGGCCCGCTCGGCCATTTGTGCCAGGGCATCCTCCGGCAGACCCGCCAGCGCTTGGGCGGACTCAAAGTGCACTTGGAAGGCGTCTGTGGCATCTAAGACATGATTCCCAAACTGGTTTGACAGCGTTGATAAGCGCATCATGTTTTCTTTCAACGCATCGCGGATGGCTTGTGGTTGATCGACACCGGCCAGGCGAAAGTCGCGAAGCTGGTGGTGGATGGCCGTTTGCACCGCCATGGGTTGGTCAGGGAAGTCTGTGCGGTCAGCCAGCGCCTGATAGGCCCGATACAGCGCGGGGTCTTGGTTTCTTTTCGTTGCAAAAGCGCTGATCAATGGCAGACACGCTTGGAAAGCGGCTCGCCACTGAGGGGTGTTATTGACCCGTTGCATGTGGCCGATCGTCGACCAGGCATTCGACAGCGCCTGAGCGTGAATGCTTTCCGCCCACAGCACATCATCAAAGTCTGCGGTGTCAGCTGAACTTTCACAGACGCGATCGATGAAGGCTTGGTAGCGTTCAATCAGGGTCTCGATGGCTGGTTGGCAGTGCTCGGGTCGGATCGATGCAAACGCGGGCAAACCGTCGGCGAGCAGGGGGTTGGTCACATCAGGGTCCATTGGAAGCGGCCTATCCTTTCATTGGTCGGTGAGTGGACGCCGTTTGGGCGATGGCGATGTCCATGCGCCCGCAGTCTACGAAAGCGCCTGGGCGTGAGCCGTGAAAGCGGACTCACCCAGGCGCTCATCCAGCAGCGCATCGATGGCCTGGAAGGCCTTGGCCAGCACGTCAGGCTCGGGCAACAGCGTGGCGCGGAAAAAGCAACGCGGCTCAAGATTGAAGCTCGATCCGGGCACCACCAAGATGTGGTGGCGCTCCAGCAGATCGCGCGCGAACGCGGCATCGTCATACGGGGCGCCATCGACCACCACCTGCCCATGCGCCAGGCCGGGGATGGCCGGGAAGGCGTACAGCGCGCCTTTGGGCTCGACCAGGGCCAGGTGCTCGCTGGCGCTGACCGCATCAATGATGGTCTGGCGAGCGGCGTGCAGACGCCCACCGGGGCGGATCAAGTCTTGGATCGATTGATCGGCCTCCAAGGCCGCGGGCACGGCCCACTGGCCGGGCATGTTGGCCGACAGCCGGAGCGCGGCGAGCTTTTCCATCGCCGCCCACCATTGATCGGTGGCCGCACGTTCGCCGGAGAGCACGGCCCAGCCCACCCGCAAACCGCAGGCGCGATGGACTTTCGATAGCCCACCAAAGCTCAAGCACACCCCGTCGGTGAGGGCGCCCAATGGCCACATGGGGGTGTCATCGAAGCAGATGCCGTCGTAGATCTCATCGGCCAAAAGCACCAACCCGTGGCGCGCGGCGAGGTCGGCCATGCGTTGCAAGGTCTCGCGGCGGTACACCGCGCCGGTGGGGTTGTTGGGATTGATGACCACCAGCGCCCGGGTTTGGGGGGTGATCAACGCCTCTATGGCCTCAACATCGGGCTCAAACCCCAGCTCGGCGGGGCAGGGGTAGTCGACCGGTTGGGCGTTGTTCAAGATCACCGAGGCCGACCACAGCGGGTAATCAGGCGCGGGCACCAGCACCTCATCGCCAGGCTCTAAGAGCGAGCGAAGGGCGAGATCCACAAGCTCGGAGACCCCATTGCCAATCATCACCTGCGCGGGCGTGACATCGGCCAAACCCCGGCGCTTGGCGTGGGCGGCAATCGCCTCGCGCGCGGGCATGATGCCCAGCTGCGGGCCATACCCATCGCACTGGGGGAGATGGCGGGCCACTGCGTCTCGAAGAACTTGTGGCGTCTCGATGCCAAACAGGCTGGGGTTGCCGATGTTCAAGTGCAACACCTCCACCCCGCTTTGCTCCAAGGCGTGCGCGCGTCGCGCCAGCGGCCCACGAATGTCGTAGTGGACTTGATCGATCCGTTGAGCAGGCTGGATGGGCGCTGTCATCTGCACATGATAATCGATGCCTGGGGTGAGGCGGCGGCGATTGATGTCCCTCAGCCGGCTGACGCCGCCGCGTCAACAACTGCCAACGCGGTCTCGATTTTAGGTGTTCGGTGGTCTCATGGATCCGATTGGGCGCTTGTGCCCAATGCGTGGCCCAAGCGCTGTTCGATGGCGATCACTGGGTCATGCCATCCAGGCCAGTTCATCAAGGAGGATTGTCGATGTCGACTCAAAAGAAACTCAAACCCACTGTGTGCACAGCCACCCCCGCGATCGTCACGATCGCCGCCACCGCCGCCCTCGCCGCGGTGACCGCCATCGGGATCGCCCCCCGCGTGGCCAGTGCCAGCGAGACGATGACTCAGGATGTGAGCGTGTTGATCGAAAACGTCTCACAAATGGCCATCCAAGGCACCGGGATCCCGGCGTTTATCGTCAGCTCAGCCCCGACCGCCGGCGGCCAGCCCGGGGTGTCCAAAGCCCCTTATGATCAATATCTGCAGTTTACTTCGGTGGTGCCCAACGGGGAAACGCGCACCATTCAAGCGCAGCTGAGCTCGCCCTTGCCCACGGGGGTGGCGGTGCGTTTGGCCACCTCGGCCCCCTCGGGAACGGGTGAGGTGGGCGTGGCTCAACACGAGGGCGCAGGGGCGTCAGGGGCGCTGCTTTCAACCACCCCAGTCGACCTCATTACCGGCATCGCCACCGGCTTCACCGGCGACGGCAGCACGGATGGGGTGTTGCTTGACTATGCACTGGAGATGACCGGCGATGTCGGGCAGATGACCACCGGGGATTATCTGGCCGAGGTGACCTTCACCATGGCCGCGGCAAGTGCCCCATGACCTTGTGCCCTTGGCGGGTTTGGTGGCTGAGCGTGTGGCTGTGCCTCAATCCCGCAAAAGCCACCGTCAGCGTGATGGGTTCGCTCGATCGCCATTTCGTGGTCGCGCCGGGCGAAGCGGCCGAAGGTGAGGTGTGGTTCCACAACACCCACGATCGGCCTGTGATCGTGACCGCCTCGCTGGCGGATTATCGCCAGCTGCCCGATCGAGATCAGTGGCCCGCAGCCCCCAGCCACCCTCGTTCGTTGGCCCCGTTTATCCGCTTTGCACCGGTCGAACAAAGGGTGCCGGCCAACACCCGAGCCCGGGTGGCGTTCAAGATCGCTTGGCCGGACCCGGCGCCGGGGGGTGCGGCCGAGCCATCACTGACAGGCACCTATTGGGCCGCATTGATGATCCAACCGCAGCCTCTGGAATCGCCTGAGGCGATCGAAGAAGACCGCGCTTTGTACATCCGCGAGCGATTCCAAACCGCGGTTCGACTGGCGGCGACGCTGCCCACGCCGGCGACCAGCGAGCTGGTCTTTGCCCAAGCCCAATGGCAACGCGCGGACGCCTCATCCGGCGCCACCGGTCAGCTTGATCTGGTGCTCACCAACGCCGGCCAGCGGCTGTTGGACCTCACCCTCGACGGCGAGTGGGTGGCCTTGAGCGGAGTGTCTTTGGCGCGCCACGCCTTGGGCCGCGTTCAGATCTACCCAGGTGGCCACCGCCGCGTGCGCTGGCCTTTGAAACACCCGGTCAAGCGCGTTCGCGAGGGCTTGGTGGTGGCCACACCCACTCCGCGCATGCTGAGCGCGGAGCGCTTCGGCGCGCGCTTTGTGTTGGACGGTGAGGCCTCGATCGGTCCTTGAGGGTGTGGGCGGGCGCGCGCAGGCCGACGCGGGCCTGGCTTGGGTGGTGGCTTGGCGGTGTGCTCTTGAGCGTGCCCGGCCACATTGGCGCCGCCAATGAGGCGTTAGAACCGGCGACGACGGTCGCGCCCGGGGCGTGGGTTCGGATGGGCGTCACGGTCGAGGCGCCGGTGGATGCGGCCGCCTCGGTGACCGTTCCGCCCGGCTGGTCGGTGGTGGTGCCGCCTAAGCTGGGCGCATCCGAGGCATCAGGTTCAGTGAGGGCCACGGCGGTGATCGATGTGCCCGACGCCGCGCGCGCGGGCCACCATGCCGTGCACTGGCAAGTGGGCGATGAAAACCGCGTGGTCACGGTGGCGGTGGCCGCCCGCCATGCGCTGACCTGGCAGACAAGCCAGACAGGGGCGGCGGCACCCACGCCCCGCGAGTGGTGGATTGGGGCCCCTTGGTCGCAGGCCCTGTGGCTACAACTGCGCGGCAACATGCCCCTTGAGGTGTCGGTCCACGTCGCCGCGCCGTCAGGGTTCGAGGTTCAATGGTCGCCATCGACGGTCCAATTGGCCCCGGGCGATGTAAAGCCGGTCGAGGTGACGCTCACGCCGGGACGTGAGACGCGGCTGTGGCCAGGTCAGCGAATCGGGTTGACCCTCACCGCGGTGGATGCGGCCGGTGCAACCCTCGCCACCGAGCGCATCAGCCTGCGGGCCGTAGGCCAGCCCGCGCCTCGTACCGACACCGATTGGCGTGTCGATGTCCATCAGCGCCTGACGCTGGTCAATCGCCCGACTTGGCAGCTGGACGGGGTCGACACCGGCGTGACGGGGTCGGGCCACTTGGACGCCGAGAAACGTCAGAAACTGTCGTTTGCGGTGCACACCGAACCTCGTCGAGGACGTTGGCTGGCTTTTGATGGGCCATCGCTGCACTGGCGAGTGGGCGCGCAGGTGGTCCATGGCCCGCCGTTGGGGATGGCGCCCCAGCTGGGCCGGGGGGCCACGCTTCGGTGGTCGGTCGATCATGACCGCTGGGCGCCGCTCGATGGTTGGCGTGCCGTCACGGCATCAACCGCACGAGGCCGCTATCAAGGGGCATCGGTGGATTGGTCGATGGGGTCTGGCTCGGGGTCTTTGGGCCTGTGGTCTCGCCGAGCGCGGGGCGCGGTTGACCCGACACGATCAAACGACCGCTGGTGGCGGGGGATGCATCGGTTTGAGTGGGACAGCGGCGGTGAACTGTCGGTGGCTGCTGGCCGCCACGCCGGCCGCTGGGCGGGTGTGGTGGATGGCCGCTGGGCGTTTGCCCACACTCGGGTGCGCATCAGGGGCGAGTGGCGACCCCCAGGATACCCCAGCGGTGAGCCCACAGGCGCGCGGTGGGGGTGGAGCGTCGTCCATCAGCGCCCAGGTGGCCCGCGCTGGTCTGGGCGTGTGCAGTGGGCGCAGAGCCCGGCAGGGGGGACCACGCACCGAAGCGCGCAAGCCGCCATCAGGGTGCCCATCAGCCCGCGTCTGGCCGGGCAGGTTGGGGGGATGGCATCCACCCTCGGCGGGGCAATGGCCCAGCAGCGGGCGTGGCTGGGCTGGCGCGCGCGTGTGGGGCGCTGGCGCTGGCATGCGCGGGTGCCCACCCGTGGTCGACTCCAGACCCAAGTGGTCTGGCAGGGCCCGGCAGGCCGCCGCGCCCATGTGCGCTACCGTCGACGGCGGGGTTGGGATTGGGGGGTGGCTGTGCGTTGGGGGCAGCGGTGGCGGCTGTCGGCCGGCCAACGCGCAGCGCGTGGGGTCCGTCGGTGGGTTGCCGATGTCGGTGGGCCCGTCTTGGCCCGTCAATCGGGCGTCGGGCGGCTTTATGCGCACACCACGTTGAGCTGGCACCACCCTCAAGGGCACCACTGGCAGGTCTCGGTGGAGCGCGGTCCTCAATCGGTTGAGCCGACTGCCGATGCCATGCGATGGCGCGTGGCCTATCGGTGGCGGCACCGGTGGCAACAACCGGCGTGGGTCAGCGCGCCGAAGGCAAGCCTGGCCGGCCGGGTGCTGATCCACTCCGATGGCGGGCCTCGGGGACTGGCCGGTGCGCTGGTGCAGCTGGGTGATCACACCGCTCGAACTGATGCTGAGGGTCGTTACCGCTTTGATCGCCTTAAACCGGGACAGCATCGAGTGCGTTTGTCGCCGGCCAGTGTCGATGGCGCGTGGTTGGCGGCGGCCGGTTGGCAACGCAAGGTGACCGTGCGCGTCGATGAAACGCGTCGGCTGGATTGGAAGCTGGTTCAAGCCGGACGCCTTCAAGGCCATATTGCGTGGCCAGAGCAAAGTTCTCATGCGCCGCCGTTCGCTGACCCTGCAATGAGGGTGTCGTTGGCATGCCTGGATTGTCCGCCGGGCACGCCCGCCAGAGTGATCCCCATTCAGCCAGACGGGGGTTTCGACAGCCCACCGCTGCACCCTGGGCGCTGGCGCGGGCAAGTGGTGGGCGCGCTGCCGGCGCATCATCACTGGCCTGAACCCGCCCAAATCAAAATTCGTTCGGGGCTATCTGACGAGGTGGTGTGGTCAGTGGCGTATCGACCGCCGTCGATTCGGTGGGCGCCGCCGGTCTCGGTAGAGACGCCACGCCAGGGCCCTTGAGGGGGTGGGTTGGCTAGCGGTCTTGGCGAGGGTTCGGGGTGTCTTTGAACGCAAACGGGTGCTTGTCGTGGTAGCGGACCAAATCGGGGAGGTGATCCAGTCCCAGGCGATTCAAAATGTTGGTCTTGTGCGATGAGACCGTTTTTTCGCTGATGTGGAGCTGCTCGGCGATGGCTTGGTGGTTGAGGCCCGAAACCAGGAGGCGGGCAATGCTCTTTTCGCGGTTGGACAGTTTGGCGCGGGTGGGTTCGGCATCGCTCATAAGGGCTTTAATAAAGGGTTGAGGCACATACGTGTCGCCTTGGATGACATGATCGATGGCGTGGCGCCACTCCTCCAGGCCCTGATCCAGAGTCAGGTAGGCGCTGGCATGATCCCGCAGCAGCTGTTTCATGAGCAGCGTGTCGTGGCGGGTGACCAGGGCCACCGTCGGCACCGTCCCCACTTGAGCGCGGTGCGCTTTGAGCAGAGGTTGGGCCAAACCCGCCTCGGAGTGAATCACCAAGGCTTGGACATCCACCCCCGAAAGCTCAGGCCACGCCATGTCTTCGGCCCACAGCGTGCTGTCGGCAATGGTGTGCCGGTCTTGATGTCGACAAAAGAAGGCCAGGCTCTCAAGAATCCAGCGGGAGGTGGCCAGCAAGCTGATCCGCACGGTTTGTTCTGTCATACGGAGCGGAAACCCCTATACATTGATCCTTAAACATTAGCAGGCAGTTCCTGGCATGCCTACAACAAAACAATGAAAAATACTCAAGATAACTCGGAATCCATATCCAGATCTTTCTTAGTTGCGGGGTGAGTCTCCGCCAAAGCGGGGCGCTGAATCCGCCCAGCGGGGGCGGGGATCATGACATGACGACGGCAATCCCGGTATCATGACAGGCTCGATGGCCACACGCCATCACCGTCCACAGTTCAACCCTTAAAGCTGATGATCAGGTGCATCGATGACCCAGACTTCCCTTGAGCCCGATGTTCAAGCCACCATTGAGCAACAAATTGCCTCCGCTGAGGTGGTGCTTTATATGAAAGGCTCACCCAAAATGCCCCAGTGTGGGTTCTCAGCCAAAACCGCTGGCCTACTGGACAGCTTGTTGGCCGGGGATTACCAGGCCTACAACGTCCTAGAGGACGAGCGCATCCGTGAGGGGATCAAGGTGTTCAGCGATTGGCCAACCATCCCGCAGCTGTATATTAAGGGTGAGTTTGTGGGGGGCTGCGACATCATCACTGAGATGTACAACGCCGGTGAGCTCCACGAAATGCTCGGCCTTGAAGTGCCCGACCGCACCCCACCCGACATCACCATCACCGAGGCCGCTGCCGAGCAGATCAACGCATTTTTGGCGCAGTACCCCGGGCAGTTTCTGCACTTTTCGATCACCCCCGATTGGGATGCGCGATTTGAAGTGGGGCCGCGTGGCGGCCATGAGATCGCCAGCGAGGCGGCGGGCTTGACCGTGTTGATGGATCTTGCCACGGCACAGCGCGCTCAAGGGGCCACCATCGATTGGATCGAGTCGATGCAGGGCTCAGGGCTGAAGCTTGATCTGCCTGGGGCTCCGCCGCCGGTGCAAAAGATCACCGCCGAGGCGCTCCAAGCGCGCCTGAATCAGGGCGAAGACATTTGGGTGGTCGATACCCGCCCCGAGCCCGATCGCGAGGCCACCCCGGTGGATTTTGCCAAGCCTTTGGATGCCGACATGATGCAAAAGCTTAAAGACGCCGATCCCCATCAACCGGTGGTGTTCATGTGTCACGTTGGCATCACCAGCCTGAAAATCGCCGAGCATTACCGCAAGCAGGGGATGACCCAGCTGTTTAACCTCGAAGGGGGCGTGGAGGCTGTTCTTGGCGGGTCATCCGCCTTAGGCTGATGCCGCGCTACCGAAACTCAGCCACCGCTGGCGCGTGATCTGAGGGCCGCTCCAGGCGGCGGGGTTCTTTATCGATGTAGCTGGTGGTGCAGCGGTCTTTGAGCGCCTGAGAGCACAACACCAAATCAATCCTCAGCCCTAAGTTGCGGCGAAAGCCGGCCTGGCGGTAATCCCACCACGAAAACGTCTGATCGGGTTGATCAAACAGTCGAAAGCTGTCATGGAGGCCCAATGCGCACAGGCGACTGAGTGCCTCACGCTCGGGCGTGGAACACAAGATTTTTTCGTGCCAGGCTTCGGGGTCATGGACGTCTCGATCGTCAGGTGCGATATTGAAGTCTCCCATCACAATCAACTGTTCGTGGCGCTTGGCTTCATCGGCGACCCATGCCTCGACGGCCTCCAGCCACTGAAGTTTGTAGGCGTATTTCTCGCTGCCCACAGTTTGGCCGTTGACCACGTAGAGATTGATCACCCGAACATCCCCACAGGTTGCGGCAATGACGCGTTTTTGATCGTCGGGAAAGTTGGGAATGTGGGTGATGATGTCTTTTGGGGGCTGTTTGCTGATCAATGCCACGCCGTTGTAGGTGGGCTGGCCAGAAAATGCAACGTGGTAGCCGTGCGCTTGAATGGCCTCAACCGGGAATTTGTCGTCGACCGTTTTGGTCTCTTGCAAGCCCAGCACATCGGGGGCGTGATGCGTGAGCCAGTCGCTGACATGCTCAAGGCGAACTTTCAGTGAATTGACGTTCCAGCTGGCAATTTTCATGGGGTCAGTCATCCCTTGTGGACTCGTTGGGTGGGCACGCCGGCAAGGCGTCTTCGATGGTCAGGCCATGGCCATCGATCGGCGAAGGCTGCGCGCCACGGCGGTGGCCATTCAGTGGAGCGCTTAAATCGCCCAGGGGCCCATCCTGGCGATCGTCACGGTCACTGTCGATCTCATCAATGTTCTCATGATCGTTCTCATAATCGTTCTCATGGTCGTTCTCATGGTCGTTCTCATCAATGTTTTCATCATCGTCATCCCAGCCATAATCAAACGTAATTTCAGTGCCCGCTGGAATGAATTCGGTGGCGTAAAGGTCCAGGCCTGACCACTCGGCATTGGGTTGATCGGCGTGGTTAAGAAACCGCATTTCATTGGTGCCATCCACACCGTACCACTGCTGACTGTCATCATCGAACAGCCACAGCACGTGCATGCCATCGTGCTGCGTGATGGGGCCGGCGTAGTGGCCGATGTAGGAAAAGGCTGGGATGTCGACGCGGGCAAAAACCCCTTGCCCATGAATCGGCGAGTCTTGAATCATGACTTTTGGGTTTTGGTCAAACCGGTTGGGGTGTGGATCGGTCTCGGTCCACAGCTCGGCGTTGATTGAGGGCGCATCCATGAGCGGGTCTATTGTTTGAACACAAGCGATTGGAGGGTCACGGTTTGAGGATTGTAACAAAGCCCATCGCTTCGCTCGATGGATTGAATTTGGCGCTGATCAAAATCGGTTTGCATCGGCCCGATGGCTTCGGGACTCGTTGGGTAGAGATGATGCGCCCGGCCTTCTTCAACCAGGGTCCAGGCAAGCAGCCCAAGGGTGGGATCGACATGCTCGGTCAGGTGAGGGCCATGATGGGGCGGCGGGGTGGCCTGATGACCCGACGTGTGGGCCGGCTCAATCACCGATTGATGGCGCTCGTCCAGCACCGCTGAGTCGGGGAGATTCAATGTCCAGGCAATGGCATGGTTTTGAATAAGCGCAAGCAATGTGCGGTAACCCCTGACCCAAAGCCCATACCCCGAGTCGGGGGCTTGATGAAGCGAACGATGCTCAGCGGCCGTCGGCGCTTGGCCGTGGCGAGCGGCTGAGTCGGTGTGGGTTCGAGCCCAATGATCAAAAGTCATAAAATCAATGGCCAAGTGGGCCTGGTCGTCTCGCCACTGGCAGGTGACGTGACCGGGCAGTTCAAACGAGTGGGGCTCATCACCGGCCAGCAGCACTGTCTCAATGACCTCCCAAAACCCACTTAAGCCGGCAGCATCCAACTGCACGCGCTGCAGCGCCATCAGATCATTGACCGTGAGCAGCTGGCCATGAACCGAGTCCAGCCGTGCAGACTCGGCCAACGCAGCGCGCGCTGGCGGGTTGATGGAGCCTGACTCAAACAATGCCGTCTCAAGTGATTGTTCGATGGTGGGGCCGTCATCCATATCGGTGATGATGACCATCGGAACGGCAATCATCTGGCCCATTAAGGTGTGACGCGAAGGTTGCAATCGATCATCGGGCATTTGATTGGCGTGCGCTCCGATCGCCATCACGCTCGAGTGAAGCCCTTGGTCCCGAATGACAGGCTTGGCCAGTTGCTCCAGCGCTTGGTAGATCGGAAAGTGGGGTTGCAACAACTGATCGGGCTCAACAATCACGCCGCCGACCACCAACACCGTTTCGCTCGTCTCGGGCAGCTGCTTGGCCAGGTCTGAAGCCAGCGCTTCGGCCATGGCCTGTGCGTGACTTCGGTCAAGGGTGCGGCGGACATCGTCGGTGGGGACGATTTCAAAGCCGGCGAGAATGCGGATATGATAAACAGGTTGATGCATGACAAATTAAGGAGTCAGCGGTGGCGCCCTCAGTTCAATGGCACGTGTCAGACTTCGACGGATTAACGCTCAACGATCTCTATGATCTCATAGCTGCGCGCATTGAAGTCTTTATCGTTGAACAAAATTGCCCCTATCAGGATGTCGACGGAAAAGATCGCCAAGCCCTCCATCTCTGGGCGCGTGATCACACCAATCAAGTGGTTGCGTATGCTCGAATCACCTACCCTGGGGTGCGCTTTAGCGAGCCCTCCATCGGACGGGTGATTACCACACAGGCCGGGCGCTCAAAAGGCTTGGGTCGCGAACTGATGACCCGCGCTGTTGCTGTCATCGAAGCGCGCTACCCCGAGCAGCCCATCCGGATCTCTGCCCAGCAATATTTGGAAAAGTTCTATAAAAGCTTAGGCTTTGTGACGGTTTCTGAACCTTACTTAGAGGACAACATTCCTCATTTGGAGATGCTCCGCTCAGCCAAACAGTGACCCTCCAGCCCGGCGTCTGCGGCGCATTCTCGCCAATAGCGCTTGTTCGCGAGCCTCTAAGAAATCGGCTCGGTCAAGCTGGTCAGGGTCGAGGCCACGACGCTTGGCTTCGGCGTTTCGATAGTTGACAAAATCCTGGTATGCATCGACCTCGGGTCGAAGCTCTCGGGTGAGCAGCTCAATCATAATGGCATCATCCAAGTAGCCCAGCACCGGCACATCATCGGGAATGATGTCTTTGGGGTTGTTGAAGTAGCTCAGTGCAGCCAACACTCGGCCTTGGCCGACCTCTTGCATGCCCCATCCGGCATCTTCAAGCATGTCGATGAGGATTTTCAGCTGGCCGATGCGACCTTGAATGTAATCTGAGCCGTCTGAGGCGCTCATTTTGTTTAACAGCGCCTTGGCGTTGGCAATGATCTCACCGGCCGATTGGCTTTGGCTGGTCTTGATCGCTTCATCAGCGAGGCGTTGAAAATAAGCCAAGTCTTTGTCGCTGAAATCGAGGGTGATTCTCAGTGGCATTCGTTGTGTCCTTTTGCTGCGTTGGGTGAATTGACGCGGCGCTTTTATGCGGCCGCGACAAACAATCCGATGATACAAATCACACCGACGGTCCAAGCCAAAGAGCGGGCCAAGTGGCGGTCGGCCAGATAAAACCCAGCAAACGCCACCCGACTGGCGATAAACACCATGGCATACATGTCGATGGTCGACTGCGCTGCGCCGGCGATGTGGGCAATGATCACCGCCGCGGCAAAGACTGGAAAAATCTCAAAGCTGTTGGCTTGCGCCCACGCCGCGCGCTGACGGTAGCCGGTCAAGGTTTCATACCATTGACGCGGATTGCGGTTATTAAACGTTCGGTCGCCGGCTTTAGAGACGCCAGCGAGCAATACCGGCATGAATGCCGCAATCAATACACACCAAAATGCAATGGTCATGAGTTTGTCCTTTTGGATTGTGTTGTCAATAAAGCCACGGGAGCTCGCTCTTTGCCCTCACTATCGATATTGGCCTGGCTGACCGGGTCTGGGGTAAAGCCAGCCGCTGGCGGTGGTCTCCACTGAGCGATCATCCGCCCAGCTCAATCGCATTTGAATGGACCAAGGCAAATTATCGCGCTCACCCTGACTCAGTTGCGACAGCCACTGTCTGACCTGAGGTGCAGAGGCGGGGGCGGTGAACGTCACCGCATCTCGGGCATTGGATGAGACTGTCCAGTCCACCGTTTGTTCCCAGTCAATAAAGGCTTGGTCATTGATTCGGATCACGACCTCGGCGCGCTGCGGGTCCAACACCATGGGATTGAGGTTGGTCACCATCACATCAACCTCAACGGCGGTGGGATTAAGCACAGACAGGCCAGACAAGCGCACCACGGGCGGCTCGACAGAGCGACTGCTCGGCGCGCACGCCACGACCAGTGCGGCAGCCAGCGCCGCGACCAAGACACCTCGAAGCTGATGTAAATGCGATCGTGACATGCGGCCATGATAATGGATGGCTCATTCAAGCGCACTGACATGATCATGGCTCAGACTCAACACGACCTCGGCCCCATCGACTTATCCACCGGCCAGCACCTGATTGTTGGCGCCAGCCGCGGCATTGGCTTGGCTTGGGTCCGCCACCTGCTCACAGACCACCCCGAGACCCAAGTGCTGGCAGCGGGACGATCGGCCAGCACCACCCAGGCGTTGGGTGACTTACAAAGCGCGTTTCCCGGTCGCTTGGCTTTGACCGATGTCGACATCACCCAGCCCCAAAGCGTGGCTGAGTGGGCGCAGACCATTCCACCCAAGACGTTGACGGCCGTGATCAACACCACCGGGGTGTTGCACGATCAAAGTCACAATCTGCGACCCGAAAAGCGCCTGGAAGACATTGATCTGGATGCCCTTGAGCGGGTGATGCGAGTGAATGCATGGGGCACGGCGCTGCTCATGCCTGCGGTCTTGCCGAAGTTTCGAACCGACACCCGGGGCGTGTTTGCAGCCATCTCGGCGAGAGTCGGCTCGATTGCCGACAACCGCATCGGCGGGTGGTATGCCTATCGGGCTTCAAAAGCCGCCCTCAATCAGTTGATAAAAACCGCCAGCATCGAGGCCAAGCGTCGCTACCCCCATTTGATCATGGCGGCTTTACACCCTGGGACGACAGACACCGACTTATCTAAGCCATTTCAAGGCAATGTGCCTGACGATCAGTTGTTCTCGCCCGAGTTTGTTGCAAAACGGCTGACGTCCGTCTTGGCGGGCTTGAGTGAGAGCGACAGCGGCGGGTTTTTCGCTTGGGACGGAAAACCCATTCCTTTTTAACCAGGTGAACCGATGGCATGGATCCATTGAGGGGGTGGGTCAGAGTCCGGGCTTGGACAGTGCCAACCATGCGGCCACCAAAAACGCGATCAGCCCAACGACATACAGAACCACCCCTGGCCCACGCCGACCCTTCTTGGCTTGAGCAAATGCCATCCCATCGCTTCCAAAGTAGATCAGAACAAAGATCATTTTCAGGCCAAACCAGCCCAAAAGCGGCAGTTTGGAGATGTGCCACATCGCCAGGCCCAACACGATAAAAATAACATTGATGACATGTGGGCCCAATCGAATCACTGGATTGATCAAGGGCCGATTCATCACCAGTGCGATGTGTCCGCGCAGACCAAAACCCAACACGCTCAATAAAGCGAGCAGTGTGTGGGTATGTTTCAAAGCAATGTAGCTGTCCATTTCAGTCCTTATAATACGAGGTCAAATCCATCTCAGCGTTGGGTCACCCCAGTACGCAGACGCTCACCCACTCGCCAATGGCCTGAGCGGTGGTCTCTGGTTGGCGCATCCACCGATAATGGTCAGCGCGACCCCCCAACCCAGACGCCTCAATCATGCGGGTTTGGGTGGGTGCGTTGGGGCATTTATCAAGAAGATATTGTAAAGACCCCGGCGGCACAAACCAATCGTTCTCCATTCGAATGCCAAGAATGGGGGCGGTGTGATGTTCAAGCGCGGCTTCTAAGTTGGTGTCCACGCCCGCGGGTTGGTAACGCCCAGTCCGACCACTCATCGCCCAATCGCGCATCACTGAGCGCGATTCACGCTTGGCAAAGCCCAGCCTTTGACCCGGGTAATGGCCCACCCACTCAGCCAATTGGGGCATCAACCGAAACAGTACACGAAGGCCCCAGCGCATGGGTTGTGGAAACGCCTTGAAATACGGCGCGCCGCTGGCAATGCAGACCGCGGGAAGCGGCGTCTGCGGGTGCGTGGCCGCGAACAACAGACCCAGCTGGGCTCCCAGCGAATGGCCGGCCACCACCAAAGGCGTTTCGTTGGCGGCTGTGGATTGTGCTTGGATGACAGCCAAGCTTGCCTCCAGATCGAGCAACAACTCGCGATAGCCCCAGTCCACCTCGCGACTGGCGCGATGCGTTGAGGATCCTAACCCCCGCCATTCGTGGACGAACACTTCTGCGTTTTGGGTGGTGAGCGCTTGGGCAAAGTCAATGTAGTGGCGCGCGCTGATGCCCATGGCAGGCACCATCAACAATCGCCAACTCGGTGCTTTGGGTGCCACATGAATGAGTTCAAACCGATGCTGATCAGGCGCGGTGACACCGAGGGTGGGTTGGTTATGAGGCATCAACAATCAGTCCGTCAGCAGTGAAATGGCGGGTTGATGAATCAAATCAAGTTGCTCTCGCAATTGCTCGATTACCGTCTCCCAGTGGCGGGGCTCGGCAAACCAACCAAAGGCTTGAGGGAAAGCGGGATCGTGCCAGCGCCGGGCCAGCCAGGCTTGGTAGTGGATCATGCGAAGCGTTCGCAACGCCTCAATGAGCTTGAGTTGACGCGCATCGAAATCACAAAAGCCACGGTAGGCCTCAATCAGCCAGGTGGCTTGCTGGCTTTTGTCTTGTTCAGTGCCCGACAGCCACATCCACAAATCTTGCACCGCAGGTCCCATCCGGCAGTCATCGAGGTCAACAAAATGGGCGTGCCCATCGCGCCACAAGATGTTGCCGGGATGACAGTCACCGTGCAAGCGAATCAGCCAGGCGCTGTCGACGCTCTCCCAAATGTCATCAATGGTTGTCAGCAAGTCACCAGCGGTGGACTCGAAAGCCGCTGTGAGGTGTATTGGGATCCAATCCGATGCCAGCAGTGTTTCCACCGAATCCCAGCCCATGGATTTGGGTTCAAGCGTGGCGCGGTATTGAAAGGTTTGGGTGGACCCAATGGCGTGAATGCGGCCCATGAGCCGGCCGAGCACTTGCAATGTGGCTTTGTCGGCCATCTCTGGAGCATGGCCGCCAAGGCGCTTGAACAGCGCAAACCGATGATCGAGATACTGATGGAGCGTGTTGTTGTGGAGGACCGTGGGGGCAACAACGGGAAGCTCGTGGGCAGCCAGTTCGAGAGAGAAGGCGTGTTCTTCCAAGATGGCGTCATTCGACCATCGCCCCGGACGATAAAACTTTGCGATGACGGGGGCACCACCCTCGATGCCGACCTGCCAGACGCGGTTTTCATACGAATTGAGCGCCAGCAGTCGACCGTCACAAACAAAGCCAAGTGATTCCACCGCCTGCAATACCACCTCTGGCAACAAATCGTCGAATGGGGCACGGTGAGTGGTTTCGGGGTGTTGATCGAGCTCCATCTGGGCATGATACCGATCTTTGTTGACTGCGTCGGGGTTGCGGTGCGGTGAGCCCGAAGGGTTAGCGGGCCTGGTTTTTCGCCTTTAACCTTCGCGTGCCTTATTCCAACGGGTAATTTATATCCAAGCACCGCAGGCTTAGACTGGAGGACTTTAGGGCTGTCCGAGGGTCAGGCAGTTCCTTCTTTCAACATTGGGAGCATTGCAGTGTCTGCCGTATTGGGAACAATTTTGATTGTCGGTCTGTTGGCCGTTTTTGTCTTCGGCCTTCGATTGGTCAACAAAAATCAACGAAACCGAGATCTCCTTAGATAGCTCGAGGCCATGCCTGTTGGCGTGGGCAGTGCACCCCAGCTGGCTTTCGCATTTGGTGGGATGAACGGGTTACGATTGGGTGGTGCAGGGCAACACGACCTCGAATGTGGTGCCTTCTCCCACGACGCTGCGACAACTGAGCGTGCCCTCATGCATCTCGATGATGGTTTTGGCAATATATAGACCCAGACCACTGCCGATCATGCCCTCAACACGATTGATTCGATAATACCGCTCAAAAATATTGTCCAGTTCTGAAGCGTGAATGCCCACACCTTCATCCGTCACCGCCAGGCCTAAGCGCTCAGGACTTTTCTTTGAGAGGGTGATCTCAATGGCACCGCCCCCCGGCGAATATTTGATGGCATTGTCCACAATGTTTTGAACGGCAATCGTGACGAGGCTTTTGTCGGCATAAACTTGGCAATCGCACGCCTGAGAATTGAACGTCAAAATATGGTCCTGTGTCTGATGCTGCGCGTTCGTGATCAGTTTTTGCAACAGGTCTGAAACATTAAAAAATTCCTTGACGTAAGCCGGCGAGCGGGACCATTTCTGAATCGATAAAAACTGTGTCACCGTCGCTGACAAGCGGTTGACGCCGGCGGTGATGCTTTTGATATGAGCCCGCAATGAAGTGCCCGAATCCAGTGCTTTTTCAGCCAACTGTGTGTGGTTGGCAATGATGCTGATCGGCGTGCGTATCTCATGCGACAATATTTGCAACCACTCGTTTTGGTGTTGCATATTCGATTCGGCCTCGTCGAGTGCTTTTTTGAGACGCTCTTGGGCCGCTTTGATTGATGTGGCTCGTACAACAATCACACCGCTTAAAACAACGGCATGAAGAAAGCTTGTGCCGTAATAAAGTTCCATGCCGTGATCACCATGCGCGATCACGCCAAGTCCCTCCAGCACGCGCCATAGAATGGTCAATAAGAACGGGCTGAAAGCAAGCAAAAAGAACTTGGCGTTAGCGTATCGGGCAAGGGTCGCCCAAAGGCCTGCGGCTAAAAGAGACATGACAAGTGTCAGTGCGGCCAAATTTAGGAATTTAAAACCCTGGGTGGGGTCGGTTGACCAGGTCAACCAGGCAGTCAGCCAGAACAGGCCCAAAACCACCACCAGCGCTCGATCGGCTGATTTTTTCTTGTGTTTGGGCCAGCTGATAAAGGTGCGGGTGAAGCCGCCCATTGAAGGGATGGCCACGATGCCTGCAAGATAAACGGCGAGCTCGGCGTTGGCCTGCGTCATATCAATGCCGAGCTGTTGATGAATGCCTTGGGTGAAAAAGGCTGACAGACTCAGTGCTGCAATATAAAAAACATAAAACCAATCGACCTTGGATTGATAGCGAAGCGCGCGGAACACCATCAGCATCAAAACCATGAACATTGCGCCAAAATATAAACCGGATATCAGTCCAGTGGCAGCGGCTTTCGAATTCCAGCCCGTCTCGGAATAGAGCCTTGGGCTTAAACGAAACGCTGCTTTTGATCGGTAAGCAACAAATACTTCACTGGATGCGCCAGGACCAACCGACAACGCATAAAGATGCCTCGACCAGGGACTTTCGATCGGCATGATTTCGGAGTTTGTAATCGGTGTGTTCTGGCCAGTGTCTGTGTCGACAGGCACTTGATAGGCACGGGACGTGCGGATCAAATGCCCGGCCGCGTCCAGCAGTTGAAACTGAGCAATGTCTGTGGGGTTGTCAATCTGAAATCGAATCCAAATTTGTGCGTTGCTGTGAAATCCCAGGGACAAATTTTGATTGGTTACGGTCTGAAATGACCCATCCATAAAGCGGTTTCGTACTTGTTCCACGCTTAAGGTATTTGATTCATCGATAAAATAGCTCGTTGCTGCGGCCACCTCCTGAGCCTGGGTGGCCTGATCCAGCATGATGGTATCGAGGGCCCATGTCACTGACGGCCACATGATGCAGCTGCTCAGAAAAATCATAGCCACACTGAGCGACTGACGCGAAAAGGCGATCATGCATTTATTCGCCGAGCAACGGACTGGATGACAGCATGAAGCATGTCAAAGTCGATCGGTTTGGTGAGATAGGCGTCAGCGCTCTCCAACAACGCCTCTAGTTGCTTCGATTGCTCTGCAATGGCGGTGGTAATGATGATTCCGCAGGCATACTTTTCCCGCACGGTCTGTGCAATGGACAGGCCATCGGCTTTATCTTGTCCCAACAAGATATCCAACAAAATGATGTCAATGGGCGTTTTTTCAAGCACCAGTTCAATGGCTTCACCATCGGGCAAGCTGATCACATCCAGCCCTTGATTGGACAGCGCTTCGGTCATGGTGGAGCGAAGTTCGGGCTGATCTTCCACCACCAAACACCGCAGTGGACCCGTTCGTCGCTCTGAGCAACGGGGCACATCGCCTGGGTTGGTCTGTGTCACATCAAGGCGGTCCATCATTCTCACCAAGCTCACCAATGAGTCAGCTTGCATCTTTTCTAAGATCGCAATTCGGTGTTTTTTGATGGTATTGATGCTGGTGCCCAGATCGGCTGCGATTTGTTTGCTGAGCTTGCCCTGGACGACTTGCTGGCACACCTCTTTTTGTCGGGGTGTGAGAGATTCAAAGCGTGATTTGATTGAGCTGGTCATGTGATTTCCAAGGGTTCGTTGACAAGCATTTTGATTTGTCTTGACTGGTCTATTCTATTTTGCGAATGTGCTGACCGTCTACTTATAAAAGCTGGCCCTGTTGTTTATGTTGGGCCGGTCTGTGTAGTCTCGGTGTAATAACGTCTGCTTGGCATCTACCCGAGCGAACCATATCCTGGATGACCATAGCCGTGAATTGTCGACGCTTGCTAAACTGATCATTCAGATTCACCTTGGCTGTCTTAACGAAGCTGGATTTCCCAGTTAGGATTCGCCGCCCCCGCGCAGTGCCTTTAAGGCCTTACCCTGTGTCCCTACCCCAATGCTGCAACGGGGCGGCGCGTCCTTTTGACGTCCACGAGGCAAGCGTCCTCCTGTGAGTGTAGCCAGGCCATGGCCGACCTAGGCGGTGCGACTGCTGTTCCTAACGGCCCTTTGTCCCACGCCGAGTAGGGCGAGGACAAGCACCAACCAGCCCAGGCCGTGTCCGGTGGGAATGCCGTGCACACTGGATGCATTTGGCGCAGTGTACTGAGCTGTCTCAATCAATTCTTGTAGCGTGGCCAGGTCGGTGGGCAGAGCACTCGTCGACAGGGCTTGGTTAATGGCCAATAACTTTCCTTCACTGGGCATGGTGCCTGTGATTGCGGCCACCTGATTGGCCGTGACTGGCTGACCCGACTGAATGGCGACGGCAAGAGAAGCGAGTTGTTGCAATGTGGGGGGATCAGTGACCCGCTCTACCGACAACCCTCCCACAAAGCTGTTCAACAGCGCCAATTGGCCGCCCGCGTCTATTCCGTTGATGCCTAAGGCTGCATAGTCAGCCACGCTCAGTGAGGCCGAAGTGCCAGCATCACCGTTGGCGTCAGCACGTAACGCGTTGACGGCATTGATGGTGTTTTGCAGGTCTGTTCGAGTGGCGCCTTCTTCATCATTGAAGATGGTTTGCACAAATGAATCAACCGCGGAAATGTTATTGGGATCGACTCCATAAACACCGGCGGGGAGATAGTCATCCACGCTCGGAGTGCCTTCTGGATCTGGATTAAGAATGTTGGACACCGCTTCCACAACGGCGGTATCCGTATCACTGACTTGCAACGCGCTGATCAACTGCTCAAGCTGGCTGACACTCGTAACGCCGCTGCCATCTCTGGGTGTGGCTTCGAGTGCGGTGGTGATCTCAGCAAGTTGATTCTCGGCAACCGTTGTAATGCCCAGGGCAATAAAATCGTCTACCGTAAGCGTTGTTTCTTGATCAGCAACGGTTCGTATGATGTGGTCAACCGCCGTCTCAATCGCAGCCTCGCGTTGTGCATCAGCACCCTCGTCTTGGGCAATTTGGAGCGCATCAGCGAGCAGGCTGGCGCGCGCCTGCGCTGATTGTGGATCAATATCTCTGAGCACACGGGTGGCAACCGTTTGCAGGCCGGTTATGGTGATGGCCGCATTGTTGCCAAACTCTTCGACAAGTGCACTCTGGAATTCAGCCAGGCGTTCTGTGGTCATGTTTGAGATGCCCAAAGCTGCCAATTCTGATAACGACAACGGTGGAGTGATGTTGCCATTGGCGACAAGTTCAGTCAGTCGGTCAATCGCCAGTGACGCCTCCTCAATCGAAGCAAAATCCGCGCCCAACGTCCCCGATCCGGTATTGACGATCTCGTTGAGCAATGATGCCTCGACTTGTGAATCGATATGGGACAGTCCAAGCGCTTGATAATCGGTGTCATCCAGGCTCAGCCCGCCGGTGCGCGCACCGTCAGAGGTGCTCAGGGCCTCGGAAATGGCGGCGACACTGTCGACCAAGCTTTGGATCTCGGCGGCCGTGGGCGAGGCGCCTGTCGCAGTGGTCGAGGCGAGAAATTCATTGATCAGATCCACATTGTCTGCGTTTACACCGTTGATGCCCGCCAGCCCATACTCCTCTGCAGACGCGGGCCCGGTCTGGTTCACATTGGACAAGTTATTCAATGCCTCACTGATCAAGTCGGACACGATGGTTTGTAATGTGGACTTATCGGTCAGGACCGCGTCTTGAGGCAGTTCGGTTTCAAGGCCTGCGAGCACGGCGGTCAGGTTGTCGCTGGTCACCCCCGAGATGCCAATCTCGCTAAATTCGGCGACAGACAAGCCCAGTGAGTTGGTGCTGCCGGTGGTGAAGTCAACCAGTTTGCTGGTGGCCGAAGCCATGGTGACCAGCTGTGAGTACTCGGTCACTGTATTGGCGGGCAGGGTGCCCAAAATGTGGTTCATCAAATCGCGCTTGTCTTGAGAATCAACTCGGGCCAGCGACAACAGCTGATAATCGCTGGCTGTCAAACCAGGCTCGGTGGCCGCATCGCCATTGCTGGCCCCGGTGATGCGATCGACCAGATCGACCAGTGCGGTCAATTCGGCGCCGTCGTTGATTTGATCGGGCAAAGAGATGATGGCATCGGTGACCAAGGCCAGGCTGTCTGCAGACGCCAGTGGCGTGGTCATCGCTTGGTAGTCCGCCAGTGTTGGCACCAAGGTTTGCGAACGCACATCCGAAAAGAAGCTGGTGTAATCGGGCACCACTTCAATGGTGGTCTGTGCCTGACACGTTCCAGGGCACAGCGCTGTGAGCGTCGCTGTACCGGCAGATGGGCCGGGTTGATAAGTCAAAGTGATGGTGCCGTTTGAATCCGTCGTTTGAATGTTGTTGAGATCGACAATTTGGTCACTGCTGTCAAGGAGTTCGCCTTGCGTGACCGTGAGCTCAATCTCGGTGGGCGTGGTCACAGCGCTGCCCTCAGAGGTCAGACTCACCGTGACCTGAGTTTCACTATTTGCGGTGGCCAGCAGTTCGCTGTCGGCTGCGTTCAAAGACAGTTCAGTTGGCTTGACAGGGAACCCCAAGCTGGTTCCCTCAATGCCCGTGCTGCCGCCACTGTCCACAATG
>CAJXNL010000006.1 GCA_913057195.1 uncultured Wenzhouxiangella sp.
GGCTGAAGGCGCTCCCCTGCTAAGGGAGTATGGGGTTTATAGCCTCATCGAGGGTTCGAATCCCTCTCTCTCCGCCACCCCCAATCCAGTTTAGCCCTTCGACTAGCCCGACCCAGCCAAAGAGGTCGGTGACCGGGCAATCAATCAACCGCCCCATCGCTTCCTGAATTCTTGTTGCCGTGCTTGACCATTCGCCGATATCGGCTCTTCCATTGATCTTTGGCCATTTCTTGAAGGTCCACCACGGTGTCAGTCTCGTCGACAATTTCAGCCCCTAAGAGCGTTTCAATCACATCTTCCATGGTGACAATGCCCGCCATACCACCAAATTCATCAATGACCAGCGCGATGTGCTCTCTTTTTTGAATGATGTCGTTAAACAGCTGGAAGATGCTGTAGTCCTCTGGAACGGAAACCATGTCACGTCTAAAGGCGCTAAGCGGCTTGTCTTTTTCATCATCAATCAGATGCTCTAAGACCTCATCTTTGAGCACATAGCCGACGATGTTTTCATGATCAAAATCTTCCCGCAGTGGGATTCTAGAAAACACCAGCTCGTCTTGCTTATCATAAAAATCTCGCGCGGTCATGGTTTGAGGCGCAGACACGACCACCGTCCGGGGTGTCATGACATCTTTAACCGCGTAGTTTTTAAAGTGCATCAGATTGTGGATAAAAGCGCTTTCGGTCTTATCCAGGGTGCCCTCTTGGGATCCAATTTGGGCCATTGCCAAAAAATCGGTTCGGCTGAACACGGTTTGCTCTTTAGACGTATTGAAAGCTCTCGTGATGCCTTGAGCCAGCCAAATCACCGGATAAAAAACCTTAATTACAATATCCAGACTTCGCGTGGTGAACGGCGCCAACACCTTCCAGTTATTCGCACCAATGGTTTTGGGAATGATCTCGGAGAGAATCAAAATTGCCGCCGTCATCACAACGGGGACAATCACACCCGTCAACCAAGGATTGGTGTCGGCCCAGATCTTGGTGGCCTCTTGGCCCACCCCGATCGCCCCAACTGTGTGGGCGATGGTGTTCACGGTCAAAATTGCCGCCAGTGGCCGGTCAATGTTTTCTTTAAACGACTTGAGAATCACGCCCATCCGCGTGCCCTCGTTAAGCTTCACCTGCATATAAGACGGCGAGATGCTCAACAACACCGCTTCCCACAGAGAGCACAGAAACGAAAACAGAATTGAGACCGTGAAAAATGCGATCAGTGCCGTGTACATCAGCGTCCCAACCTAAGACGAACAACGACGTTCCATTCACTCATCAGCGTGCTCGCCGGCTTGGTCTAACACAAAGGCATACTCCATCGCCGTTTGCTCCAGACGGCGAAAGCGCCCGGACGCGCCGCCATGGCCGGCCTCCATGTTGGTGTGAAGAAGCAGCACATTGTCATCGGTCTTGGTGGCGCGGAGCTTGGCCACCCACTTGGTCGGCTCCCAGTATTGCACTTGAGAATCCCACAGCCCACTGGTGACCAGCATGGCTGGATAGTCCTGCGCCACGACGTTGTCATAGGGCGAATAAGAGAGCATGTAGTCGTAATAAGTCTCGTCTTTCGGGTTGCCCCACTCATCAAACTCGTTGGTGGTCAGCGGGATAGATTCATCCAACATTGTGGTGACCACATCAACAAAAGGCACATGGGCAATGACGCCACGGTACTTCTCTGGCGCCATATTGACCACTGCGCCGACAAGCAACCCGCCGGCACTGCCACCCATTGCGAAGACGCGATCTGGATCCACTCGCCCTGTCTCCACCAAATGGTCGGTGACAGCAATAAAATCAGTGAAAGTGTTTTTCTTATTCAGCAGTCGACCCTGCTCATACCAAGCCCGGCCCATCTCCTGCCCCCCTCGAATATGGGCAATGGCATACACAAACCCGCGATCAACCAGGCTCAATCGACTGGTGCTGAAGGTGGGATCCATGCTTGCACCATAAGACCCATACCCATACTGATACAGCGGTGCTGAACCATCCAAAGCCGTGTCTCGGTGATAAAGCAGCGATACTGGAATGGCAGTCCCATCCGAGGCTTCGGCCCAGGTGCGCTCCGTCCGGTAGTCGGCGGCATCGAACCCGCCGGGGACCTCCACCTGTTTGAGCAAACGCCGCGTGCCGGTGGGAATATCAATTTCCCAAGTTTGCGTGGGCGTGGTCATCGACGTGTAGACATAGCGCAGTGTGGTGGCACTTTGATCGACATTGGTGCCCAGGTAAGCCGCATACGCTGGCTCATCGAACGACATCAGCGATGACTCACCCGTGTCCCAGTCCAATATCCGTAAGGCACGAAGCCCGTTGGAGCGCTCACTGACCGCCAAAAAAGAATCAAAAGCGTCAAACCCATGGATAAAACGATCTGGGTCATGGGCGATCACTTCTGTCCATGCCGCTTTGTTGGCATGCTCATCCAGTGGCGCTGACATGATCTTAAAGTTCGGCGCATTGTCATTTGTTCGAATAATCCACCGATCGCCCAAATGGTCCGCATCATATTCATGGTCTCGGCGGCGGGGATAGAACACCGTAAACTCGCCCGTGGGGTCATCCGCCCGCAGGATCTGCATCTCTGAAGACACGGTCGAACTTACAAAGATCGCCACAAATGCATCCGATGTGGTTCGGTCAATCCCTGTGTAGAACGCCTCATCATCCTCTTGGTAGACAAGCACCTGCCGATTGGGGTCATCTTTCGAAGCTTCGGTATCCAACCGCCATACTTGCCATGAACGCAGAGTCTCTGGATGGTTGGCCACATAGAAAACATACCGAGGGTCTGCAGAGTACACCACGCTGGACACTCCAGAGATCCCCGTTGAGCTGACCTCACCTGAGTCCAGGTCTTTGAATACGATCTCATATTGGCGCCGTCCGACGGTGTCTTCCAACCAAACCAAATGGCGACCATCTAGGCTGATGTCCATGTCGCCGACTGAATAGAATGCATGACCTTGTGCTTGGACATTCACGTCGAGCACAATCTCTTCGTCTGCGTCCAAATGATCAGGCTTACGCGCAAAAATTGGGTACTCCAATCCAGATTCATAACGGGTGTAGTACCAATGCCCCCGATCAAAATAAGGCACCGTCGAGTCATCTTCTTTAATTCGGCCTTTCAGCTCCTCAAACAGGGTTTGACGCAGCTCAGACACATGCGCCAAGGCCGCTTCTTTGTATTCGTTTTCCGCCTCTAGGTAGTCCAACATCGCCTGGTCTTGGCGCTCGTCGTCACGCAGCCAATACCATGGATCCACACGGTCACCGCCGGGGGCTTTGACCACATGATCACGTTGCTCAGGCGTCGGGGGTTGGGGCAGATCGGCCATGATGGATGGGTCCTTTGGTGTTGAAGTGTCCAGTTGGCAGCCACTGATTGAAAGCACGATTAAGGCCATCAATGCGGCTTTGCTCATGGCCGCTAGGCCAATGATAGAGTTTGAATGCAACATTCAGCGTCCTCCTGTGGGGCGTTTACGGGCCTGAGATCGCAAAGCCATCAGCCAACTTTGATGAACCTCACTGGGCGGCTCTGTACTCATCATACCCAATTGCTGCGCTCGCTCAAAAAAGCCCTGTGCCGGCAGCCCAGGCGGGCGCTGACTCACCACCCAACTGGCTCTGGGCGGTCGACGCGCTTGGGCATCAAAAGCCATGGTGGCTTCCAATGCGCGGGTGAGGGTTTGAATCTGGCCCGGGCCCGGGATGCCCAACCAGTGGGCGAACTCGCGATATGTCATGGTTTCTCCCAACACGCATAACTGATCAAGCGCCGCGTCAACGCGTGCGATCCAGTCCGTTTCGGGTTTGTCGGCATGGGGGCCACTGGGCCCGGGGTCGTCAGTCATTGGAGTGTGTTGCGTTGCATCATGCTGATCAGTCGTCGAGGCCCACGTTGTTTTTTTCAAACACGCGATCAGCGCGATAACTCGAGCGCACCAAAGGCCCAGAGACCACCTCCAAAAAGCCTTTGGCCAAGCCCTGCTCACGCAACGCCTGAAACTCCTCGGGGGGCACATACCGATCCACTGGAAGGTGATGCATCGTTGGCCTGAGGTATTGCCCGAAGGTGACAATATCCACCCCGATCGCCCGCAAATCATCCATGGTGGTATCCACCTCGTCTAGGGTCTCACCCAAGCCCAACATCAAACTGGTTTTGGTGAGGATGTTGGGGTTGTATTGTTTGGCATGCGCCAACACATCCAGCGTTTGTTGATAGCCCGCCCTCGGATCTCGGACTGGATGCGTCAGTCGTTTGACAGTTTCGACGTTTTGGGCAAAGACATCCACCCCGGAGTCGATCACGGTCTCAACGTCATTCAGCCGACCTTGGAAATCCGGGGTTAAGGCTTCGACCTTGGTCTCGGGATTGACGCGTTTGATTTCACGGATGCAGGCCGCATAGTGTCCAGCGCCGCCGTCGGATAGATCGTCTCGGTCCACCGAAGTCAAGACCACGTATTTCAAATCCATCAAACGGACCGATTCGGCTGAGTTTTGAGGTTCTTCTTGATCCAGCCACCCTCTGGGGTTGCCGGTATCGACCGAACAAAACCGGCACGCGCGGGTGCATACATCCCCCATCAACATGATGGTGGCCACGCCATTGGACCAACACTCGCCAATGTTGGGACACTTGGACTCCTCACAGACCGTGGCCAGTCGGTGGGTCTGAACGTTGGCTTTGACTTGTTCGTACTTGCCACCGCTGGGCAACTTTGCACGCAGCCAGGAAGGCTTGCGACCGAACGTTGGCGGTTCCACGCCTGAGCGCGCGCGAATGCCATCGACGATCGCGGTAAAGCCTTGGGGTTTGGTGACCTTATGGCCACTTTTGACTGTGATGGGAATGCGCTGCGAACTCACTGGGTCACCTGGTTCATGCTGTACCAACCGATGTAGGGAGGTTATCACACGCGGTTTGTGCATTGTGTATGCATCAGGTCATGGCCACCATCCGGCATGGGCTATGGCTTGCCACGCTTGATCGCTGGCCCTGCACTTTGCCGTCGCTGATGGCCAGCTTTTTTCTGGGCCCGTGACATGGGCCGTGTGCTGCGCTTGGGGCGCCGGTCTTTGGCGGCCGTTTGATTGGGCTGACTCGTTGGTTGAGGTTTTCTCTTTGAGCCGGGCGATGATTGATCTTTGGACTTGGCCCCCACGGAGCGACCCTTATGGGCAGACCTCGATGGCGACGAATCGCGCTGGTCTCGGTCGGGGCGGATATTCAGCGCCACGCCGGCCACTTTCACCTGCTTGAGTTGAGTCAACACCGCGGCATCCAACGACCTTGGCAGATCCACCAAACTGAAACGGTCTTTGATGAGGACTTTGCCAATGTCTTGGGCACCGAGCCCACCCTCGTTGGCAATCGCGCCCACCAAATGCCCAGGCTGAACCCCCTGGTTGTGCCCCACGCCGACCCAGTAGGTTTGCTTATCGTCGTCTTGATGTCGTCGCGCTGATCGGCGACGGCGATCGCTGCCGCGGTCAGGGCGCAGGTGATCGGCAAGCACCTGACCTTTATGCCGATGGGTGGATCGGTCCCCCGCCTCCTTCAACCCCGCGGACGCGGGTGGCACAGTGGCTGACTCAGCGAGCTTGGCCAACGCCGCGGCAATATCGAGCAGCGATGCTTCAGCCTGCGCTTGCCAGTGCAGCACTTTTTCTTGGAACATCGCCAACTCATCTTGCTCGAGCACGTGTCGGATCCGCTCAAGTTGACGTTCGTTGCGCTGCGCATGCACATCATCGACCGTGGGCATCGTCATTTCGCTGAGAGGCTGTCGTGTTGCCTTTTCAATCGCACGCAACAAATGGCGCTCACGGGGTGCAACAAACAAGATGGCTTGGCCCTCGCGGCCGGCGCGTCCTGTCCGACCAATGCGGTGCACATACGCCTCCGTGTCATGGGGAATGTCGTAATTGACCACGTGGGAGATGCGCTCCACATCAAGCCCCCGAGCCGCAACATCGGTGGCGACCAGTAAATCAATTTGACCTGACTTCAGTGCCTCAACCAGCTGCTCGCGCTTTCCCTGCGGCACATCCCCATTGAGCGCCTGGGCCGAAAATCCTCGAGCACGCAGCCGGTGGGCCAATTCTTCCGTGGCAATTTTTGTCCGCGCAAAGACAATCATGGCATCGAACGGTTCCACCTCCAACAGGCGTGTCAAGGCATCCAACTTATGCAATCCGCTGACCATCCAATAGCGTTGATGAATGCTCGCGGCGGTGGTGGTTTTTGATTCGATGGTGATGTGATGCGGATGTTTAAGGTGGCGTTTGGCGATGGCTCGAATCGGTGCAGGCATGGTGGCTGAGAAGAGCGCGATCTGCGTGGCCTTCGGTGCCTTGGCCAATACCGATTCGACGTCGTCAACAAAACCCATCTTCAACATCTCATCGGCCTCATCGAGCACCAAAGTTTGGAGCGCACTTAAATCTAAAGTACCGCGCTTGAGGTGATCAATGATGCGTCCCGGAGTGCCCACCACCACCTGTGCGCCTCGTTTGAGTCCATTGAGCTGGCCACGAAACGGTTGGCCGCCATAGATGGGCAGCACTTGGAAATTTGAAATGGCCTGCCCGTAGCGAGCGAACGCCTCAGCCACTTGGATTGCCAGTTCTCGAGTGGGGGTCAAGATCAGTGCATACGGCGCCTTAGGGTGGTCTGATCTGCTCAGCCAGCGACCCAGAATCGGCAGGGCAAAAGCCGCCGTCTTACCGGTGCCCGTTTGGGCTTGACCCACCACATCATCACCGGCCATCAGGTGCGGCACCGTGGCTGCTTGTATGGGACTGGGCGCCTCATAACCCAAAGCCGTCACGGCTTGGATCAAAGCGTCTGGGAGATCCAGCTGTGCGAACGATTGATGAGGCGTGGGGTGGGAAGGGTCATGCATAAAAATTCAGTCGGTCCTGTTGATGGGGGGCGTGGACGCACGGTCATCCATAGCTTCTGAAGCCGTGCTGTCCATGGCTTCATGTGGGGGTGTGCCTGCCCACACGGGATCAATCTCGACCGGTCGAGGACGCGTCTTTTCAATGTGCGCCATGATCTCGCCGGTCAGCGCTGCCAGGCCCGTGCGTGCCACCGCAGACACCGCAAACCATCGGCCTTTCCAGTCCAAGCGCGCGATGATGTCAGCCACACGGGCCTGACACGCATCGGAATCAAGCTGGTCGATTTTGGTCAGCACCAACCAACGCTCTCGGTCGGCCAAGGCCGAATCGAACTGAGCCAGCTCTTCAGTTAATGCCTGAACTTGCGCCACTGGGTCGGCGCCATCGAGGGGGGCCACATCCACCAAATGCAACAGCAAATGGGTGCGCTGGAGGTGTTTGAGAAACTGAATCCCCAAGCCAGCGCCTTGGGCCGCCCCTTCAATGAGTCCCGGAATGTCGGCAACCACAAAACTGCGCCCGGGCTCCAAACTCACCACGCCAAGGTTCGGGTGCAAAGTGGTAAACGGGTAGTCAGCAATTTTCGGGCGCGCGGCCGAGAGCGCAGCAATTAAAGTCGATTTGCCGGCGTTTGGAAAGCCAAGCAATCCAACATCAGCCAAGACTCGAAGCTCCAACCTCAGCGCTCGCCGTTCACCGGCTGTGCCCGGGGTGGATTGACGCGGCGCGCGGTTGACCGACGACTTAAAGTTCACATTGCCACGGCCCCCTCGCCCCCCGTGAGCCACCAACACGCGCTGGTTGTGCTCTGTGACCTCCCCCATCAGCTCATCAGTTTCATCGGCCCACACCATCGTGCCCAATGGCACGGCAATCACCACATCGTCTGCAGACTTCCCCGAGCGTTGCCGACCGGCCCCCGTCTCACCGTTGCGCGCTTTGAATTGGCGCTGATGACGGAAATCAGCCAGGGTATTGAGGCCCGCGTCGCCACGAAGCCACACGCTGCCGCCATCGCCGCCATCGCCGCCATCGGGGCCGCCACGCGGGATGTATTTTTCGCGACGAAAACTCACCGCCCCGGCACCCCCGTTGCCCGCTTCAACCGTAATGGTGGCTTCGTCGACGAATTTCATGGCTGTATTGTAGATGCTTTGTTCATGGTGGCTGATCAGGCAGTGGGTAGACACAAAAAACCCCGCCAAAGCGGGGCCTGTGGTCTGTTCGGTTTCGACCGGTTCTCGGCCGCTGTCACCAGCCGCTGCGATCGATGTGGACTCGACTGATCAGTCGGCTTGAACCGAAACGTACTTACGAAGCGGCTTTCCGCGGCGCTCAAACACCACCTTGCCGTCGGTCAATGCAAACAGCGTGTGGTCACGCCCCACTTTGACGTTCTCACCGGCATGGAAGCGTGTGCCCCGCTGGCGCACCAAAATATTGCCTGCAACAACCGCCTCACCCCCGAAGCGCTTCACGCCCAAGTACTTTGGATTCGAATCGCGGCCGTTTCTGGTCGAACCGCCTGCTTTCTTATGTGCCATGAGAGTGCGCCTTTATCCTTCGATTTTGCTGATTTTCAAATCGGTGTAGTACTGCCGATGCCCCATTTGTTTCATGTGGTGCTTGCGACGGCGGAATTTGATGATTTTCACTTTGTCACCGCGGCCGTGGTCAACCACTTCAGCGGTCACTTTGCCGCCGGAGACGGTGGGGGTGCCAACGCGCACATCGGCGCCTTCACCCACCATCAACACCTGATCAAGTTCAACCATGCTGCCCTTGTCGGCGTCAAGTTTTTCAACGCGGACGACATCGCCTTCGGCTGCGCGGTATTGTTTGCCACCTGTGGTGAATACGGCATACATTGGGAACTTACTCCAGAGCAATCGACTTAAGAGCGGAAATTCTACCCAAAATACTGAGGCGGGTCAAGCCAAGGGTGGCCAGGTCGCAGCCGCCTTTGCGGTCTGGATGGGCCTGCCCTGTCCCTATTCTCACAGCCAAGCAGGTATCCTTGAGCGGATGAAATCGATCGCTGTTCGTGGTGCGCGCACCCACAACCTGGCCAATGTGGATCTGGATTTGCCCAGAGACCGACTGATTGTCGTGACCGGGCTGTCGGGCTCTGGGAAATCCTCATTGGCATTTGACACCATTTACGCCGAGGGTCAGCGACGGTATGTCGAGTCACTGTCGTCCTATGCACGGCAATTTCTCTCGATGATGGAAAAGCCCGATGTCGACCACATTGAGGGCTTATCGCCTGCCATTTCGATCGAACAAAAATCTGCCAGCCACAACCCTCGCTCAACGGTGGGCACCGTCACCGAGGTTCACGATTATCTGAGACTGCTGTTTGCCCGAGTGGGCACACCGCACTGCCCTGACCACGGGGTTGCGTTGGATGCACAAACCGTCTCACAGATGGTCGATCATGTGAAAACGTATCCAGAGGGCAGTCGCCTGATGTTGTTGGCCCCTTTGGTCCGCAACCGCAAAGGTGAGCATCAACAACTTATCGAACAATTGAAATCGCAAGGGTTTGTGCGGGCACGCATCAACGGCGAGGTCATTGACCTTGACGATGGCATCCCGAAACTCTCGCTTCGTCAGAAACATACGATTGAAGCCGTGGTGGATCGCTTTAAGGTTCGACCTGACATCGACCAACGACTGGCTGAAAGCTTTGAGACCGCTTTGGCCATGGCCGACGGGCTGGCCCTGATCGCGCCCATGCCAGAATCGAGCGACACGGCCAAAACGCACTCCAAAAAAGCCGCCAAGACGAACGATGCCAGCATTCAAGAACGGCTGTTCTCTGCGCGATTTGCATGCCCGGAGTGCGATTACAGCCTGGCTGAGATGGAGCCGCGCTTGTTTTCGTTCAACAACCCCTCGGGTGCATGTGAGACCTGCGACGGACTGGGGGTGAAACAGTTTTTTGATGCCGAGCGGGTGGTCTCGAAACCCGAGCTCTCATTGGCAGGCGGTGCGGTTCGGGGATGGGATCGACGCAATCCCTACTACTTCCAGATCTTGCAGGATTTGGCTGCGCATTATGACTTTGATCTGGACGTGCCATTCAAAAAGCTGCCCAAAAAGATTCGCCAAGTCCTGCTGCATGGCAGTGGCGGCGAGAAGATCCGCTTCCACTACCGAACCCACCGCGGCAGTCAAGCCAAACAGCATGCCTTCGTAGGCATCATCCCCAACATGGAGCGGCGATACCGAGACACTGAGTCGCGTGCGGTCCGAGACGAGCTGGCGCGCTATATCGCCACCCAGCCCTGTCCGGATTGCCACGGTCAACGGCTCAAACGGGCCGCACGTCATGTCACGGTCGGTGAGCATAACCTGGCCGAGATCTCGAGCTTTTCGATCGAACACGCTTTGGCTTTTTTTCAACAACTGGAATTGGCCGGTTGGCGTGGCGAGATTGCCACGAAAATACTCAAAGAGGTCATCGAGCGACTGCAGTTTTTGGTCAATGTGGGCCTAGATTACCTCACGTTGGACCGCCAGGCTGACACCCTGTCGGGGGGTGAGGCCCAGCGGATTCGGCTCGCCAGCCAAATTGGTGCGGGGCTTGTGGGCGTGATGTATGTGCTCGATGAGCCGTCCATTGGGCTGCATCAAAGAGACAACGATCGGCTCTTGGCGACCTTGATGCGCCTTCGCGATCTGGGCAACACTGTGATTGTGGTCGAACACGACGAGGACGCCATTCGCGCTGCCGATCACGTTGTCGACATTGGCCCAGGACCCGGCGTTCATGGTGGGCAAATTGTGTTCAGTGGACCACCGGCTGGCTTGGCACAATGCACCACCTCCCTGACCGGCGATTACCTGTCAGGCCGGCAATCGATCGATGTTCCAACCAAGCGTCAGCCGTTTGATCCCAAAAAAGTCCTCAAGGTGGAGGGGGCGAGCGGTCACAACCTTAAAAACGTGACCCTCGAGATTCCTGCCGGGCACATGGTGTGTGTGACCGGCGTGTCGGGTTCGGGCAAATCCACCTTGATCAATGACACCCTTTATCGCCTTTTGGCTCGGGAACTTAACCGTTCGCCCGACAACCCTGCCCCGTACAAAAAAGCGCAAGGCCTCGAGTGGTTTGACAAAGTCGTAGAGATTGACCAAAGCCCCATCGGGCGCACCCCTCGCTCCAATCCCGCAACATACACCGGCGTGTTCACCCCCATTCGCGAGCTGTTTGCGGGCACCGCTGAAGCGCGATCTCGCGGTTACAAGCCGGGACGGTTTTCATTCAATGTGAAAGGTGGCCGATGCGAGGCATGCCAAGGGGATGGAATGATTCGGGTTGAGATGCATTTCTTACCCGATATTTTTGTGCCTTGCGATGTCTGTCACGGCAAGCGCTATAACCGCGAAACACTCAGCGTGCACTACAAAGGAAAAAGCATCCACGACGTGTTGTCAATGACCGTTGAAGATGCCCTGGCTTTTTTTGAGCCTGTGCCCGCGGTGGCCAAGCGTCTACAAACGATGATGGATGTCGGTTTGAGTTATTTAACGCTGGGCCAAAGCGCCATCACCCTATCTGGCGGTGAGGCACAACGAATCAAGTTGTCTCGGGAATTGTCCAAACGCGATACCGGCAATACGCTGTACATTCTGGACGAGCCCACCACCGGGCTGCATTTTCATGACATCAAACAGCTGCTGGGTGTCTTGCACCGTTTGCGCGATCATGGCAACACGGTGGTGGTGATTGAGCATAATCTCGATGTGATAAAGACGGCGGATTGGATTGTGGACTTAGGACCTGAGGGGGGTGAGCGCGGTGGTTGCATCATCGCCACCGGCACACCCGAACACATCGCCAAGAGCAAAGACTCTTGGACAGGTCAGTATTTGGCGCCCATGTTGGGGCTTGATCGCAGCAAGATAAAGCGCAAGACCGCCCAGTCATAAAGCGCGTGAACGAGCACAACCAGCACAATGTTCTGGCTGGCTTGATAAAGCAGTCCCAGATAAACCCCCATCACCATGGTCACCAGCACGTAGTACCGATTGAGGGCATGGGCCAGCCCAAACACAATGGACGCTGAGATCAGGCCAAAGCCAACGCCACCCCAGTCAGTCAGGCTTTGCTGGATCACGCCGCGAAACAACAGCTCTTCGCCCGTGCCAGCCGCCAAAGCAATGAGCACCAGTCCACCCGCGGGGAGGTTTTGAAACAAAGGCACAAGGTGCTGATTGACCGGCTCATTGAGCACCTTCACCCAGCGCCAATCGCTCCGAGTGAGCACCCACATCGCCCCCACCAGCGGCACGGTCGCGATCACCGCCCAATTGAGGGTCGCGGTATCCCAAACCATCCGCTCAACCAAATCAAGTCCCACCCAAGCCGCAATGGCCCACGCCACAGCGCCCAAACCCAGCTCAAAGCCCACAACGGAGGCCAGCGTTTGCCATGGACCGGTTACTTTGGATGGAGTGTGCGGGTCTTGTTGGGCCATGTTGGTCCTTGTATGTCCTGTCAGCCAACCACATTCTGAGCGGTTATCATAATGGCGCATCTAAACCGTGTGAGGCCAATCACCCAATGCAAAAAGCATTTTCTTGCGTCTTGGACGTCTTATGGGGCGACTTAGACCCCTACAACCACGTGGGGAATGTCACTCACCTGCGGTTAATCGAAGAGTGTCGAGCGCGGTGGATGGAAACCGTGCCCAGCGATTGGCAAGGCATCAATCAAGGTCCCGTGGTCGCCAACATCAACCTTGATTATCGTCGGCCCATTCTCTGGCCGGCCAGTGTCCGGGTGTCCATTGAGCCTATCCGTGTTGGCCGCAGCAGCTTGGTTCTGGGTCATACCCTCGAAGCCGTCGACCCCGTCAACGAGGACCAACCCATTTACGCCGAGGGGCAAACAACCTTGGTTTGGATTGACAAAGCCTCTGGCCAATCGGTCCCACTGCCTGAGGTGATGCGCACGCTCGCCGGCGCTGAGGGCCCACCGAGTTAAGCCTTTCTCAAGCGGTCGGCCAAAGCCTGCATGGTCTGCTGCGTTTCTTCGCTAAACCAGCCCTCCACGAACCGATCCAAATCCATCGCGCCGGGCGCTTTAAAACTCTCAATGAGACTTTTCCGGCAAATGGCACGTGTTGTGAGCATCGCTTGTCGTGGCATGGACAAGTGCTCAGCCAGCCAATCGCCAGCGCGCTGGATCACCTGGTCAGGTTCGACCACCTCATCCACCAAGCCCACTGCCTGTGCAGACTCAGCGTCAACCATTTGGCCTGCGACCAAATGACGTTCTGCCGGATAGGCGCCAATCAGTCGAACCAATGCTTCATGGATCACCGGGGGCACAACCAAACCGACTTGGACCTCATTGAGGCCCAGCTGAAAAGGCCCACGCGCTTGAATGCGATAGTCTGCAAAAAGCGCAATGACCGTGCCCCCAGCGGGGCTGTGTCCGGTTAGACCCGCGACGATGGGCATGGGGCTGGCGGCGACCTGCTCAAGCAACCCAAAAAAATCGGTCCAAAAGGCCCGCATCCCGGTCTCATCGAGTCGCAGCAATTCAGGGACATCGAGCCCGGCAGAAAATACACCCGGCTGCCCGGTCAGAACCACCCCATCAACGCCTTGCCGAGCGGCCTCATTGAGCGCCTCCCGAAGTGTGGCCACCATCGCTGGGTTCAGGGCATTGGCCGGTGGTCGGTTCAGGGCAATGACGCGAACGCCGTTTTCATGATCGGCGACTTTCACTAAATCAGACATGGCTTCGGCCTCTGTTGGTCGGTGATGCACAAAAGGTGATTAAGATGAGGGGCTTTTCACTCGCCCCATAGGCCAAACTCTACACCAACTCACCCACCCACGGATCCGATTTATTGGATAATGGAGGGGTCCACCGATTCTGGAGAGCCACCATGAAATTCAGCCACGCGATTCTCACTGCCTTATTGATGGCGTTGTCGAGCACAACCTTGGCCGCGCTGGCGTTTGATGACCCGTGGTCGCCGCTGGCTCCGCCGGGACGGACCATGGCTGGATTTATGGTGCTCAGCAACACCGGTGACGCCCCGATTGCCTTGGTGGATGGTGAAAGCCCCCAGTTTGGTCGCATTGAAATCCATGACATGATCAAAGAAGACGGTGTCATGCGCATGCGCCGACTCGAGGCGCTCAACATTCCCCCTGGCGAGGATGTGGTGCTCGCCTCTGGCGGGTTTCATATCATGCTGATGGAGCCGTTGACCACTTTTGAAGCCGGCGATCAAATCGAACTGTCATTGATTGATGCCGCCGGTCAACGTCACACCACTCAATTGGAGGTTCGACCCCGCTAACGCTGGGCCAGCTTCGATAAAACCTCGGCGGTGGCCCCCCAGATGGGCCACTGTCCGCCCTGCAGACGCCAAATCTGATACCGATGCACTCGCCCGGACTGAGACAGACGCACTTGGTGGGTCGAATATCGATCGAGGTTGAGGACCTCGGCCAGAGGCCACAGGAAAATCTGACTGACTTCTCGCTCGTGCGCGATCAGACCGACGGGCCGATCCACCCAAGCCACCACCGGAGACACGGTGTATCCGGTCAGGGTCGAAACAGGCGGCAAAACCCCCAACACTGTCGCCTCACTGGGATCCAACCCCACCTCCTCGTGGGCTTCCCGAAGGGCGGTGGCCTCGGGAAATGACTCGCCGGGGTGGCGCCGCCCACCGGGCAATGCCACTTGACCCGCATGCTGGGGCACACCGTTGGCACGCACCGTCAACACGACGCTGGGCTCAGGCCGAGCCAGACACGCCACAAGCACCGCAGCCTGTTGTTTTTGAGTCTCTTGGTCGCGGATAAAAGAACCCCCGCTGAGCCCAGAGGCATCAGCAGGGGCGGATGGGGCTTGCAACGAGGCCAGTTGAACAGCGCTGACCAAGCGGCTTTTGAGATCACTCATCCTCGAATAATTGCTCCGCTCGCCTCGGCAATTGCTCGATGATCGCTCGACGCTGCTCATGACTGTAGCTGAGCCAGTCACCAATCTCTTCAGCCGTTCGAAAGCAGCCGATGCAGTGTCCTGAATCTCCGAGCGTGCAAATGCTGACGCACGGAGACTCAATGGTGGGCCAAAGGGTGGCTGCGGTCATCGTGTTATCCCACGCAAGCCTGTATTACGGGGTCATGCCTTCTTGCGCCTGCTGCTCCTCGAAGCCCTCTGGGGCACCGATTTGGACCAACCGAAGATCAAATTGCAGCGCTTCGTTGGGACCAATCACCGGTGGATCACCACGGACGCCGAACGCGAGCTCAGGTGGCAAAAACACCTGCCACATGGCGCCTTCTCGCATCAACGGCAGGATTTCTTGCCAACCGGGGATCACAGAGTTGACCTCAAACACGGCCGGCACGCCGCGACGGAAGGAGCTGTCGAATTCGCGCCCGTCAGTCTTTGATCCTCGGTAGTGAACGGTCACAACATCATCCATTGTTGGACGCTCACCTTCACCCTCTTCAATCACCCGGTACTGCACACCGCTGGGCAAAGAGACAATGCCATTTTTGGATTCGTTTTCATTTAAAAACTCTTCTGCACGCGCCTGATTTTCTTCAGCCAGTGCCTCAAACTCTGCCATGCGCTCTTCGCGAATGCGCTCTTGGAGTGCAACCATCCGCTCGCGCATTTCTTCGACTGCAACGGCCGGTTCTTCGCCGTTGTAGGCCGCACCGATCGCAGCGTAAACCGCCTCTAAATCCAAATCGATGTCGTAGCTTTGGAGCTCTGCGCCAAACTCATAACCGATTGAATAGCCCAGACGCTCTTCTTCTGACGTCATGTCTTGCGCGGCCGCGTGCGCGACCAATCCTGTTGCCATCAACAGACCCACTGCGGTCTTAATCATGTTGCCTCCATAGCTTGGCTTATCGGGAACCTCGACATTCTAACCGACCGGTGAGCAGGATACACCCTCGATTCCATCCCTCGTTTGATTTTTCCTCACGCTACAATACGCCCACATTCATGCCCTTCTCAGCGGATGGAACCCAAACCATGGACCTTAAGAATTTGTTAGTGACCGCCGCCGACGGCGTCACCACCATCACCATCAACCGCCCAGACAAGCTCAATGCCCTCAATCAAGCCACATTGGCCGAGCTCGACCATGTGGTCGGCACAACCGCCCAAGACCCAAGCACGCGCGTCATCGTGATCACCGGACAAGGTCAAAAAGCGTTCGTCGCGGGTGCCGACATCAAAGAAATCAATCACTTATCGCCTTTGAAAGCCCATCAGTTCTCGCAGTATGGCCAGCAGGTGATGCGTCGCATTGAGCGACTGGACAAGCCTGTCATCGCCATGGTGAACGGCTTCGCGCTGGGCGGAGGACTGGAGCTGGCACTGGCCTGTCACCTTCGATTGGCCAGCGATAAGGCTCAACTGGGCCTGCCGGAGGTCAAATTGGGCATTCTGCCAGGGTTTGGGGGCACACAACGACTGACCCGGTTGATTGGCCGTGGCCAGGCGCTGTCGATGATGCTCACCGGCGAGCCCGTGGATGCACCGACGGCCGCTTCGATGGGCCTGGTCAACCAAACCGTCGGTGCCGAGGCCTTGCTTGAGACGACCATGCGCCTTGCCGCGCAACTTGCCCAATCGGCACCGGCAGCGATGGCCGGCATTTTGGAGGCGGCGGTGCTCGGTGAGGACATGGATTTGACGTCTGCGCTGTCGCTGGAGACCGCTCGCTTTGCCCTGGCCTGCGCCAGCGAAGACATGAAAGAGGGCACGCAGGCCTTTTTGGACAAGCGCGCGCCTCAGTTCACCGGCAACTGATCCGGATCTTGACCGGCCTGGCCGGCATACTTGAGCTCACCGGCTTCGATTGGGAAATCAATTCGGTTGCCCGGTGGCGGCAGTGGGCAGGTGGTGAAGGCATTAAACGCGCACGGTGGGTTGTAGGCCCGATTGAAGTCCAGCACCACCAAACCCTCGTCATTGGGCAAGTCAGAGTACAGGAATCGGCCCAACCCGTAGGTGTCCTTGCCAGAGGTTCGATCCGCGAAAATAAAAAAGAACTCGCGCCCTGACTCTGCCTCAATGGCTTCGAGTGAGAACGTCTCGCCCCCCAGCTCGAAGACCACTCGCCCTGGGTTGGGCTGATCGAGCATCTCGCCCAACACGGTGGCGGTGGGGATGGTTGTGCCCGGCGGGTGCGCCTCGAATTCCGCCACCACTTGGAACGTTCGATCCAAGGGGTAATGGTCTAGACCCACAAAGTTCTCACGCGCGCGGGAATTGGGATCACGCACCCGAACCGCCCAATCGCCTTTACGGATCGCCATATAAAAATGCGCATCACCACCGCCTACGCGGCTGGTGGTGGCCGCATCACCAGCCACCGATAGCCGCACCGCACCGGGCAACGGTGGATCACCTTGGTCGGGATGGGGATGCGACACCGTCACTTCATCGCTCACGGCGGCATCTGGCACGAACCAGGCTTGATCATCACCCAGCACAAGCTCCCCCCAAATCTCAGGGCCTGTGGGCATGCCCACCACGGCTTGATCACTGGCCCCCACAGTCCAAAGGCCCGGCTCGTAAAAATCCAGCGCCGCCAGAGACAAATAGCCATCCGGCATGAGCAAGCGCTCCAGGCGTGCATCACGCCAAGCCAGGGTGTTTTCAGACCAGGTCTGATCATTCCATGTCGCTTGAGTCGGTTGGGCAGAATGACGATCGGGCTCAGGTGCCGTGGCTGAGGGATCACCCCCTTGGCACGCAGCCAACACCCACACCGCAATCAGGCTTGCCCATCGCGTCCACTTAGCCTGTCCCATAAAAATCCTCCAAGCGTTCCATGTCATCCTCACCCAGGTACTCACCGGTTTGAACTTCAATGACTTCGATCGTATCACCGGTCTTGTTCTCCAGTCGATGCGGACAGGCCACGGGAATGGCCACGGTGTGACCCGCTTCCAACAGCTGGTGGTCTTCACCGACCTGAACTTGCGCTTGGCCTTTGACCACCGTCCAGTGTTCGCTGTGTCGGTGATGAATCTGCAGCGACAACACCCCACGCGGTTTAATGCGCAATCGCCGAACACGACAGTGGCGGGTGTCTTCGAGCACGGTGTAGGTGCCCCATGGCCGATGGGTGGTTGCGTGGTGAGTCACCGTGGCGTGGTTGTGGCGCTGCAGTTCATCGACAATCGCTTTGACCTCTTGTGCGCGGTCTTTTTGTGCGACCAACACCGCATCTTCAGTATCCACAATCACCAGATCTTGGATGCCCACCGCCGCGATCAAGCGCCGCTCTGCTTGGATAAAGTTGTTGTTGCCATCGATCAACACGACTTCGCCCTGGATCCGATTGCCCGAGCGATCACTTTCATAGAGATCGCTGATCGCCTGCCATGAGCCGATGTCCGACCAACCACAATCCATCGGCACCACGGCTCGTTGAGTGGCTTTTTCCATCACCGCAAAATCAATCGATTCAGAGCGTACCTTTGAAAACAATCGCGCCGGCAACTCGATGGGGTCGCTTGTCGCATCCACCTCTTCCCAGACACGGTTCATGGCCTGGGCAATGTCTGGGCTTTGTTCATCAACCGCTGTCAAAATGCTGCGGGCGGTAAAACAAAACATGCCGGCATTCCACAAGAATTCGCCAGAGCGCAGATACCGCTCGGCGGTTTCAAGATCAGGCTTTTCCACAAAGGCATCAATCTCCAACCCACCCCCAGGCAAATCGGCCGCGGCTCGGATGTAGCCATAGCCGGTCTCAGGGTGAGTTGGCTGGACACCCAAACAGGTCAGCCAACCCTGCTCTGCCAATGCGCCGGCCGCCTCGACCGCTTGGCCAAAAACGCTCATGTCTTTAATCAGGTGATCTGCCGGCATAACCAACAGCTTGGCCTCATCACCAAAGCGCTCAGCCACCCAACGTGCAGCCGCCACAATGGCCGGGGCAGTGTTTCGACCCTCCGGCTCCAACAAGAAATGGTGGTTGGCATCCGGGCGGATGGATTGGTAGATGTCTCGAGTCAGAAAATAATGATCGCGGCTGGTTACCGTGAGGGTGGTCGGCGATGCCGAAGTCGATCCATCGGCCACTGCCAGAGCGCGTTTGATGGTTGCTCCCGCCAGGGTTTCGCCGTCGGCTAAGCGCATAAACGGCTTGGGGTGGGCTTTTCTGGACACCGGCCACAGCCGCGTTCCCGCGCCCCCAGACAAAATCACTGGAATCAACATTGCCACTGGCTCCAATTGGCTAAACACGCATCCAAGGCCTCATCCACAGAGGCCATTTCTTGACCGGTCAGTGTCTCATACTTGGATGGGTCCAAGACCGAGAAAGCCGGCCTTGGAGCGATCTGTGGCCATTCATCGGAACTGACCGGCATGACATCAACAGGCCGATCCAGCACCCCAAGCTCAACCGCTTTATGGACGGCTCGCTGAGCCAACTCAAACCAGCTCATGGCCTCCCGATTGACCACATGCAACAGTGTGCAGCCCACCTCCATCTCAGGTGGACGTGCCAAAAGTGACGTCGTGGCATGGGCCAGCGAGCCGGCCCAGGTGGGTGAACCAATCTGATCATTCACCACGCGAAGCGCTTGACCCTGAGCCGCTTTGCCCAAGATCGCGCTTAAGAAATTGCCACGCAAAGCGCTGTACACCCAGGCCGTTCTCACGATATACGCGCTGGCGCCTGAAGCGACGACGGCCTCCTCGCCCCGCCGCTTGGTGATGCCATAGACACTCTGGGGCGCTGGCGCATCGGTCTCTTTCCAAGGCGCATCGCCTGTGCCTGAGAAGACATAGTCCGTTGAGTAGTGCAGCAACCGGGCGGAATGGACCTTGGCCCAATGCGCCAATTGCTCTGGCAGGCGGTGATTGAGTTGATCGGCCTCGGCTGATGCGGTTTCGGCTTCATCCACGCCGGTCATCGCTGCCGCGTTAATGATCCAATCGGGGTGGGTGGCATCAAGGAGCGCCGACACCGCGGCGGCATTGGCCAAATCACAGCGGGCCCGATCGACTTCAATCAAATCGTCAGCCCCTTGAAGTCGCTCGCTCAGGTGGCGACCCAGCTGGCCTTTTGCACCGGTCAGCAGGATGCGCATGAGGGCAACTGACTGTCCGAAATCTCACCGAGTGTTGGCGCTTGCTGGTCTTTCTCAGACAGACCATCAATCGCCAATGGCCACTGAACGCCGATGTCTGAATCACCACAGTCGATCGCGCGGTCATGTTCACGCCGATAAGGCGCTGTGCATTGGTAGTGAAACGTCGCCGTGGGGCTCAGCACTTGGAACCCATGAGCAAAGCCCGGTGGAATCCACAGCTGTTGGTGGGCTTGGGCATCCAGGACCACCCCCACCCATTGACCAAACTGAGGGGAGTCATGGCGAATATCCACGGCCACATCGAACACCTCACCTTGGCTGACCCACACCAGTTTGCCCTGTGGTTCAGGCCACTGATAGTGCAATCCACGAATCACACCTTGGCTGGAGTGAGAGCTGTTGGTTTGCACGAAGGGCTCAGGAATCCCCATGGCCTCGTAATGCTCGCGGCGCCAGTTTTCCATGAACCAGCCGCGATCATCCGAGAACACCCTCGGTTGGATCAGCAGCACCCCATTGAGCGACGTCGGTTGGACTTCCATGGGCTAGCCATCAAACGAAGCGTCTTGACTGGCCACCCGTCGGAGGTAGTCGCCATACCCACTCGAGACCAGCGGTTCAGCCAGTGCCAACAGCGCCTGATGATCAATCCATCCCTGGCGATAGGCCATTTCTTCGGGACAGGCCACGCGAAGCCCCTGTCTGGAACTGAGGGTGTTGATGTAGCCTGCCGCCTGCTGCAGTGACTCATGGGTCCCCGTGTCCAACCACGCGTATCCGCGGCCCATCCGCTCCACCACCAAATCGTCGGCATCCAGGTAGCATCGATTGAGGTCGGTGATCTCAATCTCTCCTCGGGGCGAGGGCGTCAATTGAGCGGCAAAGTCACAGGCGCGCTCGTCGTAGAAGTAAAGCCCTGTCACCGCATAATTGGACTTTGGTTGAGCAGGCTTTTCTTCCAGCGAGTGCACTTGGCCGCTGGCATCCATCTCAACCACCCCATACCGCTCGGGGTCTTTGACGTAGTAACCAAAGACCGTGGCTTTGTTGTGACGACTCATGGCACGGGCCAACAGCCGCCCCATGCCATCGCCATGAAAAATGTTGTCGCCCAAAATCAAGCACGATGGTTCACCGTTGATAAACGAGCGACCGACAATGAACGCATCTGCCAAGCCCCTGGGGTGTTCTTGAACCGCATAGTCAAGCTCAATGCCCCACTGGCGACCATCGCCCAAAAGCGTTTGAAAAAGGTGCTGCTCATGGGGGGTGGTGATCAACAAAATCTCGCGTATCCCGGCCTGCATCAGCGTGGACAAGGGGTAATAAATCATCGGCTTGTCGTAAACGGGCAGCAGCTGCTTGCTGATCACCTGGGTGATGGGATACAGCCGCGTCCCCGCACCGCCTGCCAAAATAATGCCTTTGCGACTCATGCCGACGGTGCCTCGGCCGAGGCTTGCACAGCACGGGCACCCCGCAGGCCCAAGCGCTCTTGGCGGTAGCGCCCATCTTGGATGCGCTGCCACCATGCTGTATGGTCCAAATACCACGACACCGTCTCGGCCAGGCCAGCCTCGAACGTCATTTTGGGGGCCCAGCCCAGCTCACTTTTAATCCGACGCGCATCAATCGCGTAGCGACGATCGTGGCCCGGCCGGTCTTCGACAAACTCAATCAACTCGCGCCTGGGTCGCGCCATGGGGACCTGCTGGTCGAGCAAATCGCACAAGACATGGACCACCTCTAGATTGGTCATCTCCGCATCGCCGCCAACGTTATAGACCCGACCCGGCTGACCATGATTGAGGGCGGCTTCAATGGCTCGACAGTGATCCGTCACAAACAGCCAGTCTCGGCACTGCTGGCCGTCGCCATACACGGGCAGTGGCTTGCCATTCAAGGCATTGATGAGCATCAGTGGGATCAGTTTTTCTGGGAACTGGTACGGCCCGTAATTGTTGGAGCAATTGGTGGTGATCACCGGCAGGCCATAGGTTTTATGCCAGGCCCGTGCCAAGTGATCGGCCGCGGCTTTTGAGGCGGCATACGGAGAATTGGGGGCATATTGATGATGCTCATCAAACGCTGGCTCACCAGGTTTGAGAGTGCCGTAGACCTCATCGGTGGAGATGTGAACGAACCGAAACCGATCGCGGCGCTGCCCCGACAATCCCGACCAGTATGCCAGCGCCTGATCGAGCATGTTTTGGGTGCCGTTGATGTTGGTCCGAATAAAAGCGCCGGGCCCATCAATGGATCGGTCGACATGTGATTCAGCCGCAAAGTGCACCACCGCATCGGGTTGATGCGCAGCCAGCAGCCCCGAAACCAAATCCTCGTCAACGATATCGCCCTCGACCAATTGGTGCCTGTGGGGGTCGAGGTCGGCCAGTGAGTCTGGATTGCCAGCGTAGGTCAACGCATCCAGATTGATGACCTGATGATCGGTGTTGTCGAGCACATAGCGCACGAAATTGGCGCCGATGAACCCCGCACCCCCCGTGACCAAAATCGTTGACATGTCAGCCCCTTGTCGGTTGGCCTTCGCTAAAAAAACTCACGCCATTAAAACGGAATATCGTCTTCCAACCCCGCGGGTGCACCCTGCGCTGGCGCCTCATTGGCCGGCGCGCTCGAGGGCTGACCTTGGGGCGGCCGCTGGTCGAAGCCTGAATCACCGCCACCGCGAGAATCGAGCATTTGCATCTCATTGCCCACAATTTCGGTGGTGTATCGATCATTGCCGTCTCGATCTTGCCACTTTCTCGTTTGCAGCCGACCTTCGATGTAGACCTTGCTGCCTTTTTTGAGGTACTCACCGGCAATTTCACCCAGGCGGCCGAACATCACCACGCGGTGCCATTCGGTATTTTCTCGGGTTTCTCCGGTGGTCTTGTCGCGCCAGGTCTCGGACGTGGCAAGCGACAGATTGGCAACGGCATTGCCCCCTTGGGTGTGGCGAATTTCAGGATCTGCCCCTAAGTTCCCGATAAGTATTGCTTTATTGATGCCTCGAGCCATGACTGCGTGTTCTCCTTCGCGCTTGATGCCCACTGATCTCGAAAGTCTAGCACAGCCATCCTTGAATGGCGCTGTCGTACAACTCGTGCCGACACGAGCGAGTTGGGCTCGTATAATTGTAGGTTATGGAACAAGCCCCAGCGATGCCCCAGATCAATGACCTGACCGAGGTGATGGCGCTCTCTGATCGCGACCGGCGGGCGGTCGATGCGCTGATTGCCGATCGGTTGCACTCCGATGTGGTGTTGGTCAACAGCATCGCCGAACACATTATTCAAAGTGGGGGGAAACGAATGCGCCCCCTGGTCCACCTGCTCATTGCCAAGGCCCTCGGCTATCAAGGCACCGACCACATTCAATTGGCTGCGGTGATTGAATTCATCCACACCGCAACATTGCTTCACGATGATGTGGTTGATGAATCGGCGCGTCGGCGAGGCCAACAAACCGCGCATCAGATTTGGGGGAACGCGCCTTCGGTGCTGGTCGGCGATTTTCTCTATTCAAGAAGCTTCCAGATGATGGTGGAGCTGGACAATCCCGAAGTGATGAAGATTCTGGCCAACACCACCAACACGATTGCCGCTGGCGAGGTGTTGCAGCTGATGCAGATGGGCAATGCCGATTTAAGCGTCGACGATTACTTTCGAATCATCTCTGACAAAACCGCGTGCCTGTTTGCAGCCAGCGCAGAACTGGGTGCGGTGGTGGCTCAAAGCGAAAACCCCAGCATGGATCCTGCCCTTCGCCCCACCATGCGCCAGTTTGGTTTGGCACTGGGCCAGTGCTTCCAAATCACAGACGATGTCTTGGACTATCAGGCCGATGATGCCCTGCTGGGCAAAAATATTGGTGATGACTTGGCTGAGGGCAAAGTCACCTTGCCTTTGATTCTGGCCTTACAGCAAGGCACAGCGCCCCAGCAGGCCATGATCCGATCCGTGATTGAATCATCCAACCTGGACCAGCTGGATGCGGTGTGTAATGTCTTGACCGAGCTGGATGCCCTCCGCCAAGCCAAGGAGCAAGCCGAGCGTTTGGCCGAGGAAGCCCAGTCAAGCCTCGATCACTTGCCACCGACGCTGGAGCGTGACGCGTTGGGCGTTTTAATCCAGCATGCGGTTTACCGCGAGCAATAAGCCGTCACTGCTTTCACAAACTGCCGGCCCCGATCCTCAAAGTCACTGAACTGTCCGAAACTCGGTGACCCCGGACTCAGGAGCACCGCCACTGGGGCAGCGCTGGGTGATTGGCGGGCCCAGTCATCGGCTTGTGCAACGGCCTCACCCATGTCCCGTGCTTGACTGATCCGCGCGGGCGAAATGACCCCGGCATCGCTCAGCGTCTGAGCAATCGCCGGGCCACACGCAGGCAATGTAACCAGCGCTTTGATGGGGTGGCTTTGCAAGTGCTCCATGACCACCGCCCAGTCGCCGCCGCGATCTTGCCCCCCCACAATCAACACCACATCTCGATCGATTAAGGCCTCGAGCGCCGCCCGAGTGGCGTGAGGGCTGGTGGCGATGGAGTCATTGATCCACACCGCCGAGGCGGTTTGATGAACCACTTCCAACCGATGCGCCAAGGGCGTGAAGTCAGCCAGGGCTTGGCTGGCGATGTGCGCATCCAAGCCCAAGGTGGCCACAGCAGACAGAGCCATCACCGCGTTGTCGAGGTTATGACGTCCAGGCAAAGGCAGCGCCTCAGCTTCGATCCAGACATCGGACTCGGCCATGATTCGATGCCCATCGTGCACGATGGGCGCCGCGGGGTCGGGACGTGTCGGATGACAGGGATAGAGATTGGCACGCCCAGCGTAGGCGGCCATCAGCACCGGATCAGCCGCATTGACCAGCACAGGGTTTGGATCGGCCAGATCAAATAAGCGCGCTTTGGCCGCGTAATACGGCGCCACCCCACCGTGCCAGTCGGTGTGCTCAGGAAACAGTCGTGTGATGATGCCCAGACGAAGGCGCCCAACCACATCGGTGAGCTGAAAGCTCGACAATTCCGCCACCACGCCATCGAGCGTCTCGCAGTCGGGCCGAGCGAGCAACCCCACCAGGGGCTCACCGATGTTGCCAGCCACCACCACGTGCTGACCCATGGCCTGCAGCAGATGGCCCAGGAGCGCGGTGGTGGTGCTCTTGCCTTTTGAGCCGGTCACACCAATCACCGGGACCTCAGGGCGCTCAGCAAACCAAATCGATGAGGGATTGACAACGCGCCCGCCGCGCGCCCGATAGCCCTCCAAAGCCGGATGGGTGTCTGGGATGCCTGGTGAGCGAATCACGACATCAAAATCCGCCAGGCGATCATCGAAGGCTTCGACGCGCGCGCAGTCGGTATCTGGGGTCGGGCCTGATTCTGTCCACACCGTGGGTGAGTGGCTCAGCCCGTGCGCTTGAAGCACGCCCTGACACGCTTGGCCCTCCCGACCGAAACCCAAAATGGCCAAACGCAGGCTCGCCAACTCAGCCAGCGTCATGGTTGAAGCTCGGAGGGCAATGCATGCGGCGACTGAATTGCCAGAAGGGTGTCAATTGGCGGCACCGTCACTGAAGCGAGCTTGGGCGCCAACGCAGCCACCACAGCGTGACTGGCCCAGCGATCGGACCGACTCAAGCTTTGGATCGCACACCGCGCCTCATCGGCCTGCCCCACGCATTCGAAGGGCTTGTGGCCATCGAGCGCAAGCAGCTGATTGAAGCCATCAATGGCATGCTCATCCGCCAACAAATCACGGCCAAAAATGGCCACCAGCTCAGCCGGGGTCATCCAAACAGCCAACACCAAATAGACAAATCGGCACTTTGGACACGCCCCACACCAGCGGGTTCGGGCCCGCTTTTTCGGGTCAATGTGGAAGTTGCGGTTACACGAACTAAACTCGCCATGATAGGTGGGCATCGTTGCAAACGTTTTCGCAATCGACAACTCTGTTCGCGCACGAAGAATCGAAAACACCCTTAAATCCTGAGCGATGTAGCGCGCGACCCAGTCGGCCCAAAGTTGCTCAAACCCCCACGATTTTGAAAACTGATGATTGACCGGTCGATTGGAGGCATCCATCAATGTGGGCTCGTCGGCCGATCGCTCATTGGCAAAAACCACCCAATGGGCATCCAATAAGATCGCCAATACAGTCAATGCCGCCGTATTGATCGCGGTGATCGGCACATGGCCATTCATGGCGCCTCGCGCGTTCAATGCTTGGAGCTTTGGATCAAGCTGGCGGGCAATCACCCAGTGTTTCCTCACATCGCCACGGGCCACCATGCTTTGAGCCAAAGATTGGATGGCGGGCGCCTGTCCGATTTGGACGCTCATGATCTGCCCACCAAAGCCTTGATCCACTAAGCGGCGCCATGCCACCAGAGAGTCTTTGCCCCCGCCCAAAGGCAACAGGATGACCGATCCCAAGCCCAGCGAGTCCGCGTTGGCCGTCTCCCCATCCGACGCGCACCGCGGGGCAGGCGGAAATTGCGTACGATCCAAACCTTGGTGATGCGCAAACTCGGCCAAACCCTCCCGATAAATCTGATCCAACCACTGGCCTTGCGCAGGCGTGGGCACACGTTGAGTGGCCTCAAAGCGAGGCGGACAAAACGCTTTGAAATAGCTCACTCCTGCAATCCAATGCAACGCATCGAGGGCATTGTCCAAAGCCTGCTGACGCTGGCGTGTGGCGCACCGGCCCGGTGGCATAAAAAAGGTCTCGGTGAAATGCTCGTCATCCAGCCGATAGTTCAGCTTGACTTGGCCGGTGTCTGGATCGTGGTGGCGATCCGCCAAGACAAAGCGCTCAGGCGTTGGCTGCATCGCCCTCACTCAATGCCCGCGGCCAAGCACGGAGCACAGCGCTGACCACGGTCGCCAAGGGAATGGCAAAAAATACGCCCCAAAATCCCCAGATGCCGCCAAAGACCAGAATGGCTGTGATGATCGCCACCGGGTGCAAACTCACCACCTCTGAAAACAATACGGGCACCAGCACATTGCCATCCAGCGCTTGGATCACCGCATACGCGATCATCACCCACCAAAATTCTGGGCCCAATCCACCAAAGTGCACCAGCGCCACCACCGCGATCGGAATGGTCACCACCGCGGCACCAATGTAGGGAATGATGACCGACAGCCCGACCAACAGCGACAGCAGTAATGCAAATGGCAACCCCAACAGCAAAAAGACCACGTAGGTCACACTCCAAACAATGACGATCTCAAGGGCTTTGCCCCGAACATAGTTGCCAATCTGTGCATCAACATCTCGCCACACCTGAGTCACCAAGCCTCGATCTTTGGGCGTGTGCGCACGCACCCACGCCATCAAACGGTGCTTGTCTTTTAAAAAGAAAAACACCAACACCGGCATCAAGACCAAAAAGATCAGCAAACTCACCAGCCCCATCACCCCTGAAAAAGACACCAGCCGTGCCCCATAGTTGATCAGCTCCGCACTGGTGGCCTCCAGCAATGCGCTGAGCTGATCTTGGGAGATCAACGCCAACGGCATCTCATCCTCACTCAATGCGCGCGCACCGATGCTTTGATTGGGATCCGGGTTCGGGCCAGAAATCAAATTGGGGTATCGCTCGGGCAACGTGCCCAACCACGCCTGGCCTTGGGCCACATAGCTTGGCAATTGTTGCAAGATCGCTGCGACTTGGCGCGTGATCAGTGGCAGCAAACCAAACAGCAAAAACACCAGCACCGCCATAAACCCTGTAAACACCACGCTCACTGACAACAGCCGCGGCAGACCCAACCGTCGCAATCGACCCACCACCCCCTCGAGCAGATAAGCAATCACCAACGCAGCCACCACCGGGGTGAGCATTTGGCCGAAAAAAATAATCACCAGCACCCCCACCACCAGCGACATCGCCAGCAAGAACACTTGGGGATCGCTGAAGGTGCGGGTCAGCCAGTGGTTCAGTCGCTGAATCATGGCTTGATTATAGGGCTTTTGTTGGTCGAAACGGCCAAAGACCGGCCGACCTCTCCCCGTGAGAGGTCACCGGTGGCTGGCCTTTGGATCAAGGGGAGTGTTGCGTATAACGGGGAAAAATCAAAACCACATTTGCCACAAAAGCTGCCCTTCCAGACTTTGATCAAGCTGATCTGAAACAACGCCAAGAATGTGCCCACCGAAAGCGTACTCAGGGGGTGCATAGGCGGCACCGAAGTGAATTTGGGCTCGATCGCCCAGGGCTTGGCGAACGCCGACCCGCCAGGCGTGTTTATTCAGTACCGTCCCCAAAGCCTGAGACAAGGCTTGGGATGTGGGGTCAGGCTGGGCCTGATTTTTGTATTCGATGCTCGCTGTCAATTGCTCGCTCAAAGCGATGTCCACCCCCGCGCTGAGCACCGTCAAATCACGCCAGCTGAACTCTGGGCTGGTCGAGTCACCCAGCAATCCACTGAACCGGGCGGGCATCGCCCGAGACGGGAACGCGCCGACTTCGGAATAAAAAATGTGTGATGCCCCGAGAACCGTGGCCACCCGCTCAGTCAGCTGCCAGCTGAGCGACGCTTCAAACCGTGACGGAATATCCAGCTGGGCTTGGGCCCCATGCACGCCCTGGAGGTTGGCCAACGCGTTCATGTCAATGTGCGAGCGAAACCCCATCTCAATGGCCACCGCTTCCACGGGCTGAAACTCACCAGCAACGCGCACACCCAAACCGTGCGATGTCTCGACGCGCTCGCCATGCCACCACCCCGCATTGGGCTTGCCAGGCAGCGTGCCCCGGTAGGCCATGAGGTTCATGCCAGGGTTGATGAAGCGTTGTGTGGCCAGCACCGCCGAGACCGTCCATGACGTGCCACGGCTGACCTGCGTCTTGACACCGGGCATCAGCAGCGACTGCTCGATCCGCGTGCGCTGGCTGTCCACCAATGTCATCGGCCCCATGGCCTCTTGGGTCACTTTCTGACCCATCTGATCAAACCCGGCGAGACGAATCACCCGCTGATTGGAGGGCCACCCAGGTGTCGTCTCTCTCAACCAATCGCGCGCGAAGGCGGGCGCCAGAAGCTTCGGATTGACCCACTGGATGTCATCTTGGGGTTGGGGCTGGGTGAGACGATCCAATCGAGGGGTGATTTCACTGACCAACTGGGCCTTCCAAGGCCCGAGCTTGAATTGGGCCCGGTCTGCGTCTGACGGCATGGCCGCAGCGGTGCCGGCAACCCACGCCAGGGCGAGGCCGGTGCTTTTCAGTGCGTTGCGCGACGATGTCAACACCCGATTCATGGCGTTCAGTGTAGCGAGGTTATTGGTAAAAATACAACGCCTAAGGGGAAGATTTAACCGAATTTTCATGCGTTGTTGCAAAAAGGCAACAAATCACATCGAATGGGCCGAGCTCAGGCAAGTCGCTCGATGATGGCCTGTGCAAACCCCGCGGTCGTGCCCTGCCCGCCCAAGTCTGGTGTGGTTCGATCGCCGGCGGCAATGGCATCGGCGATCGCACCTCGAAGCTGCTTGGCTGCCGCGTGGTGATCGAGGTGTTCCAGCATTTGAGCGGTCGCCAACAGCAGCGCGCAAGGATTGGCAATGCCTTGACCCGCGATGTCGGGTGCCGATCCATGCACGGCCTCGAACATGGCATGCGATGCGCCAATATTGGCGCCCGGTGCCAACCCTAAGCCACCGACCAGACCAGCACATAAATCAGAGATGATGTCGCCAAACAGATTGGTCGTTACGATGACATCAAACTGCTCTGGGCGCATCACCAGCTGCATGGCCGTGTTATCCACAATCATGTCCTGACACTCGATGTCAGGATAATCTTGAGCCACCTCGTGGGCCACGCGCAAAAACAAGCCCGTGACGTCTTTAAGAATGTTGGCCTTATGGACCACCGTGACTTTCTTGCGCCCACAGCGCTTGGCCAAGTCAAACGCGTAGCGAACAATGCGCTCACAGCCTGCGCGTGTGGCGATCATTTTGGATTCGGCACGCGACCCATCGGCCGCCGTGCAAGCACCCTCTGCCAAGTACGCCCCTTCGGTGTTTTCTCGCACCGTAATCAGGTCAATGCCGTGATACCGCGACCGCGAGCCTTCGAAGCTGATGGCCGGGCGCACATTGGCATAAAGGTCAAAATGCGAGCGAAGCGCAACGTTCAGAGATTTAAATCCACCCCCGACCGGTGTGGTCAACGGTGCTTTGAGACACACCTTGTTGTGATCAATCGACGCCAAGGTCGCCTCCGGTAAGAGGTCACCGGTTTGCTCAATGGCTTCAAGACCCGCCAGCTGGAAGTCGTATGCCAAGCCCAGTTGATGCTGATCATTCAGGTGGTTGAGGACGTCAATCGTTGCGTCCATGATCTCCGGGCCGATGCCGTCGCCCCGGATCACGGTAATGGTTTGTGCTGACTGGCTCACGCTGTGCCTTAAAGGATGCTCTTAGGTAAGCCCCCTATTATACCGAACATTCCCCACAGCCGGGGCCAATGCGTCCGATTGGATGCGCCACCGTCGGCGCCATGGGGACTCAAGGCTGAAGCAATGCATCGAGCCGGCCGGCCTGATCGAGCGCTTGCAAATCATCAAACCCCCCAACGTGGTGATCACCAATAAAGATTTGGGGCACGGTGTGGCGCTGGGTTTTGGCGATCATCTCAGCGCGTCGCTCTGGGTGGACATCAATCAAGACCTCGTCCCAGTCAACGCCTTTTGATTGCAGCAGCGACCGCGCTGCCACACAAAATGGGCACGCGTTGGTGCCATACATCATGACTTTGTTTTCATTCATGGCTTGTCCTTCGAGTTCATTAAGTACAGTGCATCGATCATTGCAGTGCTAACCCCCATGTTGGGACCCACCGATCGAGTGGCCTGGTCGCGGCGGGCGGCTTGGGGTGGGCAGAGAAAATCGAACCATCAGATGCACCAGTCGGGTTTGGGCACGCCGGCCAGCTGACACGCTTGGCGAATTGGATGCTCGGACAGCAGCCGGTAGAGCGCGGCAGAACCCAAGCTGGGGTCGTTTCGATGCAGCCGGTAGGCGCTGATCACAGACCGCATTAACGGCGGATTGTCGTAGGCCAACCAGTACTCACGCACCCAACGCAGCAGCCACCAGTGATCAGGCGTTAAGGTCAACCCTTGGCGGGCGGCCATCGCCTCAGCAAAGGCGTCATTCCACTGATGGGCATCGGCCAGATGACCATCGTCATCCAACGGCCATCGATGATCGTCTGTCAGCAACACATCGCTCATCTCCGTGATCCAGCCACCTCTACACCACCAACCAGCGCCGTTCATGATACCGATCATCCTCCGAGGCTTGCGTGATGATCCCGGCCAGCCGATGGTCCGTCAGCTGCGCCCAGCGCTGCCCCGTCTCGCCTGACAATTCTTCTGTTGCAGCGGGGCCAAAGCCCACCACCACATCAAGCTCCAACACCGCGGCGGCCAAAGCCAACTCCAACAGGCTTTGCCGATCCGCCTGATCAGGCGCGTGCGCCACCATCAGGCCCCACGCGCCGCCCTCGGTGAGGGCAGGCTCAGCCACACGCGGCCAGTCAGCACTCGACGCGGGCCACTCGCCCCGCCCCCACATTCCAATGTGCTGTGCGCGAGACAAGTTTGCCCAAAGCTCGACCAAACTGGCCACCGCCAATGGCGGCTCACGGTTCAGGCCCAGGCGCTGCCAGGCGGCCTGACAGACCGTCACGGTGACAGACGGCATTTGGTCCAGCGCCTGGAGGGTGTTTAATGGCGCCATCGCGCCGGGCGTGACCGCTGGCCCATGCAAAAAGACCTGGACCGGCGCGGCTTGATTGGCTTTGTTTTGAACCCATCGGGTGACCGGCTCCCACCCCTGACCCTCACCTTGTCTGTGATCGACAGGGTCAACACGAATCATGGCCACCGATTTGGGCTGTGATGGGGCACTGGTGTGTGATGTAATGGTCACATGAATAGCTTACCGTGTCTTCGATGTGGATTGTTCCGAGCATGGGGCATGACACGGCGGCCATCGCCCGGCACTGGCCGGCGCAGGCCCCGATGGACCCCACTATGAGCAATCGCCAATCCACGCGGAACATGAGCGATACTGATTGGTCTGACAGAAGGTGAGCCAACACGCGCACATCGACCAAAGACAATGGATAAGGCCCAAGCAATGAGATCAGACCCATGGCGTTAACCACAGCGTGCACCCACCGCATTGCCCACTGGGCAGTTGGGCTGGTGCTCGCTGTGAGCGCTGGGGCGTCTGCCCAAGACAGCGTGCGCCTGCCCGAGATGGGCTCGACCACCACCCGAGTCCTGTCCCCCGAGGAAGAGCGGACGTTTGCCACAGACATTGAGCGGTATTTCCGGGCCAATGACATGCTCATTGAAGACCCCTTCATTGTCGACTACATCGAAGACATGAGCTACCGCTTGGTCTCTTATTCAACTCGGAATCAGTCTGATTTTCATTTCTTTGTGCTCAAAAATCCCACCATCAACGCCTTCGCCGCGCCGGCCGGCGTCATTGGCCTGCACTCTGGTCTGATCCTGCTTGCACAAAATGAAGCCGAGGTGGCCGGCGTGGTGGCCCATGAGATTGCCCACATCACCCAAGACCACCTGGCCCGCGCGATGGAAAATCAACAAAATGTCTCGATGCCCACGATGCTGGCCACCCTCGGGCTGGCGATTGCTTCGGGCATGGCCGGCGGTGGGGGTGATGCCACCGGCGCCATTTTGATGAGTGGGATGGGGCTGGCCAATCAGTTCCAGATCAACCACACCCGTCAAAGCGAGGCCGAAGCCGACCGCGTCGGCATCGGCCTGCTCGCCCGGGGCGGTTATGACCCCAACGGGATGACCCGCTTTTTTGAGCGACTCAATGTCCAGTCCAGAAGTCGGGGCGATGGTGTTCCAGAGTACTTGCGAACACACCCACTCACGATCAATCGGGTGGCGGAGGCGCGCGCGCGTGCAGCCCAATTTGCCCAAGACACGCCCAAAGATGACGCCCTGTTCCATTACGTTCAAGCGCGTCTTCGAGTGCTGATGAGTCAGCGCCCCGAACAAGCCATCGCGTATTTCCGACTGCGCCTAGAACAACAAGACCGCCCCGCTTTGCCGATGCATTACGGGCTGTCGCTGGCGGCCATCGAGGCCCGTCAGCTCAACTTGGCCAAAACGCATTTGGATGTCTTGCTGGCGCATCAGCCTGACAATCAACTTTATCGCCTGCTTCACGCCGACTTAACCCTGGCCCAAGGTGACGTTGAGCAAAGCCTGGCGATTCTCTCTGAGCTCTACCACCAATATGCCGGCAGCCAAATGATCACCGTACAATACGCCCAAGCGCTGATGCACGAGCCCACCCAGGAACGCGCCATCGAGGCCGCGGCCGTGTTGAGACGACACCTCCACGCACACCCAACAGATCTAAAAATGACAGAGCTTTACGCACAAGCCGCGGCTCAAGCGGGTGATGCCGTGCGCGCTGGTGAGGCGCAAGCCGAAAGCTACTACATCCGCGGTGGGCTGGATGAGGCGATTGAACAACTCGAGCGCGTGTTGGACAATGAATCGATGGATTATTATCAGCGCGCGCGAATCAATGCGCGGATTGTGCAACTCCGACGAGAGCAGTTCCGACTGGCCCAACGATGACAGCGAACCCCAGTATCGGTCAGCTGACCGAACCGATCAGCGCCTGGCACGAGGCCTCGGTCGATGCGCCAGAGCTTTTTTTCAATCGTGAGCTGAGTCTGTTGAGCTTCAATCAGCGGGTGATCGCGCTGGCCCAAGACCCGCGCATCCCACTGTTGGAGCGACTTCGTTTCTTGTGCATTTCTTGCACCAACCTGGATGAGTTTTTTGAAGTGCGCGTGGCGTCCATCCAACAGCGGATGGCGCATGGGGCCAATCAGCCCGGCAGTGATGGCCTCACCCCGGGTCAAACCCTGCAAGCCATTCGAAAGACTGTGGTGGAGATGGTCGATGAGCAATACCGCATCTTGAATGAAGAGCTCACGCCGGCATTGCGAGATGAGAACATTCGTATCCTGCGTCGATCCACGTGGACCAACCAACAGCGCGATTGGCTACACAGCCACTTTCAAAACGAAATCATGCCGGTGCTGAGCCCTCTGGGACTCGACCCGGCGCACCCGTTTCCTCGCATCCTAAACAAGTCGCTGAATTTCGCAGTGGCTTTGGATGGTGAGGACGCCTTTGGGCGTGACAGCGGCATGGCCTTGGTGCGCGCACCGCGTTCATTGCCCAGAATTATCCGCATTCCATCCAATCACTCCGATGGACCAAATGATTTTGTGTTTTTGTCATCGGTGATGCATGCGTTTATCCAAGAGCTGTTTCCCGGGATGCAGGTCGAAGGATGCTATCAGTTTCGCGTCACCCGAAACAGTGAGCTGTTCGTCGACGAAGAAGAGGTCGAAGATCTGGCACGCGCTTTGGAAGGGGAACTGATGGGACGCGGATTCGCGCAGGCGGTGCGCCTGGAGGTGGCCGCCAACTGCCCTCAACCGATTGCCCAATTTCTCGCCACTCAGTTTGGACTGGACGCGTCGGCCATTTATCAGTGTGATGGGCCTGTCAACCTCAACCGCTTAAGCGCGGTGTGTGATTTGGCTGATCGGGCCGATCTTTGCTATCCACCCTTCCAGCCGGCCACCCCCAGAGCGCTCATCACCAGCGACAATCTGTTTGCCGCAATTGACCGTCAAGATTGGGTATTGCATCACCCCTACGACAGCTTCACTCCGGTGGTGGATCTGATGCGCCAAGCGGTCAACGACCCCGCAGTCTTGGCCATCAAACAAACCCTGTATCGGACGGGTGAAGACTCGGCGTTGGTCAGCCTGTTGATTGAAGCGGCCCGTGCGGGTAAGGATGTCACGGTGATTGTCGAGCTTCGCGCACGCTTTGATGAAGAGGCCAACATCGCTTTGGCCACCCGCATGCAAGAGGCCGGCGTTCAGGTGGTGTATGGCGTTGTTGGCCACAAGACCCACGCCAAGATGATGCTGATTGTGCGTCGCGAGCGCGGTGAGCTTCGCCGCTATGTGCACTTGGGCACGGGCAATTACCATCAAGGCACCACCAAAGCCTATACGGACTGGAGTTTATTGACCGCACATCCAGCGCTGGCTGAAGATGTGCATCTGATGTTTCAGCAGCTTTCGGGCTTAGGCCAGGCCAAAGCGCTGACGCATTTGCTGCAGTCACCATTCAATCTCCACACCGCACTGCTTGCCAAAATCGACCGTGAGATTGACCACGCCCAGCATCACCGCCCCTGTGGCATTGACGCCAAAATGAATGGACTGACCGAGCCGGAGATCATCCAGGCGCTCTATCGTGCATCGCGCGCGGGCGTGCCCATTCGGCTGGTGGTGCGGGGCATTTGCTGCCTCAAACCCGGCATCGAAGGGCTGTCTGAAAACATTCAGGTGCGCTCTGTGCTCGGTCGGTTTTTGGAGCACAGCCGGGTGTATCATTTTGTCAACGGCGGCCAAAGCGAGACCATGGCCGCCAGCGCCGATTGGATGGAGCGCAACTTATTTCAGCGGGTGGAGGCGTGCTTCCCACTCCTCAACGCCGACGACGCCCACCGCGTCTGGACCGAAAGCATTGACCTGGCATTCCAAGACAACCAAAGTGCCTGGGCGTTGTCACCCGATGGCACCTACGCCCCGGTAACCCCTGCGACTGGACATGCACCGATTGTCGACATGCAAAAGGCACTGATAGATTGGCCCAGTGATGCCCCAGCGTGACCTTTACGCCGCGATTGATTTGGGTTCTAACAGCTTTCACTTGGTGGTTGCCAGGCATGAACACGGTGAGCTTCGGGTCATTGACCAACTCAAAGACATGGTCAGAATTGCCGGGGGCTTAAATCGCCAAGGCCAGCTTGACCCATCCACCAGCGAACATGCTCTGGCATCACTGAGCCGCTTTAGAGAGCGGATTCAAGGCATTCCTGCCGACCACATCCGCGCTGTGGGCACACAAACATTCCGGCGCCTGGCTCAGCGCGACGCCTTTCTAACGGCTGCTGAAAAAGCCCTGGGCGCGCCCATTGAGGTCATCGGCGGTCGTGAGGAGGCCAGATTGATTTATATCGGTGTGTGCCAAGGCATGGCCAACGAGGGCACCCCAAAGTTGATCATTGATGTGGGGGGTGGATCAACAGAGGTCGTCGCCGGTCACGGCCACACGCCCAGCGTGTTAGAAAGCTTACCGATGGGTTGTGTGGGCCTGACTCAAAAGTTTTTTAAAGACCATGACATCAGCGCATCCCGTTGGGCCCGCGGGCGCGACAAAGTCATGGCCGACGCCCAATCACTCGCAGCACAAATTAAGACTTATCCGTGGCAACAGGCCATCGGAGCCTCAGGCACTGCCCGAGCGCTGGTTGCAATGGCCGATGCCCTTCACCCCACCATGCCCTCGGGCCTCACCCGCGAGCGCATGTCTGAAATCCGCGAGCGTTTGATTCAGGCCAAACGGCTTGATGCGATCGATTTGCCAGGTCTGTCTGAGCGGCGGCGACCGGTGATTGCTGGCGGCGCATTGATTATTGATGGGCTGATGGATGCTTTGAGCATTGACGTGCTGTCGGCATCCCCATTCGCGCTTCGTGAGGGTCTGTTGTATGACTTGGTGGCTCGACTGGCGCCAGACCAAGGCCAAGACAACCCACGGCAAGGCACCATTGAAGCCATGCTCGACCGGTACCAATGCGACCGTGCTCAAGCCCGTCGGGTCCGCCACTGGGCATTGACCGGCTGGGATGCCACAGCAACCGCATGGTCACTGCCAGCGGTCAGCCGCGAACTGCTGGCAGCGACCTGCTCAGTCCATGAGTTGGGTTTGGCCATCGCCCACGAGCACTACCATCTCCACTCAGGCTATGTCTTGGCCCACGCTGACATGCCTGGATTCAGTCAAACCGAGCAACAGGTGATGGCCACGCTGGCCCGGGGACAGCGGGCCAAACCCCATCCCGGTGGGTTGGATTTGATTCCCGAACGCTTGCACGAGACGACCTTGCACTTGCTCATGCTGATGCGTTTGGCCGTGGCACTCGCTCGTGCACGCAATGATGACTGGCCCGATCGCATCGAATGGCGCGCCGACACGCGCACACTGCACCTGTCACTGCCTGATGCGTGGCTCAAAGCCCACCCACTGACCCATCGGGACCTCCTGGTTGAGGCCGACCAGATTAAGAGGTTGTCACTGACATTAACGATTGAAACCACCACCGCATGAATGTCGATCACCTCAAACAGCGCGCTGAGATCGTGCAACGTATTCGCTCATTTTTTTTGGCCCGAGATGTCTTGGAAGTCACCACGCCCTGCGTCGTGCCCCACGCGGTCAGCGACGTTCACATTGAGAGCATCTCGCTCAACACCACGCCGCCGGCTTTCCTTCGCACATCGCCTGAGTCCGCACACAAATGGTTGCTCTCTGAAGGACTCAAAAGTTTTTATGAGCTGGGTCCGGTGTTTCGAGGCGGGGAACTGGGGCGCCATCATCAGCCCGAATTTACCCTGCTTGAGTGGTACCGCGCCGATTGGTCGTGGCAAGCATTGGCCGAGGAAGTTCTTGCCCTTGTGAGCACAATTGCATCGGCGCACTCACATGACTGGCCCTCCCGTTGGCAATCTTGGTCAGACGCCTGCATAGACGCCATTGGCTGTGAGTTGACGCCCGACGAGGCCACCCATTGGCAACGTTGGGTGCCCGAAGAAATCCGGCACTGGCCACTGGAAGACCAGATCGATCATGTCTTTGCGCGCCACGTGCAATCGACATGGCCACGCGGCGAGATTCATGTCATCTACGACTATCCCATCCACCAAAAGGCATTGGCGGAGCTGACCGACACCGGTCGCCATGCCAAGCGATTCGAGGTGTTTGTGGGGCCCGTTGAACTGGCCAATGGTTATCAAGAACTCAGAGATCTGGACGAGCAGCGGCGGCGTTTCAATGATGACTTGGTCCATCGCCAACATCGACAACGGCCGTGTCCCGCCCCTGATGCGCGCTTGCTGGGGGCACTGGAGGCGGGGTTGCCGCGCTGCGCCGGCGTGGCGCTGGGCGTTGACCGACTGGTGATGCTTGCGCTGGGCTTGGATGACATCAACCAAGCGGCTACACTGAGTCAAACGCACGGTCTGTCTCCAAAGCCACCTCAAGTCAGTTAAACAAACAATGTCAACCCGATCGCACTCGCCCAGCCAACGAATTGATGAATGGTTCGCGAAGTTGGGACTCCCCGCCGACTATGCCTCGCGCCACCAACTCAAGCCTGTGGCGGAGGCCCATGCGCTGGTCGACATTGGACTCGATATTCACGGGCGGGCGCAACGCCTGTCGCCCGAGACGGCCCAAGCCTGGGCATCGATGGAAGCCGCGGCCCGGGCCGATGGCATCGTATTGCAGGTCGTGTCCGCCTACCGCTCAATCGACTACCAAGCCGGTTTGATCGAAAGAAAACTGGCTCAAGGTTTGAGCATTGATGACATCTTAAAAGTCTCCGCCGCCCCGGGCTACAGTGAACACCACAGCGGCCATGCGCTCGATCTCACCACGCCCAACACGCCACAATTGGAGCAGGGGTTTGCGCAAACGCCGGCCTATGCATGGTTACAAGCCCACGCGGGCGAGTTTGAGTTTGCGGAAAGTTATGGACCAGACAATCCACACGGGCTCATCTGGGAGCCATGGCACTGGGCCTATCGATCTTTTTTGATTTGAGCGTAGGCCGCCAGCGCGCCCTGTCGCTGCGCTTTGAGGTCAATGTGGTCGGCGGGTTGATGAACCTGCTTGGCTGATCGATCAGCGTGCTCCGGGCACCAGCGTCGAACGTAGGCACCGGTCGGATCAAACTTCTCACCTTGAAGCGTGGGATTAAACACCCGAAAGTAAGGCGATGCATCCGCGCCTGACCCCGCCGTCCACTGCCAGCCTTGGGTGTTGTTGGCCAGATCGGCATCCACCAACGTGTCCCAAAAATGCCGGGCCCCCTCTTGCCAAGGGATCAAAAGATTCTTAGTTAAGTAGGAGGCCACCACCATGCGCACGCGATTGTGCATCCAGCCAGTGGCCGTCAGCTGGCGCATGCCAGCATCAACCATCGGGACCCCGGTGTCGCCTTTTTTCCAATCCGCCAGGTCTTGAGCGTACTCGTCGGCCGATCGCCATGGAAACTGATTGAACACCGGTTTTAACGGCTGGCTTGGTATGTGGGGGAAGTAGTACAGCAAATAATGCGAAAACTCGCGCCAGACAATTTCTCGGACGAACGACACCGCGTTGTCTTCATCGGGCACCTCGCCTGAGGGGTCACAGGCCCGTATCACCTCGCCGACCGACAGCTCGCCAAAGTGGAGATACGGCGATAAGCTCGATGTCCCCGCCTGATCAGGGCGGTTGCGGGCCGACTCATATTGGCTGAGGCCTTGATCCACAAACGCACTCAATTGAGCCTGCGCGTGAGGCCAACCGGGCGACCACACCTGCGCAAGTTGTTCTGTCCAAGGGTGAGTCGGCGCCAATTGGGCTGAGTCGATGGTCGGGACCATCCCCTCGACCTCTGGCGCAGCCGGTATTCGATCCGGTGCAGGCAGGCGCAATGGCGCTGTCCACGTGGCTTGAAAATGTCTCCAAAATGGGGTGAAGACCAAATACGGGGTGTGGTCTTTTTTGAGCATCTCCCAAGGCTCTTTTAAAAGCTGTGCCTTAAAGCTCTCAACGTGAAGTGCATCGCCTGCATACTTAGTTTTAAGGTGGTCTTTGAGGGTGGCATCATACTCACGCGGGCTGGGCTCATAGACCCGGTTCCAATACACAGCCCGCGCCTGGTGGGCCTCGATCAATTGCGTGAGAACCGATGTTGAATCCCCGCTGTAGACAAGCAAGCGGTTACCACGCGCTTGCAAAGATTGATCCAACGTTGCCAGTGACTGCGCCAACCACCAGCGGCTTGCCTGACCCAAAGGCCACTCACCCTCACGCTTTGGATCGTCAATGTACACACAGACCACTGCCTCGTGATTGAGCGCGCGGGTCAAGGCGGGGTGATCACTCAGACGAAGATCGCGCCGAAACCAAACAATGGCTGTGTCTTGAGACATGCCCGAGTGCGCCTAGGCTTGCTGCCTGCGGCTTTGCTTGGCTTGATCGGACCGACGCTGCTCCAGCTCATCAAGATAGCCATCGTCCAGCCCGGTGACATAGCGCCCCGAAAAGCAACTGTTGTCAAAGCCAGCCAAGGTCGTGTTGCTTCCCAACACCGCCTGCTCCATCGCTTCGAGGTCTTGATAGATCAATCGATCAGCCCCGATGATGGCCTGGATCTCGGCAACACTTCGATTCGCTGCCACCAACTCATGGGCAGAGGGCATATCGATGCCGTAGACATTGGGATGGCGAACCGGCGGAGAGGCCGAGGCCAGATAAACCTTTTTGGCGCCCGCATCCCGGGCCATTTGCACAATCTGAGTCGACGTGGTGCCGCGAACAATGGAGTCATCCACAAGCAGCACGTTCTTGCCTCGAAGCTCCAACGGAATGGTGTTGAGCTTGCGCCGAACCGAGCGCGCCCTGGCCTCTTGACCCGGCATGATGAACGTCCGGCCGATGTAGCGGTTTTTGATCAAGCCCTCGCGGTACTTCACGTTGAGCATTTGCGACAGCGGCAAACATGCCGTGCGACTGGTATCGGGCACGGGCACGACAGCGTCGATGTCGTGATCGGGCCACTCTCGGAGAATCTTCTCAGCCAACGCCTCACCCATGCGGAGTCTTGATTTGTGGACCGATAAATCATCGATCATGGACTCGGGTCGGGCAAAGTAGACATATTCAAACAGGCAGGGCGTGTGCGGCTGAGCGTGTTCGCTCACGTGCCGATGCAGCTGACCTTGAAGGTCAATCAATACGCTTTCACCTGGCGCCAAATCATCGATCAGTTCGAACTCTAAAATGTCGAGTGCCACAGACTCTGAAGCCACCATGAACTCCATGCCTTCGGCACTTTGCCGCTGTCCGATGACCGCGGGCCGAATGCCATGCACATCCCGAAACGCCAACAGCCCAACCCCTGCAATCAACGCCACTGCCGCATATGCGCCTCGGCAACGGCCGTGAACCGCATCAACGGCGGCGAAGATTTGTTCGGGAGACACATCGGCTTGAATGGTGCCACGGCCCAGTTGAAATGAAAGCTCATGAGCCAAGCAATTGAGCAACACCTCCGAGTCTGACTCCGTATTGATGTGACGCCGGTCACGCGCGAACAGCTCACGACTCAAAGACTCTGAATTAATCAAGTTGCCGTTATGACCCAACGCGATACCAAACGGCGCGTTGACATACATTGGCTGGGCCTCATCAGGCTGATCACAGCCTGCGGTGGGATAGCGGACATGGCCAATGCCCACCTGCCCGGTGAGGTTAGCGACCGATTCTTCGACAAAGACATCGCTGACCAAGCCCAGTCCGCGAGTGGAGCGCATTCGCCCCTCATCCAAGGTGGTGATCCCAGCTGCATCCTGACCGCGGTGTTGCAGCACCGTCATCGCATCGTATAAGCGCGCTGCCACGGGGGCTTGACCGAAGATACCGACGATTCCGCACATGCCTTTTTAAATCTCCAATCCTTGCGAGCGCAGCAGCTGGTCCTGCATCGCGGGGGGCAATTGTCCCACAACCTGCTCGGCCATGGTCTCAAAATGGGGCAGCAACAGCGACGCCTGCCACCACGGATCTTCAACAAACGGCGTCAGTCCAGCCAGCAAAACACCGATGGTGATCACCACCACGCCGCGAACCAATCCAAACAGCGCTCCCAACACGCGGTCGGTGCCGCTCAATCCAGTTTGCTTGACCATTTGGCCCACCAACACCCCCAGCAACCCCCCGACGATCAACAGGCCAATGAACATCACCAAAAAGGACGTGATCAGCTGGATTGAGGGTGTCTCTATCCAGACCGCCAGGCGTTGTGCGCCCAGATCAGAAAACCGAAACGCGACGACCCCCGCCACGACCCAGGTGGCCAAAGAAAAGGCCTCTTTGACAAACCCTCGAAAGACACTCACGACAACCGATAGCCCTAAAATGCCCACGATCACCCAATCGGCGTGGGTCATTGCGCTCATGGATGTGAGACCACCAGGCCCTCAAGCTCGGCCTCATCCCGCAACCGCTCAAGCAAGCGCTCGGCGTCGCTGCGCTCGGCCACCGTGCCCACCCGCACGCGCCAAATGTCCCGCGTGCCCATCGATTCGGCAAAGTAAAAGGCTTCAAACCCCGCCGCGGTCAGATCGGCGTGCAGCCGCTGGGCATTGTCGCGGCGGGTGAATGAGCCCACCTGAACCGCGTATCCAGGCGAGACATTGGCTGCCGCGGTCGCGGTTTGTGGCGCGCGAACCACTGGCGCCACGCCCGCCACCTGTGCATCAATCGTCTCGGCCGCTTCAGTGGCGAGCGCGCGGCTGGGGTATGGCCCCGTTTGGATGCGATACAACACCGAACCGCCTCGCTCAATGCGGTCAATCCGAGCCTGGTGACCCCGCTGGCTCAATGCCGCCTCCACCTGATCTGCGGTGGCTTTTGCGCTGAAGCTGGCCACCTGCACGCGCCAAGCCTCCACCCAATTTTCCTCCAGACTGGATTGCCCGGCGGGCTCGGGCGAGGCCTCAGGCTCGAGGGCTGATGCTGTGGCTGGGTCAGCCGGATCAGGCTGACCCTGCTCATCGTCCTCAGCGGTCGCTGAGTCGGTGGCCTCGTTGTCGGACGCGGGCTCGGACACCGCCGGCGCCGCCGCATCACTATTGGCCTCAGTCGAAGGGCTTGGCGGCTGATCGGAAGGGCTCAGGGGCACGCGCTGGGTCGAGGCGGGCTCTGGCGAAGGTTCTGAGTCAGGATCGGGGCGGCCCTCCGGTGGCGGCGGCACGGTGCGATTGGTTTGTTGAGCATCCTCGTCAATGAGCCGCGATGCCTCCGGATTGAGCGGCAGGCGACGGACATCTTCATCGGCATTGGGCGATTGGGGAATGGCCGGGTCCAACTGGCGCTCAAGGCGCTCATCCCGAGGCGCGTCGAAAAGCATCGGCACAAAAATCACCGCCAGTGCAATGAGCACCGCGGCCCCCACAAGGCGTTGTTTAAGCACATCGTCCATCGTTGCTCACTCCTTGCTCGACCAGCGATCGGCCACTTGGGCCAGCACCTGAAATGATCCAAACACCACCACTCGATCACTCGGCTCGGCCTGCGCCAAAGCCTGATCCAATGCTTGAGGAATGGATTTTACCGCGGAAAGTCCAGTGGCAACACCGCCGGCTTGAAGTCGGCTGATCAAAGCGTGGGCATCCATGCCCCGAGGGCCGCCCATCCCGGCCACATGCCAGTGGTCCACGTGGTCGGCGAGCGCCGCGGCCATTGCTTCGATGGATTTGTCGGCAAACGCGCTGAACACCGCCCAGGTTCGACCGCGGTGCCGCTGAGCCGCCAATGCCGCCGCCAAGGCAATCGCTGACGCCTCATTGTGGGCGACATCCAGGATCACCTCAGGCGCATGGGCGACCGTTTCAAACCGGCCAGCCAAACGCGCACGCTCAATGCCCTCGGCAACGGCCGCTGAGTTCAAAAACCCCTCCCCCCAAAGCGCTGACAGCGCCACCGCCGCCGCTGCGGCGTTCGCCATCTGGTGTGTTCCCGCAAGCCCCGGTGGGGGCAGCACCCGCTCGATCACACCATGATCGGTCACCCTTTGCAATGTCCAATCAGTGGAGGCGGCCGGCGTCGATGTGTCTCCCACCCAGTTGAATGAGTCTCCCACCCGAATGACGCGCGCTCCCGTGGCGTTCAGTGCCTCCTCTAAGCCGCCCGGCCAATCGGGCTCGGCGATGACCAGCGGACGCCCTTGACGAGCAATCCCCATCTTTTCTCGCCCAATGTCACTCCGCGTGGGGCCCAAGTAATCCATGTGATCAAGTCCTATCGAGGTCACCACAGCGACGTCTGGGTCAATCACATTGACCGCATCCAAGCGACCACCAAGCCCCACCTCCAGCAACGCCAGCGCCGGTTGGGCGCGCTCAATCAGCACCAGTGCCGCCAGGGTCACCTGCTCAAAATAGGTCAGTCCCACCCCTTGACGGGCATCATCCACCCGCTCAAACGCCAACAGCCACTCGGCGTCGGGCAACGCCACCGCATTGAGGGTCAAGCGCTCATTGAACCGAGCGATGTGGGGTGATGTATAGGCCGCCACCGAACGACCCGCGGCCAAAGCGATGGCTTGCGCAAACGCCACCGTTGAGCCTTTGCCGTTGGTCCCGGCAACCGTGACAATGTCAATGGAGGCAAATGATTGGGCATCAAACAAACGATCAAACACCGCCTGCACGCGGTCTAGACCCAACTCGATCTTATGCTGACTGGCGCGCTGTTCAAGCGCCTGCAAATAAGCCTCCAAAGTGGAGTGCGGCATCGACAGACTCAAGGGCTGGTATCGACCAGCTCGCCTTCTTTCACGTCGGTGATGGGCATCAAACCGTCCAACAGCACCGCAATGCGCTCACGAAGCTCACGACGATCAACGATTTGATCCAAAGCCCCTTTTTCGATTAAAAATTCTGCGCGCTGGAAACCCTCTGGCAACGTTTCTCGAACGGTTTGTTCAATCACTCGAGGACCGGCAAAACCAATCAGGGCGTTGGGTTCGGCCAATTGAATGTCACCCAACATGCCCAAACTTGCCGACACCCCGCCCATGGTCGGGTGAGTGAGCACTGAGATATAAGCGATGCCATTGGCCGATAATCGTGCCAAGGCCGCCGATGTTTTCGACATTTGAAACAGCGAAAACAGCCCCTCTTGCATGCGCGCTCCGCCCGATGCGGCAAAGCACACCAATGGCCATTGTCGATCAAGACTGATCTGGCAAGCGCGAACAAATCGCTCGCCCACCACGCTCCCCATCGAGCCGCCCATGAACCGAAAATCAAAGGCAACGGCAACGACATCGCGGCCGTTGAGCTGGCCTTGCATCGCCACCAGCGCATCGCGCTCACCGGTCGCTTTTTGAGCCGCGGACAAACGCTCGCGGTAGCGCCTGGAGTCTTTAAACTTCAGCGGGTCTTGTGGCTGAATGTCGGCACCGATCTCAACGCGCGGCTCAGCGTCTAAAAACGCATCCAACCGGGCTCGGCCCGTGAGGGCCATGTGGTGGTCACACTTGGGACACACCCACAAGTTACGCTCCAGCTCAGGTTGATACAGCACAGCATCGCAGGCGTCGCACTTGGTCCATAACCCATCGGGCACTTTTCGTTTTTTGTTGCCTTGGGTTCGAATTCTTGAGGGCATCAATTTTTGAAACCAGTTCATGGCCTATCCGCTTGCCGCCAGATCCACGCCCGCGCGTGCCTCATCCATTGCCGCGCGCACTTTAGACAAATACGCACTGGCCGTGGCGCAAGCCTCATCGACGGTGTCAATGTCATGAAGCTTGGAGACCAGCGCCGATCCAATCACGACGGCATCAGCGAGTTCAGCCACCCGCGCGGCTTGTTCAGGCTCGCGGATACCAAAACCCACCGCCACCGGCAAGTCAATCCGGCCACGGATGCGCTCAACCATCGGCGCCAAAGCATCTGTGTTCAGCGTGGCCGCGCCCGTCACACCCGTCAGCGAAACGTAGTAGACAAACCCCCCCGCCAGTTCAGAGGCACGCGCTAGGCGAGCATCGTTGGTGGTGGGTGCCACCAAAAAAATCTGATGGAGGCCGGCGTTGGCCAACTCGCCTTGAAGGTCGCGCGCTTCATCTGCCGGACAATCCACAATCAATAGGCCATCCACGCCGGCTTGGGCGGCGTCTTCAGCAAACCGCGTCGCGCCGTAGCGCTCAATTGGATTGGTGTAGCCCATCAACACCACAGGCGTGGTCGCATCGTGCTGTCGAAATTGAGCGACCAGTGTGAGCACTTCTTGCAAGCCCACGCCATGCTCCAAGGCCCGCTCACATGCCCGCTGAATGACCGGTCCATCGGCCATCACATCGGAAAACGGCATGCCCAACTCCACCACATCTGCGCCCGCACTCACCGCCGCGTGCAGCAAGGCCACTGTGGCATCGGGGTGCGGGTGGCCGGCGGTGATATAAGGCACCAGCGCGGCTCGGTTGGCCTCTTTTAGCGCCTGAAAACGTTGATCAATGCGGTTGGTCATGCCCCCTGTCATAAACTGATTCCTTCCAACTTGGCCACGGTGTTGATGTCCTTGTCGCCTCGACCGGAGAGATTGATCAACACCGTCTGATCGGGCGACATGGTGGCGGCCAGTTCAATGCCATAGGCCAAACCGTGAGCCGTTTCCAAGGCGGGGATAATGCCCTCTGTTCGAGAGACCATGTGGAAAGCCTCCATCGCCTTTCGATCATCCACGCCCACATAGCGCGCGCGACCAGAATCTTTGAGCCAGGCGTGCTCTGGGCCAACGCCGGGGTAATCAAGCCCTGCCGAGACCGAGTAAGTGTCCCGAATTTGGCCCGCGTCATCATCCAACAAGTAGGTCCGCGAACCATGTAACACCCCCACCCGGCCGGCACACAGGGTCGCCGAGTGCTCATCACCGCTTAAGCCTCGGCCGGCCGCCTCAACGCCAATCATGTCCACCGAGTCATCCTCAATGAACGGATGAAACAGTCCCAAAGCGTTGGAGCCACCGCCCACGCATGCCACCAGCGCGTCAGGCAACGCCCCGTAGTGTTCAAGCATTTGTCGCCGCGCCTCGCGTCCCACCACCGCGTTAAAATCGCGCACCATGGCCGGATACGGGTGGGGGCCGGCAGCGGTGCCTAGAATATAAAAGGTGTTGTCGACGTGGGTCACCCAATCGCGCATGGCCTCGTTCAAGGCGTCTTTGAGTGTTCTCGAGCCGGTATCGACGCTGACCACCTCAGCGCCCATTAATTTCATCCGATACACATTGGGCGATTGACGCTCAATGTCATCAGACCCCATGTAGACGATGCATTCCATGCCTAAGCGCGCGGCCACTGTGGCCGATGCCACACCGTGCTGACCCGCGCCCGTCTCTGCAATCACGCGTCGCTTGCCCATGGCCTGGGCGAGCAAGGCCTGGCCGACCGTGTTGTTGATCTTGTGGGCACCGGTGTGGTTCAGGTCCTCACGCTTGAACAGAATCTTGGCCCCGCCCGCCGCGCGGGTGAGATTTTCGGCCCAATAAATGGGTGAAGGCCGGCCCACAAACGTCGCCAGGTCTTGATCCAAACGCTCGATGAAGCGTGCATCGCTCAAGTAATGGCGCCAAGCGATCTCCAACTCTTCCAGCGCGGGCATCAATGTCTCTGAAACAAACCGCCCACCGTAAGTGCCAAAGTGGCCAGTGGCATCGGGCCACACACCGGAAATCGGCGGGTTGTGCTGCATTTGCTCTAGCGGCTTAGCCATCATCGGATGTCCTGTCTTGGTGTGATGCGACCCGCTCCAGTGATCGCATCAATTCGTTTATCTTGCCATGATCTTTGATTCCAGGTTGCGTTTCCACGCCGCTGGACAGATCAATGCCGTGCGGGTCGACCTCGATCAGTGCCTGAGCGACGTTGTCCGGGCGCAACCCGCCGGCCAATATCCAGGGCCGATCGAGCTGGCGGGCGGTGTATGACAACGCTTGCCAATCACTGGTCTCGCCCGAGCCCCCCATTTGACCTGATCCGTGTGAATCTATCAACAACGCATCGGCTTGGCGATACTGATGGGCACGCGCCAGCCACTGGGCTTGCCTCATCGGCCGATCGTCCGCTGACGCACCGGCCACATCGGCAAACCCCAATGCTTTGATATAGGGCATGCCGTAGCGCTCACACTCATTGGCCGACTCGCTGCCATGAAACTGAAGGCGATCCAGTCGAATGGTGTCGAGCACCGCGGCCACCCAATCGCTTGGGGCATCCATAAAAAGCCCCACCCGCTCGAGACCGTCATCCATGCGCTGATCCAGGGCCTTGGCCTGATCCAAGGTCAACGATCGAGGGCTTTGGGGCACAAACACCAACCCCACCGCATCGACCCCCGCGCGGTGAGCGCAGTGAGCGTCTTCGGCCTGCGTGATGCCGCACAATTTCACCCAGAGGTCAGAGACTGTCATCAGAGGTTTATGATAAGGCTTCAGCCCGGTCCATGGCGTGTTCCGATGGCAATCCCCACGCCGAATCGTACAGGGCGCTGATGAAATACAGCCCATGTGCCGGCGCAGTCATTCCCGATTGACGCCGGTCTTTGGCCGCCAGAAGCTCGGTCAGCCAGACCTCGGGGCGCTCGCCGCGGCCGATCAACACCAAGCTGCCGACGATGTTTCTGACCATGTGATACAAAAACGCATTCGCTTGGATATCCATCACCACCTCATCGGCCTCACGCCGCACCCGAACCGCTTCCACGCTGCGAATCGGGTTGCGGGCCTGGCACCCTGCGGCCCTGAAGCTGGTGAAATCGTGCTCACCGACCAACGCTTGGGCGGCGCGATGCATGCTGTCGGCATCCAGCGATTGATGCACCCAGTAAGCGCGGTCACGATGGATGGCGCTGCGACTTAAGCGATTCAAGATGCGGTAACGGTAGTGGCGCGCACGCGCGCTGTAGCGCGCATGAAACTCATCGCTGACTGGCCTCACCCAGCGAATGGCCACCCCAGGATGCAAATGAGTTTGCCCCCCCAAAAGCCAAGCGCGCTCATCGCGGTGCGGCGTCGCATCGAAATGAACGACTTGCCCCAGCGCATGGACGCCGGCATCGGTTCGACCCGACGCATGCACCCGAATGCGCTCATTGGCCACCTGCGACAAAGCGTCCTCTAAGCACGCCTGCACCGTGGGGCTCTGGCGTTGCCGCTGAAACCCATAGAAGGGACCACCGTCATACTCTATACCCAAAGCCCACCGTTGCTGGGTCACTGCGCACGGCATCACGTCCGACCCCGCCGTGCATCCGAAAGCGCCAACCGATCGGCGGCGGCCTCATCCTGGAGTTGACGCTTGAGCCGTTGGGCCTGCCGGGTGAGCTTTGGGCTGGCATCCGCCCGCAGCTCATTCAACCAGTGGAACGCTTGAGCACGGTCCCCATGCTGAGCACTCCACTCAGCCAATGCCCACATCAGCGTCGGCGCGCCCGGCCCGACGGCCGCCGTGGGGCTCACCGCGCGCGCGGGCCCCTTCGGCCGACCGAACACCCGATGCGCCAGACCTTGGAGCACCATCAGCGCCACCAGCACCAACAGCACCGACCCACCCCACCGGGCAATGGTGCCAAGCGGCAGTCTCTCATCGCTTGGCACCACCCCGAGTCCAAGACCCGGATCTTCGGCCGCGGCGCGGGTTAATGCCACACCCTCGCCCCCGCGTTGTTGAACCCAGGCCGGTGGCGCCTCGGCGACCCACCACGGATCCAGCCACGCCTCCACGCCCAAAGGTGGCGATGCCCGATCGGGCGCGCCGTTTGCGGGCGCGGCGGCTTTGATCAGCGGCATGACCTTTGGTGGCCGACGGTTTTGGAACGCTTGGTTGGGGACCACCAGCAGGGCGCCTTGACGAAGCGTGGCGGGGTCTGCGTCCACAAACGCGTGTGGATTGGCCTCAACCCACCGAACCAGCCGCGCCTCCACAGGGGTCTGGCCCTCATCATCGCCCAGCGGCCAGCGATTGACCAGCGACCACAGCGTGGTCCCCCGATCCACCGGGCCGATCACCTCAAGCGCAGGATCCACCCGCGCGGCGATATCCACCGACTGATTGCCAATGGTGCCCCGCAGCACCCAAAGTTCAGGGCCCTCCGCCGCCACGGGGCCAGGCCACTGTGCGGTGATGACCATGTGTTGGTCAGCCCATCGCCAGTCCAACGACGGCAGCGGGCGCGCACCAACAGGCCCACGGACCCAAACCAGTGCGTCTAGGCCTTTGTCGGGTTCCGTGCCTTCGGTTGGGTCCGCACCGGGCAGCAATGCCGCAGCTCCGAGATCGGCCGGGGTTAAAGTCATCGTCACTTTCGCCAGACCGACCGTGTCGGTCCCACCCGACTCGATCAGCGTCGGGACCGCGCCGAAGGCCGACCCGGTCAGCCACACCCACAGCAGGCCCCATCGCCAAAGGGCAAACTCAGTGCGTGGCACCAGCCGCGGGGCGACGCGCATCCCACAAAGCCTCGATGATTTGCACGGCATTCAGCGCCGCGCCTTTTCTTAAGTTGTCAGCGACCACCCACAGCATCAAACCATGGGCATCGTCCGCTGCCCGCCGAACCCGTGAAATCCACACCGCATCATGGTCGGTGGCATGAGTGAGCGGTGTGGCAGGCTCAGCATCGGGGGCCACTTCCACGCCAGATGCATCGGCCCACGCCGCGTGAGCTTGGTCGAGATCAATTGGACGCTGGGTGCGCACATAAATGGATTCAGCATGGCCATTGAACACCGGCACCCGCACCGCAGTGGCATGCACGGGCAAGTTGGGCGCCGCCAAAAGCCGCCTTGTTTCCCGAACCATTTTCATTTCTTCTGTTGACGACCCATTGGCCTCGATCTCACCGATCAGTGGGATCAGGTTAAAGCCAATCGGCTGGGGGAAGATGGTCGGCGTTGGCTGTCGAAAATTGAACCGATCGACCGCCTGGCGGCCCAACTCTTCCATCGCGGCTTTGCCCGCGCCTGAAACCGCTTGATACGTCGACACCACCACCTGCTCAATCCCAAACAACCGGTGGATCGGCGCCAGTGCCAGCACCATCTGGATGGTCGAGCAGTTGGGGTTGGCCACAATCTGGGAGCGACGATCGGCCAGCGCGTCGGGATTGACCTCAGGCACCACCAGGGGCACCGCTGGATCCTCTCTAAATTGAGCGCTGTTATCAACGACCCACGCGCCGGCTTGTTCTGCACGCGGCACGTGTTCCGCCGACACCTCAGCGCCGGCACAAAAAAGCGCAAAATCGATGTCGGCAAAATCGAATCCCGACAAAGCCTCCACCACCACTGACCGGCGCCCAAACGACACCTCGCGGCCGACCGAGTCTTCACTGGCCAGTGCGTGAACTCTCACCGCCCGACCCCAACGTCTTGCCATCAGCTCCAGTGCCACCTCGCCCACTGCGCCGGTGGCCCCCACCAAGGCAACACACAACGGCTGGGATGGCTTCACGTCGGGATCCGTGGGGTTTGCTCAGGCACGTCTAAGCACTGCGCTCGGTGGAGCAGCAGATGATCCATCAGGACCCAAGCCATCATCGACTCGACAATCGGCACGGCTCGAATGCCCACACACGGATCGTGTCGCCCTGTGGTGACCACCTCGACCGGTGCGCCCGTCACATCCACGGTTTGTCCCGGCAGCCGCAGCGATGAGGTGGGCTTGAACGCCACCGCCACCTCAATGGGTTGGCCCGTTGAAATGCCACCGACAATGCCGCCAGCCGCATTTGATAAAAAACCTTCAGGGGTCATCTCGTCGCGATGCTCGGTGCCGGTTTGTGAGACCGCCTCAAACCCCGCGCCCACCTCGACGCCTTTGGTGGCATTGATGCTCATCATCGCACTGCACAGATCGGTGTCGAGTTTGGCATAGACCGGCGCCCCCCAGCCCACCGGCACACCGCGGGCGCGGACTTTGACTTTGGCCCCGACCGAATCGCCTGACTTCCAAACCGCTTTCATGTAGGCCTCTAGCGCTTCGACGCGGTCAGGGTCGGGACAGAAAAATGGATTGGTTTGGATGGTCGCCTCATCAAAGTGCTCATCGCAAACCTCAGTGCCGATTTGCGACATCCAGCCGACAATGTCGATGTTGTGATGGTGCTTGAGGTATTTCGCCGCCAAGGCGCCGGCGGCCACGCGCATGGTGGTCTCGCGCGCTGACGACCGCCCGCCCCCGCGGTAATCGCGGATGCCGTACTTGTGGTGGTAAGTGTAGTCGGCATGGCCTGGCCGAAACTGGTCTTTGATCTTGGAATAGTCTTTTGAGCGGGCGTCGGTGTTTTCGATGATCATCGCGATCGGTGCGCCCGTGGTGACGCCCTCAAACACCCCTGAGACGATCTGAACGTCATCTTGCTCTTTGCGCTGTGACGTCCAACGGCTTTGTCCCGTGGCACGACGCACCAACGCCGCTTTAATTTCATCGGCACTGATCGCCATCCCCGGCGGAAAGCCATCAATCACACAGCCAATGGCCGGGCCATGACTTTCGCCAAAGGTGGTGAGTGTTAAAACCCGACCGAAACTGTTGGTGGTCATCTATGGATCCTTTACGGGCGAACTCTGAACCATTATAAGTTGGTGTAGTTGGGGCCTGAGCCCCCCTCCGGCGTGACCCAATTGATCACCTGGTAAGGATCAGCGATGTCACACGTCTTGCAGTGGACGCAGTTGGCTGCGTTGATTTGGAGCCTGGGACCGTCGTCGTCTTCGACGATCTCATAGACCCCGGCCGGACAAAACTGGGTACACGGGTGACCATACTCTTCAGCGCAGCGATCAAAACAGATGTCTGGATCAATAATCTTAAGGTGAATCGGCTGATCCTCATCGTGCTCAGTCGCTGCAAAATAAACCGAGGCCAAACGATCACGCGGCGCCAAATCGCGCGAGACCCAGTCATAGTCGAACCCGGCTTGATCAAGGGTTCGGTACTGCTGATGATCGGCGTGATTGGACAGGGTTCTTGGCAACCGACCGAAAGTCAGTGTCTCAATCGCTGCCGTGGCCAAACCTGACCACAGGCCTTTGACAAACCCAGGGCGGATGTTTCGAACCTTTTTAAGTTCAGCGACCACCGGACTGGCGCGAAGGCGTTGATCAAAGCCCTCGCTGCTGAGCGTGGCATGGGCTGATTCAGCCAGGTGCTCGGCGGCCAACAGGCCCGACCGCATTGCCTGGTGCACCCCCTTAATTTTGGGTACGTTGACCAGCCCCGCCGAGTCGCCAATCAGCAACGCGCCGGGCATCTCCACGCGGGGCAGCGATTGGTAACCGCCTTCAACCAGGGCACGGGCACCCGAGGACAAAATCTCACCTCCTTCGAGCAGCGCGTGCATTGAGGGGTGATGCTTGAACTGTTGGAACGCTTCAAACGGGCTGAATGCGGGATCTTGATAATCCAAACCGCACACAAACCCGACCGCCACGCGGTCTTTGTCCAAGTGATACACAAAACTGCCCCCATAAATCGGGTTGGGCAACGGCCACCCGATGGAGTGGCTGATGTGGCCAGGCTTCACCCGCCCCTCGGGCACACGCCAAAGCTCTTTCATTCCGATGCCATAGGTTTGCGGATCGGCGTCTTTGTCCAACCCAAAGTGGCGTATCGCTTGCTTGGTGAGATGCCCTCGACAACCTTCACTCAGCACCGTCACTTTGGCACGAATCTCAATGCCCGCCACATGCGCAGGCTTGGGCTGACCGTCTCGATCAACGCCCATATCCCCCGTCACCACACCGGCCACTTGACCCTCATTGTCAAACAACAGCTCAGCCGCGGCAAAGCCAGGAAAGACATCCACGCCCAGCTGTTCTGCCTTGGGTGCAAGCCATGCGCACATGGCCCCCAAAGAAACAATGACATTGCCATGGTTTTTTTGTTGAGGCGGCGTGGGCAAGCGATGGGCTTTGTCCTTTGTCAACATCAAAAACTCATCGCTGGTGGCAGGCACACAAATCGGCGGCGGATCGTCGCGCCAGTTGGGGACAAGCGCATCCAATGGCTCGGTCTCAATCACCGCCCCCGACAAGATCTGAGCGCCCACCTCTGAGGCCTTTTCAATGACGGCCACCTCCAGGTCAGGGTGGAGCTGTTTGGTCCGCATCGCGCAGGTCAATCCCGCCGGACCCGCGCCCACCACAATGACGTCGTAGTGCATCTGATCTCGTTCAACCGCCTCGGTCATGGTCATGCCTTTTCATCTATCGTGTGTTTGATTTCAACCCGTGCAGGCGAGCCTGACAGGCTGCAGATCGCGACACGCTCACTGAGCGTGCTCGGCCTGCGCAAGCAGCGCTTCAACGTGCGGCCAAATCGCTTCCAGCATCAAAGGCTGCGCTTGGGCCGTGGGGTGAATCCCATCATCCATCAACATGCCCGTCTGGTCAAAAATGTCGGCCAAGAAAAAAGGCAGCAAGCGCACCCCATACTCGGCGGCCAGCCGAGGATACACCGCCTCAAACCGCTCGATGTAGGCCGGCCCCAGATTCGGCGGCAGCCGAATCTGCATCAATCCCACGCGCGCATCCGCGGCCAGGGATGCTTCAATCATGGCCCTCAGGTGACGTTCGAGCTGATCGGGGTGAAGGGCTCGAAGCCCATCATTGCCGCCGAGCAAAATCATCACCACATCCGGTTGATGGTCCTTCAGTAAACTGGGCAAGCGTTGTGCACCGCCGGCGCTGGTCTCTCCTGAGATGCTCGCGTTGACAATGTCGGCCTCGCTCTGTAGGCGCTCAGCCATCTGCGCCACCCAGCCGCTGGCCTTGGGCAGACGGTAGGCATCGGATAAGCTGTCGCCGATGACCAAGACCGTGGTCGCGTGCGCGGGCCATGCCCAAGAAGCGAACAGGGCGAACATGGCAAACAGGCCGATCCAAAACCAACGGCAACGCTGATATAACAAGGACTCAGTCATTTGGACAACACAAACCACCTTAAAGCACCCAAGCCAAACCCGCTCTCAGCCTCCGCATCCTCCGACCCCATTTTGTCGTGCCAACACGTCGGGTTTCGGGTGGACGCGCCCGGCGGCGAGCTGGTGATTCTAGACGATATCAGTTTTGATCTGGGATCAGGTGAAACCTTGGCGATTGTCGGCGCGTCAGGGTCGGGCAAGACCACGCTGCTGGGCCTTTTGGCCGGATTGGATCGGCCCACCGAAGGCGATGTGGTCTTGGCCGGGCAAGGGCTATCGGGCATGAGTGAAAACGAGCGTGCGGATCTTCGCCAAAGCCATGTGGGCTTTGTTTTTCAATCGTTTCACTTGCTGCCGACCTTGACCGCGCTTGACAACGTGATGCTCGCTTTAGAAATTGCCCAGCACCCCCAGCCCAGGCAACGGGCCAAAGAAGCGCTGGAGCAGGTCGGTCTGTCTCAACGACTCGCCCATTACCCTCGACAGCTGTCCGGTGGCGAGCAACAGCGGGTTGCCATTGCTCGCGCATTTGCCAACGGCCCAAAGATCTTGTTTGCCGATGAACCCACGGGCAACTTGGACCGAACCACCGGCACCGCCGTGGCGGATTTATTGTTTGACCTCAACACCCAATCGGGCACGGCTTTGGTTTTGGTGACGCACGATCCCGCGCTGGCAGAACGCTGTCAGATCACCTACACCATGGATGGCGGACGCTTGACCCGATGAGCACCGTTCGACTGGCATGGCGCCTCTTGATACGCCAGGGGCGATCGGGCGCTTTGTTGCTGCTGGTGGCGGGATTGACCATCGCCACGGCAGCGTTGACGGCGGTGGGCCTGTTCACCGATCGCATTGCCCGCCAGCTCGACCGGCAAGCGGCAGAAACGCTGGCCGCGGACATGGTGATTGCATCGCGCCAAGAGATCGATGCCCGCTTTGTCGACAAGGCCCGAACCGATGGCTTAACGGTGGCTCAGATGGTGGTGATCTCCAGCGCGGTGTTCATCAATGACCAAAGCCAGCTGATTGACATCAAAGGCGTCAGTCCTGCCTATCCATTGCGTGGGCAAGTCGGCCTCAAAGCCAGCTTGGACGGGGCTGAAGTGCGGGTGAGACACGGACCGCCCCGGGGGCAGGCGTGGCTGGCGCCCCGAGGCTTTCGACAGCTGGCGCTTGATGTGGGCCAAACCATCGATCTGGGTCGGGCGTCTGTGAGGCTGAGCCACGCGTTGAGTTACGAGCCTGATGGTGGCGGGTCACAGTTTATGGTTGCCCCGGGCTTGACCATGCACATCGACGATCTCAAAGCCAGCGGGCTGTTGGGGCCTGGGGCGCGCACCCGCCACCGTCTGCTCGTGGCCGGGCCGTCGTCTGCGGTCACCGGGTTTGCCAACTGGGCCAGCGAGCAGCTCAGCGATGATCAGCGCCTCATCACCCCTGATGAGGGCCAGGCGCAGACGGCTGAGGCACTGACTCAGGCGAAACGCTTTTTGGGCGTTGCGGCATTAACGTCGGTGATCTTGGCGGCGGTGGCCATCTTGCTGTCTGCACTTCGCTTTGCCGGCGCCCAGCGGGATCTGGTCGCCCTTCTTAAAACCTTTGGCGCACGATCGGCCACCATTTTGGGGGCCCTGAGCTGGATGGTGGTTGGGCTGATCGCAGGTGCCGTTGTTGTGGGCGGATTGATGGGGTTTGCAATACAGAATGTCATTGGCGACATTCTCGCCTCAGCGGGCACCGGCACCCTCCCCGCGCCCCGTTGGACGCCCTGGGGGGTGGCCGCGGGCTTGACCACGTTGCTGGCAATGGGGTTTGCGCTCCCGCCCCTGTGGGGCTTGGGCCGCGTCACTCCGATTCGGATCTTAAACCGATCACTCGATACCCAAGGGCCCTTGGGGCTGGGGCTTTGGCTGGTGCTGGTGGGCGCTGGCTTGGCGATCCCCGCGCTGCAGCTGGGCGATGTCTTGTTGTCTTTCATCGTCCTCGGTGGGGCAGCGGTCTTGGCGTTGACCCTGGCGGCAGCCGCTTGGGCAGCCATGCATCTGACCCATGCACTCTCTCGGCGCGCCACGGCGGAATGGCGGTTTGGGTTGGCGGGGTTACACCGCCGTCGCCGCTCAGGCATCGTCCAAATCACCGCATTGGGTTTGGGATTGATGGCGTTGTTGTTATTAATGGTGGTGCGAAGCGAATTGATCACCCAGTGGCAAGCCACCCTGCCCGATGATGCGCCCAACCATTTTGTGGTTAATGTCCAACCCAATCAGAAACAAGCGGTGTTTGATCAGCTTCAAAACGCCGGTGCCAAAAATCTCCAGATGGGACCGATGGCCTCTGTTCGACTGATTGAGATCAACGGTCAGCCGCCCCCCCAAGACCGCTTCACCGGTCAGGTGAATGTCTCTTGGGTCGCTGAGGAGCGCATGGATCAGCTGCCCCCCGCCAATGCGCTGGCCGCCGGTGCATTTTTTTCTCAAGGCGCGCGTGGCGAGGTGTCGCTCGCCAATCGCTGGGCAGACCGCGTGGGCGTTGGACTGGGCGACGAGCTGGTGTTCGAATCGGGAGCTCAACAATTCAAAGCCACCGTCACCAGCCTGCGTGAGGTGGCGTGGAATTCTTTTAACATCAATTTCTTTATTTTGCTGACCCCCGAGGCCGGCGATGATCTGCCCCACCAAAACATCGCGTCGTTTTATTGGCCGCAAGACAGCCAAGACAGCCTCAAACCAGTCAATGACCAATACCCCAATGTCTCCATCTTGAACATCGGCGGATTGATCGAGCGGGTGTTGATGATTATCGAGCGTGTCAGCCAAGCCGCAGAAGTGGTCTTTGCGCTGACCTTGCTGGCCGGCGTGGTGGTTTTGCTGGCCGCTTTAGAGGCCACACGCGACGAACGGCGGCATGAATCCGCCCTCATTCGCGCACTGGGCGCCAACACCCCCTTGGTCAAACGCGGGCTGATGATCGAATACGGCTTAATGGCCCTGATCGCCGGCGCGTTGGCCACGGTCGGTGCGGCCGTCACCGGCCGAGTGTTGGCCGCAGAGCTGTTTGGGTTCAGCTACAGCCCCTCGCCGATCTTGTTCGCCGGAGGCTTTTTGGCGGCGTTCACGCTCGTCATTGGCGCCGGATGGCTGGGCAATCGCTCGGTCTTGATCACCCCGCCGGTTCGGATCCTTCGGGCGGGATAGACGCGGCGCCGGCGGAGCGGTCAACGACCGAGGCTTTGATCCGACACCATCGCCCACAGTGCATCGACCATGACACGCCCAAACTGCTGACTGCGAGCCCCATCCCAACCCGTGAGCGGCACGGGCGCATTGGCGGCGTCTTTAAACGGCATCTCCAAAGTCACCGCCAAGCAGTCAAAGGTCTCGGCCACATAATCGGTGCACTTTTTGAGATCGCTGCTGTGTGGCGGGTCAATTTCATAGCCGTGCTTGGTTTGAAAGTCCGGCGACAGCGCCACAAGGATTTGTTTAAACCGATCAAACTGATCTTGCTTTTTGGCATTCCAACCTGGCGTTCCTTCGGCACCGGCAAAAAAGTTATAAGGCAACGCCTCATCGCCGTGGACATCCAAGGCCACATCAACGCCCGTGGCGTGCATTTTCTCGCGCACATAGAACACCTCAGGCGAGCGCTCGGGACAAGGCTCCGCCCACTCACGATTGAGATTGGCGCCGTTGGCATTGCACCGCAAGTGGCCTCGGATGGCCCCGTCAATGCACATGTTTGGGACCACATAAAATACGCACCTGGCCAGCAGTGCTCGGGACACCGCATCGGTCTGGTCCAACAGCCGATCGACAAACCCCTCAATCCACCACTCGGCCATCGGCTCACCGGGGTGTTGCCGCGCGGTCACCCAAACCCTCACCGGGTTCGGCTGGACGGCCTCAGTGATGGTCATCAGGGTGTGGGCATGCCCATCGGGCGTTGGGCACAGACTCTCCAAGGCCACCGACGGATGGGCCTGCGCGTCCGCCAGAAGCTGCAGGTGACGCGCGTTTGAATACGGCTCAAAGAACGCATAGTAGATCACATCGGCATCGGGCTGGTGCTCAATCCGAAGCGCCTGACCATCGAAATGGGTGGGCACCCGAAACCAATGGATTTGATCGGTGGAGGCCACCGCCTCATACCCTTCAAAAGCCGCAGCAAAAGACGTTTGACCGGCATTCTCAATCACCAAGTTGAGATCGATCCCTCGCCCACCACAGACTTGAAAATAAAACCACTGAAAATGACGCTCGCCCGCATCGGGACGAATGGCGAGGCGAACATGGGTCGGATCGGTGGCATCGCGGACCTCGATGTTGCCAGCGTCGAATGCGCTGTGAATACTCAAACTCATTGTCTCATCCTTGCCCATTAAGGCTCATTTGATGTCATCAACGGTGCGCTCGGCGCCATCGCTCGCGTTCAAACGATCACTCTGCGCCCGCAGGCGATCAAGCAAGGCGTTGAACTGCTCACGCTCATCGTCGCTGAGGACCGACAGCAATTTTTGTTCATACGCCATCGCCGCCGGCGCGATCGCCTCATACACGCGACGCCCCTCGTCGGTCAACCACAGGCTTTTCGCGCGGCCATCGGGAAGGTCCGCGCGCCGGGTGAGCCGGTCGGCGCCAATCAAGCGCTTCACGGCGCGGCTGATGGCCACCTTGTCCATGGCTGAGCGCTCGGCCACCTCGGTCGCGCTGAGCCCGCCCTGCAAACCCAAAATGGCCAACACGCGCCATTCGGTCACCGACAAATCAAACGGCTCAGCGTAGGTCATGGCGATGCCTTGACTGACCTGATTGGACACCACCGATAATCGATAAGGCAAGAATTCATCCAGTTTAAGCATCACTTTCAACCACCCCGAAAAGTCGCACCGTGCCGCTGCCGCCATTATCGCGCATTTTGGACGGAACTCGCACCCTTCAGGCCCGCACCGAGGGGTGAACTTCTTGCCCCACAGCGAGTCTGTGGAGGGGCACATCGCCATCAGCCCGTGCCATTGAGCCCATTTTCGGGCACAATGAAGCCATCAACCCAAACAAGTGTCGAATGCACCCACCATGCCACAACCTCAGTTGACCGATTCAATGGCCAAACAGCCAAGATCAAAAGGCGCTGTGCGATTGACGGTCGCCGGCGTGTGCCTGCTGCTGGCCAGCGCCTGTGCCACCACCCCACCCGACCCACGGATTCTCGACAACGCGCGCCAAGCCATTACTCGAGCCGAGGCGGCCGGCGGCAGCGAACATGCCCCTTTGGAACTTCGTTTGGCCAATCGTCGGCTGGAGGCCGCGCGCCAGGCCATCGAAGCGGGCGATGGGCAACGCGCACGCTACCAATCTGATGAAGCCGAAATCGAGGCGCAGCTCGCCCTGGCTCGGACTCGAGCCGCCCTCGCTCGCCGCACCCTGGCCGAAAAACGCCAAGCGCTCGAGGCGCTTCGGGAAGAGCTGGTTGAGCTCTATGGCCCAGAGGTGCTTCCATGAGACTGAAACAAAGTCTGCTCATTATGCTCGCCTTGGCCGTGGTGGGCGGCTGTGCCACCACCTCGGTCCCCACTGAGGACAACCAGCGCCTGCAAAACTTACAAGCCGAACTCGAGCGACTGTTACAAGACACCGAGCTGGTTGAGCGCGTGCCTTTGGCGGTGGCGGACGCAGAACGCGCCGCCCGTCGCGCTCGGTCGGATGAGGTGACCGGGGCCGAACGCACCCATCGCATGGCGATTGCCGAAAAGCGCATCGAAATCGCGCGCGCTGAGAGTTACCGCGTCGAGGCCGAACAAGCGGCTGAGGCCATTGACCAGACCATCACCGCGCTTCGATTGAACGCCTCCCGACTGGAGGTGGCGCAGGCGCGAGCCGAGGCGGAACAGGCGCGCTTGAGCAGTGTGGCCACTCAAGAGGAAATCCAGCGGACGCGACAGCAGGCCATGTCGGCCGCTGAACGTGCCGAGGCCGCCGCCGAGCGTGAGCGCATGGCCCGTGAAGAGGCTGAGGCGGCACGCCGGCTCAGCGAGGCCCAAGCCACCGAGATTGCCCTGGCCCGACGCGAGGCGGAACTGGCCTCCGAGGCCGCTGAATCGCTGCGGCGTCGACTGGAATTGATGGCGCTCAGAGAGACCGATCGGGGGATGGTCATCACCTTGGGCGATGTGCTGTTCGCCACCGGCGAGACACGCCTGGCCAATGACGCGCAGAGCAACTTGGCGGATGTGGTTGAGCTACTGCAATCAGAGCCTGACAAAAAAGTTCGCATTGAGGGGCACACGGATTCAACCGGCAATGAGTCGGTCAATCTCAGAATTTCACAGCAGCGCGCCGATGCGGTGAAGGCTGAACTTGTCAATTTGGGGGTTGAGCCCGGGCGCATTGATGCGGTCGGGATGGGTGAAGACTTTCCAATCGCCAGCAATGACACGGGGGAAGGCAGGAGTCAAAATCGACGCGTGGACGTGATCTTGTTGGAGGATGAACCATCCCCTTGAGTTGAAGACCACGACGATCGGCCCAGGAATTGAGGCCCAAGTGAAGGAGCGCCATTGATGTTTGAGTCAGAACCTGAAAAAGTCGAGCAACTGCTGCAATCCAATGACGAGTTCAAGACACTTTATAACGAGCACCGCCAGCTTGAAAAACGCGTGTTGGCGGCAGAAAACGGAACCGCCCCCATGTCTGACGAGGCAATGAACAATCTCAAGCGAGAGAAACTTCGCATCAAAGATCGCCTCACTCAGTTGATGGACACATCGGGCCTTTGATCATGCTCATCTGGGTCCCATGAGTGTCTATCACAACGTTCTTGAAATGATCGGCAACACGCCGATTGTTCGCGTCCAAAACATCGACACGGGGCCTTGCGAGCTCTACCTGAAACTCGAAAGCACCAACCCAGCCGGCTCCATTAAAGACCGCATCGCGCTTCATATGATTGAAGCGGCAGAGGCGCGGGGTGAGCTGGCGCCCGGCGCCACCTTGGTGGAGGGCACCGCCGGAAACACCGGCTTGGGCTTGGCCTTGGTCGCGCAGGCCAAAGGCTATCGGCTGGTGTTGGTGATCCCAGATAAAATGAGCCGCGAGAAGATCTTTACCCTGAAAGCCATGGGGGCTGAGGTCATCATCACCCGGTCCGATGTGGGCAAAGGTCACCCCGAATACTACCAAGACCTCGCAAAAACCGTCGCCTCAGAGATTGAGGCCGAGGGGCGGCGTGCCTACTTCATCAATCAATTTGCCAACCCAGACAACCCCGATGCGCACGAACGCACCACCGGGCCTGAGATGTGGTCACAAATGAACCACAACTTGGATGCCGTGGTGGTGGGGGTGGGCTCCAGCGGCACCATCACCGGCTTGTCCCGTTACTTTGCCTCGGTCGCACCCGACCTTGAGCTGGTGTTGGCTGACCCGGAGGGGTCCATTCTGGCCGACTACATTGCCACCGGTCAGGTGGCCGATGACGCCGGTGGCTGGCTGGTTGAGGGAATTGGCGAAGACTTCTTGCCCTCGATCAGCGACTTCTCGCGGGTCAGCACCGCCTATTCAATCACCGATCGCGAAAGTTTCGAGATGGCGCGCCTGCTGCTTGAGAAAGAAGGGCTTATGGGCGGGTCATCCACCGGCACTTTGTTGGCGGCTGCCCTCCGCTACTGTCGAGCGCAATCCCAACCCAAGCGCGTCCTGTCGATGGTCTGTGACACCGGCAACCGCTACTTATCAAAAGTCTATAACGCCTACTGGCTGCGTGAACATGGCCTCATCGATGGCAGCAACCATGGCGACTTAAGAGACCTGATCGCCCGACCCATGGCCAGTCGCGACGCGGTGGTGGTGGGTGCTCATGAAAACTTGGCCAATGCGTATCAGCGCATGATGCTCTATGACATCTCGCAGCTGCCCGTCATGGACGAAGGTCAGATTGTCGGGCTGATCGATGAATCTGATATTCTTGTGGCGGTTTATGAAGACGAGTCGCGGTTTGCTCGCCCTGTCTCATCGGCCATGGTGACGGATTTGGAGTGGATTGACGTCGGCGCCACCATCGATGAGCTGTTGCCGATATTCAATCGGGACCACGTGGCGATCGTCATGGACGAAGGTCAGTTCCTGGGTTTAATCACCCGAATTGATCTTTTAAATTTCTTGCGAGCTCGCGCCAATCGACAGTAAGCGCCTCCAGCCCATGCTGGGGCCATTGTGCTCAAGGATCAGCCCATGTCAAATCAAAACCCTCCCCACCGCGGCGCATTCACCCGCTTTCTAGATACCGTCGAATGGTTGGGAAACCTCCTGCCCCACCCGGTGACGCTGTTTGCGGTCTTGGCCACGGCCATGGTCTTCTTATCGGGCTTGTTTGGTGCGATGGGCTTGAGTGTTGCAGATCCCCGACCGGGCAACGAAGGGGTCATGATCGAGGCGGTGAGCCTGATGAATGCAGAGGGCGTTCGCATGATCCTGGGCAACCTGGTGGACAACTTTGTCAACTTCGCACCGCTGGGCGTGGTGCTGGTGGCCATGCTCGGCGTGGGTGTGGCCGAAAAGTCCGGGCTGCTGTCGGCGCTGGTTCGCGGCATTGTCCTCAATGCCCCACGGCACGTGGTGACCGTGGCGATTGTTTTTGCCGGTGCCATTTCAAACACCGCCTCAGAAATGGGGTATGTGGTTTTGGTGCCGCTGGCGGGGGCCATTTTCTTGGCCCTGGGTCGCCACCCTTTGGCGGGCATGGCCGCCGCGTTTGCCGGGGTGTCGGGCGGCTACAGCGCCAACTTGTTGATTGGGACCGTTGATCCATTGCTGGCCGGCATCACGCAAGAAGCCGCCCGGCTGATTGACCCGACATATTCGGTTTACGCCACGGCGAACTGGTATTTCATGATCGTGAGCACCTTTTTGGTCACTGCCATCGGTGCGCTGGTGACAATCTATGTTGTTGAGCCCAAACTCGGCGAGTATGACCCATCCAACGCCGATCCCTCGATCTTAGATGATCGGGCCATGGAGCCACTGTCGGCCTCGGAGAAAAAAGGACTTAGCCGCGCAGGCCTGGCGGCATTGGGGGTGTTTGGGCTGATTGCTTTTTTGGCCGTGCCAGAGACCGGGGTGTTGCGCGAACCGGGCACGGGCAGCCCCAAGCCTTTTTTCAGCTCCATTGTCGCGTGGATTTTCATATTCTTTTTGACCACAGGTTTTGCCTATGGCAAGACCGTGGGCACCATGCGAAATGACCGCGACATGATTGATGGGATGGCCTCCGCCATTGCAACCTTGAGCCTGTATGTCACCTTGGTTTTTTTCGCCGCTCAGTTCGTGGCCTTTTTTGGCTGGTCGAACCTCGGGGTCATCACTGCCGTGTTGGGTGCTGATTTCCTCCAAAACATCGGCCTGACTGGGCCGATTGTTTTTGTCTTTTTCATTTTAATGTGCGCCGGTGTGAATTTAATGCTGGGGTCAGCCTCCGCGCAGTGGGCCGTCACCGCGCCGATTTTTGTCCCAATGCTGATGCTGATTGGCTACGCGCCCGAGCTCATTCAGGCGGCCTATCGCATTGGTGATTCGACCACCAACATCATTACCCCCATGATGAGCTATTTCGGGCTGATCCTGGCGTGGGCCGCGCGGTACAACAAGCAGTTTGGCATCGGCACCTTAATGGCCACCATGCTCCCCTACTCGATGTTCTTTTTGCTGACTTGGATGGGACTTTTTTACCTTTGGGTGTTTGTGCTCGGCATGCCGGTGGGTCCAGGTGCGCCCACGTATTACAATCTGGGCTAGGCGATGGGTGATCCGCAACCGACAGAGCTGAGACTCGATAAGCCCAAACGCACTTTGGTGATCGAATTTGATGATGGGGCGCGCTTCGAGCTGCCGTGTGCTTACCTGCGCACGCACTCGCCATCGGCTGAAGTCAGAGGTCACGGTCTGTCTGAGCCTAAGGTGTTGTTTGGTAAAGCGCATGTCAACATAGAGCGCATTGAACCCGTGGGCAACTATGCAGTGACACTGGTGTTTGATGATGGCCACAACACCGGAATTTACTCGTGGTCATTTCTTTACGAGCTCGGCGTTAACATGGAAGACAACATGGCACGGTACCAACAACGACTGGCTGAACACACATGACCTCGCCCAACGCCAACGATCGTCCAACCATTGATTTTGGTTTCAAAGACGTTGACCCTGCCGATAAGACAGGCCTGGTCGGCGAGGTGTTTGACACCGTGGCCGATCGCTATGATGTGATGAATGACTTGATGTCGGTGGGCATTCACAGGCTTTGGAAGTCGCACTTTGTGGCGGGCTGTCATTTCAAGCCTGGGCAACGCCTCTTGGATCTGGCCGGCGGCACCGGGGACATTGCACGACTGGCCGTCCGTCGGGGGGCCAAGCCGGTGGTGGCCGACATCAATGCCGCCATGCTCAAAGCCGGTCAACGCCGCATGGATCAGCGCGGCCTCACCCAGCACTTTGCGTGGATCAACGCCAATGCCGAGTGCCTGCCCATGGCCAGCGGCCAGTTTGATCACATCACCATGGTCTTTGGGTTTCGCAATGTCACCCACCGCGATCAAGCCTTAGACGAGATGTATCGGGTCCTGAAGCCCGGTGGACGCTTAGCCATCATGGAATTTGCACCCGTGGAGACGCCGATACTCTCAGACATTTACGATGCCTGGTCATTCAAAGTGCTGCCGTGGCTTGGCGAGCGGCTGACCGGCAGTGCCGAGAGTTATCAATACTTGGCTGAATCCATCCGACGGTTCCCAGACCAAGCAACGCTCGCCCAAATGATTGAGCGCCACGGGTTTGTGGGCACGCGCTGGCACAACCTGTCTGGGGGGATTTGCGCCATTCACCGGGCCCAGAAACCCAAAGCACCTCGCTATGAATGATTTTGTCACGCCCCTTCCTCGCCTGCTGGCCGACACCTTGGGCATGGCCCTCAATGAACTGGTTCGCCTGGATGCCGGCCACAAAGCCCAACAGAAGCTGACCCAGCTCGAGCAAAAATCCGTGGCGCTGAGTCTGGAGCAATTGGAGATTGTCCTGATCCTCCATACCGTTGATCAGCGCGTGTCCGTTCGGGCCGAACCCCGAGCGGCTTTTGATCCGGCCATCGTCGATACCGCGATCACTGGATCACCTTCGGCCCTGTTGGCCATGGCCGTGCCTGATTGGTCGGGTGCCCGCAGCGGGGTTCGGATCGAAGGGGATGCGGCCACGGCACAAGCCCTGGAGCAACTGATGCGCCAATTGGATCCCGACTGGGGTCAGCTTTTTGAAGAGCGCTTCGGACCCATCGTTGGCCATCAGCTTTATACGGGGTTAAAGACCGCAATAGATGCGGGTCAACACCTCGGCCGCGTGGGGGTTGAGCAGGTGGAGACCTTCATCAAAGACGAAAGCCAGTGGGTGGTCGATCGGGGCCAGTTTGTGTCGTTTTGTGAACGGATCGATTTGTTGCAAGAGGGCATTGACCGTTTGGATGTCAATGCCCATCGTCGGGGACTGTCATGATTCGGCATGGGGTTCGCCTCGTTCGCATCGTTTTGACGCTGGGGCAATTTCGTCTGGATGAGTTGCTGCTGGATGCCGGGCCGTTGCGGCTGGCGGGCTTGGCCCGACTGATTCCGGGGCGAGGCCGCCGTGTGGCTGACCAATCGGTGGGCATGCGACTTAAGTCGGCGCTGGAGACACTGGGACCGATCTATGTCAAGTTTGGTCAGATTCTCTCCACCCGGCGAGACCTGCTGCCGCATGATGTCGCCGAGGCGTTGTCTTTGCTGCAAGACGACGTGGCGCCGTTTGACAGTCAGCAGGCGCGCGCCATTGTTGAGCAGGAGCTCAAACGCCCGGTTGACGAAGCGTTTGCTGAATTTGATGCAAAACCCATGGCCTCGGCCTCAATTGCCCAAGTCCACGGCGCTCGATTGAAAGATGGCCAGAACGTGGTGGTCAAAATTGTCCGCCCAGGAATCGAGGCGCAAATCAAGAGTGATTTGGCCTTGCTCTATCAACTGGCCCGGCTGGTCCGTCGCTATCACCCTGAAGGCGAGCGGATTCGTCCCGATGAAGTGGTGGGGGAGTTTGAACGCGTCATTGTGAATGAATTGGATATGCAGTCTGAGGCGGCCAACTGCACAATGATTCGCCGCAATTTTGAAAACAGCAAAGAACTCTATATCCCAAAAATCCACTGGCCGCTCACCGCCAATCGCGTGCTGGTGATGGAACGGGTGTATGGCTTGCCCGTGCGCGACATCGATGGCCTTAAAGCGCACGGCGTGGACCTTGAGAAACTGGCCCGACTGGGCATTCGTCTGTTCTATCGGCAAGTTTTTCGAGACAACTTATTTCATGCCGACATGCATCCAGGCAACATCTTGGTTGATGCAACCGATCCCAACAACCCAAGTTTCATTGCCCTAGATTTTGGCATCGTGGCCAGCTTGACACAAAAAGACCTCTACTACATCGGTGAAAATTTTCTGGCGATCTTCAACCGAGAGTACCGACGGGTGGCTGAGCTTCATGTGGAGGCCGGTTGGGTGCCCGCCGATACCCGTGTCGATGAGCTGGAGGCAGCCGCTCGGACGGTGTGTGAGCCCAACTTCACCCGCCCGCTGGAAGAGGTGTCCTTTGCTGAGCTGGTGGTCGAGCTGTTCACCGTCGCCCAGAAGTTCAAACTCACCATTCAACCGCAGCTGATCATGCTCCAAAAAACGCTGTTGAACATTGAGGGAATGGGCCGATCGCTTTACCCGCAGCTCAACATCTGGGATGTGGCCAAACCCGAGCTTGAGGCGGCCTACCGCGAGCGTTATGGCTTCAAACGCACCGCCGACGCCATTAAGCGTCAAGCCCCTGGATGGCTGGCACGCACTCCTGACTTGCCGAATATGGTCTTTGATGCGGTGCGCTTGGCCGCGTCGGGGCAGTTCAGAACGCAGATCGAAACTCAAGACCTCAACGCACTGGCGCGACATGTCAATGCCCACAACCACAAAGTGCCCCTATCCATCCTGGCTGCGGGTTTGATTATTGGCGCGGCGATCTTAATCGGCTACGAGACGCCCCCGTTGGCTTCGGATTACTCGGTGCCTGGGCTGATGACCCTCGTCTTGGGCTTGGGCGTGGGCTGGCGGGCGTTGCGAAAGCGCTGACTCAACTGGGCCAGTGAACCTGAAAAAGTCGAACATTCAAAATGGGCTCAGGGCTTGCCAAAGCGCCGATCAAAGGCGCATCAAATTGAAGGGGCTCAAGTGACCAGTTGACCGGCGCGGCCCAATGGGCTGGACAATGCATCAACGTTTGGTTGGGAAAAGAAAACCGGATTGACCCCAAAGCGTCTGCCAACCGCTCGCCTTGGGCTTTGACCAGGGCTTCTGTCTTGGTCCATCGCTCCAAAAACACCCGCGAGGCCTCAGCGCCATCCAATGCACTCATGGCGTGAGCCTCATCGGATGGGAAACACCGCTTGGCCAGGCGGTGGACACGCTTCAAACAGCGCACGCGCTCGATGTCAATGCCAATGGGGTCACCATGTCCAATGGCCAAAGCCAGCCAATCTTGCGTGTGCGATAGGTTAACGGCCATCGACTCCCCCGCAATGGACGGCTTGCCGTTTTTATTTTTGGTCAGCGTGATGTCTTTGCCTGGCTTTTGAAGATAGCGAGACAGCAGCAATCGAATAAAAAACCGCTGGCGAATTCGGCGATCGCGCACGTGGGTGTGCAATCGCGCTGTGGTTTGTGATGGGTGGCCCTGAGCCACCGGCATGGGCATCCCTGACAGGTCGATGAGCCAGACATCCACCGAGTGTCTTGGGGGACGCACTTGGTCTTGAATGGGGAATGACACCCAACTGGCCTCGCTCATTGCTGCATTATCCCCATTGGCTGTGAATGCCGGCCACACCAAACGCCCCGCGGCGTCGCGCTGAGGCCAGGTCATTGCATGCCAAATCACCCACAACCATGACCGGCACCCCGGCCTTTTGAATCAGCGCCTCGAGCGTGCGAGGGCTCGATCCGCTCCGACTCGCCACCCCTTGCGGATCGGACTGAGGCATCAGCAGGGCAAAGTCAGCGTCCAACCGGGTGGCTTCGGCCAACCCCACATCATCACGACAGGCCACCGCGACCCAGTCCATGTGCGGCGGGCGCTGGGTCAGTGTCAAAGCAGTGGCTTGATCGAGGACAACACCGCTCGCGCCCACCGCCTGAGCCACCCTGGGCGATCCTGCCACCAGCGGCTGATGTCCCGCCTTTCTAGCCAAAGCCATGGCCTGCTGCGCCAACGCACCATCACCCTGGGCTGCGCTCGGCCAAACCAGCCACCACCCATTTCCAGCCCAGGGGGTGTGCTCAATCTTTGAAAGCGCATTGCGCCACTGTCTCAGCGCCTCCACTGAATCGGCCGGCGCGTCCTCCGTGCTGCCCATCCAAACCTGCGGCGCCATCCCGAACACTTTAAGCAAGGCCTGATCGGCAGGGGGCATGGTGCGGTGGGGCACTTGGGCCCACTCGACCCACTCGATCGATTGGCCTTCACAGCCTGTGGGTGCTCCGGTAAAGTCGGTGACCCGGTGAATGCTCAAATGGACTGTTTTATCGGGATAATGGTGGGTCAAAGCGCACCATGGTTGGCTGGATTGAATGATGATGCCGAGCTCTTCTTGAAGCTCGCGGGCGAGCGCTTCATGCGCACGCTCTCCAGGTTCAATTCGGCCACCGGGAAACTCCCAAAACCCGGCCAAATGTTTGCCCGGTCGGCGCTGGGACAACAGCACCGGCGTTTCCGGTTGCAAAGGGCGATGGGCCTCATCGGGCAATGATGCTGCTTGAGCTGGAGTGATGACCGCGGCCACCACCGACACCCGATGGGCCATTAGAGCTTACCGTGGCACTGCTTGTACTTTTTGCCCGAGCCACATGGACACGGCTCATTGCGCCCCACTTTGCGCCCCTCGCGAATGAAGGTCTCTGGCGTGGTTTGACCCGCTGGTGAGGCCCTGTCAGACGATTGAGGGGCATTCGCCATGGCTGAGGGGCTGTCTGCATGCTGAAACTTCATGGTCGAGTCTGCCCGCTGACTGGGTCGAACGGCGTCAACATCATCTTGGTCTTTGATGGCCACCCGAGCCAATGCTTTGATCACGTCGTAGCGCATGCTTGAGAGCATCGCGGTAAACATTTCAAAGCCTTCGCGCTTGTACTCTTGTTGGGGTTTTTTCTGAGCAAACGAGCGCAAGTTGATGCCGCGGCGCAGATAGTCCATTGACGCCAGGTGCTCTTTCCAGTGCTGATCTAAAATGCTGAGCATCAGCGCCTTTTCAAACTGACGCATCACCTGCTCGCCGGTGGCCTCTTCTTTGGCCGCAAAGTGGGCATCCACGCCTGCCAAAATACGCTCTCGTAAACCCGTCTCCTCAAGGTCATCGTCGTCGTCTAACCATTGGCGAATCGGCATCTCCAGCCCGAAATCACCCTCCAGGACTTTCTCGAGGCCTTCCGGATCCCACATGTCTTCGACCGACTCGGGTGGAATGTACTGGCTGATGAGATCCGAAAAGACCTCCTCTTTGATCGAAACGATGGTGTCGTGAACATCCTCGGCTTCCATGAGCTCGTTTCGTTGGGTGTAAATGACCCGCCGTTGATCGTTGGCCACATCATCAAAATCCAGCAGGTGTTTTCGAAGGTCGAAGTTGTGCGCCTCAACCTTGCGCTGAGCATTTTCAATGGCCTTGGTCACCCATGGATGCTCGATGGACTCACCTTCCTGGAGACCGAGCTTCTGCATCATGTTGCCCAACCGATCTGAGGCAAAAATCCGCATCAAGTTGTCATCCAACGACAGATAAAAGCGACTCGATCCCGGATCGCCCTGTCGTCCAGACCGCCCGCGAAGCTGGTTATCAATCCGCCGTGACTCGTGACGTTCGGTGCCGATGATGTGCAAGCCACCCGCCTCGATCACCGTGTCGTGGCGCTGCTGCCAATCGGCCTCCAGCGCGCGGATCTGTTCAGACTCCTCGGAGGCGTCCAGTGCCGCTTTCTCTGCGTCAAGATTGCCGCCCAAAACGATATCTGTGCCGCGACCTGCCATGTTGGTGGCGATGGTGACCGCCCCGGGTCGCCCCGCCTGAGCAATAATCGCCGCCTCTCGCTCGTGCTGCTTGGCATTTAAGACTTCATGGGCGATTTTCTTTTGATCGAGCACCTTGGATAACGCCTCTGAGGTCTCGATCGACGTGGTGCCCACCAAGACCGGCTGCTGGCGGGCCACGCAATCAACGATGTCATTGACGATGGCTTCAAACTTTTGGGCTTGGTCCAAAAACACCAGATCGGCACGGTCTTCACGAATCATGGGTTTGTGGGTGGGAATGACCACCACCTCAAGATCGTAGATGGTCTGGAACTCATAGGCTTCGGTATCGGCGGTGCCGGTCATGCCTGCAAGCTTGTCGTATAGGCGAAAGTAATTTTGGAACGTAATCGAGGCCAAGGTTTGGTTTTCGCGCTGAATCGGCACGCCCTCTTTGGCTTCGATGGCTTGGTGTAAGCCTTCCGACCACCGCCGCCCGGCCAGTGTTCTCCCGGTGAACTCGTCGACAATCACCACCTCGCCGTCTTTGACAATGTAATCGACATCCTTTTGGAACAGGTGGTGCGCCCTCAAGGCCGCATTTAGGGTGTGCATCAGCCCGAGATTGTTGGCATGGTAGAGGCTGTCATTGGCTTCCAACAGCCCGGCCTCGGTCAGCAGACCTTCAACTTTGGCCATGCCATCTTCGGTCAAATAAATCTGGCGACTTTTTTCATCAACACTGAAATCACCCGGCCCATCTTCCTCGGCTTGGGGTTCCAAGTGCGGCACGATGCGGTTCATCTTGACATACATCTCTGGACCCTCATCGGCAGGTCCAGAGATGATCAAAGGCGTTCGAGCTTCATCGATCAGAATCGAGTCAACTTCATCAACAATGGCAAACGCTTGCCCGCGCTGAACCCGTTGATCGACGGCAAACGCCATGTTGTCTCGAAGGTAATCAAAACCCAGCTCGTTGTTGGTGGCATAGGTCACATCACATGCATACGCGGCGCGTTTTTGTTCAGGGTCCATCCCCGGCACCGCCACACCCACCGTTAAATCCAACGCCGCATACACCCGCCCCATCCATGCAGCATCGCGCTTGGCCAGATAGTCATTCACGGTCACCACGTGCACGCCCTGATCGGCAATGGCGTTGAGATAGACCGCCAGGGTCGACATCAATGTCTTGCCCTCGCCCGTTTTCATTTCGGCGATCTTGCCTTGGTGCAAGACCATCCCACCAATCAACTGCACATCATAGTGGCGCAGCCCCAGCGCGCGCACCGCCGCCTCGCGAACGGTGGCAAAAGCCTCGGGCAACAGCTGATCCAGGGTCTCACCGGCTTGATGGCGCTCTCGGAGGTGGTGGGTTTGGCGCTTAAGCGCTTCATCATCCAAACCCTGCATTTGGGGCTCGAGGGCATTGATCGCCTCGACTTGACGCTCGAGCTGCTTGATCAGACGCTCGTTGCGACTGCCGACGATTTTGGTGATCAGGGTCTTTAGCATGGCTTGTCCGTTGTTGTGAGGGCTTTTGGGCACGGGCGCGCGCACCGAAGACCCATCAAAGCCCCACATTGTAGCGTTTATCGGGGCTAAACTGTAGAGGTGTCCATGCGCGATAAAACGGAAAAACCCCTCCACACGCTGACTTCAGGGCAACACGCCACCGATTCAGTGTTGACGGGATTGTTGCGCTTGAGTGATCGTTATGAGGTCTTGGATGCCAAGATTCAAGGGGTGCTCAGCCCCAAGCTCCGAGGCCAAGTGCAGGTGGCGCAGGTCAAAAACGCAACACTCGTCTTGGCCGCACGCACGTCAGCCTGGGTGGCTCGTGCCCAGCTTGAGGCGCACAACATTCTTCAAGTGGCCAACGACACGTGGGATGAACCCATCAACCAAATCAAGGTGATTGTCGGCCCCGGCACGTCCCGGACGCAGGCTGCGCCCTGATCAGTGAACTTAAGCGGACTTACACCGCTTGGGCAGGTTGGACGTAAGAGATGGGCGCGTAGGCCTCATCGTCGTAGCTGACTTCTTCCCAGGCCGACTCATCGGCCAACAGGGCGCGCAGCAGCTGATTGTTCAGATCGTGGCCTGACTTGTAGCCCACGAAAGAGCCAATCAGGTTCCGCCCCAAAAGGTACAGATCGCCGACGGCATCCAGCACCTTGTGTTTAACGAGCTCATCGTCGTAGCGAAGCCCGTTTTGGTTCAGCACCCGATAGTCGTCCAAGACGACCGCGTTGTCCATGCTTCCGCCCAAAGCCAGGTTGCAACTTCTCAGATACTCAATGTCTTTCAAAAACCCAAAGGTTCGGGCTCTGGCGACCTCTTTAAGATAAGACGTGGTCGAAAAATCCAAATCCGCTTGGCACGCCTGACCTTTGATGCTGGGGTGATCAAAGTCGATGGTGAAGTTCACCCGAAACCCTTCATGGGGTGAGAACCGCACCCATTTGTCCTCACTGCGATCACGGATTTCAACCGTTTTCAGTACTCGAATGAACCGCTTGGGCGCATTTTGTTCACAGATGCCTGCCGACTGAAGCAAGAACGCGAATGGACCGGCTGAGCCATCCATAATGGGCACCTCAGGCGCCGACAAATCAATGATGATGTTGTCAATGCCCAGACCGGCCAACGCCGACATCAAGTGCTCAATCGTGCCGACCCGAACACCATCCACAACCAACGTGGTCGATAGCGATGTGTCCCCGACCAGGTGAGGTTGGGCCTTGATCTCAAAGACAGGGTCAAGATCCACGCGGCGAAAGACGATGCCCGTATTGACAGGTGCCGGGCGCAACGTCATGGCCACTTTTTGGCCCATGTGGAGACCCACGCCTGTGGCGCGGATGACGTTTTTGAGTGTGCGTTGTCGAATCAACTCATTTGGCCTTTGTCTCAATACCTCATGGGGTCAGAGCACTCGCCCCCGATGCCCATCGCCGCGACAGGCGTAACGAGGGGCAAGAATAGCACAGCGAGCCCGGCCCGGCGTTGATTTTTTGTGATGACGCCACACATGTTGTTAAAAAACAACACACCAAGCGCCCGCCGCCCAGGCCACCTTCGCAACCGATCGATTGAACTCAATCGGCTTGGTTGCGCAAAAACGCCGGAATGTCCAACCAATCCAGCTCTTTTTGCTCACCAAACGTCTGCTCGGGCTTGCTTTCAGCGCCCGATTGCGTGCCGGCGCGCAGGTTGGGCGTGGCTTTCTCAGGGGCTGAGTGATCCGCGCTGTGACTCATGGGCAGGTCGTCGGTCCCTGTGCGCACCAAGGTCATCGGCGGCTCTTCTTTCTTGGCAGCGTGCTCACCCAAGCCGGTCGCCACCACCGTCACCCGCATGTCATCACCCATGTCGGGCTCAATCACCGTACCGATCACCACGGTGGCGTCGTCGGACGCCAAATCCGCGACCGTGGTGCCCACCTCTTCAAATTCCTTCATGGTCAGGGTCATGCCGGCGGTGATGTTAACCAAAATACCGCAGGCACCGTTGAGGTCGACATCCTCCAACAACGGCGAGCCAATTGCTGACTGAGCCGCCATCAGTGCTCGATCCTCACCCGAGGCCGTGCCCGCGCCCATCATGGCCATGCCCATCTCACTCATCACGGTGCGCACATCGGCAAAATCGACGTTGATCAATCCAGGGCGGGTGATCAGTTCTGCGATCCCCTGGACCGCACCCGAGAGCACTTGGTTGGCCGACTTAAACGCATTGAGCAGCGACACATCGGCGCCCAACACGCTCAGCAGCTTGGCATTGGGAATCGTGATCAGCGAGTCGACATGATGGGCCAACTCATCAATCCCCTGTTGAGCGGTCGCCAGGCGACGCTGGCCTTCGAATGGGAAAGGCCGGGTAATCACAGCCACGGTTAAGATGCCCATTTCTTTCGCGGTCTGGGCAATCACTGGCGCCGCCCCGGTGCCGGTGCCACCGCCCATCCCGGCGGTAATAAAGACCATGTCAGACCCCGACAGCATCTCGGAGATGCGCTCTCGATCCTCCAGCGCTGCTTGGCGGCCAACCTCGGGGTTGGCACCGGCGCCCAGGCCTTTGGTCACGCTCCCGCCAATTTGCAGGGTTGACTTGCCCGAGAAGTTACGAAGCGCTTGGGCGTCTGTATTGACACAGATAAACTCCACACCTTCAATGTCTGCGTTCACCATTTGGTTGACGGCGTTGCCGCCACCGCCACCAACGCCGACAACTTTGATGGTGGCACCGGGTGCGTAATTTTCGATGACTTCAAACATGACTTGCTCCTTTTTGCTCGCTTTTTTTGTATTGCATTAAATGTTGATCAATGGCGAGTGGTGTTTTCGCTCTTATTGTTGATGGTTGACTGATGGGCCCATGACCCATGATTAAAAATCCCCTTTAAACCAGTGACTGACACGCGACCAAAGGCCCTCAACACTCGGCACCGTGGATTTGGGGGCCGTGCTTTCTGTTTTGGAGCCATAAATCAACAAGCCCACACCGGTGGCATGGTTTTGGTTGTTGACCACGTCCGACAACCCTGTCACCACCGACGGCTTGCCAATGCGCACGGGCATGTGCAAGACCTCTTCGGCCAGCTCAGCCACGCCTTCCATTTTTGAACCCCCGCCAGTGAGCACCAGCCCCGCAGGAATCACCGAATCAAATCCAGATTGAGACAGCTGCTTGGCCACGTGTTGGAACAGTTCTCGATAGCGCGCTTCGACCACCTGTGCCAGGGTGCGCCGCTCGAGCCGACGCGCCAGTCGATCACCCACGCTGGGGACTTGAATCGTCTCATCGCTGGCCGTCATCTGCTCCAATGCGCAGGCGTATTTAATCTTGATTTCTTCGGCATGGATTGTCGGCGTGCGCAACGCCACAGCAATGTCATTGGTCACCAAGTCACCTGCAATCGGAATGCAGGCGGTGTAGCGGATCGCGCCCTCAGTGAACACCGCAATGTCGGTGGTGCCGGCGCCAATATCAATGAGCGCGATGCCTAAGTCTTTTTCGTCTTGGCTCAAAACCGCATAGCTGGAGGCCAGTTGTTGCAAGATCAAATCGTCCACCTGCAGGCCACAGCGCGCCACGCACTTACTTAAGTTTTGGGTGGCACTCGCCCCGGCGGTGACCAAGTGGACGTGGGCCTCCAAACGCACACCCGACATCCCCACCGGTTGACGTATCCCGTCGGTTTGATCAATGACATACTCTTGCGGCAACACGTGCAGTATCGACTGATCCGCCGGTACAGCCACCGCACGCGCCGACTCCAGCACGCGCTCGACGTCCCCGTCGGTGACCTCTTTGTCCCGAATCGCCACAGCCCCATGCGAGTTCAAAGAACGAATGTGCGAGCCCGCGATCCCGGCAAAGACCGAGTGCACCTCGCAATCGGCCATCAGCTCTGCCTCTTCTACCGCCCGCTGGATTGCCTGCTCGGTGGATTCAATGTCGACCACCACCCCACGTTTGAGCCCTCGGGACGGATGCGAGCCCACACCCACAACTTCCAGGCTGCCGTCTTCACCGACCTCACCAATGATCGCCACGATCTTACTGGTGCCGATGTCCAAACCAACGATCAATGATTTTTCTGATCTTTTAGCCACGTCTTTGCCGCTCCGTGTTGGGATTGACCCATTCAACTGCCATGCCATTGGCGTAGCGCATATCAACCCTGACCGCTCGGCGGTCCTGGCCACGCAGGTGATCGTGTACCGCCACAAATCGGGCCAGGCGCGTATGGTGCTGCTCCCGACCCAACAACACGGTCAGCCCATTGGTGAGCTCAACCGTCCAGCTGCCGCGCTCATCCAAGCGGAGACTGTCCACGTGGAGCCCCGCTTGAGCCAGCGTGGGGCGCATGGTCTGCCAGGCCTTTAACACCTCATTGTGGCGACCACTGGGCCCGTATAAACGCACCAACCCTTGAATGCCTTCGCTGCCATCAATGCTCAGCAACGCCCCGCCGTCATCGGTGGCGCCGCTGAGCACCCCAGACTCATTCCACCGCGCCAATGGCTGATGCTCACGCAGGTGGATTTTTAAAGTGTCGGGCCACACCCGGATCACTGTCGCATCCGCCACCCAAGGAAGTGCTTCCACATCGGTCCGAATGGCCTCCAAATCAGTCGCAAAGAAACCGTCGGTGGCCAGCGGCGCGGCGGTGGCCCGGACTTGACTGGCCGAGGTCCGCTGCAAGTCACCTGAGACCTCCAACCACGCAATCGGCCACCACGCGGTGCCGATGAGGCCCATTCGGAGCCAGGCGCCCAAAAGCACCACCGTGCCCAACGCGGCAATGCTTGCCCACATGGACACCGAGATCAGGCGATTTCGGCTTGGCTGAGTATCTGCCATACCAACTCCTTGAATGTCATTCCATGCGCCAGTGCGGCCTTGGGCAAGAGGGAGGTGGGGGTCATCCCTGGGGTGGTGTTGATCTCCAGCAGCCACGGCAGACCATCCTCATCCACCATGAAATCCACGCGAGCCCAACCCCTCACGTCGGTGACCTCGATGGCTTGCTGCGTCAGTTGCTGCACTTTTAATTGCAGGCGCTCAGACAGCGCCGCTGGGCACCGATACTCGGTATCGCTGGCGGCGTATTTGGCATCAAAGTCATAAAACGCCCGGGGCGTTCTCAACTCAATCACCGGCAGGACCGTGTCTGCCACCCACCCAACGGTCAGTTCGCGACCTTCAATCAATTGCTCAACCAGCACCTCATCATCAAACCCAAACGCAGTGGTCACCGCCGCTGGGAGGTCGACTGCGTCAGTGACGCGGCTCATGCCCAAACTTGACCCCTCGCGGTTGGGTTTGACAAAGACCGGACCATCCAAACCGGCCATGTGTGAGGCAAGCGCGTCGACATCGAGCGCCCCGGTGGCGTCATGACAGTCTGCTCGCTTGAGAAGACGAAACGCCGGAGTGGGCAAGCCCAACGCTTGCCAAATGCGCTTGGTTTGTGCTTTCGATAAAGTCAACGCCGAAGCCAGAACGCCCGAACCGGTGACCGGCACGCCGTAAAGCCCAAGCGCACCTTGCAGCGTGCCGTCCTCGCCGCCGCGTCCGTGGAGCAGATTGAAGACGCGATCAAAATGCCCCGCGCCGACCTGTTCCAACAGTCGCCTGGGGCCATCAACGCGACTGAAGGTCACGCCCAGCTCGGTCAACGCCTCGGCCACCGCGTCCGCCCCTTTGAGAGAAATCGATCGCTCAGCGCTGTCGCCACCGGCCACCAAGGCCACATGGCCCACTTGGGCAGGATTGAACGCGGTCACATCAAACCTCCCGCTTTCAGTGCCTGTCCCAGCCGGCTGACATCGCCTGCGCCCATGACCAACACCAAATCACCGTCCTCGCAGACGGCTTCGATGCACGCCACGGCCTCATCGATTGGGTGAATGCGATGCACTGCGTGGTTCCCCCGTTGGGCGATGGCTTGCGCCAGCGCATCGGCATCAATGCCATCAATCGGTGACTCACCCGCCGGATAAATATCGGCCAACACCAACACATCTGCCTGAGCCAAAACCCGCGCAAAGGCATCGAACTGATCGCGCGTACGCGTGTAGCGGTGGGGTTGGAACACAAGCACCAATCGCTTCTCGGGCCAACCCCCGCGCGCGGCCTGAATCACCGCATCGAGCTCAGTCGGATGATGCCCATAATCCTCAAAGGCCAGCACGCGGCGCTCACCCGACAGCGCCAACTGACCGATCGACTCAAAGCGCCGCCCGACCCCGCTGAAGGCTTCCAAGCCCGCGACGATGTCGTCAGCCGTCACACCCAGTTCCCAAGCCACAGCAGCCGCACCAAGGGCATTTTGGACCGCGTGTCGGCCCGGCAATGCCAGTGTCACCCGCCGAGGTTCGGTATCGGGCAGGTGCAAATCAAACGCCATCCGAGCCTGATGCTGGCTGAGCCCGCTGGCACGCACATCGGCCTGATCACGAAACCCATAGGTGACCACATTCCGCGCCACCTGCCCCACCAATTGATTGACGTGCGGGTCATCCACGCACAGCACCGCCACGCCATAAAACGGCAGGTGATGCAAAAACTCTAAAAACGCCGCCTGCAGCCGATCAAAACTGCCTTGATAGGCATCCAAGTGATCGCGGTCGATGTTGGTCACCAGCGCCATCATGGGCGTGAGCTTCAAAAAAGACCCATCGCTCTCATCGGCTTCTGCGACCAAGTACTGGCCTTGGCCCAGGCGCGCGTTGGTGCCATAGGCGTGGATCAACCCGCCGACCACAAACGTGGGGTCCAACCCCGCCTCCGCCAACACCGATGCCACCATCGAAGTCGTGGTGGTCTTGCCATGAGAGCCTGCAATGGCAATCCCCGCCCGAAAGCGCATCAACTCGCCAAGCATTTGGGCGCGCGCGACCACTGGGATTCTCGCCTCAAGCGCCGCCTGCCACTCGGGGTTGTCCTCGGCCACCGCGCCCGAGACCACCACGACATCAGCTTGGCTCACATGATCTGCGGCATGGCCCACAGCGATCGATGCGCCCAGGCGGCGAAGGCGCTCCACCGTCGCTGAGGGCACTCGGTCAGACCCTGAGACCTCAAAGCCCAAGTTCATCAACACCTCAGCAATGCCTGACATCCCCGCACCGCCAATGCCAATGAAATGCACGCGGCGGATGCGGTGCATCAAGCCTGGCGCCTCACCCGGTCGCACAGCCAACTGAGCATCGGCTGCCATCATGCCGCCACCGCCCAACATGTTTGCGCCACCTGCTCGGCCGCGTCGGTATGTGCCAACGATCGGGCGCGCGTGGCGCGCTGCAATAAATCTTGGCGATCCAATTCAATGAACCATTGGGTCAGCCGTTCCACCGTGGCCTCTTGTTCTTGGAGCAGCCACGCCGCGCCCGCGTCGCTGAGAAAACCCGCATTGGCGGTTTGATGATCATCCACCGCCAAAGCAAACGGCACCAACAGCGCACCCACGCCCGCCGCAGCCAACTCGGCCACAGTCAACGCGCCGGCGCGCGTGATGGCGACGTCGGCCTGGCCCCAAGCCGAGGCCATGTCATCGATGAACTCAACGACGTCAACATCCACCCCATCGGGCAAAGTCACCGCGGCGTAATGACGCTGTGCTTGTGCCAGCACACGGCCGGCTTGGTGGGTGACTTTCAGCGACGTGCCTTGGGGCAGCTGGGCCAACGCTTTGGGCACGCGCTCGGCGAAAATCCGCGCCCCCAAAGAGCCTCCGATGATCAAGACATGGATCGGACCGCTGCGGTCTTGCCAGCGCCATTGAGGCTGAGCCAAGGCCGCGATGTCGGCGCGAACCGGGTTACCGACAAATCGAGCGCGTTTGAAGACGTTGGGAAACCCAGTCAGCACCTCACGGGCCAGCGGCGCCAGCGCGCGATTGGTCAAGCCCGGGATCGCGTTTTGTTCATGCAAGATCAATGGAATGCCCATGGCTTTGGCGACCAAACCGCCAGGACCGGCCACATAGCCCCCCATGCTGAGCACCACATCAGGCCGGCTGTCTTGAAACGCGCGCCATGCGGCGAGCATCGCTCGGATGAGGCGACCCGGCAACCGCAGCCAACCCATCAGACCTTTGCCTCGAACGCCTGCGATGTCAATCGCGCTCAGCTCGATGCCCGCCTCAGGCACCCACCGATTCTCCAAACCTTCCGGCGTGCCCAACCAATGCACATGCGCGCCGCTGGCTTGAAGACAGCGCGCCACCGCCAACCCCGGAAAGACATGCCCCCCGGTGCCTGCGGCCATGATCATGACTTTGAGCGTCATACCGCAAACCTCTGGCGACGCCTGGGCTGGCTCAACCGCTCGGTCTGCAGCTCCCATTGGATTCGGCACACCAACCCAATGGCAATTAAGGTCATCAAAATGGATGAGCCTCCCGATGAAATCAACGGCAACGTCAAACCCTTGGTCGGCAATACGCCCAGGTTCACCCCCATCGACACGGCCGCCTGGAATCCCAGCCAAAATGCCACACCCCACACACAAAAAGCCGCAAACGGCTTGGCCATTTGATGAGCGTTGAGGCCAATCATCAGCATCCGGCTGATCAACACCCCAAACAGCGCCAGCACCACCACGATGCCAATCAAACCAAATTCTTCCGCGTACACGGCAAAAATGAAGTCGGTGTGGGCCTCAGGCAAATAGAACAGCTTTTGAACGCTTGCACCCAAACCCACGCCGCCAATTTCGCCGCGACCTACGGCGATCAGCGCCTGGGTGAGTTGAAACCCGGCATTAAACGGATCAGCCCATGGATCAATGAATGACATCACCCGCCGCCAGCGATAAGGCTCGAGGGCAGCAAAGGTCAACGGCGGCGCCGCGCACAAAGCCAGAATGCCCAAGTGCTTGATCGAAGCCCCCGCAAACCAAATCAAACCCACCACGATCGCAGCGATCACAATCGCTGAACCCAAATCGGGCTGTTTCAACAGCAACGCTGCCAGCACCGCCACCAACACAAGCGGCGCGAACGTGTGGTGCCAAGGCGCCTGGTCCAAGCGAGGCCGCTTGGCCAAGTAGCTGGCCATAAACACGATCACCAAGACTTTGGCGGCCTCAACCACCTGAAAGTTGGCCACCCCGAGATTGATCCAGCGGGTGGATCCATTCGCAGTGTGCCCCAAGCCCGGCACAAACGGCAGCACCATCAACACCACCGCTCCCACCAGGGCCGCTGAGCCAAACCGCTCGAGCAGGCGGCTGGGGATCACCACAAAGGCCGCGCACGCGCCAAGCCCCATGCCGATGAAAAGCACATGCCGAATCACATAGTGCCAGCGCGACTGATCCAAACTCTCCGCGACCACGATGGAGGTGGAGGTGACCATCACCACGCCGATGGCCAGCAAAGCCGCGGTGGACAGCACCAGCCACGGATCCAAACCGACTTGGCGGGGGTGGTCTCCAAAACGGTGGGCTTGGCGTTTGCTGCTCATCCAATCACCTCAACGAATCTTCATCGTGGCCAGGCTGGCCAACACCAGCATCACTGAAATAATCCAAAACCGGACGATGACCTTAGGTTCTGGCCACCCCTTCAACTCAAAGTGGTGATGGATGGGGGCCATCCGAAAAAGCCGCCGACCGGTCAACTTAAATGACGCGACCTGCAAAATGACCGACAGGGTCTCAATGACAAAAATGCCGGCCATCACAAAAAAAATGATTTCCTGGCGAACCGCAACCGCCACCAGTCCCAATGATGCGCCCACCGACAGTGCACCGATGTCGCCCATGAAGACCGAGGCCGGATAGGTGTTCCACCACAAAAACCCCAACCCTGCCCCGGCCAAGGCCGCACAAAAAATGGCCAGCTCGCCCACGCCCGGCACAAACGCCATATCAAGGTAGTCGGCAAACACCGCATTTGAGGTGGCGTAGGCGAAAATACCCAAACCGGTGGCCACAAAAACCGCGGGCATGATCGCCAAACCATCCAAGCCATCGGTGAGATTGACGGCGTTGGATGCACCCACGATCACAAAATACGCCAGCACCACAAACCCCAGCCCCAATGGCAAGGCGATGTCTTTAAAAAACGGCACAAACAGCTGGGTATTGGCGGCCACATCCGCACTCAGGTATAAGAAGATCGCCACGGCGATCGCGCTGAGCGATTGTGCGAGGTATTTCGTCGCGGCCGAAAGCCCTTCGGAGTTTTTCTCTTTAAGCTTTAAAAAATCGTCCATAAAACCAATGGCGCCAAAAGCCACCGTGACAAACATCACCGCCCACACATAGCGATTGGTCAGGTCAGTCCACATGAGCGTGGAGACCACAATCGCAATCAGCATCAATGCCCCGCCCATGGTGGGGGTGCCGGCCTTTTGATGGTGACTCTCCGGACCAAGCGCTCGGATGGGTTGGCCGTATTGGCGGTGGGCCATGTGTCGAATGAACAAAGGCCCGACCAACAGCGAGACCAACATGGCCGTCAGCGCGGCCATGATGGTGCGAAAAGTGATGTAGCCAAACAAGGCCACGTCCACAAACAAGACATCGTCAAACAACCACATCAACATGACCGGGCCGCCTCCATCAATGACATCACGACTCGGTCCATGCGCATCGACCGCGACCCCTTGACCAAAATGGCCACCCGATCAGGCCACGGCGGCGTCAAAGCGACATCAAGCGCTTGAGCATCGTCAAACCACTGGCCTTGAGTGTCCTGACGCGCCTCATTGAATCCGGCCACCGCCTCGCGCGCCAAAGGCCCCAGGCCAAAGAGTCGATCAATGCCCAAGGCCGCGGCCTGCTGGCCAATGGCCTGGTGCATGCTTCTGGCAGCATCCCCAAGCTCAAGCATGTCACCCAACACCAACCACCGCTCGCCGGCTTGGTTGGCCAACACCCCAAGCGCGGCCTCGGTGGAGGCGGGATTGGCGTTGTAACTGTCGTCAATGATCACCACCGTGGGAGTGGGGTGATGGATCTGAAGCCGCTGGGCCACGCTGTTGAGTGTTGCCAGCGCCTCAACCGCCCGAGCAATGGGCACGCCCAACGTGTGGGCCGCGGCCATCGCGGCCAATGCGTTGCTGATGTTGTGCTGCCCCGGCACGGTCAACACCAGCTCGAAGGCGCCTTCAGGGGTGTCAATGGGCACCGCTTGGCCCATGGCGTAATCATCAGGGATATCTGCACGAAACTCAGCCGAGGGCGCGACACCAAAGTGGACCCCATGGCAGTGCGCGGCCCAATCGCGCCAACGACTGGCGTAGGGAGAGTCGGCGTTGATGATGGCGGTGCCATCATCGGCAAGCGCCCGAAAGAGCTCGCCTTTGGTTTGCACAATGGTGTCAATGGACCCAAAGCTTTCCAGGTGTGCCGGACCGGCGTTGGTGAGAATGCCCACTTGAGGCTTGGCCAATTGCGAGAGGTACCGGATATCGCCCTCACGCGCAGCGCCCATCTCAATGACCGCATAGCGGTGCTCGGCCCCCAATCGAGACAAGGTGATGGGCACACCGATCTCGTTGTTGTAATTGCCCGCAGTGGCCAAGGTCTCACCCTCGCGCTTGAGGATGGTGGCCACCATCTCTTTGACCGACGTCTTGCCGTTGGACCCGGTGATGCCCACCACCTGGACGTCCAAGCTCGCGCGCCACGCCGCTGCCAGCTGACCCGCGGCCAGCAACACATCGCCCACCACCACCTGGGGCAGTGGATCATCCACCCCATGACTGACCAACGCGGCACCGGCGCCTTGGGCGCGGGCCTCGGCCAGGTGGTCATGGCCATCGCTGTGCTGTCCTTTGAGCGCGAGAAACAACTCGCCGCCGGTCATCAGCCGAGTGTCGTGGCTCATGCCCGCCACGGCCACATCGGCGCCACGGCTTTGGCCACCCAACAGTTCGCTGATCTGGTGTGTGGTCCAGTTCAGGGGCATATCAGCATGCCTCCTGGCGGTCTGGATTGTGACATTGACGCAGCGCCTGATGGGCAATGGCTCGGTCATCCAGCGGCACGCGACGATCGCCGAGGATTTGTTCTGTCTCATGGCCCTTGCCGGCAATCAAGACCACATCGCCCTCACCGGCCTGAGCGATGGCCCACTCAATCGCTTCGCGTCGATCGGCCAAAACTCGAGAGCGCTCGGGTTGACGCATGCCCGACTGAATGGCGCGAATGATGGCCAGTGACGACTCATGGCGGGGGTTGTCATCGGTAATCACGACCCGATCGGCGATGGATTCTGCGATGCGTCCCATCGGGGCGCGTTTCGAGACATCGCGTTGACCCCCACAGCCAAACACCACCCAAAGCTGACCAGAGCACACTTGCCGCGCCATCAGCAGCGCATGTTTTAAGGCATCGGGGCTGTGGGCATAGTCAACCAACACCTGCGGCAATCGCGCGGCGGACGCGCCGGCAATCGGCTCCATGCGTCCCGGCGGTGGGGTCAAAGTCGCCAAACGCGCCTCAATCGCTGTCGGAGCCTGGCCAGCCCAGCGCATCACCTGCGCGGTGATCAACAGATTGTAGGCGTTCACCGAACCCAAAAGATTGCTTTGGATCTTCAGTTCGGTGTCGTCGACCAGCCGCAAGGTCACCGCCAGGCCGGAGCGTTCTTGTTCATGCGCAACGCCTTGGCCGGGCGCGTCAATCGATGCGGTCGCATCCGCGCGGGTCGGCTCGGCCTGAGAGTAGCTAAAGACCCCTGAATGGGATGGGTCTGCGGTCAGCGTTTGATAAAGCCCATGGCCAAAGGCATCATCAATGTTGATGAATCGATGGACGCTTTCAAAATCAACAAACAGGCGCTGCTTGGCTTGGCCGTAGGCAACCCGATCGCCGTGGTAATCCAGGTGGTCGTGACCGAGGTTGGTAAAAATCGTTGTCTCAAAGGCCAAACCACGCAAGCGGCCCTGAGCGAGCGCATGGCTGGAGGCTTCCAACACCACATGTTCAAACCCCTGGTGTTTGAGCTGCGCCAATTGCCGGTACACCTCAAAAATGGAAGGCGTGGTCAATTCTGCTTTGTGGTGATCGCCAGGTCGCCCCACACCCAAAGTGCCGATCATCGCCCCACCCAATGCTTGAGCCAACAGCCACGCCACCGATGATTTGCCGTTGGTGCCCGTGACCGCGTGCAGCTTCATCGCCGCCGCTGGATCACCCCAAAAGTCAGCCAACCACGCCGGCAGGGCCTCTTTCAGGGTGGGACAGGCCACGCTCTCAATCTCTAGACGGCTCAGCCGCGCGATGTCGGCCGGATCGGCCAGGCCGTCGTGGATGATCGCCGCTGCCCCACGCTCGATCGCCTCTTCGAGCCCCATCAGGCCGTGGCGCTTTTCACCGGCCATGGCCACAAACAACGCCCCTGGGCTCACCCAGCGGCTGTCGCCCACCACATCCGAGGCTTGATCAAGAAGCTGGCGAATGCGCGCATCGATCATGGCCGCGCTCCTGTGGTCACCATCATTTGCTGAGCATCGTCTGGTGGGATGTTGTTGAGACGAAGGGCAGCCCCCATCACTTTTGAAAACACCGGCGCGGCCACTTCCCCACCGTAGTAGGCCTCGCCTGCGGGGTCGTTGATCACCACGACCGCGGCCAGCTGGGGCCGACTGGCGGGGGCAAACCCGATAAAGCTGGACACATAGCGGTTGGCATACCCCCCAGCGACCGATTTTCGGGAGGTGCCGGTTTTGCCGGCAACGCGGTAGCCTGCAATCTGCGCGCGCCGGCCGGTGCCCCCCTCAGACTCAACCACCGCCTCCATCATGTCGGTCAGCTGCTCAGCCGTGACCGGGTCAAGCACCGATTGGGGTGGATATTGGGTCTCTTCTTGAATCAGCACGGGCTGACGAAGTCGACCGCCATCGGCAATGGCGCTGACCGCGCGCGCCAGTTGCAATGGCGTGACCGACAACCCATATCCGTAGGCCAAGGTGGCCTGCTCCAACCGCCGCCAACGCGCGTAATCGCGAAGCACCCCCGCCGATTCGCCCGGGAAACCGGTGCCGGTGACCTGACCAAAACCAAAGCGTTGATACATGCCCCACAGCCGCTCAGGCGGCATATCCAAAATCAACTCCACCATGCCGACGTTGGATGACTTCACCAACATGTCGGTGATCGTGAGCTCCCCAAAATCTCGCACATCGCGAATGGTGTGCCCCGACACGGTCATGGTGCCCGGTGAGGTGTCGATCATCATGTCAGGGGTCACTTGACCCGACTCCAGCGCCGCGGCCAGTGCAAACGGCTTGATCACCGAGCCTGGCTCAAACATGTCGGTCATGGCGCGGTTCCTCAAACCCTCCCCCACGCTTCGATCAGTCGCGTTGGGGTTATACGAGGGGTAGTTCACCATGGCCAATACTTCACCGGTGGTGACCTCCATGACCACCACCGAACCCGATTGAGCGTCGCGCTGATACATGGCATCGCGAAGCGCGCGAAACGCCTGATACTGCAAGCGCCGATCAATGGTCAAAGTCAGATCCCGCCCCGCTTCCATCGCTTGGATGAGTTCGAGTTCTTCCACCACGCGCCCCTGGCGATCTTTGATCACGCGCTTCATCCCCGGCTCGCCGTCAAGCCAGTTGTCAAAGGCCATTTCCAAGCCCTCTTGGCCTCGATCATCGATGTTGGTATAGCCCACCAGCTGGGCGCCGGCCTCAATCGTGGGGTAGTAGCGCCGATACTCCCGGCGAAAGCCCACCCCAGGCATGTCCAACGCCCGCACCTGGGCGGCAACATCGGGCGTGACCCGGCGACGCAGCCAAACAAACTCCGCGTGCGTTCTCTGTGTCAGGCGCCGCTCCAAGTCATCGGCCGGCACATCCAAGATCTCGGCCAGTTGAGGCAACAGCTCGGGTGACTCCAACGCTCGAAGGGGGTGTGCCCAAACCGACTCGACCGGCGTGGAAACCGCCAAGGGCTCACCGTGTCGGTCAACAATGGACCCGCGCATGGTGGGGATCTCCACCGCACGCATGTGTCGCGCCTCACCTTGGCCTTGTAAAAAATCCGACTCGCCCACTTGCAAGAACACCGCACGCGCAAAAAGCCCAACGGCCAGCAACCCCACCAGCCCCATCACCATCCACACCCGAATGGCAATGCTTGACTGCCCTTGAGCGGATTTGTCGTTGGACGGCGAGGGGCCTGCACGTCGTTTGCTCATGGCTGCCCCCCTTGCTCATTCATCGCCGATGCATGTGCATTGGCGCCTCGGGCGGACTGTTTGATGACCACCTGCGTGTGCGCAGGCTCTGCCATGTTCAACGTGGTTTTTGCGGTTTGTTCGATGCGGCCTAATTCCGCCAGCGAGGCCAACTCCAACTGCAGGCGCGACCACTCAGTCAACGCCTGATCGCGGGTCTCATTGCTGGCTTGCAATTGACTGAAGGCTTTTCTGGCGTCGTGCTTGAGAACGACCACGGCCATGGCTGAGGCAATCACCGCCAAAAGCAACACTGCGACCAAAGCCATCCGTTTCATGCCGCCTCCATGAGTTTTTCAGCCACCCTCAATCGCGCGCTGCGCGCCCGGGGATTGGTCTGACACGCCTCATCTGAGGCCGCAATCGAGCGGCCAATAAGCTTGAGTTGGGGCGTGAACGTCTCGCTGGTCGGCCACCGGCGGTTGGCGGCGGGCGGTTTGGCCAGCGCCTGCCAAGCCCTTTTAACTCGGCGATCTTCCAGTGAATGAAAGCTGATCACGGCCAATCGCGCGCCCGGAGCAAGCGTGGGCAAAATGGTGTCGAGCCAGCGATCCAACGCCTCCAGCTCGCGGTTAATAAAAATCCGGATGGCCTGAAAAGTCTTGGTCGCTGGGTGGTGGCCTGGTCGGCCCGACACCACCGAGGCGATCACGTTGGCCAGCTGCGCTGTGGTCTCGATGGGGTGTTGTTGACGCGCGGCCACAATCGCACGTGCAATGCGCCGGGCGCGCCGCTCCTCTCCATAGCTTTTGATCACCTCAGCCAGCTCACGCTCGGAGACATGGGCCAGCCACTCGGCTGCCGAGACGCCCGAGTGGGGGTCCATTCGCATGTCCAATGGACCATCGTTCATAAAACTGAAGCCGCGCCCGGCCTGATCGAGTTGGGGCGACGACACACCTAAATCCAATAGCACGCCGTTGACCTCACCCCGCCAGCCCAGGGCATCGGCCAAGGTCGACATCTCATCGAAGTTGGCGTGCCGGATCCAGACTCTGGGGTCGTTTCCAAACTGCGCCTGGGCATGCTCGACGGCCTCGGGGTCGCGATCGATCACCAGGAGCCGACCGTTGGGGCCCAGCCGATCGAGCATGGCTTGAGCGTGCCCGCCCCGGCCATAAGTCCCATCAATCAAAGTCGCGTCATCGTCAATGGCCAAGGCCTCGATGCTGGGGTTGAGCAAGACGGGCAAATGGGCCATTGATGCGACCTACAGCACCAGCTGCGCCATCTCAGAAGAGCTTTGATCCTGCATTTGGCGCTCCTCTTCGGCACGACGCTGGCTCAGCACATTTTCATTCCAAATCTCAAAGCGCTGCCCCATGCCCATCAACACCACCCGCTTTTCCAGCCCCGCCACCTGTCGCAGGGTTTGGGGCAGCAGCAGCCGGCCGTTGGCATCGGCCTCGAGCTGGGTCGCCGAACCCACCAGACGGCGCTGAAGACTGCGGTGGCTGGGGTTAAAAGTCGACAGCGACATCACCTGTTCTCTCACCCGAGACCACTCCGATTCTGGGTAAAGCCACAGGCAGCCGCTGTCGAAAGCGGAATAGGTCAGCACGAGCCGGCCTTGGCAGGCCGCCGTTAAATCGTCGCGATAGCGCGTGGGCATCGCAATGCGGCCCTTCGCGTCCAACGTGATGGCGGTTTCTCCAAAAAACACTGTGACCTACTCTTCTCCACGAATCAGTTCAAATAAACCACTGATCCCCACTAAATTCCACTTAACGCCACATTATAGATGCAAGCACCCGCTGTCAAGCAAAAAAGTCAATAAAATTGGGGGTCTACGCGGGTTTAAGGGGTCAAAAAAGGGAGATTTTTCGGATTTTTTGAGGAAAAAGTTGTAGGGATTTCAATAAGTCAGTTGACAGTGCTTACTTGTTATCTGAAACAGAAAGCACCCCCAGCTCTTGATGCTTCAATACCCCGATCAACATCAAGATCCTTGCCCTAAATGATCAGGTGCTGGTCAACAGGAAGCGAACTTATAGGCTTTATTGTGAGGAGGGCCTTCCGGTGAGAACCGAGCAGCGCCGAGCAGGGCAACGGCCTCGTCTTCTTACAGGAGCGTGTACGGTACCAAATCAGCGTCGGTCTAAGGACTTTGTGTCAGACCAGCGGAAGAATGGCGGGCGCTCTCGCCCAATTGCCCCGTGTGGATCGCTTCGCTCGGGAGCTGGTTGGCCAGCTGATTAAATTTTATCTCTTCGGATATCGCGGAGATGTCATGAACTGTGCCGGAGAAAAATCCTCCACATTGCTTGATACGCCGTCGCGCTTGCCCTCCCGCTCACAGACCTTCCAGTCGCATAAGCATGATGGAACGGCTACGCTGTTGTCTCACTTAATGAAACTAGTTTTGGTGGCCCAACCTGCTGTGAGCAACAAGCATCAATAGCAAACCTAAGGGCATCAGGCTCAGTGGTGATGATAGGGTGGAGACGGCGATGGGTGGCCTAGGATCAACAGTCTCGGCCTCAAATTGGAGGACACCTGTCACAGTCACAGAGGCTGTGGCCTGATTATAGCGAGCCGTTGGAGCTTGCTCGATAGAGACGGTGCCTACCCCTTCTCTCTTGGCGACCACTTCGCCGGTTGCCGGGTCAACTGAGATAACATCGGTATCAGAGGTACTAAATTTAAATGCTCCGCCACTGTCACTGGTTGGGGTCGGTATTTTGGTTTTCTCGCCCACTAATTTTTTGATATCAGGTGGTGACGTGATTGTCGGGTTAGCTTTTGTTACGGTCAGAGTCAATACCTTGCTAGCTGCATTGTAGTTCTCAGTTGCGCTCTGAGAGGCTGTTATCTCAGCAGTCCCAATACCTTTGATCGAAATTAAGCCCGTTGTGGGGTCGACTGTAGCCACACTAAGATCAGAGCTTCGAAACTCAATAGGAAGAGAGGGAGCCGTTGAGACCACCGAATACACAAAATCAGGATCAATGGTTCTTCTGGACAGGGACGACAATCCTGAAATCACAGGGGTGCCTTTGCTGACATCGAATTCTGCAGCAATAGATTCTCGGGTCCAGTTGTCAGTAGCCTCCTGAGTGGCTGTGATGGTGACGGTCCCAAGGTTGTTGACCGATATCACTCCATTGTCAATGGATGCGACGGCGGGGTCGCTGCTGGTGTAGGTGAAGGTTCCACTCCGGTTAGAAGAGGGCACGGGCACCGTGAAGTCCGAGTCGCCAAACGATTTGTCTTGAATGCTAAAGCCAGACAGTTCCGTCGTCCCTTTCGATACGGAGAGGGTATTGATGACCTGAGGCGCGGCTGTGAATATATCATCTCCGGGATTATCAACGCTGTAGGTGACAACGCCTGCTCCAGTAATCTCTAACTGACCATTTGAAAGGGTGGCAGGACCTGAGACAACATTGAATGCCATTGGAGCTGAGGCAGGGGCGGTGGCGGTAATGGGTATGACCAAATTCTCGTTGTAAGTAGCTGAAACGGGCATCGCCGGACTGAACGTAATGGTCTGCGTTCTCTTACTGACATCGAGAGTGATGGATTTGGAGGCGGCATTGTAATTGGTGCTAGAAGCGATACTAAAGTCAATGACGAGATTGCCCGGGCCCGACACGCTGTCTAACTGATAACTACCAGGCGTTCCAGATAAAGAGCCGATCGAGCCGGCGGGCAAACTAATCGTCACATCCAGTCCAGATGTAGCGGTGGCAGAAATCGATATGGGGGAATTATCACCGCCCGGGCCCACCAACTGAAGAATTGTTTTTTCATCTGGCAGTTGACCCACTAGGATTTGCTGGTCTGCCTTTGTGACGGTGAGGGTGGCAGTGATGCTGGCAGCATTAAAGTTATCTGTCGCTGCCTGCGATGCAGTAATGGTGGCAGTGCCCGCTTGGTTGATTGTTATCACGCCACTACTGGGATCCACGCTGGCGACTGTTGAATTGTCGGAGGCGTAAGAAAACACCCCATCACTCGCGGTGGTTGGCGGATTGATCTGAAAGTTTGGCTCGCCAAAGACCTTATTGATGTCGGGAAAATCCGACAAAACAGGAGACACTTTGGTGACGTTGATCACCACATCTTTGGTCCCAGGACCAAAAGTTTCAGAGGCCTGTTGGGAAAGAGTGAATGTGGCAGAACCCGCACTTCGAATCTCAACGGTGCCATCTGACAACACTCTTGCGACACCCAAATCACTGGATTGGTACGTGATCGGGTTTGGATTATTTGAGCTGGCTCCTAGATTGAAATCTTCATCCAAAACAGTCTTGTTGATCGGCGATGCTATGGTGATCACCGTGGCGTTCTTAATCGTAAAGCTCTCGGACAAATCATCTGGAATGCTGTTCCCCTCGGCCAGTACGGTTGTATTGTCAGAACCTTTGACCGTTTGACTGTTGGTTGCGGTGACGGTAACGGGGTCCCCGGTGGTGACTGCTTCCAGTGTCAACTCGAGCGCTCTCTCGTCACCGGGGCTGACAGTGCCCAATGTCCAAGTGTTCGTCTCATCCGACCATTGCCCGACTGAAGGGTTGTTGGCGGTGACTTGAAAATTATTGGGTATGACCAGCTCGACTTTCGCGTTTTCAGCATTGAAAAATGATTGATACTTATAATTTACTCTTAGCGCTGTTGACTGATTGACAGTCAGGCTTTGTTGATCTGTGGTGACATCCAGCTTGATCTCTGGCAAACAATCGCTGACGTCCACCGGTGCTGACACAAACTCTTTTCCATCCTCAGATTGGGTGACGCCAACCGTATAGGACCCCGGGAGAGATGGGATCAGTGTCCTTTGAGTGCCGCCAGAGACCGGCTCACCCTCTTTGTACCATTGATATATGGCATATCCATTGGGTGCAGTGAGAGCGACATTTTCGTCTTGGAGACAGTCACCGATGACACTCACATCAACATCAATGCTTGGGATGGTTTCAAACCCTGAGAAATATCCAGAGACACCGACGACCCCGCTTTGACCCAAAAAGCCCACCGCGATTGAGTTCGTTGACTGAACCTTGACATCGCCGTCTAGCCCATCAATGAAGTAAGTGACCCAGAGATCAGTGCCGTTCACTGCCTTCCGAGGAGGTTTGCTTTTTAGGTTGCCGTCCACATAGACATCCAACTCCTCATCAGGGGTGGAGGCTGCCGAAATAATGGTAATGCCCCCGGAGATTGTTTTATTACCTGCCAGCTCATTAATGCCTGGGATGAAGTCCACTTCTTTATCTAAAAGAAAGTTCACTGGCGCCACAAAATTGTAATCCACGTTTGCGCCGCTGTTTGCTCCTGCAGTCGAGTGATAGGCATAAGCCTGCTTTGATGTGCGCACATACATATTTTCCCCTTGTTTGTTTGTGGCTCCATTGCCGGGAAAGGTGCCGGAATAATTGTCTCCCTTAACAATGTAATATTCACCAGCATCAATTGTGGTCACGGGTGTCAAAGCATCATTGATGTAGATCTCTGTGTCATTTTGCGTTGCAATGATGACAGCAAACTCCATGTCGTCATTGCCGTAACCTCTTACAAAAACATACTCATTTCCCAAAACATTTTCAGGGATGATCTGGTCGATTGCGATATCTCGACCATTATCAGAGGTCGACGAATACAAGGCGTTACCCAAACTGACAGCAATGTCTTTGTCTGCCACGATTGAAGCACCCATCCATTTATCTTGTTCTTGGCTTGCTGGAAATTTAGTGTTACCCCCGATGACATGCTCTAAAACGTAGGATTGGCCCTCGTCAAGGCTGATAGTCAGAGTGTTGGCCTCAAGGGCGTTCTCATTGTTTCCCTGTCGAAAGGTGATGGCGGGATCATAATCTGAAATCGTGACCGTGGTGCCATCTTCGGTGGCCATGATGCCTAAGGTGGCGTTCGTGTTCTTTCCCTTAATAACGGGCGCCCCTCCCCATCTGAATCGTTTCCCAAGAGCGGCTCGGCCTTTGGATGTTAGAGAGGATCCTTGCGATGTGCTGTCACCTCGATGGTTGACATAGAACCGTTCGCCATTTTCTGACTCAAAACGCAGGCCACTGTTGGATAGCACAACCCCAGTATTGGTGTAGTCGACAAACGTAATGTTGTTATCAACACCACCAGAAGGCGTGTAGATCGCGGGGGATGCATTTGAGAGCGCGATAGTGGTGATGGAATCGGTGCTGGTGCCCCGATAGACATAGACATTGAAGGTGGATGTCTCGGGCGTCGATAAGAATATTGCTTGCGAGCTAAAACCAATGTTGGTTTCTTGCTGTTTTAAAGGGGGTAGGTAGTGAAGGTCGCTGAGCTGCGCGAACGCAGACGAGGGCACCAGAAAAACCAGACATAGCGCCGCCCAGGCCACCTTTCGCTTTTTTGAAAATAACATCTAACGACAGAGCGACCTTGCCATCCACATAGCCTAATCCACATGAGTTCATCTACTGCTGAGATGATCTCAGATGATCTCAGTGGTTTACACTACAAGTTATTCGCAATTTGCTCGTCGCAAAACTACAAAAATGTGTCGCAAAACTACAAAAATGTGTCGCAAAACTACAAATGTGTCGCAAAACTACAAAAAAGCGCACATGGCGACTTCGACATTCGGATCAAGAGAGTTATCCACAGGGCAAGCGGTTGAGCGCGCTTCACGGCCGCCAGCACTGCTGCAAACACCAGATCCAGATTATAAGCTAGCAAGAGAGTCGGTCTGGTTGAGATGAAAGCTATCAGCTTGAATTGCTTCGACATAGCGCGCCGGGCTCATCCCCACATGTTGATCAAAGGCTCGATACAGCGATGACACCGACCCATAACCCACCTCTTCAGCCAAACTCCTCGCTGACCAAGACCGCTTGTTCTCATGCAACAGACGCCGAGCTTCGTTGACGCGATAAAAGTTCACGAAGTGACGGAAGCTCATGTCAGTGACCAACGATATGGCCTGAGCAACGTAGGTTCGATTGCTGCCCAATCGGGTGGCCACCTCATCAATGGAAAGATCGGCTCGGGTGAAGATCTTTTCTTCATCAAAAAGCGTGATCAGACGCTCATAAAGCCCGCGAAGCCGTTCATCCCCCTCCACTTGCGCGTCTGCCTCACCCTCGTTGGCCATCAAATCCATCGTGGGCCAGTCGCCTGCCAATTGACCCGAAATCTGACGAGCCTCCTTGGCGCGTGCCGTTGCCAACATCAGCTCTTTGTTTCTAAGGTACAGCGCCCGAAAGGCTCGGTTCCGATACCGAACAAAAGCCACCAATCCGCCCAGCAGCACGACAAGCGCCACAATCACCAGCACGGCTTGATACAAACGTTGCCGTTGCCTCTGGAGCTCAGAGGCTTGCAGCGCGAGCTCTGAGTCTTTTAACAAGGTTTCATAGCGGGTTTGAATTTCTTCAGACGCGATTTGGATCTCTTTGTTGAGCACCTGATTGTTCAGCGCATTGAATCGCATCAAGGCATCGAACGCCGCCTCATATTGCCCCAGCGCCTGATACACATA
>CAJXNL010000007.1 GCA_913057195.1 uncultured Wenzhouxiangella sp.
TTCGAGGGCGCCATGCGGGGGCGGACTTTATATGTGGTCCCATATTGCATGGGCCCCATCGACTCCCCGATGGCGCGGTTGGGGGTCGAACTCACCGACAGCCCGTACGTGGTGGCGAACATGCGCTTGATGACGCGGATGGGCAAAGACGCCCTGGCGCGAATTGAACAAGAGGGACACTTTGTTAAAGGGTTGCACTCCACCGGCGAGCTCGATCCTGATCGCCGTTACATCATGCATTTTCCTGAAACCTTGACGATCATGAGTTTTGGTTCGGGCTACGGTGGGAACGCGCTTTTGGGCAAGAAATGCCATGCGCTTCGGATTGCGAGTTACCAAGCCCGTCAAGAGGGCTGGCTGGCCGAACACATGTTGATCGTTGGCATTGAGAACCCTCAAGGCGAGGTCAGCTATGTGGCCGCGGCGTTCCCCTCTGCCTGCGGGAAAACCAACCTGGCCATGTTGATTCCACCTGAAGCTTATCGGGCCAAAGGCTGGAAGGTCTGGACCGTGGGCGATGACATCTGCTGGCTGCATCCAGGGGCCGATGGCCGTCTCTATGCCATCAATCCAGAAGCCGGTTTTTTTGGCGTGGCGCCGGGGACAGGGGCCAGCACCAATCCCAATGCACTGGCGATGCTCGACCGCGACGCCATTTTTACGAATGTGGCGGTGACCGACGATGATCAGCCGTGGTGGGAGGGTTTGGATGAGCGTTCACCCCAGACCGATTGGCAGGGGCGTCAGTTCGATCCGGCGAATGGCCCCGCGGCGCACCCCAACAGCCGGTTCACGGTGTCGATGCGGCGCTGTCCGAGTTACTCCGAGCAAGCCGATAATCCTCAGGGGGTGCCCATTGATGCGATCATTTTTGGGGGGCGCCGGGCGCATCTGACCCCGTTGGTGTTGGAGGCACAAGATTGGGTGCACGGCGTGTTGGTGGGCGCAACCATGGCCTCAGAGACGACCGCCGCGGCGACCGGGGCCGTGGGGGTGATTCGCCGAGACCCGATGGCCATGAAACCCTTTTGTGGTTACCACTTTGCCGATTATTGGCAACATTGGTTAAACATTGGTGCAGGGCTTTCCCAGCCGCCCAAAATCTTTCAGGTCAATTGGTTCCGTCGGGACGAGGACGGCCGGTTCATTTGGCCAGGGTTTGGCGACAATCTTCGGGTGCTTGAGTGGATCGTGGCGCGTTGCCAGAATCAAGCCGAGGCCGTGGAGACGCCGGTGGGCCGGCTGCCAAGCGAACACGCCATCGCCTTGGATGACTTGGCGGTGCGGCCTGACATGTCAAAGCTCCTTGACATTGATGCAGCGGGTTGGCGCGAGGAGCTGAAGGCCATTGAGGGCTTTTTGTCTGAATATGGGTCGCGCGTCCCCGAGGCGCTTCTAAAACGGCTTGAAGCGATCAAATCGGCGGTCGGCTGACGGGTCGATTTTGTCCCAAAATCGACCGGTTTTAAGAAAATCCATATAAAACAATGTATTAGGTCTTAATCAAGACTTCAAATTTTGTTTACCGATTTTTAACAAACCCCTTTTATTTCCCAAAATACAGTGCTAGGATGCAATTGAGTCAAGGGTTTATCGCGCAAAAGTGATGCCTTCGGGCAACTTTGCGCGTCCACCTGGCGACTCCGACACAAGCTGTCGATACATGTATCGAGTGCAAGAAATAGAAATTAATGTTCAACAATTTGGAGAGTCTGATGAAGCATAAGCAGAATTCACTTGCAGACGCTATTCGCTACTCTCTTCAAGTCGGCCTTGTGGCCTCTCTGGCATTTACAGTTGCGCCAGTGTGGTCTCAGGACGCTGAAGAAGACGAGCAAAGTGAAGAAGTCGGCGATCGCATCCAGGTCACTGGTTCGCGATTGAACACGAACGACAATATTGTCGCGCCCAACCCGGTGTTGACAGTCGGTGCTGAGGAAATCAGCGCGCGGGGTACTTCGCGTATTGAGGACCTTACCAACCAATTGCCTCAAGTTTTCGCGGGCCAGGCCTCTGAGGTCTCAAACGGCGCCAGCGGTACATCAAACTTGAACCTTCGCGGTTTGGGCGCAATTCGTACATTGACCTTGATCGATGGCCGTCGTTTGCCGTTTGGCTCATCATCAACTTCGTCGGTGAACTTGGACAACGTGCCAGCACAGCTCATCGAGCGGATTGAGATCGTCACCGGTGGTGCGTCGGCCGTTTATGGTTCGGATGCGATCGGTGGTGTGGCCAACTTCATTTTGAAAGATGATTTTGAAGGCTTCGAGCTGGACGTCCAGTACAGCTTTAACTATGCCGACAACGATCGTAAGTTCTTCCAAAATGTCTTGACAGCGGCAGAGCAGCCTGTGCCGGGTTCAACGACAGATGGGGAAGAAATGCGCGTCAATTTGACCATGGGCGCCAACACCGCCGACGGCCGAGGCAACGTGACCATGTTCTTTAACTACGAAGACATGCACGCGATTCGCCAGGTCGATCGGGACTTCAGTGGCTGTGCCATGGGCGCATCCGGCGGTCCCAACTCGTTTGGTGGCGTGGGTTGCGTGGGCTCATCTAACTTCCGTCGTTTTGCCAACTTTGCCGGGGATTGGGACGTCAATGACGTATTCCAACAGCCCACTGGCGAGTTGACACCTTTCGCTGGTGGTCCTGCTGAGACTTATAACTTTGGACCAAACAACTACTTCCAGCGTCCAGCCAAGCGTTACCAGTTCTACACCAAAGGCAAGTATGAACTGACCGATAACATTGAAGCTTTTGCAGACCTTGGCTTTTTGAATAACCAGTCCGACGCTCAGATCGCAGAGTCTGCATCTTTCGGCACTGGCTGGTCCATGAACTGTGATAACCCACTGCTCACCGGCCAGCCGGGCGAGAACGACCTGTTCTCTGTCTTTGGTTGTGATCAACCCCTCGCTGATGGCAGCTTGCCAGAAGAAGTCGATGGGATCTTTGCGTCACACCGGATGGTGGAAGGCGACCCTCGGGTCAGCAAAATCGACATCACCACGTGGCGTGCGGTCGCTGGCTTGCGCGGTACATTTGCGGATGAGTACGACTTCGAGGTCTTTGGCCAGTTTTCAGAAGTCACCAACTCTGACACAAGCTTGAATGACCTCTCCATCGAGCGGGTTCAGGATGCGTTCTACATTGTGGCCGACGAAAATGGAAACCCTGTGTGTCGCTCCGGCAACCAAGGCTGTGTGCCGTTTAACATCTTCCAGCGTGGCGCCAATGGCGAAACCGCCGTCACGCAAGAAGCCGTTGACTATGTCACCGGTGTCGGTGTGATTTTGGGTGGCACCAAGCAAACCATCTTTGGTGGTAACGTCCAGACCGACTTTGGTCGATTTGGCGTGGCCTCGCCCTATGCAGACTCAGGCTTGGGCGCATTGGTGGGTGTTGAGTACCGCAAAGACGAGCTGAACAACCAGCCAGACGAAACTTCACAGCGTCCCGACGGTGGTTTCACTGGTGTGGGCGGTCCGTCGCTGCCGGTCTCAGGCTCGATTGAGGCAGAAGAGTTCTATGCCGAGGCGCAGCTGCCGTTGGTGACTGGCCGGGCCGGCATTGAAAACTTGAGCATCGGTGGTGCTTATCGTTACTCAGACTACTCAGTGGATGGCGCTGGCGCCACCAACGAGTTCGATACCGATACCTACCACGTGTTCTTGAACTACAGCCCCAACCAGTCGCTGCGGTTGCGTGCTCAGTATCAGCGTGCGGTGCGTGCACCAAACGTCATTGAGCTGTTCACGCCGCAGGGCACAAACTTGCCTAACTTGACTGCAGGGACCAATGGGTTCTTTGATCCATGTGCTGGTCCAAACCCTGCAGCGAGCGCGGCTGCCTGTGCCAACACTGGTGTGACTGCGGCTCAGTATGGTCGTGTGCCTGATGTGATCTCGGGTCAAACACAGTCCATCACGGGGGGTAACCCGCTCCTCGATCCTGAGGTGTCTGATACCTACACGTATGGTGCGATCTTCACGCCGACTGACAACTTGAGCTTCTCAATCGACTACTTCGACATCGAAGTAGAAGACGCAGTGGCTGCAGGTATTCCGGCCAACACCACCTTGCAAAACTGCTTGGCTTCAGGTGATGCAGCGTTCTGTGACCTCATCGTGCGCGACAGCGCGGGTTCATTGATCGCGGGTACACCGGGCGTTGGCTTCCAATCAACCAACATCAACTTGGCCACGTTGGCAACCAAAGGTATTGATGCCCAGGCCACATATGATTTTGATGTTGGAAGCTACGGTTCGGTTCGTGTGGACTACGCTGCCACTTACTTGGACTCGCTCGCAACAACGCCATTCCCGGGCGCTGATCCGATTGAGTGTGCCGGTAAGTTCGCTGGCGGTTGCGGCGCGCCCAACTCTGAGTACCGTCACCGCGGTTTGGTGAATTGGGATACGCCATGGGATGTTCGCTTCACTGCTGCATGGCGTTATTACTCAGCCACGGATAACGATGCGGGCTCCGATGTTCAGCCTGAGATTGATCGTGATATTGGCACTGTCCAATACTTCGATATCTCAGCGGACTATCGCTTCTCTGATACGTTGAGCTTCAAAGCAGGCATCAACAACATCTTGGGCGAGAGAACACCGGTGATCACTTCATCAGGTCCTCCGTTGGGTAACGGCAACACCTACCCGACAGTCTTTGATACAGGCCGTTACATCTTCTTGGGTGCAACATATCGTCTGTAATATTTAAAGACACATTGTCGTAAATAAAAGCCGCAGGCCTTGGGTCTGCGGCTTTTTTTATGCGCAAGCATGCGATGACAACCCCGTCAATCCATTGCATTTGCAACCAATCAATTCAGGCGGCCTCATGACTGCCAACGGTCAATGACCAGCTGAACCGGTCTCAATTCGATCATTTAATGGGCGATTACAAGATGTCAGTCTGACGCAGTGAGCGATCAGCGGGCATTTTGGGGGAATTCGGGTCAATTCCCGCCGTTGTGTTGCGTTATTCTTTGGGATGTGCTTAGAATAACTTCCTTGAGAACTTTCGAGGCCTCAATTCAGGCAGATTTTGCAAACATACGACAATCCACCCAACGTTCATCCGACAATGCGTTGGATAGACAGTGACTGGTATGAGTAAATTTATGAAATTACACAACATCGCAAGCCCAAGCAGACTCCTCGCTACGATGGCCGCATTGTTTTTTTCGTGGTCAGCTCTCGCACAAGAAGTTGAGCCCATCATTGAAACATCAGCTGCGGCAGTCAATGACACAGCCGAGTCGCAAGAAGAAATTGACCAGGTTGATGCCCGCATTCAATCCCTCTTGAATGATTATCGTGCGAATTTAAAACAGCTTGAGCAGCTCAACCGCTATAACGCTTCACAGCGACGTCAAGTGGAAGCTCAGCGACGCGAGATGGCTTCTTTGCGAGAAGACATCAACAACATTGCCAGCCTGCAGCGTGCCGTGCAGCCACTGATGGAAGACATGGTGGCGGGTTTGGAAGACTTGGTTGAGGCTGATGTCCCCTTCCTCATTGAAGAACGTCGGGATCGCGTGGAACGGCTTAAAGACATCATGGATGACCCAGAGCGATCTCCAGCACAGCGATATCGCTTGATTGTTGAGGCTTATCAAATCGAGAACGAATATGGTCGAACAATTGAGTCCTATCGCGGCAGCATTGACGTGGATGGACGTTCATATGAAAACGTCGAATTCTTGCGGATTGGTCGCGTGGCTTTGGTGTTCAAGACAGATGACGATGAGGTCTTGAAATATTTCAATGTTGATACGCGCAGCTGGATGGACTTGGATAAGTCCTTCTTGCCAGCGATCAAGCGTGGATCCCGGGTGGCTCGTGAGCAGATTCCGCCTGAGCTGATGTACATCCCAGTTGGCGCCCCGGCCGACGGTTCAGCCAACTGAGGAGGCCCGAGATGAGTCCAGTGAATAAAAAAGACGAAAGGATTGCTTCAATGCAACACTTGAAAAATATTTCAATGAGCGCGTTATTGGCGCTTGCAGGCCTGCTGGCATTTGGTTCTCCCGCTGTGGCGCAGGACGAGCCCCAAGCTTCTGAGAACCAAGGTGCACAAGCCACTGAACCCGCTGCCAGGACAATTCAAGAGGTCTTGGATGCTGTTCGGGCTGAGCGTCGTGCTGTCTCGGAGGCGAACCGCCAGCGTGAGGCGCGCTTCCGTCGGGAGGAGACGAACCAAGAGGCCGAGCTCAATCGGATCGAACGCGAAGTTGCCGATGCTGAGGCTGAGGCAAGTCGTTTAGAGGCCCTTCGAAACGAGCTTGATCGCGAGCTCGAAGAGCTCCGAGCGCAGCTGGCTGAGCGTCAAGGTGAGTTTGGCGAGTTGTTCGGTGTGGCTCGCGCTGCTGCTGCTGATTTGAACGAACAGCTGAACGATTCATTGATCTCAACGCAGTTCCCCAATCGTGGTGAAGTTCTGACGCGCATGGCCAGAGCGTCGTCTCTGCCCACGATCGAAGAGCTTGAGGCTTTGTGGTACACCATGCTGCAAGAGGCTGGTGAGCAGGGCAAAGTCGTCCGATATGACGCGCCTGTGATCACGGGTGACAATCGCTCTGATGCCGAGACGGTGGTTCGAATTGGCTCATTTTCCGCATTCACCGATGACGGATTCTTGATTCCACGGGACGGTACGCTCCGCTATTTGGTCCGTCAGCCGTCGGGTGGCGCCGTTGGTGCTGCCAGCGATGTGTTTAATCACGATGGCCAGGGCGTGGTAGAAGGACTGATCGATCCATCCTTGGGCACTTTGCTGGGCTTGGTGGTTGAAACACCGACATTCGGTGAGCGCGTGGCTCAGGGTGGCGGCATTGGTTATGCCATTATCGTGGTCGCGACCTTCGGTGTCTTGTTGGCGCTTTATCGCTGGGCGATGCTGATTGCCGTTGAGCGGAAAGTCTCTGCGCAACGCAAGTCTTCCACTCCCTCAGCCGACAACCCACTTGGCCGGGTCATGATCGCCTACAACGAAAACAAAGGCTCCGATCTTGAGACCTTGCAAATGCGCTTGGATGATGCCGTGCTGAAAGAGCTGCCCAAGCTGGAAGCGGGCTTAAATGTCGTGAAGGTGTTGGCAGCGGTGGCGCCATTGATGGGCCTGTTGGGTACCGTGATTGGCATGATCGTGACTTTCCAAGCGATCACGCTGTTTGGCACGGGTGATCCGAAGCTGATGGCAGGTGGTATTTCGCAGGCACTGGTCACCACGGTGCAAGGCTTGATGGCGGCGATTCCGTTGCTGTTGTTGCATGCCTTTGCCTCGGGTGCCTCACGCCGTGTTTCTCAAATTCTCGAAGAACAATCCGTGAGCTTGGTGGCAGAGTCTGCCGAAAAAGCCAACTGATTGAGTCGCATTTGATTGCGCTGAGAATAAAGGAGCAACCGTGCTTGAGATGCTAAACCCGTTCAACATGTTGGAGACCATATCGGGCTACCTGAATATGGGTGGGCCCGTTGTGGTCGCGCTGTTGGCAAGCACCTTTTTGATGTGGATGCTGATCAGTGAGCGCGTGCTGTACTTCAACTTTGTCGCTGGCAAGCTGATCCAAGATAAGCAAAACCTCTGGGCTCAGCGATCAGACCGCAAGAGCTGGGAAGCACATGCCTACCGCGAGCGGCTGATTTCAGAGGCACGCATTGAGAACGAGCGGTTTTTGGCCGCCATTCGATCTTTGATCATGATCACGCCGTTGCTGGGTCTTCTGGGGACCGTGACTGGCATGATTGAGGTGTTTCAGGTAATCACCGACACTGGCTCGTCGAATGCACGCTTGATGGCGTCTGGGATTTCCAGAGCGACCATCCCTACAATGACCGGCTTGGCTGTCTCATTGACAGGTGTTTTTGCGATCAACTATCTAGACCGAAAACACGACAAGATTATTACAGGTCTGGGGCAGTCTCTTGAAGCGGAGGGTGGTCTTGGCTATGGATCCAAAGGCCGGTTAACCACATCTGAGCAAGAGGCGGCCGAGGTGAACATCACCCCTTTGTTGGATATCGTGTTTATCCTGCTCATATTTTTCATTGTGACGGCGACCTTTTTGGATGAGGAAGGCATCGCGATCGCTTCACCTGAAGAAAATCCACCTGAAGAGATTACTCGGCCACCCCCATCGCTTGTGCTTGCTGTACGCAATGATGGTTTCGTTGCGGTTGACGGTGGTCGTTTGATTGATCCAAGATCAGTAAAGCCCACTGTCGAGGCGTTCAAGGCACAAAACCCACGTGGGGTGGTGTTGCTGAGTGCTGCTCCGGATGCGGCGGTCGAAACCACGGTGTTGGTGTTAGATCAAAGCCGCTTGGCCGGAGTTGATCCGGCGGTCACCATTCAAGGGCAAGAATGACTGCACAGCCGCTGAGTGCTCAGCGGCTCGTCAACTGAGACAAGAGATAACATGATTAAACGCAAAAGAGCCGTACAAACAGAGGAAACTGATGTCAACGTGACCCCCTTGCTTGACATCGTTTTCATTATGCTCATCTTTTTTATCGTCACGGCGACCTTCATTAAAGAGCCTGGTGTCACGGTCCAAAAACCGGATGCGACCACGGCAGAACAGCAACGTTTGGTCTCCATTCTTGTCGCCATTGATTCTGAGAATGGCGTGTGGGTTAATCGAGAAGAAGTTGGGCTGGAGGGTGTCCGGTTGGCGGTAGAGCGTTTGCGTCGGGAAAACCCAAGAGGCACTGCGGTGATCCAGGCCGATAACGACGCTCACTCTGAGTATTTGGTGAAAGTGCTCCAGCAAATCCGCGATGCTGGTGTTCAAGAGGATGTTGCGGTTTCTACGGTTGAGTCATGATTACAGGTAGCGCACGGATAGTCACAGGGTTGCCGGGGGCATTCGTTGTCACCTCGCTGATTTTTTTGCTGTTGGCGACGGTGATCAGTCAACAACAAGACGTTGTTTTAGATGAGGACCGCTCGGTCCAGATCAACGTAACCCGCCAGCTCGATGACACCTCAGATCAGGCCGCACAGGATTTAGAACGTCCTGTCATGGACCAGCCACCGCCACCACCACCGATGGTCAGTGACCCTTCATTCCGACCGAATATGAATGTGGAAATGGGTGCGTTGCCCGACATGGCTGCAGATTTAGATATTGGCAGTGGGTTCAACCCCGACCGAGACGCGCAGCCTTTGGTGCGAATCCCGCCGCAGTACCCACAGCGATGCATTCGCTCAGCTGGCGACGTCGAGACCGTGGTGGTTGAATTTAACGTGACGCCAGAGGGCAATGTGGTTGAGCCGCGTGTCCTGAGCACCACCAACGCCTGTTTTAACCGAGCGGCGATGCGAGCGGTCACCCGCTGGCGCTATCAGCCCCGTGTCGTTGAGGGTGTGGCCCAGTCCCGATTCGGCGTGAGGACGGCCATTGACTTTAGGATGGAGGAATAAGCCTATGTTGTCGAATCTAAAGAATGTCTCATTTTTGGATGACATCCAGTCAACCGGCCTTCTCCGTGTGTCTTTATTTGTCGTGTTGGCATTTTTTAGTGTCTCGGTGCTGGCGCAGAGCAACACGCTGTCACCTAGAGTGGCCAAACAGCTGTTGAATGCTTACGAAGAAATTGAAGAAGAGAACTTTGCTGAAGCCCTCGATCAACTCAACGACATCATTGAGAGTCGTGGTGAGAATATGCGCCCATTTGATCGCGCCTCGGTTTTGCAAGTCAGAGGCTCAGCGCATGTCAATATGGAAAATTATGAGGCCGGCATCGCGGACTTTGCTGAGGTCATCCGCCTCAATGCGCTTCCAGAGGAACAAAATGTTCGGATGCGCTTTAATTTGGCTCAGCTTTACTTTGTCACTGAGCAGTATGAAGAGGCGATTCGGTTTTTTGAAGACTGGCTCGCGGTGGAAGAAAACCCCGATGACAGCGCTTTCTTTATGCTGGCCGCATCTCACTACAACCTCAAGGATTTTGAGAACACCCTTGTCAACATCAATCGAGCCATTGAGTTGGCAGACGAGCCTGACAAGCGAAGCTATGACTTAAAAAACATCACCTTGTCTGAGCTGGGGCGCGTTGAGGAGCGAACAGAGCACTTAGAGACCATGGTAGAGATCTGGCCAGAAGAGCTTCCTTACTATCGGCAGCTGTCGGCAATCTATCTTGAGCAAGACATGCGTTTGGAGTCATTTGCTGTCCTTGAGACCGCCTATCTGGAGGGATTGCCGATCAAAGAAGATGATAAGGTCATCTTGGCTCAGTTTTACTCCGGGTTTAACAATCCCCACCGTGGCGCGGAGCTTTTAGAGCGTGAAATGGCGGAAGGCAACATTGAGAAAAATGTCGAGAACTTAGAATTGTTGTCGCAGCTTTGGAGTCAAGCACGCGAGCACAAAAAAGCCATTCCGGTACTTCGAGAGGCCGCTCAATTGGCCGATACCGGGAAACTGTCATTCCGCCTGGGACAATCGTTGTTGGCGGATGAGCAGAACGAAGCGGCTGAGACAGCGCTTGAAAACGCGATTGAAAAAGGGGACATGGACGAGGGCATGATGGGTGAAGCCTGGATGCTGTTGGGCAATGCTCGCTTTAATCAGGCCGGTCCAGGTGACGTTGATCAGCGCGCGGTGGCTGCTGAGGCTTTTGAGCAGGCTGAGCGATATGACAACACCGAGGCCCAAGCGTCAAGTTGGCGCGGATACATCGAGGCAATCAATCAGACCGAGCGTCGGCAAATCGCATTGGAGCGTGAGCAAGCTGAGCGTCTAGAAGAGGCTGCGCAGGAAAGGCTGTTGACATCTTGCCGCGCACGCCAGCTGGCGGGGTCCTCCTTAAGCCAAGAGTGTCAGCAGATCTTGGCAGAGGCTGAGGCGCGGGCCGAGGCCGATCGAAACAGCGAGCAATAGTCTCTACTGCGCCAGTGCATTGGCACTGGTGCGATTTCATCGGGCGGTACACCGTGTCATCGATACACCAGATTGAGCGGTCACTCGCCAAAGGTGATGCCCTCACCGCTGAACGCGATTGTTTGGCCTTGTTGGCTGATGAACCCAATCATCCTGACTTGATCACTTTGCTGGCTCTGTGCGAGGAGTCTCGTCAGCAACCCGACCAAGCGTTGGCACGTCTCGAGCGTGTCTGTCTGAGCCATCCAGACCATGCCCGGGCCCACTTCCACAAAGGGCGGCTTCTAATGGCTCAAGGCGCATTCGATCAGGCCGAAAAGGCGCTCGCCAAAGTGGTTTTACTTGAGCCCAATCACGCCCCCAGTCGTCACCTGCTGGGACGCATCGCGTTGCGGCAGCGTCGCCTCGATGACGCCGTTGATCACTTGAAAACGACCCTGAAGGCTGATGACAGGTATTCTCCTGCTCACTGTGATTTGGCGTTGGCGCTGCTGGAGCAAGGCGATGTGCAAGGGGCTTTGGAATCCGCAGGTCAGGCGCTCACCCTGGAGGGCGGTGTGGCCGAAGCCCACCTGGCCATGGGCGCCGTCAAACTGTCTCAGGGCCACTGGGAACACGCCAGGGATCACCTCATTCAGGCCACCGACCTTGATCCTGATTCGGCACAGGGCCTGCTGATGTTGGCCAAAGCCTATCAATTGGGTCAGCACCATCGACAAGCGTTGACGGCGCTGGATCGCTTGAGCGGGACTGATAAACAGAGGCCCCAGGCGCGGCATGCACGAGCGATAAGCCTGGCTCAGCTTGATCAACCCGATCTGGCCCGTGAGCTTTGGGAAGCGCTTGTTTCTGAACGGCCACACGTCGAGGCTGCGCTTCATCTGGTTGAGCTTTATCTTCGAATTTCCGATCGGCAAGCACTGGCGAAATTACAGAACCAAGTGCATCAATACGAAGACGAGGTTCCACACCTTAAGCGATATCTTGATGCGGTGTGCGATGCGCTCGATGGCAGGCTGTCCCATGCGATGGAGACATTTGAAGACCTGGTGAAGATATCCAGTGAGTCGATTTCAATTCGAGCGGGACTTTGGAGGGCAGAGCTTTTGCTCGACAGTCACGAGTCTAAACAGGCCGTCTTGGCACTACAGCAGCTTCTCGAGCGTCACTCACCGCCTCCTGCAGTGTCTCTGCAGATGGCTGAGATGGCTCAGCGCGCCGGTGATTCGGCCTTTGCTGTGGGCTGTCTAGATGAGGCGCTCTCGCTGGAAGGCTTACCGGACACCTTGCGTCATAAACTCAGTGCTCTTCGAACTGAGTTACAGAGGTAGTCTCAGACAGAATCAGGTCCGAGGCTTTTTCGGCAATCATGACTGTGGGGGCATTGGTATTGCCCCCGGTCAGTGTGGGCATGATCGAGGCATCAACGACGCGAAGGCCGCTGACCCCATTGACTTTGAGCTTTGGGTCCACAACGGCATCGGCGTCAGGCCCCATCCTGCAGGTGCCGACCGGATGATAAATGGTCTCAGCTTTTCTTCGAATGTAGTCAATTAAGCCCGCTCGGTTTTTCACATCATCACCGGGCATCAACTCTTGTAAGCGATAAGGCCGAAATGCCGGTTGATGGAGTATCGATCGAGCCAGCTCAATGCAGTCCAGCATGGACTCCAAGTCATGGGGATCGCTCAAGTAATTGGGCTGAATGGCAATGGGGTGAGTCGGCTCGGCTGACTGGAGCGTGAGATGGCCACGGCTTTTAGGCCGCAGCGGGCAGGCGTGCACTGTATAGCCATACCCAGGCAGGCGGTTTCTGCCATGGTCATCCAACCAGGCGGGGACAAAATGCATCTGAATGTCGGGACGATCAGCCGCATGACGACCGCTGATCAAAAACGCCCCAGCCTCTGCAATATTCGATGTCCCTTCCCCTTGCCGTCGAAAGAAATAATTGAACCCCACCTTGAGTTCATTGAGCTGATCATAGGTGATCGGTTTTGAACACTCGGTCAGCACGCAGATGTCCAAATGGTCCTGAAGGTTCTGTCCCACCTGGGGCCGATCAGCCATGAGATCGATACCATGCGCTTGAAGCATATCTGCTGGGCCAATGCCTGAGAGCATCAGAAGCTGCGGTGAGTTGATCGCGCCTGCGGCAAGGATCACCTCGCGCTTTGCATTCACAGTGCGCACTCGACCACGCTGTTGAACGATGACCCCACTGGCATGGTCTCCTTTGAACGTTACTTTTTGAGTCAGCGCGTGGGTGAGCACCGTCAGGTTGGGGCGTGCTTTGATTGGACTGAGGTATGCTGATGCTGTCGAGCAGCGGCGGCCGTTTCTTTGAGTGACCTGATAAAAACCCGCGCCCTCCTGGGTTGCGCCATTAAAGTCTGGGTTCTTTGGGTATCCTGCTTGCGACGCCGCCTCCACAAAGGCATGGCTCAGCGCATTGGTAAACCGAAGGTCTTCCACCCTGAGTGGTCCACCAGTGCCATGGTGTGTGTCCTCGCCCCGCGCTTGATCTTGCGAGGACTTGAAATAGGACAACACGTCAGCCCAGCCCCAGCCGCTGTTGCCCAGCGCTGCCCAGTCGTCATAATCGCTTGGGTGGCCTCTGGAAAAACACATGGCATTGATTGAGCTTGAGCCTCCCAGTACGCGCCCGCGTGGCCAGTACAACCGCCGCTGATGGAGTTCGGACTGTGGCTCGGTGTGGTAATTCCAATTTAATGACTTGAAGTTGATGAGTTTTGATAGCCCGGCGGGCATGTGGATAAGAGGATTCCAGTCTTTTCCACCGGCCTCAATCAGCAAAACCTCAATATCCGGATTGGCAGAAAGCCTGTTGGCTAAGACACACCCCGCAGAACCCGCGCCAACGATGATGTAATCAAAACTGGATTTCATGAGAGCATGCTACCGCAAAAGCCATGAAGGGGCGGATGGTCACCGCGAGCCAAAGCCATGAGCTTGAACTTCTCGCCCATTTCGCCGGGCAATGTTAAGCGTTTGAGCTCAGCAAGCTGACTCAGTCGAAGACGCTCATCCTTTTGCGCGACCACGGCCTCATGGATATCCATGGCAAGAACAAACTCGGCTTGGCTGGTCAACCCCGTCTGTGCCAAGCCTGCATTCATGGCGGCCCACTCCAATAGCCCAAAATCGACAAAGCATGAAAGATCAGTGAGCCCGGGCCAAATAAAGGGATCAAAATGGGCCCGATGCCGATAATGACAAACCAATGTGCCCCGATCACGCTGGGGGTGATAGTACCCATGGGTCGGATACCCATAGTCAATGAACCATGCCATGCCATGCTCAAGTGCACGGGTCATCTCAGCCAACCACGACGGCAGATCGACACACAGCTCGCTTTCAAAGCCCAAGGGCAGAGAACTCGTCATGCGCTCCTGAAGCGCTTCAATCGCGCGTATCAATCTTGGTGCAGGCGCGATCTCAGTCCAGGCAAACCGCGCGGTGTCGCCGTCTTGGATGGTGTGAACAGCCAGCTCTTTGATGCCTTTTGCAGTCACTTTGAACCGCTTGACTGGCAATGCATCAATGACTTCATTGGCAAGAATTAAACCCCGAAAGGCATCCTGGGGTGGTTGGTCGATCCAACTAACACGGTCTTGATGGGGCGAGTCTTTCAGGGTTTGAGCTTGCACTGACCGCAAAGCCACATTGGGCTCTAAAATCTCATATCGGATCGGGCAATGCTGGAGATGCCTCAGGATGTCTTTGGCCAAAACACCTGAGCCTGCACCCAGCTCCAGAAGCACCCAGTCATCCCCCCACTCAGGACTTGCCCGATCAATTTGCCGCGCAAGTGCTTGGGCAAACAGGTCACCTTGCTCGGGGGCGGTGATAAAGTCCCCGCTGGCGCCAAACTTATGAAGCCCGTTGCTGTAATAGCCCAATCCTGGCTCATAAAGGCACATCTGCATATACTGATCAAACGGCATTGGGCCGTTGTCTTCAATCCAGTCCACAATTCGCTCACCGAGGGTGTGCGATAACACCTGCAATTCAGGCGGTGGAGTCGGTAGATTCAATGCCGATTGCATGGTCTCATTGTATCGATTTAGACAAGAGTGAAACGCTATGACTGATTCAAGCCCCGTCGCCATTGTTACAGGCGGTGCCCGTCGCATCGGTGCCGAGACTGTTCGCCACCTTCACCAGCGCGGTATGAACGTGTTAATTCATTATCGAGCGTCCAGTGAAGATGCGGTGACATTGGCCGAGACGCTCAATCACGTTCGACCAGGCTCTGCACATACCATTGGCATCGATCTTGGTGACCCCAATGTTGGCGATCTGGTCCGAGATCAGGCACTGGAGGCTTTTAGTCGGATTGATTTGTTGGTGAACAATGCCTCAAGCTTTTACCCGACTCCGGTGCATGAGACCACACATGCGCAATTTGAGGATTTGATGATCTCAAATCTGCAAGGGCCCTTCGTGGTTTCAAAAGCCTGTGCGCCCATCTTAAGTCAATATCGGGGAGCGATCATAAACTTGGTGGACATTCATGCAATGGTGCCATTGAAAGACCATGTTCCTTATGTCTCGGCCAAAGCCGGCCTCATCATGCAGACCAAGGCCATGGCCAAAGATTTGGCACCGGAGGTTCGGGTCAATGGTGTGGCGCCTGGGTCGATTCTGTGGCCAGAATCTGAAATCAATGACACTGAGAAGCATCAGGCCATGTTGGCCAAAATCCCATTGGCAAGACAAGGGGAGCCATCTGATATTGCCAAAGCCGTGGCATTTTTGGGGCTTGATGCGCCCTACGTTACGGGCCAGATTTTGGCCGTCGATGGTGGACGCTTGCTCAACATGTGATGGTTGTGACCTTAAGCGCCAGCCGCTTTTATTAAACCGCTGACGGTCTTAAACTGCGGATGGGTGGCGTTGCCCATCCATTCAAACAGCACCATTTCTACAGAGCTGGTTTTGACGCCCGCCTGTTGCATTCGTCTCAAGCCCACCTGTTTGTTGTCCGAGGTTCTAGATGAGATGGCATCCTCAATGGCGTGCACCGAAAACCCCTGAGCGCAAAGGCCGGCAGCGGTCTGCCAGACACATACGTGCGTCTCAATGCCGGCCAGCATGACATGTCGGGGCGCATGCTCTTCTATCGCCGCCATCAACTCGGGGTTTTGGCAGCATCCGAAGCTTGATTTGATGATGGGGTGCTGGCCGAGCAACACCGCCTGTAGTTCATCGACTGTGGCGCCCAATTTCTCTGGCAGTTGTTCAGCCCAAACGATGGGGACCGATAAAGCCTGACACGCCTCAATCAACAGCTTTTGCTGAGCAATCATGGCTTTTGATTCATGCATTAAGCGTGCCAATTTTCCTTGAACATCCACCAACAGCAAGACACTGTTGTCAGGCTTTGGATGTTCGAATGCAGGTGCTGGGTCTTGTGGCATGGTCTGGCCTTTGGTTTGTGATGGCAGTGTTTAAGGGCTCAAGGCATGCGGCTTTAAGCTCCGATCACCCTGGAAATTGTCCCACAGGGTTTGATAGGTCTGCTCGCTGCCTGGATGGATCATCTCGGGGGCGAGGTCTGCCAGTGGTTTTAGCACGTGTGCGTACTGTGTAATTTCATCGCGGGGGAGTTCGAGGCCATCATATTCACCCACCCAGTCGTCATACAGCAATAAATCGATGTCCAAAACACGATCAGAGAATTTGGGCTGACTGCGGTCACGACCATTGTGATCTTCAATGGCGGTTAAATGGGCTTTGATCTCGGCGACGCTGAGGTTGGTGTAAACCAACACCACGGCATTGAGAAAATCATCTCCAGAAAACCCCACCGCTTCCGAGCGATAGACCGGTGAGATCACCACATCACCAAAGATTTGTCCAAGCGCTTCAATCGCCTTTTGGATATGCCAATCGGGGTTTTTGTTGCTCCCCAGTCCAAGATAAACAGGATGACTCATTGTCGCTGGCTCATGACTGATGAGGGATTGGCTTTTGTCCACGTTCAATGATGATGCCCACTGAGCGTGATCCTCGTACCGCTCCAGGTTTGTCCAGTTTCAATCGCACCCACTGGACAGGAAACTCATTAAGAATGATCTCAGCACAGCGTTCGGCCAGCGTTTCCACCAAGCCAAACTCGGCACGTTCTACAAAGCCAATCAAGCGTTTGGAGACTGCCTTATAGTCCAATGTGTCGTCAATGTGATCGGTCAGTGCTGCTTTGGCCACGTCAGCATTCATCTCGATATTTAAACGAACCGTTTGTTTGATTTCCCGTTCCCAGTCAAAAATCCCGATGACTGTTTCAATATCTAAATCACTGACAAATACAATATCCATGTGGGGTCGCCCGTTTATGAATGGTGCTTGGATAACTCAGCCTGAGCGCCTCGATGGTCAATCGGTGGTAATCCATCCAGCGCCCAACGAGGATGAACTGTGATTGTGCCATCGAGTGTGCCCATGTGGCGTCGATGCCAGCCCGCCCAAGCAATCATGGCCCCGTTGTCGGTGCACAAATCCAAGCTGGGGTAGTAGACCTGAGACGAAAGACGTTTGTCGAGAGTGGCTCTCAGTAATCGATTGGCACTGACGCCACCGGCGACCACCAGGCGGTTGTGGCCAGTGGCTTTCAGCGCCCTGGCGCATTTTTGAACCAGGGTGTCGACCACCGCTGCCTCAAAGCCGGCGGCAATGTCGGCATAATCATCCGAGTCACATTGGGCGATGAGGGTTCGCGTGTGGGTTTTGAGTCCGGAGAAACTGAAATCTAGGCCCGGTCGATTGAGCATCGGTCTGGGAAAGTGAAAGCGCTTGGGGTCTCCGGCCTCGGCAAGCGCTGAGACCAGCGGTCCGCCTGGGAACCCCAACGCCAGTAGTCGGGCGGTCTTATCAAAGGCCTCGCCGGCGGCATCATCCAAAGTCTCGCCAAGCAGTCGATACACACCCCAATCACTCACTTCCACCAGCATCGTATGCCCTCCAGAAACCAGTAGGGCGATGAAGGGCATCGCCAAATCCGGGTTCTCCAGCAGCGGCGACAGCAGGTGTCCTTCCATGTGGTGGACACCAATGCTTGGGATATTTAAGGCCTGGGCCATGCTGACCGCTGTGGATGCGCCCACCAGCAGGGCGCCGGCCAACCCCGGGCCCTGGGTGTAGGCGATGCCATCGAGCGAGGTGGGCGCGATCTGAGCGGCTTTCAGGACCTCATCAATCATCCCTGGCAACTTTCTGAGATGGTCACGAGAGGCCAGTTCTGGCACCACGCCGCCATATTGGGCGTGGTCAAGCTGTGTATAGACCCGCTCGGCCACGATCCCAGCACCGGCTTGGAACACCGCTACGCCGGTTTCGTCACACGATGTCTCAATCCCGAGAATGCTTTGCATGTTGACCTTTGTGCGCGGTATAATGGCGGACTTTCCACAAATTTAACATCTTGGATGGTTATCAATGCCCAGCGTTAAAGTCAAAGAAAACGAGCCGTTTGAGTACGCCTTGCGTCGTTTCAAACGCTCATGCGAGAAAGCCGGGGTCGTCTCCGAGAGCCGTCGCCGCGAGTTTTTTGAAAAGCCGACGCAAGAAAGAAAGCGTAAAAAAGCAGCCGCAGTGAAGCGTCATTTGAGAAAAATCTCGCGTGAGCGAGTCAATCGGCGGCGCTTGTACTAAGCCTGCATTGTACTGCCTTAAACGCCCCACGGGGTGGCCCCGCCCATGACCACTAAAGATCGCCTCAGCCAAGACATCAAAGACGCCATGAAAAGCGGGGAAAAAACCCGGCTGAAGACATTGCGCATGATCAGCGCGGCGATCAAACAAAAAGAGGTCGACGAGCGTATTGAGCTCGATGAGACCCAGACCTTGGCCATCGTCGAGAAAATGGTCAAACAGCGGCGTGACTCAATCGAGCAATACCGCCAAGGCGACCGGCCTGAGCTTGCCGAGGCCGAGCAGGCCGAAATTGATATTTTGCAAGACTACTTACCAGACCCCTTGAGTCAGGCTGAGTTGGAGGCGCTGATTGACGAAGCCATCGGTCAGCTTGAGACGCCTTCAATGGCTGCGATGGGGCAGGTCATGGCCAGCATTAAGCCGAAAGTCCAGGGCCGTGCGGACATGAAGGCGGTCTCGGGTCAAGTTAAAGACCGCTTAAGCGCTGCCGCGTCTGCCGGGTAAGCCGGTATCGACGTTGGCTGGGCGCATCCCTGAATCCTTCATTGAAACGCTCCTAGAGCGGACCGACATTGTTGAGGTGATCGGCTCGAGATTGGCCCTGAAGGCCACAGGCCGGGGTGAACATAAAGCGTTGTGCCCCTTCCACGACGAAAAATCACCGTCTTTTACCGTTAGCAGTCAAAAACAGTTCTATCACTGTTTTGGGTGCGGTGCCCACGGTACCGCCATTGGTTTTTTGATGGCGCATGATGGCTTGGATTTCCCTTCAGCGATTGAAGAATTGGCGCAGATGGTGGGTTTGGAGGTGCCACGAACCTCAGGCGGTCCGCCCGCGGAGCGATTTGATTCGCTGTACGACGCTCTGAACGCCGCCCAGCAATGGTTTCGCCAATCCTTGGGGCGGAGTGAACCCGCCAAAGGGTATCTGAGATCGCGCGGATTTGATAAAGCGACTGTCAACGAATTTGGGCTGGGGTATGCACCTGATCAATGGCAAGGCCTCAGTGATCACCTGACCGCTCAGGGTTTTGATGTGAAGACCCTTGAGAAGGCGGGCTTAGTGACGCTTAAAAACAATCGCCCAATAGACAAGTTCCGTGATCGTGTGATGTTTCCGATTCACGATCGTCGAGGGCGCGTAATCGCGTTCGGCGGGCGCGCTTTAGGAGACCAAGGGCCCAAGTACATGAACTCTCCAGAAACGCCGGTGTTTCATAAAGGCCGTGAGTTGTATCGCCTGTACCAGGTCCGCAAAGGAGGCCTCCCTGAACACATCTTGGTGGTGGAGGGCTATATGGATGCCGCAGCGCTCCACCAGTTTGGCTTCACCGATGCGGTCGCCACGTTGGGCACCGCGGTCACGTCGGAGCATCTGGATTTGTTGTTCCGGGCCACGCCCGTGGTCATTTTTTGTTTTGATGGTGATCGAGCAGGCCGACAGGCCGCCTGGCGGGGTCTGGAAACGGCCATGTCGGTCATCAAGGACAACAGAGAGGTCCGGTTTTTATTTTTGCCAGAGGGCGAAGACCCGGACAGTCTGGTCAGGGATCGGGGTGAAGGGGCCTTTCGGGAGGCCTTGGAGCAGGCGAAGCCGCTGTCGTCGTTTTTCTTTGAGCATTTAAGCGCTCAAGTGGATATGCAAAGTCTCGAGGGGCGTTCGCGCTTGGTGGCGCTTGCTCAGCCCTATCTCAAACGCTTGCCCGAGGGGCCTTATGCCGACATGATGCATCAGGCCTTGGCCAAGCACAGTGGCCATTCGGTGGGGATCCAGCGCTCCACGAGCTCATCCAGCAGCCGACTGGCTGACCCTCAAGCCGATAAGCCGCTGACGTTTGTTCAATACGCGGTGGCTTTGTTGGTTCAACGCCCGGAGCTCGCTCAAGGGGTCGATTTGGAGACGTTGCCCCTGGTTTCAGGGGATGAGGAGGCGGTCAAGGGGTTAAATTTTCTGGTCGAATTGATTGACTTTTGCCAGCAAAAGCCCCACCTTTCTACAGCTAAACTCCTGGAATTGTGGCGTGATCGTCCGGAAACGCCTTGGCTGGCGAAGTTGGCCAGCCGCGAGGTTTGTAGTGATTTCGATGCCATGCCGCAAGCTTTGGCCGAAACCTTAGGTAGAATAAGCGATCAACACATAAAAGAGCGGGTGCGCGCCCTCCAACAAGCCCAATTGGTCGAGGGCGGCCTGGATGAAGCGAAAACCCGTGAACTGCGTGAGTTGTTACAAACGCGCGCTTACCGACATTAGATGGCAGTTGAACCGATATGGAAAGCACTTCCCAGCAACAGTCTCAGATCAAAAACCTGATTGAAAAAGGCCGTGAGCAAGGTCACTGGTTGACCTATGCCCAGGTGAATGATCATTTGCCCGACGACATCGTCGACGCCGAGCAGATTGAAGACATCATCAACATGATCAACGACATGGGCATCAAGGTCTTCGAAGAAGCGCCTGAAGATGCCGATGCGCTGATCCTGAACGATGCCGCCAGCACAGATTCAGATGATGAGACAGCACAGCAGGAAGCTGAAGCTGCACTGGCTGCTGTGGAGACCGAGCTTGGGCGGACAACCGACCCTGTGCGCATGTACATGCGCGAGATGGGCACCGTTGATCTGTTGACTCGTGAAGATGAAAAGGCCATCGCCAAGCGAATCGAAGACGGACTGAACGATGTCAACATGTCGCTTTCGCGCTTCCCCGGCACGATGGAGGCACTGCTCGAAGAAGCACAAGACTGGCAGGACGGCCAGCTGCGGCTGAATGAGCTCATCAGCGGATTCATCGATCCCACATTGCTCGCTGAGATGGACTTGATCTCTGAAGACACCATGGAAGCAGCGGTCGAGCAGGAAGCCGAATACCGCGATGAGGAAGAAGAGGTCGATGATGATGAGGAGCGCCCCGCCCCGACGGTGAACACGGGCCCCGATCCCGAGCAGGTTGCACAATTTTTTGGTGAGCTTCGCGAGATGTATGACCACTACATCAAGCTGTATGACCGCTATGGGCCCAATGGAAAACGCACCAATGAATTGAAAGATCAAATCTCTGAGCAATTTATGCGGTTGAAGCTCCCGCCGCGGATGTTTGATTTTTTGGTCAATCGCATGCGGTTTCAGGTGGCCATCATCCGAGATGTTGAGCGCCAGATCATGAGCATCTGCTGTGATGACTGCGGTATGCCCAAAAAAGATTTCTTGCAAAGCTTTCAGGACAATGAGACGTCATCCAATTGGCTCAACGGTTTGGTTCGGCGCAAAGCACCGTGGGCTTCGGCGATCAAAGAGAGAAAATCAGAAGTCGCGGATTTGCAAAAACGCTTGGCAAATTTTGAAGAGCTCAATCGAGTCACCATTGCCGAGCTGCGTGAGCTCAACCGCTGCATGACCATTGGTGAGGCCCGGGCGCGTCGAGCGAAAAAAGAGATGGTGGAAGCCAACCTGAGGCTCGTTATCTCCATTGCAAAGAAATACACCAACCGCGGCTTGCAATTTTTAGACTTAATTCAAGAAGGCAACATTGGCCTGATGAAAGCCGTGGATAAGTTTGAATATCGCCGAGGCTACAAGTTTTCAACTTATGCCACGTGGTGGATTCGTCAGGCCATCACGCGATCAATTGCTGATCAGGCCCGGACGATTCGTATCCCGGTTCACATGATCGAGACGATCAATAAGCTCAATCGAATTTCGCGTCAGATGCTTCAAGAAATGGGTCGCGAGCCGACGGCTGAAGAATTGGCCAAAGAGATGGAGATGCCGGAAGATAAGGTTCGCAAGGTCATGAAAATCGCCAAAGAACCCATCTCAATGGAAACCCCGATCGGGGATGATGAAGACTCGAATCTGGGTGACTTCATTGAGGACTTGAATATTCTTTCACCCATCGACACGGCCACTGACACTGGCTTAACCGATACGGTGACCAAGGTTTTGGGTGGGCTGACACCGCGCGAGGCGAAAGTCTTGAGGATGCGTTTTGGCATTGATATGAACACCGATCACACGCTAGAAGAAGTCGGCAAACAGTTTGATGTCACTCGGGAGCGCATTCGTCAAATAGAGGCCAAGGCACTTCGAAAACTTCGCCACCCCACGCGCTCGGAGCAATTGCGCAGCTTCCTTGACGGCGACTGATGCCCGGCTGGGGGCTCGTCACCCAGCCGCCCCTTTTTAAAAGGCTTGGGTGATTTCGGCTTCTGAAGTGGGCCGGATCACCGCGTGTCCCAGGTCGTCGAGCAAGACCAGGTGGATGGTGTTGTCTTTGTTTTTTTTATCCAGTCGCATTCTTTCGATAATCTTCTGAGCACCGTAACCGGCAGGCGCTTCAGTGGGCAGCCCCAGAGCCTCGATTAATGTCGACAGTCGTTGTGCTTGGTCTTGGTGGAGAAGCCCCAACTCAGATGACAGTCGGGCGGCAAGCACCATGCCGATCGCCACGGCTTCCCCGTGTTCTAAGCTGCCGTACTCGGTCAGGGCTTCCAAAGCGTGGCCAAAAGTATGCCCAAAGTTGAGATGCGCGCGCCGCCCAGTTTCTCTTTCATCCTCGACAACGACCGTTTTTTTGTTGATCACGGATTGTCTGATCGCCGTTTGCAGCGTCTCTGGGTCACGCTGACTGAGTGGTTGGGTGCGAGACTCCAGCCACTCAAAGAAAGCGATGTCGCCGATGGCGCCATATTTGATGACCTCAGCCAAACCTGCTCGGTAATGGCGATCCGACAGCGTGTCCAAAGTGGCCAGATCTGAGACCACCGCGCGAGGGGCGTGGAATGCGCCGATTAAGTTTTTGCCCTGCGGGTGGTTAATGGCGGTTTTTCCACCAATGGCGGCGTCGACTTGAGCAAGCAACGTTGTCGGCATCTGAATCACAGCAATGCCACGCATGTAACTGGCTGCCGCAAACCCCGCCAGATCGCCGATGACCCCACCACCCAGCGCGATCACAGTGGCATCGCGCATCGCGCCCATGGACACCAACCGATCAAGAACAGACGACCAGGCGGCGATGTTTTTGGTGGATTCGCCAGGTGGCAAGACCAGCACGTCGGTGTTGGCGCGATTGCCCAAAGCATCCATCAGCGGCTTGAGGTGGTGTTCAGCCACCGTCTGTTCTGTGACCACCAACACCGCTCCGGTCAAAGTGTGTGCCCAATGTTGGGGTTGGGTCAGCAAATCGCGCCCCAAGATCACGGGACAGTGACCTGCTGAGTGCGGAATCTCAATGGTATCGATGGCGGGTGTTAGGGACATGTTGGTTTGGCGCTCACTTTGCGGTGTCAGACAGCTGTTGAGTGATCTGTTCAGCGGCACGCTCGGCCATCAACGCGGGCGTTAGATTGGCCGAGGCGATGATGATATCAGCGCACTCAGCGTACAGCGGATTTCTGGCCTTGGCCATGGCTTCGAGTCGCGCTTTGCGATCAGGGCTTCGCAGAAGAGGCCGTCGGCGGTCGCGAGCCAAGCGCTTCAGCTGCTGCGCGACGCTGGTCTTGAGCCACACTGTGGTGCCATGGTCTTTCAAAAGCCGCCTGTTGTTGGCACTCAAGACACTGCCACCACCGGTGGCCACGATCAGGTCCCGCTGACCAGTCAGCTCTTGGAGCATGTTGGACTCCCGGGCTCTGAACCCTGCCTCGCCCTCAATCTCGAAGATTCGGTCCACCTCGACGCCACAGCGGGCCTCGATGGCTTCATCGGTGTCAATAAACCCAAGCCCCCAGCGCTTGGCCAGTGCACGCCCCACCGTCGTTTTGCCCGATCCCATCGGGCCAATGAGGAACAGTTGTGTGGGTATGCATGTCATTGTCGTGCCGATTTTGAATGGTTTCTTGCTACTATAGCGGGTATGTGGCGTTTCTCAATCGTATTTGTCGTGTTGATTTTGGCGTTGTTCACCATTGAGGTGCTTCAGCCTGTTCAAGATCACGTCATTTTGCCGTTCACCGCGGGCATTGCCAATGTCAGCGTTTTTTTGATCGAGCTGTTTGACGATGGTGTCATCTCGGCGGGCAAAGTGATCCGAGATGCGCAGAGCGGGTTTGCGGTGAGCATCGAGCCCGGCTGCAATGGTGTCGAGGCTTTAATTATCTTGTTTGCCGCCATTTTTGCTTTTCCGGCACCGCTGAAACACAAATTGATTGGATTTGGCATTGGTTTTGTGGCGATTCAGTCGCTGAATCTGGTGCGCATTATCAGCCTCTTCTACATGGGCCAGTGGTCCATGACCTGGTTCAATTGGTTCCATCTTTATCTTTGGCAGGCCTTGATTATTTTGGATGCCCTGGTCGTTTGGCTGATTTGGCTGAGGATGCTGCCTGCAACGCCGTCCAAGAACAACGATGGCAATGCCCCAGCCGGAGCAGTGAGCGGATGACCCGTTTGAGTGACGACATTTTGGAGCGATTCCAGCAGGGTTTCGAGCGCGCCAGGAAGGCCGGTATTCCGGAAGCCAACGCCATGACCTTGGCCACCGTTGATCCCGAGGGCCGCCCCGCTGCCAGAACGGTGTTGCTCAAAGGCCATGATGCGAACGGATTTGTGTTCTACACGAACCTTCAGTCACGCAAAGGTCAACATCTGATGCGCACGCCGCACGCCTCGGTGGTTTTTTGGTGGCGTGAGAATGAAGAGCAGGTGCTCATCGATGGCATGGTCGAACCGGTCAGCCCAGAAGAAGCCGATGAATACTTTGCTTCACGCCCGCGCGGCAGCCAGATTGGTGCCTGGGCATCGAAACAGTCAAGCGAGCTCGATGGCAGACAGGCCCTGCTCGACGCCGTCGCCGCAGCTGAAGCTCGATTTGAGGGGCAAGATGTGCCGCGGCCCGAGCATTGGTCAGGATTTCGAATTAAGCCCCGGCGAGTGGAGTTTTGGTACGGTCAGCCTTACCGACTGCATGAGCGCGTGTGCTTTAATGATGTCGATGGACAGTGGGTATCGACCACGCTGTTTCCTTAATGGCTGTCGAGCACCCATTCTTCTGAGCACGGTTGACGCTGGCGACGAGCGATTTCTCGATCCACCCATTGCTTGGCCAAAGTTTGGTTGGCCTGGGACGGTGCTTGAGACTCATAGCGACCACACTGGGCGCGCTGGCGCTGAGCCTCATACAAAATCACCGCCGCAGCGACCGAGACATTCAGTGACTGGGTCATGCCCATCATTGGAATGACCAAGCTTTGATCGCAGTGAGCCAATGCTTGAGGGCTTACACCAAACTTTTCGGTGCCGAGTACGATCGCGCTGGGTTGCGTCAGGTCCACCGAGCGAAAGTCCACGGCAGCATCATCAAAATGAGCGGCATACAGACGAAAACCCGCGGCTTTGAGCTCGGACAGGCCTGACGTCACGTCCAAATGACGACGCAGCTGGACCCAGCGCTGCGCGCCTTGAGCCACATGGTTTGACTTTGAGATGCCCTCCTCACCCGGCACGGCATGCGCGGTGGCAATGCCCACCGCGTCGCATGTGCGGATGATGGCAGCCACATTGTGTGGTTTATGGACTTTCTCCATCAGCACGGTCAAATCATGCTGGCGACGGTGGGCCACCTCATGGATTCGGGCCAAACGCGCATCGGTGAGTTCAGTCATCGACGTAAAACATCTGATTAAATGAAAATCGATGAACGCGCCGGGGGTCATCGGCAGGCTGAATGCTGACATTGAAATTAATCCGTTCCTCATCACGGATTCTGAAAGTGCCGATGTAGTAAATCGCGCCGCGGTCTTCAACCTCGACCATTTCAATGTTTTTACGCTGCCCGGCGAGGTTGGCGGCATCCACGTTCACATCGGCATGCATGGGCTCATCCATGCCCTCGTCTTGGGTGCGAAGCACTGCAATGTTGATCAGGGCCAAGTTGCCCGATCGGGTGATCTCGTAAGCCCGAGCCACCTCAGCGGTCAACAGCGTGGTGTTAAAAGTATTGTAATGGGCGGTGTAGGGTCCAAAGGCCTCGAACTGCTCAGCCTTGGCGTCGTGACCAAGCGCTGAGGCCACGAGGAAGCAGAACATGATGCACGCGCTCAGGTGTTGGAGTTTTTGAGCCATCTATAGCCCCAATAAAATCATTAAAAATTGAATGCCAATAATGGCCACCAGCGGGGATAAGTCCAACCCACCCAGACTGGGCAGCACACGCCGAATGGGCATCAACACCGGATCGACCAGTTGATAGATCAGTGGAATGATGGGGTGGCGCAAGCTGTGGCCCACCCAAGACAAGATCACGCTGATAATGATCAACACCAAGTAAGTGGTGAGCAACAACTGCAGCAGCTGCGTCAGGCTTGCGACCATCAACACCGCAAGGTTGATGTTTCGCCCCGATAGCGCGACCAACGCCACCAACGCGGCCAATTGCACCAGAAACATGGCGACCAATGCCGCCACATTGACTTGCTTGGTGCGCGGCAGCAGCTTGCTCAAGGGGGCAATCACAGGATTGGTGATTTGAACCAAAAACTGGACCACCGGGTTATAAAAATCAGCGCGATGGAACTCCAAGAGCAGGCGCATTAACAGCGCCAACAGATAAAGGTCTGTCGCAGTTTCAACCAAAAATCCCAAGGCCTGGCTCGTCGAACCCATGTGTTATGTCTCCTGTGGTTTTGGTGTTGGCGATGAAGGCGTGGCCGTTTGCCCCAGCGCTTGGGCCCGCTGCCACGCCGCCTCAATGGCCTGGTCAACGGTGGCTCCAAAATCGGCCGAGTCAAAGACGGTGAGCGCTGCTTCCGTGGTGCCTCCCGGGGAGGTGACATTGCGACGAAGGGTGGAAGCATCCATGCCCTCGGCGCCGAGCATTTTGCCCGCACCCAATGCAGTTTGATGGACCAGCGCCTTCGCCAGGGCGTCATCCATGCCGCGAGCGCTGGCGGCGTTAATCATGTGCTCGGCGAGCGCGAAAAAGTACGCCGGCCCAGAGCCTGACACCGCAGTCACCAAATCAAGCAGCGACTCGTCGTCAAGCCACACGTGTGTGCCGACTTGGTCCATCAAATGGCTGGCCAGCTGTCGATGTTCGGCGCTTGTTAGGGCGTTGCCCACCAAAGCGGTGATGCCCGCGCCCACCAAAGCAGGGGTGTTTGGCATGCAACGAACAATGGCTTGTGCGCCCAGTGTTTTGGCCATTCGGTCTATGGTGATCCCGCCGGCCACGCTCATGACCATCGGTGGATTGGATGCGGGCCAAAGGGCCGCCAACTGTTCAAGGGCTTCAGGCATCACCTGGGGTTTGACGGCCAAAACCACAACGTCGACACCCAGCCAGGCCGCCTCCAGCGTTTGGGTGGCATCAATGCCTTTTTCTGCCTTCAGGCGCTCGCAAACGCTCGCGTCGGGATCAACCACTCGAATGGATTGGGGCGAGGCCCCGCGGGTCAGCAGACCACCAATGATGGCGCTGGCCATATTGCCGCCACCAATAAATGTCACTTGGGTGCTTGTCATGTCTCTATTGTAGAGCAAGCGCTCAAAAATCACGCCTTTTGTCGTGGCCCGAACAGCGCCGTTCCGACCCGAACCAAATTCGCGCCTTCGGCGATGGCCGCCTCCATGTCGTTGGACATGCCCGCTGACAAGGTATCAATATGGGGGTATTGCGTTTGTAATTGATCAAAGTGTGCTTTGAGATCGGCAAAGACCGCGCGCTGCTGATGGAGCGCTTGGCGCACCGCTGGAATCGCCATCAGCCCCCGCAAGCGAAGCCGAGGCGCCTGATGAATGGCTTGAGCCAAATCAGCAATCTCGGATGGCGCGCAGCCGGCCTTTTGTTCCTCGCCGTCCAGATTGACCTGGATGAGCACATTCAGCTGCGGCGCAGATGAGGGGCGCTGATCGTTCAAGCGCTTGACCAGTTTGAGCCGATCGACGGTTTGCACCCAATCAAAGTGTTCTGCCAAAAGCTTGGTTTTATTCGATTGAATGGGACCGATGAAGTGCCAGATCAGGTCGGGATTGGCCAATGCTTGGATTTTCCCAACGCCCTCTGAGACATAGTTTTCCCCGAAAGCCCGTTGTCCAAGCGTGGCCAAGGCCTCAACAGCCTCCGCATCTCGGGTCTTGGAAACGGCCAGCAGCGCCACCGTCTCGGGGTCCCGTTGAGCGGCTTGGCATGCCGCTTGGATTCTGTCCAATGTCTTCTGATGGGCCAGTTTTAGGGTCGTAAAGTCCATAATGGGCTCTATTTTGGGCCAAAAAGCCCCCAAACGGGGTGTGGTGGGGCACCGTCGGGCCGCGATTTTCGGGCGCCGATGCTTGTTTTTTTAGTTTAACCTGGCGTTAACCGATTGAGTCGTATCCTAAAGTTGGTCAAGGTCTAAAGGTTTCTTCATTCTTTGGTCAGACTCCAATGTCGATGCCGATGGACAGGGCAGTGTGAGCCCGGGCAAGTGAAATTGCCCGGGCTATTTTTTTGTAGAATCGAAACATGCGCATACTCATTGTTGAAGACAACCGAGACATCGCCGCTAACCTGGGTGATTTCCTCTCTGATCGTGATCACGAGGTGGACTACGCCTATGATGGACCCACGGGCCTGAATCTGGCCAAGACGCATCCGTTCGATGCGCTGGTGCTCGATTTGTCTTTGCCGGGGATGGATGGGCTTGAAGTGGCACGCCAACTCCGGAACGAGGCCAAGATTGACATTCCGATTCTGATGCTCACCGCGCGTGATCAGCTGGAAGACAAGTTGGCTGGTTTCGATTCAGGGGCAGACGACTATTTGGTCAAACCCTTCGAATTGAAAGAGGTTGAGGCGCGAATAGAAGTGCTCGCTCGGCGCGGTCAAAGAATCAAGCCAGAGTCGCTGGTGGTTGGAGATTTGGAGTACAACCTCGAAACGTATCGGGTGACCCGCGCAGGGCAAACGATAGAGCTCAACCCGATCGGTCTCAAACTTTTGGAGAAGTTGATGAGCGAGTCGCCGGCTGTGGTCAGTCGCCGAGAGCTTGAGCATCATGTTTGGGGTGAGGAGTTGCCCGACAGCGACAGCCTCAGGGTGCATATACACTCACTTCGAACTGCCATCGATAAGCCTTTTGAGCATGGCATGATTCAGACCCGCCACGGCATAGGCTATAGCTTGGTTGCGCCGGATGAAGTATCGGCGACGTCTTAGAAGCCGACTGATTCTGTCGTTTTTGGTTTTTGGCACGCTTTTGAGCGTGCTGTTCGCCCTGGCCGTTTTGCTGGTCCAAAACCTCCTGGAAGATGCCCTGATCACCCAGACCTTGGCTGAAGAGGTTGATCAATACATTGTTGATCTTCGCCAAGACCCCACGTTGGTGGAACCTTTTTATACGCGCATCCAAGGCTATGTCACGCGGCCTGATCGGGCCGACATTGTGCCGGCGCCGTTTCGAGCGTTGCCCACAGGGGTGCATGAGGTTGAAACCGACAACGCCTACTACAAAGCCATCGTTCGCAAAGAAAGCGATTTTTGGGTCTTTCTCACCTACGACATCTCGGACAATCGCAAGCTCTCCAGGCAGTTAATCATGGCGCTGATCGCGGTGGTGATTTTTTTCTCGGCCTTGTCGCTTGCTTTGGGCGTGTGGTCATCAAGCCGGGTGTTGGCACCGGTCACCACGCTGGCCAAGCGCCTTGAGGCGCTGGATGAGAATGATCCCTCAGTCAACCTCCAGCAGCACTTTCCCGATGATGAAGTGGGGCAGTTGGCAGCCGCACTGGATGATTACGCTGCGCGCCAGCATGAGCTGATTGAGCGGGATCAAGCATTCAATGCTGACGTTTCCCACGAGCTCAGAACCCCGCTGGCAGTGATCACAGGCGCCACCGAACTGATGCTGGCCCAACCGGATTTGACCGATCGAAATCGAGAGCGCTTGCTTCGGATTGCCAGGGCGGCACGCCAATCCACCGACACCACCACCGCGCTGCTGTATTTGGTGCGAGCCAACCACGGTGACTTGGGGTCTGAGTCGGCCCAATCTGTCTCGAATGTCGCCAGCCAAGTGTTGGACAATTACCGGCCGCTGATTGGTGAGCGGCCGCTGACACTGGAAATGACCGTCAACGATGAGGTCAGTGTGATCGCACCTGAAGCGGTCATTGCTGTGGTTGTGGGGAACCTGATTGGGAATGCGGTGCGCTATACCAAAGCCGGCCAGGTGCATGTCGAAGTCGGTGACGGCGCCATCGCCATTCACGACACCGGTCCGGGCATCGATCCTGAAGAAATGCCCCATGTCTTTGAGCGGCACTTCCGTGGTCGCGAGACGTCAGGCACGAAAGGGTCTGGGCTTGGTTTGTCCATCGTGAAGCGCCTGGTGGATTTGTATGGGTGGCAGATTCAGTTCACCAATCGCCCTGAGGGTGGACTCACTGTGCATTTGCGGTTCTTCCCTGATCTTGACCCCTTGAAGTGATAACGTACTGACATATGGCCATTGTCCAATGCCCCGTTTGTCAAAAGCGCATTTCCTCACTGTCAAAGGTGTGCCCCCACTGCAGCGCGCCGTTGGGTGAGATGACTCCAGAAAAACAGCGTGAGATTGCCGCGTTGAAACGACAGCGCCACATTCAGTGGGCCAAGCGGATCAGTTTGCTGGCGTTGACCTTGGCCTTGGCTGGCGCGTTGGGCTGGTGGTTTTTTGAAGACACAGGCTGGCAGTGGCCGCCGCCGCCCTGGGCCATGGGCGTGTTGGTGATGAGCTTCTTGTTTTATGTGGCAGGGCGCGCTTGGCTGCTGTGGCTTCACCTTTCGAGACCGAGACAACGGCGCTTTTAGTCCACCCGTTCCCTTTCACTCATTCGGTCTTGGTGCCCTTAGGGGACTTCGGCTGATTTCGATTAAAGGTCTTGTTTGTAGCGGACGTAGGGGATGCGACCGTAGATGTCACGCGTGCCGTCTTCGCTTGCCGCATCCGATGAAGGTGGATTGTTGCCTGAATCAAGCACGTTGCTGACACCAACGCTGAACGATGCGCGCCCTGGCTGCCACGAGAACTCCAGATCGAAGCCATTGGCTGGGCTGTTGATCGTCTGACCGTTGAGTTGTCCCAATCGGATCGGGCGGTTGGCATAGCGGCCAGACAGATCGCCACGGAAGTTGCCCCGCTGCCACCCGAAGTTCAGCTCGGCGGCATAACCGGTTTCGTTCAGCCGGCCGTCGCCGGTCAAAGCCATCGGATTGCCCAAATCCATCAAGCTGGTGCGTTGCCGGTAGCGGGCCAGTTGAAGCCCCAATAAGAACTCGCCCACGCGCTCGACCTCAATGCCAAAACTGACGTTCGCGCTGACCCCCTCGACCTCGCCGGCAGGACCGGCGGCGCGCTGACCGGGCAGGCCGAATAAATTCGCCACCTGATCAAGCGGTTGGCCCAGCTGCGCGCTGAGCTGATCGCTGTCACTGGTGCTCCGAAACAATGCCCCGCCGACCTCGATGTTGGGGGCCGCGGTCCACTGGCCTTGGATCTGAACCAGGTTCACCGCATCCTGCGGCACTGGCTGGTCGACAAACTGACAGTTTTCGGCCACGAACGACTCCAGCGTTAACGTGTGTTGGCTGCACTGAATGTGGGCCAAGCTGGCCGTGTTGAGCTGCCACGCCTCCAATGACCACGAGACCCGATCGGCCTCATCCACGGGCACGCCTTGGTTCAGGGCAGAGGCACCGGCGTCATTGCCCATGCGGTCGCCCAGACCGAGCACTCGCCCTGACAGCGGCAACGAAAGCGTGAGTTTGGGTCGGCTGCTGGGCAGGCTGAGTGCCGGTTGCGGCGCTGTCAGGCCCGCATTTAACGTCTGCTCGGCCGCTTCATCGGTCCGTTGCGCATTGGGTTGAGACTGCGCGGCAACGCTGCTGGCGATCAACAACGCGGCGGCCATCACCCCCATCGCCCAGGCGCACCCTGCCGTCCATCGCTTAAGAGGATGTAAGGCGGTGCTGGCGGTGATGATGTCAAGTCGTGTTGTCATTATTGTCGTTAGAACCTGAAACCCCCAAAAAGTTTTGCGCTGAACCGCAGACAAGTTGGTGTTGCGCCAACGTGTCCTAAATTGTAGCAAACCCGCCCTGAACTTGCACTCAAAATCCGCCCGTTGGCCCCGATTGTCTTGATTGTTGGGGTTTGTGGAGGCACAATGCGAAGGGTTTTCAGGCCCATTGCTTGCTCAAAAAGAGACCTCCTTTGACCTCTATCGATCGTCGCACCCTTGCCAACGCCATTCGCGCCCTCGCCATGGACGCGGTTCAACAAGCCAACAGCGGACACCCCGGGATGCCGATGGGCATGGCCGACATCTGCGAGGTGCTTTACAACGACCACCTCAAGCACAACCCCATGAATCCCCATTGGTGGGACCGTGATCGCTTGGTGGTGTCCAATGGACATGGATCCATGTTGCTCTACGCCGCTTTGCACTTAAGCGGCTATGCCGTTTCAATGGACGACATCAAAGCATTTCGCCAATACCAATCGGCCACACCAGGCCACCCTGAATACGGCCACACGCCGGGGGTGGAGACGACCACTGGCCCGCTGGGTCAGGGGTTGGCCAACGCGGTGGGCTTCGCTTTGGCGGAGAAGCTTCTTGCTGAACGCTACAACACCGAGGCGCGCTCGATCGTTGACCATTACACGTGGGTGTTTGCAGGCGATGGGTGTTTGATGGAGGGCATTTCCCACGAGGCGTGCTCGCTGGCGGGAAGCTGGGGGTTAGGCAAGCTGGTGGTGTTTTACGATGACAATGCGATTTCCATCGATGGCGAGGTCGATGGCTGGTTCACTGACAATACCCCCGAGCGGTTCCGCGCCTATGGTTGGCAGGTGATCGAGACGGTGGATGGCCACGACCCTAAAGCCATTGATGCGGCGATTCGGGCGGCCAAAGACGACACCTCACGGCCCACATTGATCTGCTGTCAGACCGTCATTGGCTGGGGGTCACCGAATAAGCAAGGCACCGCCGCCACCCATGGTGCGCCGCTCGGCGACGATGAAATCGAGGCCACGCGGCAAGCATTGGGGTGGACTCACCCACCGTTCGATATTCCCGATGCCATCCGCGCAGGTTGGGATGCTCGCGAGCGTGGCCAACAGGCTGAAGCAGCGTGGAACAAGCGCTGGGCAGCCTATGAAAGCGCTTATCCAGACAGCGCCCAAGAACTGGCCAGGCGCATGCGCGGTGAGCTCCCCGCAGACTTTGATTTTGCCATGAATCAAGCGCTTGAGGCCTTGCAACAAGACACCAGCGGTGTCGCCACCCGCAAAGCCTCAGAAATGGCCCTCAATGCCATTGGCCCACATTTGCCTGAGTTAATCGGTGGCTCGGCCGATTTGACTGGGTCCAACAACACCTTTTGGTCGGGCAGTGTTGACATCTTGGAAGACGGTGCGCGGGGCAATTACATCCACTATGGCGTCCGTGAGTTCGGCATGACCGCCATTGCAAATGGCTTGAGCCTGCACGGCGGATTCATTCCCTACACTGGCACGTTTTTGGTGTTTTCTGACTATGCGCGCAATGCCTTGCGCATGGCCGCATTGATTCAAACCCCCAATATCCACGTCTACACTCACGATTCCATTGGCTTGGGTGAAGACGGTCCCACACACCAACCCATCGAACACGTCGCCTCGCTGCGTTTGATTCCCAATCTGTCGGTGTGGCGTCCCGCCGATAAAACAGAAACCCTGGTGGCTTGGTGGGCGGCATTGAAAGAGACCCGCACCCCCTCGGCGTTGGTGCTGACCCGGCAAGGCCTGGCGCATCAGCCCAAGTCGGCCACGCAAATGGCCGACATTGAGCGGGGTGGTTATGTGTTGATCGATGCGCCATCGCCCTCGCTGGTGCTGATGGCCACCGGCTCAGAGGTGGGGCTGGCCGTGGCAGTGGCGGCTCGGCTGTCTGATGAGGGGACGTCAGTGCGCGTGGTGTCCATGCCCAACCCGGATCGATTTGGTCGACAAGATCAGTCGTATCGGGATGCGGTGCTGCCGCCATCGGTGGGCAAGCGCGTCGCGATTGAGGCGGGTGTGAGCGCCTATTGGGCGCAGTGGGTCGGCGACCAGGGCCTCACCATTGGCATTGATGACTTTGGCGCATCGGCGCCTGCAGCGGTCTTATTTGAGGCGTATGGCCTCGATGTCGAAGGCGTGATCGGTCGCATTAAAACCCACTTCGACTGACCCAAAATCACCGTTTTTTAAGGCGTTTAGGGCGCCAAAGGGTGGTCTGGCGAGACCGGTCGCAGTACAATTTAAGCAGCAATGACAACTTCAATTCTCAGCGGGGAGTGACAGCATGGCGATAAGAGTCGCAATCAACGGCTATGGGCGGATTGGACGCAATGTGATGCGCGCGTTGTATGAGTCGGGTCGCCGCGAGGCGATCCAAATTGTCGCCATCAATGATTTGGGCGATACGCAAACCAATGCTCATTTGACCCAGTTTGACACTGCCCATGGGCGGTTCAACGCCGATGTATCGGTGGCGGGCCATGACCTGGTGGTCAATGGGGATCATGTCCGCTGCCTGGCCGAGCGCGACCCGGCCAAGTTGCCTTGGGGTGAGATTGGTGTGGATGTGGTGCTGGAGTGCACCGGGTTTTTTGCGTCGAAAGATAAGGCTTCGGCGCATTTGCAAGCCGGCGCTAAGAAGGTGCTGATCTCCGCGCCTGCAGGCAAGGATTTGCCCACCGTGGTGTATGGGGTCAATCACGGTGTGATCACCGAGCAAGACGATGTGGTGTCGAACGCTTCGTGCACCACCAACTGTTTGGCGCCATTGGTCAAGCCGATCCACGACGCCATTGGGGTGGAGTCTGGCTTGATGACCACCATCCATGCCTACACCAATGATCAGGTGTTGACTGACGTTTATCACAGCGACTTGCGCCGCGCCCGTTCGGCGACGATGAGTCAGATCCCCACCAAGACCGGCGCGGCAGCAGCGGTGGGTCTGGTGCTGCCCGCGCTTGACGGCAAGCTCGATGGCTTTGCCATGCGCGTGCCAACCATCAATGTTTCGGTGGTTGATTTGACGTTTATCGCGGGGCAAGAGACCACGGTTGACGAGGTGAACGCGGTGGTTAAGGCCGCCAGCGAAGGTGAGATGCAGGGGGTCTTGGCGTATAACGAAGCGCCTTTGGTGTCAGTGGACTTCAACCACAATCCGCACTCGTCGGTTTTTGATGCGACGCTCACCAAAGTCTCGGGTGGACGTTTGGTCAAAGTGCTGTCGTGGTATGACAACGAGTGGGGCTTTTCAAATCGAATGCTCGATACCGCTTCGGTGTTGGGCCAATGGGCGAGGTGAACCTCGATTTTGTCGACGTGAAAAAACGCACGATCAATCCGAAACTGAGACGTGTGAGCTGAGCGATCAATGAAAACCATTGAGCAAATGGACATCGACCAAAAGCGCGTATTGATCCGCTCGGATCTCAACGTCCCCATTGCCAACGGTCAAGTGACCTCAACTGCGCGCATCGAAGCCAGTCTGGCGACCATCCAAGAGGCCCTGAACCGGGGTGCGGCGGTGATGGTGATGTCGCATCTCGGTCGACCTTTAGAAGGCGAGTTTGATGCCGAGGCGTCGTTGGCGCCCGTGGCAGAGGTGTTGACCCAAAAACTGGGTCAGCCCGTTGATCTGATCAAAGATTGGATCGACGGAGTGGCTGTCGAACCGGGCCAGGTGGTGCTTTTAGAAAACGTTCGTTTTTTGGCGGGCGAAAAAGCCAATGATGATGCCTTGGCCCAAAAGATGGCCGACCTGGCCGACGTGGTGGTGATGGATGCGTTCGCCACCGCCCACCGCGCACAAGCTTCAACCGAGGGGGTGATTCGACATGCCCGACAAGCCTGTGCCGGGCCATTGTTGGCGGCGGAAGTGGCCGCATTGGATCAGGCGCTGGAACAACCGGCTCGACCCATGGTGGCCATCGTGGGCGGGGCCAAAGTCTCTTCAAAGCTGCACGTGCTCAAAGCCCTGATTGACCGCGTGGATCAGTTGATTGTTGGGGGCGGCATCGCAAATACCTTCTTGGTGGCGGCAGGCCACCGCGTGGGCGTTTCACTGCATGAGCCTGACTGGGTCGAGACCGCCCGCACGCTGCTCGATCAAGCCGCTCAAAAAGGGGCCGACATTCCGCTGCCGAGTGACGTGGTCACCGCCACCCGGTTTCACCAAGACGCTCACCCGGCGCTTCGCGATGTGGGTCGGCTGCATGACGATGAGATGATTTTGGACATTGGTCCAGACACCACCCAAAGACTGTGCCAAATCATTCAAAGCGCGGGCACGATTTTGTGGAATGGTCCCGTGGGGGTGTTTGAGTTCGATGCGTTTGGCGGCGGCACTCGGGCGATTGCACAAGCCGTGGCTCAATCCAGCGGCTTCAGTCTCGCTGGCGGTGGTGACACCATCGCAGCGATTGAAAAGTATGGGGTCGCCGATCACATTGACTACATCTCAACGGCGGGGGGAGCGTTTTTAGAGTACGTCGAGGGCAAGCCATTGCCCGCCTTGCAGGCGCTGAATGACTCGGTCTGAGTCGTCGGCTTCGGTCATGGCCAGGCGCACCAAGATTGTGGCCACCTTGGGTCCGGCCACCGATGATCCCGATACGCTAGAGCGACTGATTCAAGCCGGTTGCGATGTGGTCCGAGTGAATTTTTCCCATGGTGACCCTGAGACCCATGCTCGACGCATCAAAATGGTGCGCGCCGCTGCGCGCGAGCTCGATGCCGATATCGCCGTGCTGGCCGATTTGGCCGGCCCCAAAATTAGAATCGGGCATTTCAAAGAGGGCCGGGTGAACCTCGAGCCCGGTCAGGCCTTCGCGCTGTATGCCCAAGATCAGCCCGATGCTGGGGATCAACACGGGGTGGGGGTGAGTTACCTGGGCTTGGCTGAGGATGTTCGCGTGGGCTCAGAGCTGATGCTTGATGACGGGCTGATTGTCTTGCGGGTGACCCAGATAGAAGGCCAGCGCATCGATTGTGAGGTCGTCAATGGGGGCGTGTTGTCTGATCGAAAAGGCCTCAACCTGCGCGGTGGCGGGCTGTCCATCCCCGGGCTGGCTGACAGCGATAAGCAAGACATTGAGCGCGCTGCTGAATGGCAAGTGGACTTTTTGGCGGTGTCTTTCCCGCGAAATGCCGATGACATTGACCATGCGCGCACGCTGCTGCGCCAAGCAGGTGGGCACGCCTCGATTGTCGCCAAGATTGAACGCCACGAGGCCATCGAAAACCTCGAGCACGTGGTTGAGGCCAGCGACGTGGTGCTGGTGGCACGCGGGGATCTGGGCGTTGAGATCGACGAGGCTGAACTGCCGGGGTTGCAAAAACGCATTATCAAGACGGCGCTGGCGCACAACAAAGCTGTGATCACTGCGACACAAATGATGCAATCCATGGTCGAAAACCCCATTCCCACCCGCGCGGAAGTGCTCGACGTGGCCAACGCGGTGATCGATGGCACCGATGCGGTGATGCTGTCAGCTGAATCGGCCGTGGGCAAGCACCCAGTCAAAGTCATTGAGGCGATGAGTCGAATCTGCCAAGGCGCCGAGCGGCATGTGGAGGCTCATGTGCCTTCGGGACTTTTAAACGTGCGTGCCGAGCGGATTGACCAAGCCATCGCGATGGCGGCGATGATGACAGCCAACAACCTGCCGGTCAACGCGATCATCGCGCTGACCGAGTCAGGCTCGACCGCCCAATGGCTGTCGCGGGTGCGCTCCCCTGCACCCATCATTGCGTTGAGCCCCAATCGAGCGAGCTTGCGACGAACCCACCTGTTTCAGCACGTCAAACCGCTGTTTTTTCCACCGCTGGACGCCAGCGGTGAGACCGCCGCCTCCGTGGCCAGACGCGCGTTGGCTCATGTCCATAAGGCCGGCTTGGTCTGCCCGGGCGATCGGGTGTTGGTGACCTTGGGTGATCAGTACGGCACGCCCGGTCAAACCAACACCTTAAAGATCATGACCGTCCAAGCCCCGGTACAATAGAGCGCGATGCGACGGCACACTGAGTGACTTGAATAACTGTCTGACCAAAAAGGGAACATGCACCATGACCGATCATTACCAGAAATTGGCCGAGACCGCAGCGGCACTTGTTGCGCCCGGCAAAGGCATTTTGGCGATTGATGAGTCCAGCGGGACCATTAAAAAGCGCTTTGATTCTGTGGGCGTTGAGAATACTGAAGACAACCGGTTGGACTATCGCTCGATGATGCTGACCACCGAGGGCTTGGGTGAGTTTATCTCTGGGGCGATCTTGTTTGATGAGACCATTCGCCAAACTTTGCCTGATGGGCGATCCATGGTGCAGGCAATGACAGAGGCCGGCATCGCTCCTGGCATTAAGGTTGATGCCGGCGCTAAAGACCTGGCGGGTTTCCCCGGTGAAAAAGTCACCGAAGGTCTGGACGGACTGCGCGAGCGCCTGGCTGAGTATGCTTCGATGGGGGCACGGTTTGCCAAGTGGCGTGCGGTGATCACCATTGGCGATGACATCCCCTCAAGAGCCTGCATCGATGCCAACGCGCATGCGCTGGCGCGCTATGCGGCGCTGTGCCAAGAGGCGGGCATCGTGCCCATTGTTGAGCCCGAGGTTTTGATGGATGGCGATCATGACCTGGACACCTCGTTTGATGTCACCGAGGCCACTCAAAAAGCACTGTTTGGCGCACTTTATGACCAAAACGTGATGCTCGAGGGCACCGTATTGAAAGCTTCGATGGTGATTTCAGGATCGGACGCGAGCGACCGAGCCGATGTGGCGCACGTCGCTGAAGCCACCGTGGATTGCTTGTTGAATGCGGTGCCTGCGGCCACTGCAGGCGTGGTGTTCCTGTCGGGAGGGCAAGGCGATGTCGAGGCCACGGCCCACTTGGATGCGATGAACAAAATCGGTGAGATGCCTTGGCCGCTGTCGTTTTCGTATGGTCGGGCGCTGCAAGCTGAGAGCTTGGCACACTGGGCCAAAGACCCGAAGGGGCATCGAGCTCAGGCCCAAGCGATTTTGCTGCACCGCGCACGGATGAACAGCTTGGCCTCCATCGGTCAGTGGGAAGAGGATCTAGAGGGCCAGTGAGGGTTCAGCGTCCGCCAGCGGTGGCAGTGACATGAGTGATAAGGCCAAAGACCAAGCGCTGGAGTACCATCGGCTGCCCTTTCCAGGGAAGTTTAAGATCTCGCCGACAAAGGCGCTGACCACCGCCAAAGATTTATCGTTGGCCTACTCTCCGGGTGTGGCCGCCGCCAGTGAAGCCATTCATGCCGAGCCGGATCTGGCGCGTGAGTTGACCGTGCGCGGCAACCTTGTGGGTGTGATCTCCAATGGCACCGCCGTACTGGGCTTGGGTGACATTGGGCCACTGGCGGCCAAACCGGTGATGGAAGGCAAGGGCGTATTGTTTAAGAAGTTTGCCGGCGTCGACGTCTTTGACATCGAAATCGATGAAAAAGACCCGAGCAAACTCGTTGACATCATTGCCTCGCTGGCGCCCACGTTTGGCGGCATCAATTTGGAGGACATCAAAGCGCCGGAGTGTTTTGAGGTCGAAAAAGCCCTCAAAGAAAAACTCGACATCCCCGTCTTCCATGACGACCAGCACGGCACTGCGATCATCGCCGCCGCTGCCATCATGAATGCGCTGACGCTGAGTGACAAAAAGCTCTGTGATGTGCGGTTGGTCGCTTCAGGGGCAGGGGCCGCGGGCCTGGCGTGTTTGGATTTGTTGGTCACCATGGGCTTAAAGCGAGAGCACATCACCGTGTGTGATCGCCAAGGGGTTGTCTATCAGGGTCGAACCACCGACATGGATGACAGAAAGGCGGCCTATGCCATTGACACCGAGGCCAGAACCCTGGCCGAAGTCATTCCCGGTGCGGATATTTTTCTGGGTGTGTCGGCGCCGAACGTCTTAACGCCTGAGATGGTCGAGCAGATGAATGAGGCGCCAATTATTTTGGCGTTGGCCAACCCAGTTCCAGAAATCATGCCAGAGTTGGCCCGCAAAGCCTCACCGAATGCCTTGATTGCCACCGGTCGGTCGGATTACCCCAATCAAGTCAACAATGTACTTTGCTTTCCCTACATCTTCCGTGGAGCGCTTGATGTGGGCGCCAAAGAAATCAATGATGAGATGAAGATGGCTTGCGTGCATGCCATTGCAAACCTGGCGCGACAAGAGGCCAGTGATGTCTCTGCTGCGGCGTATGGCGACAGCATGCCCACCTTTGGGCCTGATTATTTGATTCCGCAACCGTTCGATCCGAGGCTGTTGGTGGAGGTGGCGTCCGCCACGGCCAAAGCAGCGATGGATTCTGGTGTGGCTACTCGCCCATTGGACAGTGTGGAGGCCTACCGCGAGCGCTTAAGTCAGTATGTGTTTCGGACAGGCTTGCTGATGAAACCGATCTTCGACGCCGCCAAAGCCGAGCCCAAGCGGGTGGTGTTTGCCGAGGGTGAGGCAGAGAGTGTCCTTCGGGCGGTGCAGGTGCTGGTCGATGATGGGTTGGCTGAACCCATCTTAATTGGTCGACCTGATGTGGTGAGCATGCGCATTGAAAAGGCCGGGCTGCGGATTCGTGCAGGCGAAGACTTCGAACTGGTGAATCCAGAATCTGATCCTCGCTTCAAAGCCTATTGGCAAACCTTTTATGGCATCACCAAACGCCGTGGGGTGACGCCTCAATCGGCAAAAGCCTTGGTGAGAACACGAGACACGATCATTGCCGCACTGATGGTTTATCGCAACGAGGCTGATGCGCTGATATGTGGCGTGGTGGGACGCTACGAGAAAAAACTTAAATACCTCACCGAGGTGCTGGGCTACCAAGAGGGGGCCCAAACCATGGGCGCCCTATCGGCCATGACCACGGATGTGGGCACCTGGTTTGTGTGCGATACCCACGTCAATCCAGACCCCACTGCTGAGCAACTGGCAGAGCTGACGCTGATGGCGGCCCAACGGGTGCAGCTGTTTGGGATTACACCGAAGGTGGCTTTGTTGTCCCACTCAGCATTTGGCAGCCACGTCGACGAATCAGCCTCCAAGATGCGTCAGGCGCGCGCGCTGATCAAAGAGCGCGCACCGGATCTGGAGATTGAAGGCGAAATGCCGGCTGATTTGGCTTTGATGCCAGAACTTCGCAATGAGGTCTTCCCTGAATCCTTGTTAAAAGGCTCGGCCAATCTGTTAATCATGCCCAACCAAGATGCCGCCAACATCGCTTTTAACTTGTCAAGAATCGTTGGCCGAGCGGTGAATGTCAGTCCGATGCTGATGGGTGTGGGGCGCCCGGCGCATGTGCTGACCCCATCGGCGACGGTGCGCCGGATCGTGAACATGGCCGCCATTGCAGTGGTGGATGCTCAGCAATATGAGCGAAAGGCCGGCCGGCCGCTGATTTGAGGTCGTGGGCTTTGCGTGACTGGCCCTCAACCGAGTTGAGCGCTTGAGCCAGTGCCCACATCGCCGCCTCGGCGGGCACTTGTTTTTCATTGGTCATCACCGCCACCCAAACATCATGATCCAGCAGCCAAGCGACGGTGGCGCTAAAGCCGGTGATGCCGCCTGAGTGCATCAGCATCAATCCAGGGCCGGGGACTTCAGCCACTTGAATCCCTGCACCGTAGCGCATTTGTGGGTCACCAAACATGGGCCAGGCAGGATCGACCATACGCTTGAGTGAGGCCTGCGAGACGAGCTCATTGCCCAGCAAAGCGCGCCAGTATCGAAGCAAATCGGGTGCAGTGCTGACCACCGGCGCGGCGGCAAATGCGCTGGCATAGTCAACAGGGCCGACGGGCTGGCCAGCGTGATGTCCTTGAACCAAAAGGGGATCGGCGGTGTTTGGTCGGAGCACCTTGGTGTTTGTCAGTGCCAATGGCTCAATGATCTCAGTGTGCAATTGATCGGCATAGCTTTGTCCGCTCACGCCCTCAATGATTCGGCCCAACAATTGATAGGCCACGTTTGAATACGCCCAGCCCTGACCAGGACAAAACGCCAGCTCGCTTTTTTGAAGCTTTTCAAACGCTTTTTCAGGGGCTTGATATGGCCCACTCAGTGGTCCATCCGCTGGAATGAAATACCCCGACCGATGCGTCAGCAGATGCTCGATCGTGACCTGATCGGCCGCGGGCAAGTCGGGAAACCATCGGTCGATGGGGTCAGTCAGGCTCAACAGGCCCGCTTCAATGGCTCTGAAAACCAACACCGCCGTCATTGATTTGCCGATGGATGCGGCCGCAAACCGCGCATTGTCGCTGTCCCCGATATGGGCCTGCCACAGGCCCAGACGAGGACTGGCCACAGCCAATGACCAAGCCGGTGCGCGATCGGCAAACCGCTTTGAAGCCTCGGTGAGCGCATGGATCGGTGGCGCTCGTGTTGCGTCAGGCCAATCCGCGGGCACCTGAGGCAGGTTGCCAAGGCCCACAAGACTCGGTGGAGAAGGGATGGGGTCCACGCGCTCAATGGTTTTGCAATCTTCGGTCGCATCGACAGCGCAAGACATCATGGCCAATGCGGCTGCAATGAGCCAAGAAACGAGGTTCGGTGCGTGGCGGTCTGTCATATCGAGTGTTTGGAACCCAGAGTGCGGTTGATGGAAACAGTCTACCCCTTGGCGCGCCAGCGGGTGCGTGCTTCCCTCAATCCGTCTACAATAGTGGACTGTGTTTGAATCGAGTAATGAGACGGTATCGTGAGCGAGCAACCATCCAAAGACAACGCCCAAGACCTGGATCCAATTGAGACCCAGGAATGGCTGGACTCTTTGGCCGCGGTGGTGGATCGAGACGGCCCCACGCGTGCCCATTTTCTGCTGGAGCAATTGGTCACGTTTGCTCGTCAATCCGGCGCCCACTTGCCGTTTGACCTGACCACCGCCTACATCAACACCATCCCACCAGATGAGGAGCCGCCCCACCCTGGTGATCGTGCGCTGGAGCGTCGCATTCGCTCGATTATCCGGTGGAATGCCATGGCAACGGTGGTTCGTGCGGGCCAGCGCGGTGGCGAATTGGGTGGTCACATTGCCAGCTTCGCCTCGGCCGCGACGTTATATGATGTGGGTTTCAACCACTTCTTCAAAGGCCACGAACACCCAGACGGGTCTGATTTATTGTTTATCCAAGGCCATTCATCGCCTGGGATTTATGCGCGCGCCTTTTTGGAAGGGCGCATTAGCGAAGACCAACTCGACCATTTTCGCCAAGAAGTGGGTGGTGAGGGCTTGAGCTCCTATCCCCACCCGTGGTTGATGCCTGAGTTTTGGCAAATCCCCACGGTGTCGATGGGTTTGGGCCCGATCATGGCGATTTATCAGGCGCGGTTTTTGAAATACATGCACAACCGCGAGCTCATCGAGGCCAAAAACCGCAAGGTTTGGTGCTTCATGGGCGATGGTGAAACCGACGAGCCGGAGTCGCTGGGCGCCATTTCCATGGCCGGGCGCGAAAAGCTCGATAACTTGGTGTTTGTTGTCAATTGCAATCTCCAGCGGCTTGATGGCCCGGTCCGGGGCAACGGGAAGATCATTCAAGAGCTTGAGGGGGTCTTCCGAGGCGCCGGTTGGAACGTGATCAAAGTCATCTGGGGCTCATATTGGGACCCCTTGCTGGAAAAAGACGACAAGGGCCTGTTAAAAAAGCGCATGGAAGAAGCGCTGGACGGCGACTACCAAAAGTACAAAGCCAACAATGGCGCGTATGTCAGAGAGCACTTCTTTGGGGCGTATGAAGAACTCAAAGCCATGGTCGCTGATATGAGCGATGAAGAGATTTGGCGCTTGAATCGCGGCGGCCACGATCCACACAAGATCTACGCCGCCTACCACCAAGCCGTGCACCATGAAGGACAGCCCACGGTGATCTTGGCCAAAACCATCAAAGGTTATGGCTTGGGTCAGTCGGGTGAGGGCCAAAACATCACCCACCAATTAAAGAAACTTGATGCTGAGGGCGTTAAGTATTTTCGCGACCGGTTCGATGTGCCGGTGCCCGATGACAAACTCGAGGAAGTGCCTTACTACCACCCTGGCGACGAGTCAGAAGAGGTCAAATACCTCAAAGCCCGTCGCCAAGCATTGGGCGGCTATCTGCCCAAGCGGGTGGTCAGCGAGGCATCGTTGGCCGTGCCTGAACTGGGGGCCTTTGAGTCCATCACCAAAGGCTCCGGCGATCGCGAGATTTCAACCACCATGGCATTTGTGCGGATCTTGGCGGTGTTGCTTCGAGACAAAGGCATCAAAGATCACATCGTGCCCATCATCTGTGATGAGGCAAGAACCTTTGGGATGGAGGGTTTGTTCCGCCAGATCGGCATCTATGCGCCGTTTGGTCAGCTCTATGAGCCGGTCGACGCCGATCAGTTGATGTACTACAAAGAAGATAAGAAAGGCCAGGTGCTGCAAGAGGGCATCACCGAAGCTGGATCGATGAGCTCTTGGATTGCCGCGGCCACCAGCTACGCTTCCAACGGCAAACCCATGGTGCCCTTTTATACCTTTTATTCGATGTTTGGTTTCCAGCGAATCGGCGATTTGGCGTGGGCTGCTGGCGACATGCGGGCGCGAGGCTTTCTGATGGGTGGGACCTCGGGGCGCACCACGCTCAATGGCGAGGGCTTGCAACATGAAGATGGGCACAGCCACATCCTCGCCGGGACCATCCCCAACTGCATCAGTTACGACCCCACCTTTGGCTACGAATTGGCGGTGATCATCCAAGATGGCATGCGTCGCATGTACGTCAATCAAGAAGATGTGTATTACTACATCACAATCCTGAACGAAAACTATGCCCAGCCAGCGATGCCTGAAGGCGTGGAAGAAGGCATCCGCCGAGGGTTGTATTTATTTGATCAGATCAAACCCAGTCAGGCACGGGCCACCGTGCAGCTGATGGGCAGTGGGTCAATTTTCAGAGAGGTTCTTGCCGCCGCCAAGCTGTTGGCCGAAGACTATGGCATTGCCAGTGACGTGTGGTCGGCCACCAGCTTTAATGAGCTTGGCAAAGATGGCCAGGCTGCGCTGCGGGCCAAGCGATTGGGTGAGGGCAACGCGCCAACCCCCTATGTCACTCAACAGCTGTCGGGTCGCGAAGGACCTGTGATCGCCGCGACCGATTATGTGACCCGCTATGCCGATCAGATCCGGGCGTTCGTGCCTCAGGCTCAATATGTCGTTCTGGGCACCGATGGTTTTGGACGCTCAGACACCCGTGCGGGGCTTCGTGCCTTCTTTGAGGTGGATCGTCATCACATCGCTTGGGCTGCGATCTCTGCCCTGGCCGATGAGGGCCAGGTGGATGATAAGACGGTCACAAGCGCACGGGATGCGCTGGGCATTGATGCCGAAAAACCCAACCCGTTACAGGTTTAGGTGGACAGCCAATATGAGTAAAACAGTAGAGATTCGCGTGCCGGACATTGGCGATTTTGTCAAAGTGCCCGTGATTGAGATTCTGGCCCAACCGGGCGATGCCATTGAAGCAGAGGCATCCTTGATTACCCTTGAGTCGGACAAGGCCACCATGGAAGTGCCTGCGCCTCATAGCGGCACTTTGGTGACCTTGACCGTCAAAGAGGGCGACGAGCTGTCAGAGGGCGATGTGATCGGGTCAATGGAGATCACCGAAGACGCTGACAATGACGCCGCCGACGATGCCACGCCAGCCCCACAGGCCGACTCGCCAAAAGCCGACGAGGCGGTTGACGCCCCTGCCGAGGAGACGCCGCCAAGCGAGCCGGCCCCAGCGCCCACCAGCCAGTCGCCAGCCGCACCCAGCCAGCCGTTCGCTGAATTGGGCACACCCGCCCACCAAACGCCGCATGCCGCGCCGGGTGTCAGAAAGCTCGCTCGTGAGCTGGGCATTTCATTGGAGGGCATTGCCGGGACAGGCCGCAAAGGCCGCATCACCGATGAGGACTTGGCGGGTGCAATCAAAGCCCAGAGTGCAGGTGGGGGTGTTGGTGGTTTGGCCGTGGCCGCGGCACCCGAGGTTGACTTTGCAAGCTTCGGTCCAATCGAGACGGTCGCGCTCAGCCGCATCAAAAAAATCTCCGGGCCAGCCTTGCACCGAAACTGGGTCTCGATCCCCCACGTGACCCAATTTGGTGAAGCCGACATCACTGACATGGAGGACTTTCGCAACGCCCAAAAAGACACCGCCGCACAGGTCGGTGCCAAGATGACCCCGGTGGTGTTCATCATTAAAGCGTTGGTGGCCAGCCTCAAAGCATTCCCTCATTTCAACGCTTCTTTGACGGCCGACGGCGCGGCGCTGATTCAAAAGCATTACTTCCATATCGGCGTGGCCGTGGATACGCCAGGGGGCTTGGTTGTGCCCGTGTTGAGAGACTGCGATCAGAAAGGCTTTTTGCAGTTGGCCCAAGAGCTGACCGCGCTGTCGAGCCGCGCCCGCGATGGCCAGCTGAGCGCTGATGAGATGAAAGGGGGTTGCATGACCATATCCAGCCTGGGTGGCATCGGTGGCACTGAGTTTACGCCGATCATCAACGCGCCAGAACTGGCCATCTTGGGTGTCAGCAAAGCGCAAGTAAAGCCCATTTGGGATGGTCAAGATTTTCAGCCAAGGCTGATGTTGCCGTTGTCGCTGTCTTACGATCACCGCGTGATTGATGGCGCCGATGCGGCGCGGTTTGTCACTCATTTGAGTCATCAATTAGAAGACTTAAGACGGCTGTTGATGTGATGGCCGATTCAGCTCGCTTCGATTTGGTGGTCATTGGCTCAGGCCCTGGCGGCTACACGGCCGCGTTCCGGGCCGCGGATTTGGGGTTGAAGGTCGCGCTCGTGGAGCGCTACGACAGCTTGGGTGGGGTGTGTCTCAATGTTGGCTGCATTCCTTCCAAGGCGCTGTTGCACGTTGGTCAGGTGATCGACTCGGCCGACCACCTCAAAGACCACGGGGTGGTCTTCGGCCAGCCAAAAATTGATGTGGATGCGCTGCGCCAATATAAAAGTGGTGTGGTGGGCAAGCTGACCCACGGCTTGGCCGGGATGGCGAAAAAACGCCACGTCGAGGTCATTCAGGGCACCGCGCAGTTTGTCGATGCCCACTCGGTTGAGGTTCACCACAACGCGCACAGCCAGACGGTGTCGTTTGATCAGTGCATCATCGCGGCCGGCTCGCGGGTGATCAAGATCCCGGGCATCCCTTATGACGATGAGCGCGTGATGGACTCGACCGACGCGCTCGAGCTTAAAGACATCCCCAACAAGCTGTTGGTGATTGGCGGTGGCATCATTGGCATGGAGATGGCGTGCGTGTACCGCTCACTGGGCTCAAATGTCACCGTGGTCGAGATGTCCGATCAGTTGATGATGCCCGCCGATCCTGACTTGGTGAAGCCCTTACAAAACCACTTCAAAAAGCTCGGCGTGACGTTTTGTTTGAACACGCGTGTTGAGAAAGTCGAGGCATCGAAAAAGCATTTGTCGGTTGAATTTGCCGGCGACCATGTGCCTACGCAAAATACTTTCGATCGAATCTTGGTCGCGGTGGGCCGCCGGCCCAACGGCGATCAACTCAACGCCGATCGTGCCGGTATTGATGTGGATGAGCGGGGATTTATCGCTGTCGATGGACAGATGCGCACCCAACAACCCCACATTTTTGCCATCGGTGATCTCGTGGGCCAGCCGATGCTTGCCCACAAGGCCAGTTATGAGGCCAAGGTGGCGGCCGAGGTCGCCGCTGGACATCCGCGGGTGGCCGATGCGCGGGCGATCCCATCGGTGGCGTACACCGACCCTGAGCTTGCTTGGGTGGGCCTGACAGAGCGTGACGCCAAACAGCAAGGCCTCAACTATGGCGTGGGCACCTTCCCTTGGGCCGCTTCGGGGCGCGCCATTGGGATGGATCGAACCGAAGGGTTGACCAAGCTGATTTTTGATCAAGACACCAATAAGCTCATCGGTGCGGGCTTGGTGGGCATGCACGCAGGCGATTTGATCGCGGAGTTGACCTTGGCCATTGAAATGGGCGCCGATGTCGCCGACATTGGGTTGACCATTCACCCGCACCCGACCTTGAGTGAATCGGTCATGATGGCCAGTGAGGTGTATGAAGGCACCATCACGGATTTATATCTGCCCAAAAAATAAACCCGCCTCATCGATGGGCGCCCTGCTTGGGCTCAGAAGCGGACCAACATCACAGCGGTGATGACCAGCGCGCCCAGTAAGTTTAAGATCAGGCCCTCTCTCATCATGTCCTTGACTTTGATCCGGCCGGAGCCATACACAACGGCGTTGGGCGCGGTCGCCACCGGCAGCATAAATGCGCACGACGCACTGATCGCGGCCGGCACCATCAGCAGTTCATGGGGAATGTCTGTTGCGGCCGCAGTGGCGGCCAGGACGGGCATCAGCAAAGCCGTGGTCGCGGTGTTGCTGGTGACCTCGGTGAGAAAAGTCACGCTCAGACACAAGACAAGAATCATCAGCCAGGTGGGCAATGCCGACAGCGTGGTCAGCTGAGTGGCCAAGGCATCGCTTAATCCTGTTTCAATAAATGCGCGCGCAATGGTGATGCCGCCGGCAAACAAAATCAGCACGCCCCATGGGATTCGTTCGATGGTAGGCCAGTCAAGCAAGCGCCCAGGTTGGTTGCGGTCGCCGTTGGGCAACATGCAAAGCAAGACAACGGCCAACATCGCCACTGATGCATCGTTCGCCCACGGCAGGTCGAGCCATGTTTGCCAGCCGCCCCACGGTGCGGCCCGAGTCATCCAGGCCAACGCGGTGAGTGAGAACACGGCCAAAACACGGATTTCTGCGGTCTTCCATTCACCCGGCGGATCAAGTTTGGGCAATGCCCCTGACGCCACGTGGCGGGTCAACCACAGAAACATCATCGGCAACAGCAACACCACCACCGGCACCCCAAAGCTCATCCACATGGGGAACGACGTCGCGCTGCCGAATTGGTCTTGAGAGACCTGCATGTAGATGAGGTTGGGCGGCGTACCAATCGGCGTGCCCGTGCCGCCCAGGCTGGCAGAATAGGCGACGCCTAATAATAAAGGTATTGTTAATGGCTTAAGCCTATCGTTTTCGAGCACCGCCAAGGCGATGGGCAGCAACATCAAGGTGGTGGCGGTGTTTGAGATCCACATCGACAATCCTGCCGCGGCGAGCATAAACCCCAAGACCAGGCCTTTTTGACCCAATCCCGCGCTGGCGTGGATCATCACCAACGCCAAGCGTCGGTGGGCCCCGCATTTGGCCAAGGCGCCGGAGAGCATAAACCCGCCCAGCAACAGCAAAATCAAGGGGCTGCCATAGCTTTGGGCCACTTGGGTGGGGGTGATCACGCCCAGCAGAGGAAACAGTGCCAGGGGCAACAAGGAGGTCACTGGAATGGGCACCGGTTCGGTGAGCCACCAAATCGCACACCAAAGCGTGACCGCGGCCGTGACCGCGGCGGGCCAGGCCAGCAGGTCAAATCCCCACAGCGCCGCCAAAAGCCCCCCCGCCAGGGCTGGACCCAGGCCCAGAGTGAGTTGTGGTAAGGTCAGAGGCAGTGACATCAAACGGTCATCATCCTGATCGAAGTTGCTTGCAAAAATTTAGTTAATGTCCATATCATAGGGCAGCGGCCGGCACAGAACAGCGTTTGTGTTAGAAGCCCAAATCATAAAACCATTAGCTTCGGGGAGAAAATCTGATGAAGTTACGCCTTGTACTAGGTTCTTTGGCATCGGCGCTTGTGCTGGCGGCCTGCGGCGGCAGCGACAGCGTTGATCGTGCCACCCCACAAGAGCCTGCCACCAACCCAGACGGCAGTGAAGCCACTGCGGTGCTTGAAGCACAATTTGACCCCGCCAACGGTGTTTTGCCGTTCCCAAACAACCTGTTGTTGTCAGGTTCGGAGGATTTGACACTCAATCCGCCCGTTGAAGATCCCACTGATTTTGGGGATCCCTCCGTGGCACTGAGTGCGTTGGATGGTTTCAGCACCGTTGCACCGTGGAGTTTCTCGTTTGATCGACCGATTGATCCAGACACCGTGGTGGCCGGATCGAGCGTGCGCCTGTTTGAGGTGCAGTTCGCATTCGGCACGGTCACCGTTGAATCCATCAACAGCGAGCTCACGCCAGGGGTCGACTACATCGCCCAAGCGGTGTCACCCACCAGCGTGGCGATTGTGCCCACGCAGCCACTACAAGAAATGACCGGCTACATGGCGGTGGTGACCAATGGGATCACCGATCAGCAAGGCAATGCCGCCACACCATCTCAAACCTACTTTTTGACCAAGAGCACGGATCCTCTGGTGGATCCGGCCGGTGTGTCCACCGAGCCTTTGTTGGATAATGCCAGCGCCGGCGCGCTGGAGCCCATTCGTCAGTTGGTGAATGCCCAAGAGACGGCAGCCGCTGGTGAGGGCATCGACCGAGACGACATCGTCTTGTCATTCACTGCAACCACCCAGGCGGTCACGCCGGTGCTGAGCGCGATGCGCTCTGCGGCTGAGCCGACCTCCAGCCAGATTGCCCAGGTGTGCGCGGCACCGGGCGCGTGCTTGAGCACCGCTGATGTGTTGCCAGCGGGCGCTTCGCCGGGCGTTGCGGACTTATATGTGGGCGTGGTGGATTTGCCGTATTACCTGGGTGTGCCTTCTCAGACCAACCCAACGGCACCGTTGACCGATTTTTGGACGGCCGCGCCAGGCGCGTATGTGCCACCCTTTGATGGTTTGGGTTTGAATCCGACCTCGACCAACGTCACGGTCGCCAATCCGTTCCCCGTGAAAACCGCTGATCAGAAAGCGCCGATGTTGGTCACCGTGCCCAATGCCTCCTCAGGTCAAGTCAAGCCGGCGGCCGGTTGGCCGGTGGTGATCTTCCAACACGGGATCACTGGCAATCGAACGCAAGCTTTGGCATTGGCCGATGCGATGGCGGCGATTGGCTATGCGGTGGTGTCGATTGACAAGCCTTTGCATGGCTTGACCGATGTCACCAGCCCGCTGTATGTCGAAAACACAGGCTTTGGCGCGATCGCTAGTGAGCGCACCTTCGATCTCGACCTCCAAAACAACGAAACAGGCGCTTCAGGGCCCGATGGCATCATCGATGACTCGGGTGCTTGGTTTGTCAATTTGGGCAGCCTGCTGACCGCTCGCGACAACTTAAGACAGTCACAAGTCGATCTGTCCACCTTGGCTTTAAATATTCCCAACATGGACATAGACGGTGATGGCGTGTCTGATTTTGACGGCTCGAACATCAACTTTGTGGGTCTGTCGTTGGGCGCGATGAACGGTGTGCCGTTCTTGGCGGTTGAATCGACGGTCAACAACGCGGTGCTGTCTGTCCCCGGGGGTGGGATTGCACAACTGTTGTCAAACTCTGACTCTTTTGGTCCGGTTGTTCGGGCTGGGCTTTCGGCCGCGGGCGTGGAGCCTGACTCAGCCGACTATGAGCAGTTTTTGCTGATCGCTCAGACCGTGCTGGATTCGGCCGACCCCATCAACTGGGGCGGGTTGACCGCGGCCACCAACAGCGTGCTGTTGCAGCAGGTCAAAGATGACGGCGTGGTGCCGAATGCAGTGGCCACGGCGCCACTGTCGGGCACCGAGCCATTGATTCGGATCATGGGGCTTGATGCCATCACCGAGACCACCACCGATCCATTGGGCATTCGGGGGGCTGTTCGGATGATTCAGGGGGGTCACGGCTCGCTGCTCGATCCAACCGCGGGCCCAACCGTGACCGCAGAAATGCAAGGCCAAGCAGCCAGCATGATCAGCAGTGGTGGCGCATCGGTCGTGATTGGCGATGACTCGCTCATCAAGACGGACTGACAGGGAGAATAGAACATGAAACGGCTTAACTTAAAGAATGCTCGGCAAGCCCAACTCCTGCGCCCCTGCCTGTTGGCCGGCGCTGTGGCGGTGGCCATGTCGAGTTCCAATATTCACGCAGCTGATTTTAGCCGCGGGGATGTTTCCATCAACCTAGACACCACCGTCAGTTACGGGGTGGGCATGCGCGTCAGTGATCGCGATGATGACTTGATCGGCAAATGGCGATTCAATCCGGGCGTTGCGGCATTGCCAGTGAGCGATCAGATTGTCTCACCCGGTCGTTACTCCACCAACTCAGACGATGGCAACACCAACTTTGACAAGAATGACTTGATCTTCAACGCCGCGCGCATCACATCTGAGCTGGAAATTCGTTACGAGCGCTATGGTGCATTCGTGCGAGGCAACTATTTTTATGACTTTACGCTGAACGACAAAGACTTCCTGTCTCAAGATGCCAAAGACAAGGCGGGTGAACGCGCGCGTTTGCTGGATGCCTACGTGTATGGCAGCTTTGACGTTGGGGATAGCCTGTTGTCGTTGCGTCTGGGTCGTCAGGTGGTCAGCTGGGGTGAGTCGACATTCATTCAGGGTGGCATCAACACCATTAACCCAGTGGATGTGACCGCGATCAGAACGGCGGGCGCGGAACTGAGAGATGCGTTTTTGCCGCAGAACATGCTGTGGGGCAGCATTGACCTGACACCAAGCCTGTCGCTAGAAGCGGTGGTCTTGGGTGAGTGGGACCCCATTGAAGCTGAGCCAGTGGGCACGTATTTCTCAACCAATGACTTCGCCACCGCCGGTGGTCAGTACGCCATGTTGAGCTTTGGTACTGTCCCGCAGCCTGTCACGAATCCCGACTTGTATCCGTCGGTGTGTGGAGGTGGCAATTATGCGGCCAGTGATGTGGGTCTGCCAACCTCTTTGGTGGCTTTGGGCTGTAGCGCGGCGTTTCCTCGCGCTGAGGACAATCGGCCAAAAGACACCGGGCAATTTGGTTTGGCGCTTCGTTATTTTGCCAGTGAATTGAACGACACCGAATTTGGTGCCTATTACTTCACGTACCACAGTCGGTTGCCAGTGCTTTCAGGTCAGGCGGTCACCAGTCCCGCACCTTCTTCAGGTCGGGTGATTGTTGAATATCCAGAAGGCATTAATTTGTATGGCTTGAGCTTCAACACCACCATCCCAGGTGGTTGGTCGATGGGCGGCGAGGTGAGCTATCGCGACAATCTCCCCATCCAGATCGATGACGTTGAGCTTTTGTTTGCGGGCCTGTCGCCTCTGAATGCAGCCATTCCTGCTGAATACTCGCGCTTTAGGAGCCAGTTGGGCTCGTATCAGCCGGGTCAGTTCATTCAAGGGTATGAGCGCCAAGAAGTGTCGCAAGCTCAGGTGACGTTCACCAAGTTGCTGGGCCCCAGCAACTGGCTGAATGCCAACCAGGTGGCCATGGTGGCTGAGGTGGGGGCAACCCACTTTTGGAATTTGCCCCCGCACAGTGAGTTGCGGTTTGAAGGCCCTGGCACCGATACCGGTGGCGGACCGGATAGCTTTTCAGGCGCAGGCAGAAACCCGGTCACCACGGCCAGTGGTTTCGCCACTGACTTCAGCTGGGGCTATCGCATGGTCATTGCGCCGACATACAACTCGGTGTTTGGCACACCGTTTAACGTGACCCCACGCATTGCATTTAACCACGACGTCAATGGTGTGTCACCGGGCCCTGGCGGCAACTTTATTGAAGGTAGAAAGCAGGTGACGCTGGGCATGACCGTGGGCTATCTGTCCACGTGGCGTGCGGGCTTTTCTTACACCAATTTCTTTGGTGCGGGTGCCAATAATTTGCTCAGCGACAGAGACTTTGTCTCAGCCTCGATCAGCTACTCATTTTAATTTCTGGAGTTTCATGTCATGAACGATGTACTCAATTTCAAAAGCAAGCTCCTCTCATCCATGGCGGTTGGGCTTATGGCCGGCAGCCTTGCACTCAGCGGAGCCCATGCCCAGGATGGTGGCGTGCCGGCAGATACCGGTGATTACATTATTCCGAGAACCGAAGCCAACATTGCCCGGCTGGGTCAGGACTTGACCCCAATGGGGTCTGTGCGCGCGGGCAACGAGGACGGCACCATCCCAGCGTGGAACGGCGGACTGGGCCGTGAGGATTGGCCGGCAGGGTATGAGCCTGGTGACCGCCATCTCAACCCGTTTGCCGATGATGAGCCCATGTTCACCATCACCGGTCAAAACTACATGGAGTATGCTGACAAGCTCTCTCCTGGGCAGATTGCCACTTTCGAACGCTACCCAGACACCTACTACATGCGCGTTTTTCCAACGCGACGGAGTGCGTCTTTCCCAGAGCGCATCTATGAAAAAACGATCGAAAATGCCAGCACAGGCCGGTTGGTCTCGAATGGTGAGGGTGTGGCTGATGTGTCTGAGGGTTTCCCCTTTCCGCTGCCACAAAATGCCTACGAGCTGATTTGGAATCACAAGCTCAAATACAAAGGTGACGGCGGCGTTCGCTACAACAACCAAGTGGCCCCCACGGCAGACGGCAGCTTTCAGCTGGTGAAATTGCGTGAGGAGCTTTTGGGCTTGTATTACCAGCTGGGCACGGACATCGAAGATGTCGACAACATCCTGTTGTACTTCTTCCAAGAGGTTGAGTCTCCGGCGCGGTTGGCTGGCAACATCCTTCTGGTTCATGAAACACTCAATCAGATGGAGCAACCTCGCCAAGCGTGGATCTACAACCCAGGCCAGCGGCGCGTGCGTCGTGCGCCCAATGTTGCGTACGACAATCCAGGCACTGCGTCAGACGGATTGCGCACCAATGACATGACCGACATGTTCAATGGCGCGATGGACCGGTTTGATTGGGAGATTGTCGACAAGCGCGAGATGTATATTCCCTACAACGCCTATGAAGCCCATAACGATGAGCTCGAGCCTGAAGATTTGGTCCGGCCAGGGCACTTAAACCCTGAGTACATGCGCTATGAACTGCATCGGGTGTGGGTTATTGAGGCAACATTGAAAGACGGTACGCGCCACATCAACTCCCGGCGCACTTTCTACTTGGACGAAGACAGCTATCAGATTGCTTTGATTGATCACTACGACTCTCGAGGCGAGCTCTGGCGTGCTTCGGAGGCCCACTCATTAAACTTCTATGAAGTGCCCACCTATTGGACCACTTTAGAGACTCACATGGATCTTCAGTCGGGCCGCTACGTGGCCACAGGCCTCGACAACAATGACCCAGTGATCACTTTCAACCAGTCACTGGAACCCAGCGACTACACACCCCAGGCACTGCGCACCAGGGGCCGTCGCTAATCTGAAACGGGTACGTCTGGCCGGCCTCTTTTTAGGGGCCGGTCTTGTTTTGAACGAATGAAACAAAGGGCAAGGGCCTGATCTGTTGGTAGCATTTGGGTCAGTGATTCACTTGCATTGCTCTGCCGGAGAGGTTTTCACCAATGCCTGATCTGTCCCCACATCTGATGCGTTTGGCTGGATGGCTGGCTGTTTTCTTGGCCATCGGGCTGGCGCAGCCGGTCAATGGACAAGATGAAATTCTGCCACGGCCTGCCTATCACGCCCCTGATGCCACTCAAGCGCTGACATTGGATCTCATTGCCATTGATTCAGGTTGGGTGGCGGTCGGTGAGCGTGGACATGTCCTCTTATCGGATGACGGGAATGCTTGGCGTCAGGCGGAATTTGTGCCGGTGCAGGCGACCCTGACTCGTGTGACTGAGAAAGATGGGCACATGTGGGCTGTTGGCCACGACGCGACCATCATCCACAGCCATGATGGTGGTGAGACCTGGGATCTACAGTGGTTTGAGCCAGAATTAGAGCAACCATTTTTGGATGTTCATTTCAGCGATCGCAACAATGGCTTGGCCATTGGGGCCTATGGCATCTATCTGGTGACGAACGATGGTGGCGAGACTTGGCGTGAACTCAACATGGCCGATTTGGTTGTGTCTGAAGCCATCGACTGGGAAGCCGTCGAGGCCCGCTACCGCGCTGAGAATCCGGACGGTTTGGGCTTTGATCGGGGGTGCTATGAGTTTATGGAGTGCCACCTGAACGCGTTCCTTGATTTGGGAGATGGCCGGTACATGATTGCCGCTGAGCGAGGTTATGGGTTCAGAAGCGAAGATTCAGGCCAGACTTGGGAGAGTTTTCGATTTGCCTACTCCGGATCAATGTTTGGTCTGATCGAGGTGCGCGACGGCATTCTGGCCTATGGCTTACGGGGGAATGTACAGCACAGCTCTGATTTCGGCCAAACTTGGACTTTGCTGGAATCGCCTACACAGTCAACACTTCTCGGGGCAGATAAGGCAAACGATGGGACCGTTTTAATGGTCGGTTCTGGCGCAGCTCGCTTGACCTATAGGCCTGAACTAAAGACGTTTGAGCTCACTGAGGATCGTTTGGGCAATGCTTTGTCGAGCGTGGTGTTCAAACGTGATGGATCAGCAATCTATGCCGGTGAGGAGGGCATCAGCCATGAATAACGCACCCTCTTTTGCGCGGAAAATGGCCGAGGCCGTATTCAGTATCCGGCCCGTTATTTTAGGGCTGTTCGCACTGGGCACGTTGGCAATGCTTGTCATGATGGCCCAGCTTCGAGTGGACGCGGGTTTCATGAAACAGCTGCCGCTGGATCATGAGTACATGCAAACCTTCATGGAGTATGAGCGTGATTTTGGGGGCGCCAATCGGGTGATGGTGGCCCTGGTTGCTGAAGATGGGGACATGTTTACCCCTGAATTTTTCCAAGACATTGAAGCCATAACAGATCGCGTGTTTTTTATTCCTGGGGTGAACCGAGCGAGCGTGCGTTCGATTTTCACGCCAAATGTCAGATTTGTTGAGGTGGTTGCCGATGGGTTTGCCGGCGGCAATGTGATTCCTGCAGATTTTGAGCCCACTGAGGAGATGTTTGAACGGGTTCGCTCGAACATTGTGAAGTCCGGTGAGGTGGGCCGACTGGTGGCCGAAGATTTCTCAGGCGCCATGGTCTGGGCCAATCTCCAAGAGATTGACCCCTCCACAGGTGAGCAGTTGGATTACCAAGATGTGGCCGCTCAGTTGGAATCAATCCGTCAGGATTTCGAAAACGATGGCCATTCGGTGCACATCGTCGGGTTTGCGAAAATCGTCGGCGACATTGCTGATGGCGCTCGTGGCGTTGTGGCCTATTTTGGCGTGGCTTTCTTAATTACCGCCGTGCTCCTGTTTTTATACTCTGGCTCTGTCTGGTTGACGGTCTTGCCTTTGGTCTGCTCTGTGACTGCGGTCATTTGGCAAATGGGGCTGTTGAGCCTATTCGGTTTTGGCATTGATCCGATGAACATTCTCACGCCCTTTTTGGTCTTTGCGATTGGTGTGAGCCATGGCGTCCAGATGATCAGTGGCTGGAATTCCGAAAAGTTATTTGGGGGGCGGAGTGCGGTGGGTGTGGCACAATCCGGCGCAGATTTAAGTCAGATCCCGATTGTTTCTAGCCTAGAAGCTTCCAAAGCGACCTTTGCACGCCTGCTGGCCCCGGGCTCGATCGCTCTGATCAGTGACACCATTGGCTTTTTGACGATCTTGTTGATTAATATTCGGATCATTCAAGAGCTCGCGCTGACCGCAAGCATTGGTGTTGCGGTGATCATCTTCACCAATATGGTGCTATTGCCCACCCTTTTGTCTTATGTGCGTTTGAGAAATGAGGAGAGCGCGCGTCAGCGGCAATATGAGCGTGGCCTGCAAACCAGTGTGGTCTGGACGCTTGTTGCGAGTTTTACGCGGCCGCGTGTGGCGACGTTCACTGTGATTGGCGCAGTGATTTTGTTTTCCTTTGCTTGGGTTCAATCTCAAGACATGAAAATTGGAGACTCTCAGCCGGGTGTGCCTGAGCTCCGAGAAGATGCCCGATACAACCAAGACGCTCGTTTCATCGCTGAAAAGTTTGCATTGGGAACGGATGTGATTTCTGTGATTGCAGAAACTGTGCCAGAGGCCTGTACCGAGTCATATACGATCATGAATGCCATTGACCGTTTCTCTTGGCGCATGGCGAACGTCGAAGGTGTGCAAAAAGTCATTTCACTGCCTATGGTTGCGAAAATCATCAATGCTGGGTGGAATGAGGGGAACCTGAGGTGGCAAATCCTGCCTCGTAACCCCTTCGTGATGCGCCAGAACTTGGCCAACGTGGAGACTGGCACTGGCTTGCTCAATCGAGACTGCAGCGCAATGCCCATTATGATTTTTACCGAAGATCATAAGGCAGGCACCATTGAACGTGTGATCGAGGCGGTCCAAGATGCTCGAGAAGACATTTATGTCGATTCACTTGATTTCACGCCCAGCTCGCCTGAGTTACAAGATTTAACAACGCCAGATGGGGAAGTCTGCGAGGAGTGTCTCCAGTTTCGTCTGGCAACAGGCAATGTGGGCGTCATGGCCGCGACCAACGAAGAAGTGGAAGCTGCGCAGACCCCCATGTTGATTTATGTTTACGCCGCCATTGTGATCCTATGCTTGGTTACTTTCCGCACCATTTTGGGGACACTTTGCATTGTCTTACCTCTGGTTCTGGTCAGTTACCTCGCCTACAGTTTGATGGCTTACTTGGATATTGGTCTGAAAGTGAACACCCTGCCGGTTGTCGCGTTGGGAGTGGGCATTGGTGTGGACTATGGGATTTATATCTTTTCTCGGATGCGAGGCTTTATGCAGGAGGGTCTGAGCTTAAATGACGCTTATATCCGAACGCTTCGCCTCACTGGGCGTGCTGTGTTCTTTACGGCATTGACGCTGGCAGTTGGCGTCGGCACTTGGCTGTTCTCAGCGCTGCAATTCCAAGCGGATATGGGCAAGCTGTTGGCGTTCATGTTTATCTTCAACATGATCGGCGCGATGGTGCTGCTGCCAGCCTTGGCACGCCTTTTGCTGGCTTGGAAAGAGCCTCTGAAACCATGACAAGGCGTGGCGAGCCCTTTAATCCTCAAATCTAGGATAGCGCCATAAGTACTGTTCAGGGTGCTGACGCACACTGGCCTCGATCGCAGTGTTGAGCGCGTTGGCTGCCACGGTCGGTTCAGGATCAGCAATCGCGTGACTGACCGGGCTGATCTCAATAGCAAACCCTTGCCGATGCTGCCGGGTGCAACTGGCCAATAAGACCGTGCAGCCAGTCCGTTGGGCCAGACGCCCGACGAGGGTCATGGTCAATGCAGGTGAGTCAAAAAAAGAAGCGATGACACCGTCTCCCAAACGGGGTCGTTGATCAGCGATGATGCCTGCAGTTCCCCCATTTTTGAGCGTTTTGAGCAGGTGGCGCATCGACTGTGAGCCACTGGGAATAAGCAAGCCGCCAAAGCGCTCCCGCGCATCTTTGATCCAGGCGTTAAATGCCTCGTTCTGAGGCGCTTTATAAAGCGCGACCATTTGTAGCTTTAACATGCAATACAGGTTGAGAATCTCCCAGTTGCCGAGGTGAGCACCCACCAATAATATGCCTCGCCCGGTCTGCTGAGCATTGACGACGTGCTCCCAGCCAGACACGTCTTTGATCGAAGCCAGGAGCTTATCTTTGCTCGCGTGCCAGACCAAACCTGACTCGAGGGCAAAGCACGCCATCTCAGTGGTGTTTTGGCGATGCAGATGATCAATCGCCTCTGCATTGCGATGGGGGAATGCGCGTTTGAGATTGCCTTGAATGATGGTATGTTTATGGCTTGGCCAGTGGTACAGTGCCCAGCCTAAAATTTGCCCAAGCCGGTGTAGGGTGCCCAGCGGTAAATGGTGGATCACGCGCAGCAGGATTTTTATGATGATCAAGGCCAACGCCTGCTTCATCTCGGGCCGCTCCCTGGCGGAAAACAATAAAGCAAAGTATGCCATTTGTGATTAAGCGAGGTTCAAAATGATTGGATTAATTCAGCGAGTGAAAAGCGCTCAGGTGACCGTGGAGGGCGAGACCACCGCTTCAATCCAAACAGGCTTGCTGGTGCTGGTGGGTTTTCAGGCAGATGATCAACCCCCCAAAATACCGCGATTTGTTGAGCGGGTGACCGGATTTCGAATTTTCTCGGACAAAAACGGAAAAATGAACCAATCGGTTCAGGACAAAGAAGGCGAAATCTTGTGGGTGCCGCAGTTTACCTTGGTCGCGGACACCCGAAGTGGTCGACGTCCCAGCTTTTCAAATGCCGCGCCACCGCCTGCGGCGGTCAGCCTTTTTGATGCATTGATGACGGATGCGAAGGCTCAATTCCCATGCTCTCAATTTGGTCAATTCGGTGCGCATATGGAAGTTTCGCTCACCAACAACGGCCCTGTTACTTTTTGGATAGAGGAGTAACGGTTTACTCGGCCGTTTGGTTTAGGAATCGAGCCAGTGTATTTCGACTGATGCCTAAGATTCTGGCGGCCTTCGATTGATTGCCACCACACCGGCTTAAGACCGTCTGCGCCAAGGTTCGCTCGAAGCTTGCTTTATAGTAATTGAATAGCTCTGACGTTCTCTTGGATGCCGCCACGTGCTGAGCGAGGCTGTGACTCCAGTCGTATGAAACGCTTCCGTCTTGCTGAGCGGTTTTAAGCTGTGCCAGATATTCTGCAGGCAAATCGTCCACGCCAATCGTTGTGGCCGGGGCAAGCACGGCCATGGATTGGCAAAGATTTTTAAGCTCGCGGACATTGCCTGGCCAATCCAGTTCGGTCAAAGCCTCAAGCAGATCAGGCTCAGGCGTTTTTTGTTCGATTTGAAATTCTTGGCATGCCTGCCTGAAAAAATGATGGGCCAGTTCAGGAATATCGCTTAGCCGCTCCCTCAGAGAGGGCACTTTAATTGAGATCACTTTCAGTCGGTGATACAAGTCTGCCCTAAACTTTCCGCGCTGAACAAGGGTCTCTAAATCTTGGTTGGTAGAGCAGATGATGCGTGCTTTAGCATCAATTAAGTCATGACCGCCGAGCCGATAATATTCTCCTTCAGCGAGAACCCGCAGCAAGCGAGTCTGAAGCGCCAGGGGCATATCGCCGATCTCATCTAGAAATAAGGTCCCATGCTCTGCCTGTTCGAAGCGGCCAAGGCGCGTACTGCTTGCGCCTGGAAATGCACCGCGCTCATGCCCAAAAAGCTCTGATTCCAATAGCTCTGTTGGGATTGCCGCCGTATTGATGGCAACGAACGGCCCGTCTGATCGAGTTGAGTGCTCATGGAGGGCGCGCGCAACCAGCTCTTTCCCGCTGCCTGTCTCTCCGGTGATTAATACAGGGATGTCTGTATTGGACACCCGTCCCACAATGCGAATAAGTTCTTGTAAAGCGGCCGATTGGCCGATGAGTCCGATTGGGCTTGGGTGAGCTTTCGTCTCATTGGGCGGGGTTTCTTGCAGCGCTTTGTCAATAAGGCGCTTGACTTCATCCAGATCAAATGGCTTGGCTAAGAATTCAAAGGCACCGCCTTGAAACGCACCCACAGCGGTTTTGAGATCCGAATAAGCGGTCATGATGATGACCGGCAAATTGGGATATTGCTGCCTCAGTGTCTCCATGAGATCCAGCCCGTTTTCACCTTCTAACTGGATATCGGCCATCACCAAACTGGGCTGACTTCCAGATGCGTCTACATGGATTGCTGCAAGAAGCGCCTCACCTTGAGCAAAAGCTTGCACCGTAAATCCCTGTGAGCTTAAATATTCTTCCAGCACATAGCGAAGACCAGGATCATCATCAATGACCCAAATTGTTTTATTGCGCATGGCTCGCCTCGATCGTGTCACTGACAAGCAGCGGTAAACGAATCACAAATGCTGTTGTTTCATCACCGGGCTCAAACTCAATTAGGCCATCGTGAGCCCTGGCAATTTGCTGAGCCACTGCAAGACCAAAGCCCGAACCATGCTCTCGCCCTGAGACCAACGGTAAAAATAAGCGCTCCCTTAAGTGTTCGGGGACCCCATCGCCGTTGTCTCGGATTTCAACGCGAATGGCATGTTTGGCTGGTGGTTCGATCACTGGGGCGTTGTGCTCTATGCGTGTTGTGATCCGGATAACGCTGGCGTTGGCTTGAGCGCTGTTGCGAATAAGGTTTAAGAACAGTTGGTTTAACTGATCTTCGTCAGCGTAGATCAGGGGGATGCTGGGATCGAAATCACGATCAATCGATAGCTGGCTGCCCCATTCGACTGCAACTAAGTCAGCGGTCTCTTGAAGAAGTTGGTGGAGATGAACCCTGCTTTTTTGATGTTCTTTTTCTTGCGCAAAGTGCTCCAGCAAGGCCAAAATTCGCTCTGTTCCCCGATTGATTATGTCAGCATGTCGTGTGACGCTCGGCTCGCGTGACTGTTGCCCAATCAACTGAGCGGCGGCTTTGATGCCAGCCAGCGGATTTCGAAGCTCATGCGCCAACTGCCTCGCCATGTGTCCAACGGCTTGTTGCTTATCGACTCGATCAGCATGTGCTCGCTGACGGATCCGCTCGCTAACTGGATGGATTTCAATCAGTGCATGGTTTGATTCAAGTGGCGTAATTTCGACATCGACTTTTTTCTGCTGGGTGCCCAGCTCGACCTCGCTCATTTGAATGGTATGTCGCCGCTTATGATCAAGCAGGGCCATGAGCAATGCCTGAGGCACAAAGGGTTCAATGCTTGATCCCAGCAAGGCGATGGATGGCTTGCCAAGATAAGTACAGGCGGCTTGATTACATTGGAGAATGATTTGATTTGTATCGACGCTGATCAAGCCCGTGGAGAGTTGATCAGCGTCGAATACAAAGTCATTCATATAGTCAACGCGATCAGCATGAGTAGTACATGTCAAACTCAACTGGATGAGTCGACATACGGAAACGAGTGACCTCTTCCATTTTTAAATCAATATAGCCATCGATGAGATCGTCGGAGAAGACATCCCCTGCTTTGAGAAATTCTCGATCTTGATCAAGGGCTTCCAGCGCCTGATCCAAGGCGTGACAGACGCGTGGGAGGTCTTTTTCTTCTTCGGGTGCAAGGTCATAAAGGTCTTTGTCCATCGGCGCACCAGGATCAATTTTGTTGAGTACGCCGTCAAGGCCGGCCATCATCATGGCAGCAAACATTAAATATGGGTTGCCCGCTGCATCACCGAAGCGAACCTCAATGCGGCGAGCTTTGGGATTGGCGACCCAGGGCACCCGGCATGAAGCCGAGCGGTTTCTGGCGGAATACGCCAAAACCACAGGGGCTTCGAAACCCGGAACCAGGCGCTTGTAGCTATTGGTGGTGGCATTAGAAAATGCGTTGATGGCGCGTGCGTGCTTAAAGATGCCACCAATGTAGTGCAATGCCGTCTCGCTCAAGCCCCCATAGCCCTCACCAGAGAACAAGTTCTCGCCGGCCTTCGACAATGATTGGTGGACATGCATTCCAGATCCGTTATCGCCCACCAGTGGCTTGGGCATGAAAGTGGCGGTGTGGCCATGCGCATGGGCCACGTTTTGCACGATGTATTTCAGAAGCAGTGTTTCGTCCGCTTTTTTGGTCAAAGAGTTAAAGCGCGTTCCAATTTCACACTGCCCGGCAGTGCCCACCTCATGGTGGTGAACTTCCACAGGAATGCCAACAGCCTCAAGGGTGCTGCACATTATGCTTCGAAGGTCATGCATGCTGTCGACAGGGCCGACAGGGAAGTAGCCACCCTTCACTTTCGGGCGGTGTCCATGGTTGCCACCGGGATATTCGTTGTTCGTGCTCCAGGCCGCCTCTTCTGAGGCGATCTCAAAGCCAGCACCAGAGATATCATTTTTCCAGCGAACGTCGTCAAAGACGAAAAACTCTGGCTCGGGGCCAAAAAACGCCTCATCAGCGACACCGCTGGCACGCAAAAAGGCCTCTGCACGCTTGGCCAGTGAGCGAGGACAGCGTGAGTAGGCTTGCATGGTGGCCGGCTCGAGAATATCGCAGTTAATATTCAATGTTGACTGCTCGGTGAATGGATCAATAAAGGTTGCTGTGGGGTCTGGCATCAGCACCATGTCTGAGTCATTGATGCCTTTCCAGCCTACGATTGATGAGCCATCGAACATTTTGCCTTCAGTGAAGAAGTCTTCATCTACGCTTGCAGCGGGCAAGGTGACGTGCTGTTCTTTACCCAGCGTATTGGCGAAGCGTAGGTCAACAAACTCGATGTCTTCATCGCGGATACGTTTGAGCACTTCTTGGGGAGTCATGTCGTTACCTTCTTGTGGTCGGTGTGTTGGATGTGGCCTCAAATTTGGGCATACCAGTGATTTGACGCTCCCTTACACTATACCCCGTTGCAACAAGGATTGACCCACAATCTGCTCAAATTATCAGCAAAATTTAGGCAGTCACTCAGTTATGTTTATATTATTAGCAATTTCAGCCAAAGTCAATGGTAAATATGCTCAAGATTTGAACAATGAGTAGGTGCCCGTCACCGTGGCATGATCGAGCACATGGGGTTTTAAGGCGTCCACCGCTTGATGGCCGGTGAAGGTTTCTGGCAAGTCGAGGGTTTTGATCGCCAGTGCATAAATGGTGAAAATATAGTGGTGCAGCCGCTCATCGTTCCACGGGGGGCATGGCCCATCGTATCCAAAGTAGTCTCCGGCAAGCTCAGGATCGCCGGCAAGGAACTGCGTGTAGTCATTGAGGCCTTGCCGTGCGCCACTGGGTCCTTGTGGGTTTCGTTTTCCTTTTGGCGTGACGCCATTCGAGCACTGACCAGTGCTCAGTTCTGTTGTATGGCTCGGAATATCCACTAAGGCCCAATGACAGAAGTCAACTCTGGGAAGCGCTTCTGGAAGGATGCGGTCGGCCTGATTGACATCATCCGCCACGCTGGGCACATCAGGGTCAATACAAATCAAGGCAAAAGACTGCGTGTTGTCAGGGAACTGTGACCATTGAAAGTGTGGGCTGATGTTGTCACTGAGCACCATCGGCGCGTCGTCGCCCTTTCGAGCAAACGCAAATCGAGGATCTATGGGTTGCTGGTCATTGATGTCGTTCGAAATCAGTTTCATGGCGCCCTCGCATTGACGTGATTTGTCGTTTATCCTAGCAAGACCGGTTACATCTTGTGAGGCCTGTCCATGAATCAACGTCTTAATGTATTGATCGCTGCACTCGCAGTGCTTTTTGCCCACGCAGCGATTGCCCAGAGCTCAACAACGCTGGGGCTGCCTGATCAGTTTCCACGCGATACGAGTATTCAGTCACCCGAGGAATTCTGGGGATTTTCAGTGGGTGAGTTTCATCCCCGCCACGACCAGATTGTGGATTATTTCAATTACCTCGCTGAGCAGTCTGATCGCGTTGAGGTGGAAATCACTGGTCGCAGCCATGACCGTCGGCCGTTGATTCTGGCCACATTCACTGACCCTGAGCGCGATGCGGCCCGCATCAAAGCCGAGCGAGCCCAAAACAGCCGTGAAGGTGAGGGCCCCTTGGTGGCATGGATGGGATACTCCGTCCATGGCAATGAAGCCTCAGCAGCGTCTGCCACTGTGCAAACCGCTTGGTACTTGGCTGCGTCAGAAAATGAGGAAGTCTTGTCATGGCTAGAAGACATGGTCATTGTCATGGAGCCCGTGCTTAATCCCGACGGCCATGATCGGTTTGCTCACTGGGTCAATATGCATAAAGGTAAGCATCCATCAGCTGATCCCAATGATCGTGAGCACAATGAAGTCTGGCCCAATGGTCGGACCAATTACTATTGGTTTGATCTCAACCGAGATTGGATGCCGCTGGTCCATCCGGAGTCACGGGCCCGGATGGCGCAGTACTACGCTTGGCAGCCGCATGTAGTGACAGATTTTCACGAGATGGGCCGAAACAGCACGTACTTCTTCCAGCCAGGTGTGCCGAAAAGAAACAACCCATTGACGCCTGAGCGGGTCTTCGAGCTCACAGATGCCATCGCGCAATACCATGCACAGGCATTGGATGATGCCAGTGAGCCTTACTACACCCGAGAGTCTTTTGACGACTATTACATTGGGAAAGGCTCAACATACCCAGACATCACGGGTGCGGTGGGCATCTTGTTTGAGCAAGGCTCTGCAAGGGGACATGTTCAGGAGACAGATTTCGGTGAGCGGACATTTGCGCAAGGTATTGCTAATCAGGTCAGAACCAGTTTGTCCTCGCTAAGAGCCAGTGCAGCGAATGCGGAGTCGTTGATTGGCTATCAGCAAAGCTTCTTTGAAAGCGCGCGAGACTTAGCTCGAGAAAATCGCCAAGCTGGTTGGGTCATCACCGATGGTGGGGACCCCGTCAGGGCGAATGAGCTCTTGGATCGCTTGCTGCGTCATCAAATTAAAATCTATCAGGCCGATGAGGCCGTTACCATCGATGGCATTGAATACCCAGCGAGTTCAAGCTGGATCATTCCGGCAGATCAAGATCAGTACCGCCTGATTCTTTCTTTGATGGATCCCATACAAGATCTGCCGATGGAGACGTTTTATGACGTTTCGACCTGGCCTTTGGGGCTGTCGTTTGACTTGCCCCATGCCCGCGTCCGCCGGTTGCCAGATCAGGGTGAACAGTTGACCTCAGTGTCCACATGGGTGCCTTCTGCCATCAATGCTGACGCTGTGGCTTGGGTGGTGCCTTGGGATCAGTACAATGCCTCAGCCATTCTGGCGAATTTGATGGCAGAGGGTTATCGCGTACAGGCAACCACCGATCCCATGACGGTGGATGGCAGCGACCAGCCCCTGGTTCGGGGGTCTTTGATCATCCATCCTGGGATACAGCCGCAAACCCTTCCTTCGGTGGCTGGGCGACTTCAGCAGCTGATCGAAGACCATCCCGTGGAGGTGCGGTCTGTGCAGTCTGGGCTGGCGGCGGCAGGTCCTGATTTGGGCTCACCGTCTGTGCCTGTGCTAGAGCCCATTAAGCCGGCCATGATCGTTGGTTCGGGTGTCAACGTATACAGCGCAGGTTATACCTGGCATTGGTTTGACCAGCACTTGGGTCAGCCCATCGCTAAAATTGATCTGAGCCAAGTGCGCTCTGTTGATTGGTCTCAGTACACCCACATTATTTTGCCCGGAGGCGCCTATCAGCGGATGCCTTCGACTTTTGCTGGCGAATTGGCTGATTTTGTCCGCAGTGGTGGGGTGCTGATGGCATCTCGGTCAGCGGCGAAGTGGGTCGAAGGTCTGGAGATTGGGTGGTCTTGGGTTGATGAGGCTTCAGCTGATGATGAGGCACCTCAGCGCCGTGCCTATGAGGACCACTCGCTTGATTTTGCGCGCGAAGTGATCGGTGGGAGCGCTTTGGCCATTGACTTAGATGTGTCTCATCCTTTGGGCTTTGGTTATCGAGACAATGATCTGACTGTTTTTCGCCGCGGAGCGCATGTGCTGCGCGAAGACACCAACCATTACACGCGCGCTGGGGTGTATCAAGATCCAGTATTGCGCTCTGGCTATATGGGCGAAGCGAACAAACAAAGACTCGCGGGCACGCCTGCATTGGTGGCCACTCGACATGGTCAAGGTGTGGTTGTCAGAATGGCAGATGACTATCTGTTCCGAGGATATTGGTTGGGCAGCGAACGTCTCTTTGCCAATGCGTTGTTCTTCAGCCAATTGGTGGGGACGACTCGGTTACCGAACGAGTAGTCGATTGATCGCCGGGCCTGGCCATCCGTTCCAGCGCCCGGCGGTCGAGCACCCTCATGTGTTTGCCTTCAACATCAATCAGTCGCTCGCGTTGAAGCTGCGATAAAGCGCGCGAGACCGTCTCTGTTGTGACGCCCAGATGATTGGCGATGTCACGCCGATCCATCGGCAATTTGAATCTGCTTTGAGGTCCTTTTTTCCGAAGTAGGCGATGGGAGATGGAGAGCACAAAGTCAGCCACGCGGGCTTTGGCTTCGAGGTGTCCTACGACGAACAGCAAATGTTGTGCTAAATCGAGCTCACTTGAGACGGACTGGAAGGCCGCCTCAGCAACCACCGGATCGTTTTTTATGGCGCGCTGAAATTCAGTCATGGTGAACTCACGCGTGTGAGTTGTTTCAAGTGCCATGGCGAAAAAAGAGTGCGTGGGGGATGACATTCCACTCAAGCCAACAATGTCTCCGGGCAAGAAAAATCCCAAAACCACTTCTCGGCCATCAGGCGATAGTCGGTAGGCCTTTAAGGATCCAGAGCATACGATATGAAGCCGCCGGGTTTCTTCTCCAGCTCGAAAAAGATATTCGTTGGGAAGAGTCACAATGGATTTTGAGCTTGTCACGTCCAAACCATGGACACGGTTCGAAGTTAGGTGACTCGCAAAACAGGTGTCATGAATCTGACAATCTGGGCACCTCGTGGCTTTTGTTGAAATGTCTGACATGTTGATGCAAAAAAATGGGCACACCTAAAAACATGTAGAGAATATCAATAAATCAGCTCGTTGAGCGGGTCAACGATGGTCAATTCGGAGGGGCCGTATTTCAAGGCAGGCCTTTGATTATTTTTCTCAGTACAGGCTTAAAGCCGACTCTGCCGCTGTTTTTGGCGATACGGTCTAAAGAGGCGTCATTTATTTGTCATTTTAAGCTCGCCAGGGGCGCTGGTATTTTCCTGACCGATGAGATACACTGAACAAGCCTGTGGATTAAGGCGAAAAGAGTTTAGGTTGTAAATCTTCTTCTAATGAAAGACACGATAGACCTCCCCAAACCCTCCTCACCAATCTGCACGCATTTCATTTATACATTTTAGAAGGTAGTAGTAACATGGCAACAGGTTCCGTTAAGTGGTTCAACGAGGCGAAAGGTTTTGGATTCATCAGTCAAGATGACGGTGGGAAAGACGTGTTCGTTCATTTCAGTGCCATTCAAGGCAGCGGTTTTAAAACCCTGGCTGAAGGTCAAAAAGTCGAATTTGAAATTCAGGATGGGCCGAAAGGGCCGCAGGCAGCCAACGTCAACGCTGTTTAATAACTGATTTTTCAAAATTCATTGTTTCAAGAAAGCCCCCTTGTGGGGCTTTTTTGGTTTCTGGCCATCTAATTCAGTTGGGCCACTTGCGGCGATGCTGAGCAACTCAGTGCGTCAAAGTCATTGGCATAGCCTTCCAGTTTTCTCATGAGCTGACTGGTTTGCCTCGGTGTGGCCTGGTTGAGTATGGCCGTGATTAATTGCAGGGTTCTCATCTGATTGTCGTCGCTGATTTGACGGTGGATTGCGGTCCAGCCGCGAGTGGGCTGCAACAAGACGGTCATGGCGTCAGCAAATTTTTTGGGGTGGTCGTGGCGAAGTGCCAGGGCCCTCTTAAAATCTGCTTGCCATCGATAAGCATGAGCCAGCCGATGCGCTTCGGTCGATTGATAATCCCGGGCCCACTGTTCAATCGCGGTTCGCTGTTCGGGATTTAGGTCCCCCATAAATCGAGCCAGGCGGCGCTCCATCCGATCTGCGCGCTGCATGTGCCGTTTTTCAATGTCAGGCTCTGACAGTCGTGAGACCAGTTCTTGATTGCTGTCGTCAAAGCTTTGCAGCAGGTTTTTCACCTGCCGGTCAGTCAGTGATGCCATGAGCTCTGTTGCCGGCACAGTGGCAACGTCGAGCAGCTCTTGGCCAAATTGGGTGATCTGATCGCGGTAATCCAACATCGAGCTGAGCGTGATTTTGCCCTGATTAAGATCATCTCTGAACTGGCCAAGCATGGCGGCGTATCTGGGGAGGTGGGACCCACAGTGCCACGATAACTTCTCGTCGAGCATATCGCGGACCCATGTTTTTTGCTCAGTGCTCAAGTCTATCTTGTCATCCACCCAACGAATCAGCAGTCGATCAAGATTCAAATAGGCCAACTGGACCGTACAACCAACGGCAAACACTGCCAGCGCAATGGATGCGATGGCCTTGAGCCCATGCCGATGGTGAAATCTCATACCCATACGCTAACGCCCGCGGTGTCGACCGGGTGTGGAGAAGCATTACATGACTGTGGGGCCTGCACGAGATGGGGGCACTCTAAAGACCTCCGGGCAGTTGAAGGGGCGCTCTTTTTCGCCGGCGTGATAGTGCGCAGTTTGCCGGCTGTGGGTCAACACAATTTGGTAGCCAGGCACCAGCGCTTGCGTATAGCTTTGCCCAGGTTGGGGGCAACCCCGTGCGCCACTCGCCCACAAAACGGCTTTGGCGCTGACCACCTTCACTTGCTCAGTCTTCACGCCTTGTTGTTGGGCAAAGTCAGATTGTGCCCAGGCAATGGCTTGCTCCAACGTCCAATCCTGCTCATCGCTGCTTTTGTCACTGATCGTTGGGCCACCCACACAGGCGGACAACAGCACAACAACAATAACTGTAAACACCACGAGAGGGTTGACTCTTGAGTTGGCACGCATCTTTTTGTTCCGTCTGATGGTGGGAGGCCCCATTTTAAAGCCATTGGCGTGTGCCGGTGTGCGGGCATGATCGGTGAGGCATTGGCTTCTGGGGTGCTACCATGGCCTGGCTTTTGAGTGCTGCAGGAGGTGTGGCGTGGGTTTGCTTTGGGCGGTCACTGTGGGTTGGGCATTCAGTTTTTCCTTGATTGGGGTCTATTTGTCAGGCCAAGTGGATGATTATGTATCGGTGTTTGTTCGCACTGCGCTGGCCAGCCTGTTGTTTCTGCCGGTCATGATTCGGCGTTTACCCAGCCTCCGGCTGGCCTTTCAGTTGATGGCCATCGGTGCACTGCAAATTGGGTTGATGTATCTCTTTTTATTTCCCGCTTTTGGGCATCTGGCTGTCCCTGAAGTCTTGCTGTTTACCATCCTGACTCCGCTTTACATCACCTTGTTCGAGGAGCTGTTCAATCGACGAATTCGATTGCCATGGCAATGGTGGTTGGCCTCTGGGCTGGCAGTGGCTGGGGCAGCGGTCATTCGTTGGGATGGTCTTCAAAGTGACATTTGGACGGGGTTTGTGCTGGTACAGGCCGCCAATGCCTGTTTCGCGGCGGGTCAGGTGCTTTACCGGCGTCTAAGATTGGGTCATGCCACCGATCAGATTCGGGATTTTGGTTTCTTTTTTGTCGGCGGGTTGGCTGTGGCCACACTGGCAGTCCTTGCTTTGGGCGATTGGGACCGGGGGCCCACGGGGGCCACACAGTGGGGCATTTTGATTTGGCTGGGGTTGGGTGCATCAGGCCTAGGATATCTGGCTTGGAACAGTGGCGCACGGCAGGTGAATGCTGCTCAATTGGCGGTGATGAACAACATGCTCGTCCCGGCGGGATTATTGGTCAACATTGTATTTTGGGGCGCCCCTGCTGACTGGGGTCGCTTGCTCGGGGGCGCGGTTTTGCTGGGCCTGGCGTTGCAATGGGCCCACCGCGGCCAAGCTCAGGTCAGTGCTGTTGATCGCCATTGAGGCGTTTTTCCAGCTCCGCCAGTTTTTGTTCCGCCCGCTCTAAGACCTTTTTTTGAGCATCAAACTCTTCTCGTGTCACCAGATCCATGCGGGATAAGCCTTTTTCGAGCACTTGACGAAATTGCTGTTCCACGCCCGCTTGGGCTGAGCGGATCGGCTCTGGGAGGGCTTGGGCCAGTTTGTGGGCCAGATCGTCCAGGGTTTGAAAATCCACGCGCATCGGTTCTCTCCATCCATGTTTGTTGCCCACACATTCGGGCGTTGCGGTTATCCTAAATCAGTGTAACCAAATCAGCGATACAGATCATGAAGATGATTACAGCCATAATTAAGCCTTTCAAGCTCGATGATGTCCGGGACGCATTGGGAGAAGCCGGTGTGATGGGCATGACGGTCAGTGAGGTGAAGGGTTTTGGGCGACAAAAGGGCCACACCGAACTTTATCGAGGCGCGGAGTATGTGGTCGACTTTCTGCCCAAGCTCAAATTAGAAATTGCTGTTGCCGACGAAGATGTTGATCGAGTGGTTGAAACGCTCATTGAAACCGCTGAGTCAGGCCGGATTGGTGATGGCAAAATCTTTGTCTCGTCAATTGAACGGGCCGTGCGCATTCGCACCCGCGAGGAGGGCGATGATGCGCTCTAGAAAGCTTATTGTCTTGGTGATGTTGGGGCTTATGGTGGGCTGCCAGGGTGAGCGTCCCACCCCGGAGGTCCCTGAGCAGTCCTTTGACATCCAAACCGGCGCCGATCCCCACAGCTTTGCTGAGTATGAAAAAGTCAGCATTGCCCACATGGCGCTCGACCTGTCGGTCAACATGGACGCTCAGACACTCGAGGGACATGTTGTTTATGACTTGGACCGCCATGTGCCTGGTTGGCAGAGGTTGGTGCTCGACACTCGTGATCTTGTGATCGATGATGTCCTGGCGATTCGGTCGGATGGCACCGTCTTGCCGGTGTCATGGTACCTGGGGTCCGCGCAGGGCCATTTGGGTCAACCTCTGGTGGTGGTGCTGCCGTCAGGGATTGAACAGGTGAGGATCGATTACGCCTCCAAGCCTCAAGCATTCGGTTTGCAGTGGCTTACCGCTGAGCAAACCAGTTCGGGTCGGCCGTTCATGTTTTCGCAATCCCAGCCGCACTATGCCAGGACCTGGGTGCCCCTCCAAGATACCCCCGCAGTCCGCTATACCTTTGAAGCCACTGTGCGCGCGCCTGAAGAGCTGATGGTTGTCATGGGGGCAGGGGGTAACGCTGACGATATAAACGACGATGGGATTTACAACTTCCAAATGCCCCAGCCCATTCCGTCTTACTTAATGGCGATCGCGGTGGGCGAGTTGGAATTTGCGGCCCTTGGTCCGCGAAGTGGTGTCTATGCCGAGCCGGATTGGATTGACCGAGCCGCCAATGAATTTGATGTTCTAGAAGAGATGATTTCCATTGGTGAGACGCTATACGGGCCTTACCGATGGGGCCGATACGACCTGCTGGTGCTGCCACCAAGCTTCCCGTTTGGTGGCATGGAAAACCCCCGGCTGTCTTTTTTGACGCCCACGATCATTGCCGGTGACGGCTCGCTGCTTGCGTTGGTGGCCCATGAGCTGGCGCACTCATGGTCAGGCAATTTGGTGACCAACGCGGCGTGGCAAGATCTATGGCTGAATGAGGGCTTTACGGTTTATTTCGAAGCCCGCATCATGGAGGCGCTTTATGGCGAACGCATCGAGCGGATGCTGGCCAAGTTAGATTGGGATGGACTGATGGCCGATTTGCCCCAGCACGCGCCAGGCGAGCAACAGCTGGTGAGAGACTTAAGTGGTCGTGATCCGGAGCAAGCGTTTATTCGAGTGCCCTATGACAAAGGTCGATTTTTTATCGAGTGGCTGGAGAGTCGTTTTGGGCGTGAAACGCTGGATGCTTTTTTGCGAGACTATTTTGCTGCTTTTGCATTTGAATCAATCGACTCTGAGACGTTTCGCGCGTATGCCATTGAGCATTTGTTTCAACGCCACCCCGATGCAGCTTCAATCGAGCAGATGGATGAGTGGCTGTATGAGCCTGGGATGCCGGCGTTCGCTGTGGCTCCAGAGTCTGATGCGTTTGAGCGTGTTGATCAACTTGCCGAGCAATGGCATTCGGGAGAGCTTGCGTTGCTCGAGCTCCCCACACAGGCTTGGTCAGTGTATGAGTGGCAGCACTTTTTAAAAGGCCTATCCGGTCAGGTTGACACTGAAGATATGGCGTCACTGGATGCTCAATTTGAACTCACCGACACTCAAAACGTCGAGTTGCTGTACTTGTGGCTGTTGTTGTCGATCGAGACGCAATATGGCCCAGGGCTTGATCGGCTGGCGTCTTTTTTAATGGAAGTGGGCCGCAACAAGTTCACTCGACCCTTGTATGCCAGTTTGGCCAAAACGGACTGGGGTCGAGCGCGGGCCATTGAGATATATCAGCAGGCTCAATCGGGCTACCACCCGCTGACGCGTCAAGCCTCTGAACGTGCTTTGGGCATTGATTCCGATATAATAGGACCAAATTAACCCTAGTTTGAGGTGTCGATACCATGTTTTCCAACAGCTACGCGCCGGTGCATTTTGACCGCGATTGTGAGGTCATCATGGTGCCTGAGGGGGAAACTGTGGAATTGCCAGCAGGCACCAACGGCTACCTGACGCAGTCGCTGGGGGGCAGTTTTACCATTTTTGTTGATGGGCGTTTGTTTCGACTCAATGGCGAAGACGCGGATGCCATCGGTAAACAGCCCCCGCCCAGACCTCAAGTCCCAGAGGGTGCAACTGATGAGGACTATGAAGACCTTGTGCATCACCAGTTGCAAACCATTTATGACCCGGAGATTCCCATCAACATTGTTGACCTGGGTCTGATCTATGAATGCACGGTTCATCATCATGACAGCGGTGAGCGCTCAGTCGATATTGCCATGACCTTGACCGCGCCTGGCTGTGGCATGGGCGATATCCTGGTGGCCGACGTCGAAGACCGCCTCAAAATGATCCCCACGGTTTCACAAGTCAACATCGCGATGACTTTCGATCCGCCTTGGAATCAGAGCATGATGAGTGAGGCCGCGCGTCTTGAGACAGGAATGTTTTAGACGACGGTCAGCGCGAGTCTTGGTTTGTGATCTCAGACGCCGGTGCCTCGGGGCGGGCGTCCACCACCATCCACCGCTCCAAATCAAGTTTTTTGCCAAGAGTGTCGGCCGAAGAGCGTCCTGCCACCACCAGAGCGGTGGCCGCAGCGTCGGCCAGAATCGGATCTGGATCAATGGCCGTGGCCTGGACCAGATGATCGACCGGCCGGCCTGTGGCGGGATCGAGAATGTGAGCGTAGCGTTCCCCATCCCAGATGCCGAAGCGGTGATATTGCCCAGAAGTGAACACGGCCAGTCGACGGTCCACATTGATGATGGTTGGGGCGGAGGATTGCGGCGAGTGAACGGCCACTCGCCACGGGGTGGTCGCGGGTCCGCAGACCATGACATCGCCGCCTAAGTTGACCAATGCGTCGCCAAGGCCATTGGCCACCAACCGATCACATACCGCTTGCGCAGCCGCCCCCTTGGCGATGCCCGAGAAATCAAGGCCCACGGCTGGATTGGTGGTTTGAATACGATTGGGGGGATCGGGAGACCAGACAATATCAAGTGCGGAGGGTTGTTCAACCATCAATGCCTCAATGGCTGAATCATCGGGGGGTGGTGTGGTGATTGGATAGTTGGATGTGTGGAATCCCCAAAGCGCGACGAGTCGTCCGATGGCCGCATTAAACCGTCCATCCGAGGCCTTCTCCAGACGCTGTGATCGTTTGAGAAGTGGCTCAATGTTGGCCGGTACCTCAACCCAATCACCCTGGGACAGGCCTTCGTTGAGGCGCGTGAGTTCTCCCGGCGCCCAGGGGTGCCAGTCCCGATGAAGGGTTTGGAGTAAATAGTCGATGTCCGCCAAAATGGGACTGGGATCAGCGCTCTGGGCATGGCGCACTTGAATTGTGACCGTTGTCCCAAAGACCGCATACGTGGCTTGAGAAGTGGTGGCTGGGGGCGCGCAGCCGGCCAAGCCAACCACCCAGATCAAGATCACGATGCGGGCTAGGCAGCTCACAGGGCAGGACGCCAGCGCACCGATACCGTGGCACTGCGGCCACGGGCATTAAAGCCCACCAACGGCTCGTAATCGCGTTGGGTCAGGTTCTCAAGACGGGCCATCACGCTCCACTGCGGTGTCAGTTGCCAATTGGCGGTCAGGTTAAGCAAGGTGTGGCTCGGTAACGCAATCTGACCGACGTCGAATCTTTCACCCAAATATATCAGCTCCGCGCCAAAGCGCGAATTGCCCCACCGCCGAGTGACAACGGCCGAGCCTTTGTTCTTCGGACGGCGAAGCAGTGGTTGCTTCAATGCGGCATCGATCGGGTCTTGCCATGTCCAATTCAACTGAGTGGACCATGTCTGTGACGCCCATCGATGGGTAAGCTCCAAGCCTTCAATTCGAGCCTGGTCGATGTTGATGGCCTGAAACTTTGGGCCACTAAAGTCAATGAGCTCATCGATCTCAGTATCAAACACGCTGGCAGTGAACCTTTGCTGGTCAGACAGCGCCCAGTCCAAACCCAGCTCAATGCTCTGGGAGGTCTCAGGGGCCAAATTGGGGTTGCCGGCGAACAAACCGCCAAAACCAGGTGAAAACAACTGACTGAAATTAGGTGACCTAAACCCTTGACCCCAATTGCCAAACAATCGAACCGACGAGGTGGCTTGCCACCCCAAGGCAGTTTGCGCAGTGGTTTCTGAGCCGTAGCGTTCGTCGTCATCCCATCGCGCGCTGAACGCATAAGACAGCCGGCCAGATTGCCCGTCGAACGCCGTCCAAAGTCCCCAATGGTCTCGGTCTTGGCGCCAGCTGCCTGCGTTGACGCCCGACTCTTGCCAGCCATCGAGCCCAATCAGCCAAATCCCCGCATCAGAAATGGAGCGCTCTGCTCTCACACTCCCCTGCGTTCTGCGGGTCACATTCTTGCTCGTCCCAAAACTGGTTTGCGTTTCCAGCTGGTCACGATAAAGCCCCGCATCAATCTCCACCGTCCAGTGTTCAAGATCCACTTGGTAGCCCAGATGGGCCGCATACTGTTCGACATCGGACACGCCCTGGTCAAACTCAACCTCGCCCGCAAGCCAACGTGCGACCCATTGGACTTCACCCACAGCCAGACCGAAGGTGCCTTGGCCTACCATTTGTCGGTTTTTAAAGCCATCGTCGTCAGGATCAAACGCAAAGCCTTGGGCATTTTGTGCCGAAAATCCATCCAAGCGACGCGCAGACAGGGTCAACGACTGACCGGCGCCGCCAAGCGCCAGTGCTGTGCCACGCTCGCCATCGCTCCCGACAGTCGCTTGGACCGAAGCGCCTTGCGCCTGGCGGGTGAAAATCTGAATCACGCCGCCGATGGCATCCGAGCCCCAGCGGGCAGCGTGCGGTCCGCGAACGATCTCGATGCGCTCGACTGTCGCCAGATCCAGTAACGCCCACTGGAAGCCCCCTGTGCCCGCGGATGTGACCCGCACCCCGTCAATCAAAACCAAGACATGATTGGAGTTTGTGCCCCGCATAAAAACGCTGGTTTGGCCTCCCGGGCCGCCAGTGCGCGTGACATCGACTCCGGCTTGTTGCTCCAAAACCGTCTTAATGTCACGCGCTTGAGAGCGCACGATGTCATCCCGAGTAATGACATCGGCCCGCGATAGGGTGGTTTCGATCGAGGTGTCGTGGCGTTGGGCCGTGACAAGAACGGTTTCAGCAGGATCTATGCCGAACGTATCGAGTGTGTTGGCACTGATTGGTGCGGTGATCAAAAAAACACCCGCGCAGGATGCGAGCATGGACGTGCATCGGAACTGATTCATTAGATTGTCTCCATCACAAAGGCGCTCACCCGCGCCCGAAGTTGACTGCAACAACGGCAGAGGGTGAGAGAAGAACAATCAATGGGTCATGGGCTGGGCAAGCTCAGCACCGTATCATCGTGCGATTGAGCAGCCAGCAATGCATCGACCCAGGTCGCCCACCGCAACCACCGTCTATGGCTGTGCAGCAGGCCGGTCTCCTGGCTTCCGTCAGCGCGAGTGGCGCTGGGCTGAGGCCTTCCCTGACGGTTTCAGATCAGGTGGCATGATCTCAGCCGCATCACAGATTCTGTGTCTCAATATCTGCAATCGACGGCTACAGTTGCGGGGGCAGCGCCGGCATCTGACCGACTTCCCGTTTCACTCTCGACCACAACGCGTGTGGTGTTGAGCACCTGTTGCTCACTGAGGAGTGTAGCAGGATTGTGCAGGGCCTAGGACGATTTAGGCGGCTTGTTGGGCACCGCCCTGCCGGATTTGATCCCCCATGCGGGTCAACCCAGCTTGCAAGGTCGCCAGATCAAAGTCGTCCACTGCGATGATCTCTAGGCTGCGAGCGCGAATATCCGCCATCATGGTGGCTTCTTTTTCTGTCAATACCCCGCGCGCTCGCGCCTGTTCCAGCTGCTGATCAAAGGTGTGTCCAGTGATCTCGCCATTTCTTAGCGCTTTGAAGAGCTTACGCTCAATCGGCTCACAGGCGATGACGTCGGGCAATAACGCCTCAAGCACGCCCACGGTCTGACCGGTTCGATCAGAGGTATAAACGCCGCGACCCAGCCGCTGGCGCGTTTCAGATGGTGAGAGCATCAGCGAGGCCACTTTGTGGCCCAAGCGATCGTTTGGGGCACGCTCGATGCGACCCATTGGAAACACCACAAAACGCAACAGGGGTCTCACCCAGGCGATGGGGTAATTGTCAATGACGCCACGCATGGCGTGTTGGATTTTGTAGATGGCGTCATGAAACGCCCAGGCCAAAATCGGCTGATCGGCGCTGGGGCGGTTGTCGTGTTCAAACCGTCTGAGCATGGCCGAGCAAATATAGAGCTGACCCAACACATCGGCCAGGCGGCCCGATATCTTTTCTTTTTGCTTGAGCTTGCCCCCATAAGTCAGCATGGTGATGTCAGTCATGAACGCAAAGGCCGCGCTGTAGCGGGACAGCTTGCGATAATAGCGTTTGGTTTTCCGATCACCCGGGACGGTGGTAAAGCCGCCAAAGCTCAATCCCAAGACCAATGAGCGAGCGGCACAGGAAATCGAGTGACCAATGTGCGCAAACAATAACCGATCAAAGGTTTTGAGGCGTTTTTCTTCATCGTCAATCTCAAGTGCTTGCATTTCTTCGAGAACATAAGGGTGACAACGAATCGCGCCTTGGCCAAAAATCATCATTGATCGAGTCAAGATGTTGGCCCCTTCAACGGTGATCCAAATGGGCGCGCCTTGCCAAGCGCGCCCCAGATAATTTTTGGGGCCCATGATGATGCCTTTACCGCCGTGGACATCCATGGCATCTTTGATAATCTCGCGGCTCATCTCTGTGGCTTGATACTTGGCAATGGCACCTGGGACGGCGGGTTTCTCACCGGCATCCACCGCCGTTGCGGTTTGCCGAGACAGCGCCGAGATGGCGTAGGTATAGCCACCGATGCGAGCAAGTGCTTCTTCAATCCCCTCAAACCGGCCAATGGGCAAGTTGAACTGTTTTCTGATCCGAGCATAGGCGCCGGTGGCCAGTGCAGCGGTTTTTGCGCCGCCAGTGGCCGATGAGGGCAACGAAATGGCACGACCGACAGACAAACACTCAACCAGCATTCGCCAGCCCTGGCCGACATAATCGGTGCCGCCAAGCAAATAGTCCAGTGGGATAAACACATCTTTCCCGCGGATGGGCCCATTTGGGAACGGGTTATTGAGTGGGAAGTGGCGTCTGCCGATGTCCAAGTCTGGCGTATCGGCTGGAATCAATGCCAAGGTGATGCCGATGTCTTCGGTCTCGCCAAGCAGTTGATCGGGGTCGTACAAGCGAAACGCCAAGCCCACCACAGTGGCCACGGGTGCCAAGGTGATGTAGCGTTTTTCAAAGTTCAATCGGATGCCCAAGGTCTCTTGGCCTTGCCACTGGCCTTTGCAGACCACGCCGTAATCACTGATGGAGGTGGCGTCGGAACCTGCGGTGGTGCTGGTCAGACCGAAGCAGGGGATCTCGCGACCATCGGCCAAGCGAGGCAGATAGTGATCTTTTTGATCATCCCGGCCGTAGTGCATCAGCAGCTCCGCTGGGCCCAACGAGTTCGGCACGGCAATCACAGAACCCAGGGTCGAGCTCATGCCCGAGACTTTTTGCAATACGGCACGGTGGGCGACGGCAGAAAAACCGAGGCCACCGTAGGACTTGGGAATGATCATCCCCAAAAAGCCATTGGATTTGACATGGTCCCAAACCTGCTCGGACAAGTCCGCGCGGTAGTGGGTGGTTTCCCACTCATCAATCATGTCGCACAGCTGTTCAACCGGGCCATCCAAAAAGGCCTGTTCTTCAACTGAGAGCTCGCCTAAGGGTTGCTTGACAAACTTTGACCAGTTTGGGCTGCCTGTGAACAATTCGCCCTCAAAGCCAACGGTGCCCGCGTCCAACGCCACCCGCTCCGTCTCAGAGATTTGCGGCATCATGGCTTTGAATGCCTTGAGCACGGGCAGCGTCAGAAACTCGCGCCGCCATGGAACATGGTTAAGTGGCACCGCCACTGCCAAAAACACCAACCAAGATGCGATTAACGCCACTGCGCCGGGTTCGCCAATCACCGTAAACCCCGCAAGCACCACCCCGATTGCGGCAGTCCATGTGGGAATTTTTGCTTTAAAGAAAGCGCAGGTGATGAGGGTGGCCAACACGGCCAGCACGAAAATCAGATAAAACATAAGCTAACTCGCTTTCGCATTGTCCTCGGGGTGATCCTGGTGATCGTTGAGAAATGGTGTGATGGCCGAGATAAAGTCATCGTTGGCATCGCCGGCCACCATGTGACCGGCGTCGGTCACTTCGGCTGTTTGCGCGTGCGGTGCCAATTTAAGAAACTCATCAACGTGCTCGGCCCCAATCATGTCGCTTTTGCCACCCGCGATCAGCAAAGTGGGAATTTTGAGCCGGCGACTGGCCGATTGCAGTCTGGACTGGAGGTTGGCGCTTTTTTCAGCCAATGCCAGCATCGCCGGGTCCCAGTGCCAGTACCAGCGGCCATCGCTGGCTTGCCGGAGGTTTTGGCTCAATTTGATGGGGTTGGTGGGTTTACCGCGGCGACGGTGCGGCAGAAACGCTCGGACCGATTCTGAGGCCTCCTCTAAGGAGGCAAAGCCCTCGGGGTGTTGGCGCATGAACGCCAGCATCGCGGTCACCCCGCGCTCGTCCCAGCGGGGGGCGATGTCGACCAGCACCATGGCCTTGAGGTCCACTTTGGGTTTCTCAGAATGGGCCAGCAGCGCGGTCAGTCCGCCCATTGAGGCGCCGATGACCATGGGCGTGTTCGGCAATGAGGCACAGACCCTTCGAAAATCCTCAACAAATTGCTCAAAATCATATTCTCCGCTGGGCGCGCGGTCGCTCTCGCCGTGCCCGCGGGCGTCATAGCTGACGGCTTGATAGCCCATTTCGGCCAAGGCCCAGCCGGTGTTCTCCCAGGCATACTGGGTCTGTCCGAAGCCGTGGGCCATCAGCACGCAGGGCGCGCGATCATCGCCAAAGTAGCGCAGGCTCAAACGAATGCCGTCATCAGTCCAGATTTGACGGCGGCGGATGTCATCATTGAGTTTTCGAGCAGCTTCCATACGGTAGAGTATGTCCTTAAGGGGGATTGAAGTCAATTGTTCGCTTAGAACGGTTAATATGGGGCTCACGACCCGCGTTTTAAACCAAGGATTCACCATTTTAGGAGCCTGATGTCCGCCCGTCCAGACATTGCTGCTGAACGCATCTCCCTGACCCGCCAAGACTGGGAGCAGGCGGCGTTGGCACTGATCGCCGAAAAAGGCGTCAGCGGCCTGGCCATTGAGCCTCTGGCGCGCCGATTGGGGATCACCAAGGGGAGCTTTTATTGGCACTTCCCCGGGCGAGATGAGTTGTTGGCGGCTGCGTTGCGTCGTTGGGAACACCAAGATGAAGAAAACTTAGAAAAAGCGTTTCAGGCCAAAGACAAGCCGTCAGAGCGCTTGGAGAATTTCATCTGGCGAACCACGGAGCAAACCCTGACCCACAAGATTCATCTGGCGTTGTGTGCAGAGCACCAAAATGCGCTGATCAGCGAGGTGTTGGGGCGCGTGACCAATCGCAGAATTGAGTTTTTGGCCAGGGCGTTAGAGGAGTTGGGGCTGGATGAAGCAGCGGCAACCAAACGGGCCACGCTGTTGTACTCTGCTTACGTGGGTTATTTGCATCTGCAGTCGCATTGTTTGATGCCACCGACCGGTGATGTTCGCCTGAAACGGTATGTTGAGCATGTCATTGACAGCTTAATTTAAGCTGTGCTGGCGGCTTATCGTCGAACCGTGTCGAGGTAGGCTGTGCTTTGCATTTCTAACAGGCGCGAGGTGGTTCGGGCAAAGCTTGCTTCTAACCGACGCCCCACATAGAGCTCAGTCGCCGGGCACGCAGCTGAGATCACCACTTTGACACCTCGATCGTACAGCTCATCAATCAGGTGTATGAAGCGTTTGGTCTCATCATTTTGCCCATCGGCCAATTGCGGCACATCAGAAATCATGAGGGTGTCGAATCGCTCGGCAAGTTCAATGTAATCGGCAGTGGCGCGGTGAGAAGTGCACAGGGCGTCAAACCCAAACCACGCCACCGACGAGTGCAGGCCCAAAGCGTGGATCGGGCGACCTTGCACCGTTGTCGGCTCGGCATGTGGACGCTGAGCGGTGAGACGCTTGAAAACTTCAGTGAGCGCGGTGTGGGTCTCTGTAGAGAGGGGATAAAAATAGACATCGGCTTGAGTCAGCGCTCTTGAGCGATAATCTGTGGCGGCATCCAAGTGGACCTGCTGGGTATGTTTTTTGATTTGCTCGATCGCAGGCAAAAACCGCGCGCGCTGAAGACCATCGGCATAAAGATCATCCGGGGGTGTGTTGGATGTGGTGACCAACACAACGCCTTGCGCAAACAGCTGAGTGAGCAATTCGCCTAAGATCATCGCATCGCCAATGTCTTCGACATGAAACTCGTCAAAGCACAGCACACGATATTGCTTGGCAATGGATTCGGCGACATCGGTCAGCGGATCGTGACGCCCTTGCTGGGCGCTCAGCGAGGACTGGATGTTCGCCATGAAATGATGGAAATGGACGCGCCAATGGGTGATGTGGTGCTCACTCAAGGCTTGAGCAAACAAGTCCATTAAATGGGTTTTGCCGCGACCCACCGCGCCGACAAGATAAATCCCTGGCGGCGTCGCCGTGATTTGGCGCCGCCACAACTTTGCCCACCAAGCCCACCGTCTGTGCGATGAAGCACTGGCACACAGCGCTTTGAATAACTTCTCCAGCTCAGCGGCGACCCGTTCTTGAGCGGGGTCGGCCAGCAATTGGCCAGCATCAATCTGCGCGCGATACAGGGCCAGGGGTCCTGGCATTACGAAGCGGGGAGCTGGCCTTGGACGTGGTTTTTGATGACCCCACGCAGATCCATCAGTCGCCTGTGGAAGAAATGGCCGGCGCCGTCCATCATGACCATCATGGGGGGTGGTGTGAGGGCTTCTGCCCACGCTTGCACCGACGCGGCCGAAACCACTTCATCTTCGCTGCCTTGAACCACCAACCATGGACACTTCGGGTGCGTGAGCGTATTCAGATCAAATCGCCCCGCCGGTGGGGCGATGCTCACAAGTTGCCCAATGGGATACTCATTGGCCACTTCGATGCTGATGTACGCCCCAAATGAAAAGCCCCCCAACCACAGCGTGTCATCTGGGCGAGTGGCTCGAACCCAGTCAAGGACCGCCCGAAGGTCATCGGCTTCACCGACGCCTTCGGCGAACTGACCCTCGCTGTCGCCCACTCCTCGAAAATTGAAGCGCACCGTGGCCAAACCCAACTCTCTCAGCGAGCGCTCCATGATGGTCACCACCTTGTTTCGCATGGTTCCACCATGCTGGGGATGGGGATGGCAAAGTACTGCACAGGCGCGTTTGGCAACGTCCGCCTCGGGCACATCGATGAGGGCTTCAATGGCACCCGCCGGCCCCCGCAGCTGGAGTGGACCTCCTTCGGTGGGGAATGCCTCGGGGGAATGGTCGGGCATAAGGCTTATTCGAGCATGTCCAGCATGTAAGTGACCGACGCGGCCACCTGCTCATCGCTCAAGTCTGCGCGACCGCCTCGAGCGGGCATCGCGCCGATGCCGTTGATGGCATTGGTGATCAACATCTCCGTGCCTTTGTCTAAGCGGCCGCTCCATGCACTGGCCACCATTTCTGGGGCGCCCGCAACGCCATTGTCGTGGCAGGTCGCGCACACGTTCTCATAGATCATGCCCCCGTCCAGCGAGCCGTCAAACGCCACCGCCACGGCCTCGGGCGCTGCCGCTTTTGCGGCGGCCAGTGCCGCGGCTCGGCCGGTTTCCCCAGCATACACACCCGCGACAGGGGCCAGGCGATCGAGCTTGGCTTGCTGGCGGGCGGGGTTGTCTGGCGTGTCTGTTTGACCATGCAAAATCCAAGCCAAGCCCATGATGATGATCGTAAACACCACCAAGCCGGACAACACCAGACTGAATTGTTTGATAAACGCGCTATCGGACTGTACGGACACGAAGCTTCATCCTCAACCTGAATCATTGAAGCCGACATTATATCGCAGCCAGTCTGACTCGGGCGTCACCGCACCCGGTCGCGCCATGCGTCTTTGAGATTCAGCCAAGCGTAAGTCGCCTGTGCCCATCCGCGCCCTGCCAGGCCACCCGCCCATGCCGGCTGCCAGCGTTGGTAGGCTCTCAGCCGCGTCTCATCGCCACTCATGGCTTCGGCCAGAACTTCACCAGCCAAGGCAGTGGGCGCCATGCCGTGCCCACCAAATCCTGTGGCGTGCCAAAGCCCGGTCTGAGGCTGACCCAAAATGGGCATTTGGTGACGGGTATAGCCCATCCATCCACCCCAGGCATGCTCAAATTTCACCTCACTCAGTGACGGAAAGACTCGGGCGAGATCGGCTTTAAGAAGCCGCCGAATCGCATCGGGTCGGCGGGCCCGAGTCGAAATGCGCCCGCCCCACAAAAGCCGCGTATCAGGCAAAGGACGGTAGTAATCAAACGCAAACCGATTGTCATAAACGGCATGCCCGTTCGGCAAGAGGCGCGCCAGGTCATCGCCCAATGGCTCGGTGGTCGCAATGTAGGTGGCGATGGGCAACACCGCGCGCGTCAATCGCGGCCACACGCCGCGATCGTATCCGCCTGTGGTGAGCACGATTTGGTCTGCACTCAACGTGGCCTGCTCAGTGACGGCCTGCCATCGATCGGCGCCAAGGCGGTGGCTTTGAGAGGGTGGTTTGATGGATTGAATGGGGGTGTCGCCATACAGCGTGACACCGCGCTCTTGCAAGACGCGAATCAGTCCGTTGATGTAGCGAAGGGGATGGAAATGGAAGCTTCCTGGCTCATGCAACGCACCGCCGTAGCGCCGAGTTCGAATGTGGTCAGGCAACTCACTTGGGGCAATCCAGTCGAGCCGAAACCTGAGCGTGTCCTGCATGCGCTGGCGAAAGCTCAGCATCGATGCATCATCACCAAACCAATCCGCGAGCAAGACGCCGGCATCATTGGCCTGGCAATCGATGTCCCATTGATCGATGCGTCGTCTCACCAAGCCCACGGCATGCTGAGTCCATTGGTGTAACTGCCGACCCTGTGAGAGACCCGCCTGACGGGTCAACGCCTCATTGGACAGCGAATAGCCTGCAAAGACAAACCCGCCGTTGCGGCCGGATGCGCCGTCGCCAGGTTGACCGGCCTCGCAGATGGCGATGTCGGTGATGCCGCGCTCGGTCAGGCTCAACGCGGTGCTGAGGCCCGCCAAACCGCCGCCCACCACCAGGATGTCATGGTGGATGCGGCCTTTCGCGGGCGAACAGCAGCGGCGTTGGGCTCCAAGCTCGGCGGCATAGTGGCTGGTGCCAGGCCATTGGTTTGTGGGAGTGAGCATGGTCGTCAAGATCATCGCCTGTTGTGCGGCGTATTTCAATGGGACTGAGCAGGCCGTATACTGGCAGTTGACAGATGATGGCGTTTTTAAACTTAAAAAAAGGGGGTCAATATGACACAGCCTCGCATCTTGAGCTGGGTGGTTTGGGCGGTCATGTGTTTGGGCGCTCATGGGGTGGGCGCGGCTTGCATTGATCCGAGCTTGAGCGCACGGTCTTTCTTTTTATCGGCCGAAACACGTCGCGATGATCTGATGGCGGTGTCAGGCGTTGCCGTCGGAGGCAGTGGGCAGCTGGAGTCGTTTGTGGTCCAGCAAGCCACCGATGAGGGGTATCGCTCGCTCACCATTGATGCCGATGCACTCCAAAACGATGGCATTGATGTGGTCTCTTCATCTGCCGAGATCTCAAAGGGTCGGGCTCAGTTTCGGGCCTGCAGTGAGCGAGGTTTCTTGGTGTTTGCCATCTACCGGAATGATCAAGGTGAGGTCGCGGGCGCCCCCGCGGATGTATTGGGGGCGGGATTTGAAAGCAACTATGCCAACATCACCGCGCAGTCGAATGCACGATTCGGTCTCAATTTCAACGCTGAAGGAGCTCAAGGGACGCGTGCCATTATTGAGCGGCAGCTGAAGCTGGAAGGCGTTCAGCGGTTGGTGGCTGAGCTGGTGTTAACCGACAATGCCGCCAGTGTGTTTGATTTTGCCGAGTCACAAGCGCCCGTGTATGGTTTTGTATCGGGTGCTTGCCGTGTTGTGGATCGCCAAGTCATTCATGACAGCCAAGATGTATGTCAGGGCGGTCGGGTCAATCCGGGGATTCAAGCCATCGAACGCTTAAACGGTGACGAGTGGGTCAAGGTGTTTGAGCAAGGTCAAGACATCGCGTTCACTTCTCAGCCAGGCGCCATCTACCGAGCGAGCATTGGGCCGGGTGGCCGAGGACGTGAGATCGTGTTTGTCAGTGCGCGAGATGATCTCCCGGACCGGGAACTGTCCAGCGATCCTATGGCGCCCACTGCACTGGCGTTTCACACAGGTGACAATGTGGTCCGAGGCCAAGTCGATAACCCCAGAAACACGCGCGATATTTTTACTTTCACCGTGCCTGATGGGGCGCAGTTGACGGGCGTGTTCTTGACCGACTGGAGCGCGGGCATTGATCAAGGGTTTGTCTTCATCGATGATGGGGCAACCACGGTGATTGCCAGCGCCGAAACTGCCGGCGAGTTTCTGGGGGGCGCGCATGTCTCTTCAAGCCTGTATGCACCCGGCGACAATCTATTGGCCTTTCTTGGCATTGCCCTGCAAGGCGGCGTGGGTTTTCAGACCCCGCTGGGCCCCGGACAATACAGCTTCACCATTCAGCAAACAGGGCCGGTGCCGTCTCGCTATGAATTGACATTTGTGCTCGAATCATCCTGATGAGGTCATCGGCGTTGGCTATACTTGGCCTGAAGATCAATATTTTGAGCGATTATGCCTAAGGCATCTGACATTAAAAAAGGCCAAGTGATCGAACTGGAGGGCGTGGTCTACACCGTTCGCCAAATCGATCGTTCAGCCCCCACCGCACGTGGGGCTGGCACACTCTATCGGTTTAAGATGGTGGCCATTCCCTCAGGTGATCGAAAAGAGTTGACCTTCAAAGGCGATGATCAAGTGAAAGACGCTGATCTGGCCCGCCGAGTCAGTGAGTGCTCTTATCGATCGGGTGATGAATGGGTGTTCATTGACCAAGAGGATTTTAGTCAGTACGTGTTGAATGAGGATGCTGTGAGTGAGCAAGCCCCGTACTTGTTAGAGGGTCAGGCAGACATTCACGTGCTGATTATTGATGATCAGCCCGTTGCCATCCAGCTGCCGCAATCAGTGGCGTTGACGGTTGAAGACACCGCCCCGGTGTTGAAAGGCGCCACCGCTTCACGCTCGGCCAAGCCGGCCCGTCTGGAGACAGGGCTGGATGTCATGGTGCCTGACTACATCACCAACGGCGAGGTCATCAAGGTCAACACCGAGACCGGCGAGTTTATGTCGAGAGCGTAACGCTCACAGATAAAACAACAGCAACAGCCCGCCCAAAATGACTCGATAGGCCACGAATGGTTGCATTCCAATGCGACGGATAAACGCCAAAAAATAGTGGATACACGCATAAGTGGCCACCACCGAGACAACAAAGCCCAATGCAAAGACTGTCCAATCGATGGCCGTGTTTGATTGGATCACTTCGATGGAACTCAAAGCCCCCGCCGCTGCAATGATGGGGATAGACAATAAAAACGAAAAACGCGTGGTGGCCTCGCGCGTCATTCCAAGAAACAATCCAGCAGTGATGGTGATGCCTGAGCGCGAGGTGCCGGGGATCAGGGCCAGTGCCTGCGCAAAGCCGATGATCAGCGCATCGCGCACCCCAAGGTCGTGCTCGACTCGATGGCCGCGATAACGCCAGTCGGCCCACCCCAGAAGCAACCCAAACCCGATCAAAGCACTGGCCATGATCACAGGGCTTCTTAGGGCGATTTCGGCGATGTCTTTGAACATCAGCCCCAGCACACCAGCAGGCAGCGTCGCCAGGATGATCAGCCACGCCAATTGCGCGTTTGGGGTGTGGCCATGCCCGGTGATGGCGCCAAGCCAATCGCGTGTCATCGTGACGAGCTCAACTCGAAAATAGGTGACCACGGCGAACAATGAGCCAAAATGCAAAATGACGTCGAAATTGAGGCCTTGGTAGTCTTGGCCGGTGATCAGCGCGTAAAGCACCAAGTGCGCCTGACTGGAGACAGGCAAAAACTCGGTTAAGCCCTGGACAAGAGCCAGCAGCGCAGCGTTGAGGGCATCCATGAGCACGAAGTGTAACCCAGAATTTCATCTGAGCCCGTGGGCGCAGCGCGTCTTCGCCTCGGTGCGTTATAATTCCCAGCCACGCGCCCGTAGCTCAGCTGGATAGAGTACTGCCCTCCGAAGGCAGGGGTCGCAGGTTCGAATCCTGCCGGGCGCGCCATGCTTTTGGGGGCGCATTCCGGTCACATGGTTGACACCTCACTCTGGACATGTGGGTTACACGTTGTCCAGGGCGAGCGGATTGAGCGCAAGGTCAAGCTTTTTTCAGTTGATGTATCCAGATCTGAGTGGCTGGAATGCCAATCGCGGCCGGTGCGATCCACGGGATCACTTGCCAAAATCCTTCAAGTGAATAGCCAAATAGCCGATTGGCACCAAAGACCGCAAAAGCGGTGTGGAACGCGATGCCGGCACCCAGCATCGCCGCCAGATGCTCATACAGCCAAGTTTTGGTTTCGTGCCGCGATCGGTGGAACAGCCGGAGCATGCTCACGCCAATGCTCAACCCAATGGGTGATAGCGCCAGCAAGATCATCATATTGGGGGGTCGCCAATACAGTGCCCAACCGATCACCGCCGCGCTGGATGCGATGCCCAACCATGCCAGCGTAATTCGATAGGGGGTTTTTAACTCGGAGAGATCACGCTTATGACGCAACACCGCGATGCCATGAGACAAGGGCAGACCGGTGACGATTGCCAAATAAGCCAAGAACAATAAAAACGCCCAATCGTTGGGTCGATCTTCAGGACCCAGGCCTGCGTTTAACAAGGTCGCATAATACAACCCGACAGCGATTAGAGCCGAAGCAATGACCACCCACCCGCAGTATCGAAACGTTTGACCCAACCGACGGTGGGGTTGACTGCCTTTGGCTGTAAACACAGGCACCCAAAAAGCCAACAGACCGATTGACCCAATGGCAATGTGCAGCCATCGGTTTGTTTCTAGCCA
>CAJXNL010000008.1 GCA_913057195.1 uncultured Wenzhouxiangella sp.
GTAAACACAGGCACCCAAAAAGCCAACAGACCGATTGACCCAATGGCAATGTGCAGCCATCGGTTTGTTTCTAGCCACACCGCCACCATAAACGCCCCATTGGGTTGCTGTAATCGATGTGGCCAGTATAGCCAAGTGGCCGTGGTGATTGCCATTCACTGAGTCTGGAGGCGGGCACTGATAACCTTTGGATTTAAGTTTTTATTTTCGACACAGGGAGCCTCACTCATGACCCAAACCGTCCAAGCCTATGCCGCCATGGAAGCCGGCCAAACCTTGGTCCCTTATGAATATCAGTTGCCTGAGTTGGGCGCCCATCAGGTCGACATCGAGGTTTTGCACTGCGGGATTTGCCATTCTGATTTGAGCATGCTCAACAATGATTGGGGCTTCAGTGCCTACCCCTTGGTGGCGGGACATGAGGTCATTGGTCGGATCAAGGCCAAAGGGGATCACGTCACCAACCTTGAATTGGGAGACACTGTCGGACTGGGATGGCAAGCCGGTTATTGCATGGCGTGTTCTGAGTGCATGGGTGGTCACCACAACACGTGTCCCAGCGTCGAGATGACGATTGTGGGGCGCCATGGGGGGTTTGCCAGTCATGTACGCGCTGAAGCACCTGCGGTGCTGAAACTCCCAGAGGGGCTTGATGCTGCTAAAGCCGGCCCGCTGCTGTGTGGCGGGATCACAGTCTTTGCACCGATTCTTGAGCACGTCTCACCGACCGATGAGGTCGCCGTCGTGGGCATCGGTGGTCTGGGCCATTTGGCCATTCAATTTCTCAACAAGTGGGGATGCGAAGTCACAGCGGTCACGCGGTCAAGCGACAAAGCCTCACAAGCACAAGCGCTGGGTGCGCACCACGTGATCACACCTCAGCAATTGGCGTCGGGTGAAGCGGGTTTGGGCCGGTTCAAAATGGTGCTTTCGACCGTCAATGTTGCCATGGACTGGGCGGGCATTTTGGAGACTTTGGCCCCCCGAGGCCGGATTCATTCCGTGGGCGCAGTCGATGCACCGCTCGAGCTTCCGATTTTTCCATTAATCATGGGCGAGCGCAGTGTGGGTGCCTCGCCTGTGGGCTCGCCTGACGCCATAACAACCATGCTCCAATTCGCTGCACGACACGGCATCGCCGCTCAAACCGAACACTTCCCGATGGCGTCGGTCAATGAAGCGTTGGCGCATCTGAAATCAGGCAAGGCACGTTATCGGGTGGTCTTGGACGCCTGATCAGGCCGACTCGTTTGGGGTGTCAAGCGCCTCCCGCAGGCTGTTGGCCACAACATGGGGCTGGGCGTCGGTCCATGCCCAGCCCCGGTTGCCTCCGCCGTAAGGGGCATAGACTTCAGCTCGAGTGACCTTAAATAACCCGTGTGTGAGCGTGTCGGCCGCGCACGCCAGGTGCATGACGCCACCATCGGTGGCAATCACGGCATCCAGCGCACTCAACTGTGCCGCAAAGTCGCGAAGCTCCAGCGCAAGAAAAGCACCATCGGTGCCATCAAGCAGCGTTTCACCATGCGCTGGCAAGATCTCGATTAACCGCGCATCGGGCATGGCGTGACGAAGCGCTTCGATCAGTGAGTGCCACCACTCGATGGGATAATCCCGTCCTTTATTGGCGAAGGGATACAAGCCAATCAAGTGCGCCGGTCTGTCACTGAAACCCAGCCTCTCCATTAACCGATGCTGGCCGTGAGCCTTCTCTTCTGGAGTCAAGCGCAGGCTGACACGTGGAAAGGGTGTCGGCAAAGGCACATCGAGCTGCTCGTTTAAAGCACTTAGGGCGGCCAAAGCCATGTGCGGGTCGTGGTGTGCCTGCGGGATGATTGTGATGGGCGCATCAATGATGCGGGCAATCAAATGCGCCGATTGTGAGGTTGGATCGACCAAGATGGCCAAGTCATATTGATGGCGGACCGACCGTCTAAATGCCATATCAAACGGCAGTTTCAAGATGGGCTCGGGCGTTTCAATGCAGGCGCGAATGCAGTGAAAAGATTGACAGATGGCCGCTGCGCGACCGCCGGCAATGAGATCAACCCTTGCGTTCGGCCAGCGCTTTTCAATGGCTGCGATGAGGGGTGTGAGCAATAAAATGTTGCCCAATCGGTGGTTGGGCCGAATGATCACGATGCGCTGAGGGGAGTGGGTGATTGTTTCGCTGGATGGCTCAAGCGCCAGACGCTCCACCAGCAAAGACACCAACCGACGCCGCCAGGCACGGCGTCCACGGTGTGTCCACCAATGGGGCGCCCTCACGAGCGGTGGCCGTGATTTTGGGGTGAGGCCTCAGTAGTCAAACCGGTGTGTGAACTTCGGCAGGGTTTGTCCGGTTTGGGCATCGATGGTTTCAATCACACCCAAACGAGTGTCATAGAGCGTGACCAGTCGAAAGTAAGGATGGTGAAACGTCTCATCCGGGAGTTTGGTGCGCTCCAATGCAGGCACATGCACATGTTCGACACCTTGGTGTTCGACAATGCCGTTCACGCGGTGGAGATCCATGTGTAAATCGCCAGAAAAAATGACCGCGAGCGTTTCGTGTTCAGACAAAGCCTGGAAGCTGGGGTTGGCGGTGCCTTTGTCACCGCCTTCTGGGAAAACGCCCACTTGAGCGCCGTGGACAAACAAAAACTTAGGCTGCTCAGGTGCCTGGTTGAGTTGTGTCTCGATCCAAGCCACGCCGTCATCGGTGAATTCGCGACCATCCAAATCGGGTGAGGCGGAAATGAAAGTCGCGACCGGGCGCTGTGTGACATAACGAATCGAATCAACGGGCGCTTGAAGGTTGCCCCAATGCTGGGCATATTCGAAAAATTTTTCTGGCGTGTCGTTGAACTCTTCATTGCCCATGATGGGATAAAACGGCAACTCCAGCTTCTGGAGCACCGCTGTGAGGTTTCGATACTGAATATCGGTGGCCTTGTGCGGGAGATCGCCGACTCCAAAGACCATCTCGATATTTCTTGGCCCAGCCAGGGCATTGAGGGTGTTTACTGCGGCTGACAGGCCTGGGAACTCAGCGTTGGGCTTGGGTTCGGCATCACCAATGACGGCGAACGTCAACACGGGCTGAGCGGTGGCAGGGTGCGCATCGCCAGGCTTGATCACCAGCGCCATCAGCATCATCATGCAGGTCAGTGTCATCAATGACCATCTAAGCTTTTGAATCTGTAACATCCATCCATCCCGAATCGCTTAAAGTAAAAAAAGAAAAATCAAGGGGTGCGCACAGTTTGATTGTTCGCGCATTCACTGGTTCGACACCAACTAAAAGGATACTTAACTTGCGCATTCAATATGCCATTTTTGTCTCGATTGTTGCCACTGTCGTCGCTGCCTTTGCCGCGATCGCGCCAACTCAAGCGTCGGATCGACAAGTCGATGCGGTCAGCACTGGCTATCTCAAAGATGTGGCCCTGGCGCCCTCACAAACGCCCACACCATGGCGAATTGTCGCGTTGGATGCCGGTGGATTGGCGGTGTTGGACAAACATGGTCAGCCCGTCTCCACGGTTGAAGGCCACTGGATTGAGCGTGTGGATGCCATCGAAACAGACGACCAAGTGATTTTGGCTGCCCCCGAAGAGCAGGCCGGCATTCACCTGTGGTCGGTTGATCAAGCCACAGGGGCTTTGTCACCCTGGATGGGTCAAGACAGCTTGTGGCCAGTTGACTTTGCGCCGGTGGTGGCGTGTTTGGCCCACGATGCCTCTGATGATCAATACTTTGTCTTTGCGGCCACCGAGGATGGCACCATCCACCACTACCGCATTTTGGATGGCGCTGAAAATCCCTCTCTACGGCGGATCAGAACGCTGGCAATCGGTGGCGAAATCAGCAGCTGCAGCACCCGTTCTGACCATCAGTGGTTGTATGTGACAGAGCCTGGCGTGGGCGTCTGGCGGTTGCAGACGGCATCGGAGGCCGAAAGAATCCGTGAGCCACTGGCCTTGCTTGAACCGTTTGGTCAGCTTGATGCGGCCGTTAAGGTTTCGATGGGGCCGAACGGGACACTGAGCGTATTGGGCGAGCGCAATATTTATTTTTTGAGCAGCCGCGACGGTGCCATCCAGACGAGCCAGCCCGTGCCGGTTGAAGCGTTGGGTGCCGAGGGAATGAGTGTGGATGATGATTGGATGGTCTTTGCTGTCGAAGGGGGCGAGCGGGAAGGCGGTGGTCGGTTGGTCTCGACCGCATTGCCCAATGTCGAATTCACGCCCGCTTCTGGGCCTTCCCCCGTGGCGACAGTGAAGGCGACGGTGGAAACCGAGCCGGTGGCTTCGGTGGGTGATGCGGCCGATGACCCAGCCGTTTGGATACATCCTGAAGACGCCACCCGAAGCCTGATCCTGGGCACAGACAAGCAGGCAGGCTTATATGTCTACAACCTGGCGGGCGACGTTGAGCAGTTTTTGCCCGCAGGCAAAGTCAACAACGTGGATGTGCGCTACGGATTTGAGCTTGGTGATGGTTCCGTGGTGGACATCGCTGTTGCAACCAACCGAAGCCACGGGACATTGACCATCTGGGGCATTAATCAGCGCACAGGTGAATTGGTCGAGCTGGGCGCGGGGCGCGAGAACCTGGTGATGAACGAGCCCTATGGGTTGTGCCTGTATGCGCATGCCGATGACAATGCGCTTTATGCCATCGCGAACTCTAAAGCGGGTGAGGTGGAGCAATACCGCCTGATGGCCACTGATCAGGATCAGATCACCACCGCGTTGGTTCGATCGTTTGAAGTGGGATCCATCACAGAGGGCTGTGTGGTCGATGATGCCCATCATCGTCTGTTCATCGGTGAAGAGACTCGTGGAATTTGGGCGTACGACGCGCGGCCCGATCGCCCGGCATCCCAAGCCGATCGATTTTCGGTCGACGCGGTGGCGCCAGAGGGTCGCCTGACGGCCGATATTGAAGGTTTGGCGCTTTACTTGGAGGGCACCGACGGAGGCTATTTGGTGGCTTCTGTCCAGGGAGCGAATCAATTCGCCGTGTACGACCGAAAGCCACCCCACGCCTTCCGGGGCTTTTTTGAGATTGGGGCCAATCCAGCCGATGGCATTGACGGGGTCAGTGAGACCGATGGCTTGGAAGTGGTCAGTCATGACCTCGGCCCGGCATTTCCGGCCGGATTGATCGCGGTTCAAGACGGGCGGAATGTTGAGCCCCCCGAGCGTCAAAACTTTAAGCTCGTTCCATGGACGGACGTGGTTGACGCTGTGCTGAGGTGAAATTGTAAAAAAAACGTCATATCCATGTGACTTTGGTGTTACATGCCCGCTCCACCATGACGATGTTTTCATACACGTCAGGTGAGCCCCATGATTGTTAATGTTTCTAAACGCCTCGCAGGCCTGTTGCTGGCTTGCGGCATGATGATGTCCGTTCAGGCCCAAACACCCAACACTGGCGCGATCGTCGGTGAAGTGGTGGTGGACGAGGCCATCAAATTAGAGGGTGCCAGTGTGCGCTTGGTGGGCACAGACCGGCGCGCCTCAACCGATCGTGACGGTGCATTTCGCTTTGCTCAGGTCGCGCCCGGTGACTACGAGCTCGAAATCGTTTACGTGGGCACCCCGGCATTGAGCGCATCCGCTGAGGTGGTCGCTGGGCAAACCACCGAACTGGTCATCGAATTGGCCCAGGATGCCCAGATGGACCGGATGGTCGTTGTCGGTCAGGCGGCGATTCAAAGCGCTTCTTTATCGCGTGAGCGGTCCGCAATTAACAACATCAACGTGCTCTCGGCTGACGCGATTGGCCAATTCCCAGACAACAATGTGGCTGAGGCTTTGCAGCGGGTCTCTGGTTTGTCGCTTGAGCGTGATCAGGGCGAAGGTCGGTTTGTGGTCATCCGAGGGGCCAACGCCAACTTCAACACCACCACATTCAACGGCCTGCGCGTGCCGGGTCCAGAAGACGACAGCCGAGCGGTGAACTTGGATGTGGTCTCGTCTGACTTGGTGGAGAGTGTCGAAATCAGCAAGTCACTGATGCCTGATCAAGACGCCGATGGCGTGGGTGGCAACATTGAAGTGACCACCCTGAGTGCGTTTGATTTGGGCAATTCAGTCAAGCTCAATGCTCAAGGCAGCTACAACGAGACCCTTGAAAAGACCAGTCCCCGAGTCAACCTCACCGGCACGCGCTTGTTCAGCGTCGGCGGTGGCGTGGACAATCTCGCGGTGTCTGGTTCGATCAACTATTTCGACCGGGAGTTTGCAGTGGATAATGTCGAAGCCGGCATTTATCCTGAGGTTGACGCACCCGGTGGCGGTGTGGTCCGAGCACCAGAAGCGGCCGAGCAGCGCGATTATCAGTTGAGTCGTGAACGCACCGGCGGCGTGTTGAACTTCGACTATCGGCCCAATGAACAAACAGAGCTCTATTTGCGAACGCTTTACAGCGAGTTTGCTGATAATGAGATCGAGCTTGAGCATGAGTACATTTTTGAAGATGCTGACGTTGTCGATCTGAATGAAGGCGGCGGCATTTTCTCAGGGGGTGAGGTGGAGCGCCGCGGCAAGGAAACGACCGCCACCCGTGAGATCATGACCATCGCTGCCGGCGGTCGCATTTTTCAAGGCGATTGGGAAACCGACTTTCAGGTGGGGTATGCCGAAGCATCAACCTCAGAGCCATTCTCACTCGGAACTGCTCTGATCGCGGGTGATCTGGACATTGGGTACGACTACACAGGCGCCGGTGGGCGCGAGGCGCCCAATTTGTTTGGCTTGGACAACAGCGCATTGGAGGACTTGGGTGCCTACGAGCTTGACCTGGTTGAGTTGGAAAGCGACAAAACGCAAGAAGAAGAGTGGTCATTTGAAATCAACACTCAGCGCTATGTGGCCTGGGGCAGCAATCCTGGCCGCATTCAGTTTGGGGCCAAAGCGCGCATCCGAGAAAAGTTCAACGACGCGAATAACTCAAACTTTGTGGACTTTGACGCCGATTACACGTTGAATGATTTGGTCGGTCCAGGCCAACGTGATTATCCGTTGGGCCGGTTTGGGCCCTACATCAGCACCGCGACACTTCGTGATTTTTATTTCGCGAATTCGGCTAACTGGGGCATTGACCCGACGGATTTCTTGCTCGACAGTGAGGGTGAAGACTACACATTAGATGAGAACGTGTATGCGGCCTATTTTATGGCGGAGTCTTCTATCGGTGATCTCGATCTGTTGGCAGGTCTTCGTATTGAACAGACCGACATTGAGCAAAGTGGGTTCCGCGCGATTGTCAACGAAGATGTCAATGACGGCATCCCGACGATCGAGCCATTTTCAGGCGACAACGACTACACCGATCTGTTCCCCAATTTCCAAGCGCGTTACGCAATCAATGACAACTGGCAATTCCGTGCAGCCTATACACGCTCGATGGGGCGCCCAACATTTGAGGCGGCTGGTGCGCGCCAGGTGGTTGAGATTGAAGGGGGAGAGACGGTCGCAGAAGTGGGCAACCCCGGTCTCAACCCGTTTTATGTTGATAACTTTGATGCAGAGTTCAGCTATTTTGCCAGCGAAGCCCTTGGAGCGGCGTCGGTCGGCGTGTTCTACAAAGACGTTGAAGATTTCTTTGTGACAAGCAACATTGCCGGTCAGTCTCCTTTTGAGACTTTCGATGAGGTCGAATCGGTTATCAATGGAGGCAACGCCGAGGTGTATGGCTTGGAGTTGAGTTACGTGCAGGAATTCACGTTCTTGCCTGGAGCGTGGCGTGGTTTGCTGTTAACCGCCAACTACACGCTGGTTGACTCCAGCGCCCAGGTGCCGTTCCGAGACTCTGACATTCCGCTGCCGGGTCAATCGGACAACATTATCAATGTGGCATTGGGGTATGACTATCAAGGTTTGTCGCTTCGTCTCGCCGCGAACCATCGTGGTGAGTATTTTGATGAGATCGAAGAGCCTGATGATCCAACCCAGGATCGATATGTCAGCTCAGAGACGCGTTTAGATTTCACCTCTAAGTACCAGTTCACAGAAAACGTGACCGGCGTATTCAACGTCTCGAATATCACTGACGAGCCGTTTTACGCCTTTTTGGGTGAGAAAGCATACGCAAACCAGTACGACGAATTTGGCCGCACCGTCGAGCTGGGTGTGGAAGTTCGCTTCTAAAAAACACCCCATGGTGTCAAACGAATTTTGGGGCGCCTCGGCGCCCCATTTTTTTGTCTCAATCCTCAGCCGGGCGGGTGTCTGTTTGCCCAAACAGATTTTTCCGAATCGCGTCGGTCATCTCTTTGGGCATTTGATAGTTCTCAGCATGGCGGTAAGCCGCCTGCACGGCGGGCCGTTGGCTGATTCGCTCAAACCACGCTTTCAACGCGGGGAATTGCTCGAGGTCTTGACCTTGAATTGCGTGGGGGACGATCCAGGGGTAGCTGGCCATGTCCGCAATGCTGTAGTCCCCACAGATGAACTCGCTGTTGTCGAGTTGGCGATTCAAAACATTGTAGAGCCGAGTGGTCTCTTTGGTATAGCGCTCTATTGCGTAGGTGATCTTCTCAGGCGCATAGCGGTTGAAATGATGGTTTTGACCGAGCATGGGGCCCAAGCCACCCATTTGCCAATGCAGCCATTGCAAAACGCTAAATCGTGCTCGAGTGTTGTCTTGGGGCAAAAACTGTCCAGTTTTATCTGCCAAGTATTCAAGAATGGCCCCGGATTCAAACAGGCTGATGGGCGGCCCTCCATCTTTGGGCGAATGATCGACGATCGCGGGCATTTTGTTGTTGGGTGAGAGGGCCAAAAACTCAGGCTTGAACTGATCGCCCTGGCCGATATGGACCGGATGGATTTCGTAATCCAGCCCTGCCTCTTCTAGAAAAATGGTGATTTTGTGGCCGTTTGGCGTCGGCCAGTAATACAGATCAATCATGCAAACTCCAGCGAATTCAGTGGTTGGGGGATGATATCAACTCCTTGCCATTCCAGCACCGATCGGATTCGGGCATATCGGGATTGGTGCATCGATGGATGGGGCGATCCATTGGGATGAGATTGTCAAGCGTTGTTTGGCCCTTCTCATCTTGAACAATTGCGAATGCATCATAAAGCTTGCCGGCTGCGGTCCATGCTTGGAAATGAATCCGATCTTTTGAGACCTCGATGGTTTGATAAAGCTGCAGCTCTTCAGCCATTCTGTCCATGTTGGGATTGTCTTCATCGGCAATCATGTACATCTTTGGACCCGCGACCGAGACAACATACACGGGGCCATTGTGCTGGGCGCGATTGCTGTCAGGCAAGGGTGCGCTCGAGCCTCGACCGTACGTGTGGTCATGCCCCTGCAGGACCAAATCAACGCCGTGGCGCTCGTAGATGGGTTGCCAATGTTCCCGCAGTGGGGGATTATCGCGCCCCACCGATACCGAATGAATGGGGTGATGATGACTCACGATCACCCAACGGTGGTTGCTTTTTTGCAGCAGCTGATCCAGCCACTCGGCTTGGGCTTTGGCATGATCATCGTCATACAGTGCGTTCATGGAGTCCATCACCACAATCAAGGTGTCTTGATAAGTGATGTGATAGACCGTGTCTTGAAGGCCTTCAGGGCCATTTTGAGGGGTGGTGAATTGGGGTTGAAACTGCGGGCTGATTGCCCGCTGTAAACGAAAGGGACGATCAACGAACTCGTGGTTGCCCGCCACCACAGCCGAGGGGATCATGGCGTTGAGAAACGCCCCGGCATCAAACCACTCACCCCATTCATCGTCATGGTTGCCCTCTCTTAAGTTCACCATGTCACCGGCGTGCAGCATAAACGCTGGGCGGGCGTTTTGCATAAATGCCTCCCGGATCACCCGCGAGAAATGACTGCGCACTGAGTTTTGGGCATCTCCAAAATAGAAAAAACTAAAGGGCCTGTCTTGCGCTGGGGCGGTCTTGAACTGAAACCACTCGCTCCAAGTCTCGTCTCCAATCACTCGATAGGCATAGAGGGTGTCGGGCTCAAGGTCGGTGAATGTCACAGCATGATAATGCGCCTGGCCGTTCTCAGTCTTGATTGACTGGTGGTTGCCCGTGACTGTGCGAGCGTCACGGTGAAGACCAGGGCGCCCATCGGCTGGGACAATTTGTGCGATTGATTGATCCACCTCGGCATTGGTTCGCCAATTGACCGCTTGGCTGATGTGTGGCGAAGCGGTGAGCATTAGCATGACCCGATCTGGAATGGGGCTTGGCGTGTACTCACTGTGACCGCGAGGCACGAGTGTGTTGCGTTCATGGGCCAGCGCACCTGTGGCTGTGATCATCAAGGCCAACACCCCAAAAGAGAGGGCCATTAAAAGAATCTTGCGGATAAATCGTTGTTTGCTGTTAACTGTCATGGGTGCGGATGTCCTCGTTGAATCCTGGGTTGTTGATTTTTGTGGTGACCGGTTGGGTATCCAAGACCGCATCATCGGGCGGTTGCAGCAACCGTTCGGCCTGATCAGGCGCGCCTTCCAACCACGTGCGCCAATTGTTTTGAGCCAAGATCACTGGGCTTCGGTGGTGTCCAATCGCTTGCAAGGTGTGATTGGGCGATGTGGTAACTATCGTACAAGACAGCCAAGTGGCGTCCGATGACGGCTTTGTGACATCCCACAGACCAGCCATGGCCATGATGGGCCGGTCTTTGAGTGCGACTTTCCAAGGCTTTTTGGGTTGGCTTCTCTGATCCCACTCATAAAACCAAGAAAAAGGAATCAAACATCGGCGTTGTTTCTGCCACGCCTCCCGAAAAGCCGGTTTTTTTTGCATCGTTTTGGAGAAGGCCTCGTCGGGCTCGCTGCGGCAATTGGCTGTAGAAAACGCGGGCAATTGCCCGTGACACCAATCCGGGATCAACGGCCAGATCATCCCCCGAACAGCGCGTTGGTTCTGACCGTCGGCCGTGACCACCGGCAAACGAGTCCATTCAGCGCCGTGCTTGCTTTGTCGTGAGGGTGCGACGTTAAACCGGGTCAGTCCTCCCTCGGGTGCCGGCCCGTTGATGTTGAACTCATCAAAGAGCTGCTGCCATGAAAACACCTGCGCACCGCGGGCACACATGGGTTCAATCGCCTCGGGTTAAGGCGCGCAGTTGGCGCCGTTGACGTTTGTCGGGGCGTTTCGGCGGTCTCACCTCACTCCGTCGCTGGGCCTTTTTCTCCATCAGGCGCGCTTCACGGGCGGCTTGACTGTCAGGGGTTTCCGCATAAAGTGCCTGCGCTTGCACAGCGCTCAGCCGCCGATCGGCCAGGGCCAGCACGTCGACGATGTAGTTCAGCTCCTGTTTGGTGATGGTCAATCGGTCGCCGACGCTGATCGTTTTTGCCGGTTTCACGCGCTGTCCGTTGAGACTGACCTTGCCCCCTTTGATGGCTTTTTGAGCCAGCGCGCGGGTCTTGAAAAATCGAGACGCCCACAACCATAAGTCCAGCCGGGTGTTGTCCTTCTCAAGGCTCATCGGGTGGGATTACAATGGCGCATATGATGATTTTACTCATTCTCGGCTGGCTGTTGTTTGTCGCGGTGCACCTGCTGATCGCGGTGCGCGCGGGACGCGAGAAAATTGAGAACCGTTGGGGCCGGTGGGGGCTTCGCGCCTTTGTTGCGACAGGCGCTTTGATCGGTCTGGCCATGATGGTGCAGGGCTATGCCGCGGCACCGTTCTATCCAGGCTGGATGCCGCTGGCTTGGGGCCGCGAGTTGAGCGCTGTATTGATGCCTGTGGCCAGCGTGTTGTTGGTGGCAGCCTATCTGCCCAGCAACATCAAACGTCTCACCGCGCACCCCATGCTTTGGGCAGTGGTGCTGTGGGCGGGCTCGCATTTGTTGGTGCGTGGCGATTGGGCCTCGATGGTGTTGTTTGGAGGTCTGGGGCTCTATGCGCTGGTGGCCATGGGCCTGGCTTGGATAAGAGGAGTTCGCCGTCGAACCGGCCCACAGCCGGTTTGGGCCGATGGGGTGGCTGTCGCTGGCGGGTTGGTGCTGTATGCGGGATTGTTGATTGCGCACCCGGTGCTGTTTGGCGTGGCGGTGTTTCAATGACGACAAAGGCTGTGGTGTTGTTGTCTGGGGGGTTGGATTCGGCCACGGTGTTGGCGGACTTGGCTGCTCAAGGCCATGCCTGTCATACGCTGGCTGTGGATTATGGCCAGCGCCACCGAGCCGAGCTGCTGGCGGCCGAGCGGGTCAGCCGGTCACTGGGCGCTTGCTCGCATAAAGTCATCAGTGTCGATTTGAGGGCCATTGGTGGGTCTGCGCTGACCGATGACGCGCTGGCCATCCCCACAGAGCTTGATGAGGGCATTCCCGTGACCTATGTCCCTGCCAGGAACACGTTGATGCTGTCGTTGGCTTTGGGTCACGCTGAGGTGTTGGACGCCCGATACATTGGCATTGGCGTTAACGCGGTGGATTACTCAGGTTATCCGGATTGTCGACCCGAATTTATTGAGGCGTTTTCGCGGTTGGCGCAGCTGGCCACGAAAGCGGGTGTTGAAGGCCAGCCGGTGGCGATTGAGACGCCCCTGATCAACCTGACCAAGGCCGAAATCATTCAGCGTGGGATCGCGCTGGGCGTGGACTATGCGACCACGGTGTCGTGCTATCAGGCCACGGATGAGGGTTTGGCGTGTGGGAAGTGCGACTCTTGCCGGTTGCGAAAAAAAGGGTTTTTAGACGCCGGTGTGGCCGACCCCACTCGATACCTCACACGCTAAGGGCGACGTGGAATCGATGTCAATGGTCTCTTTGCGTCAATTGGCTGGCCAGCCAGATGAGGCCCTCGCTGTCGCCCTGTAACTCTGGCTGCGCCGCACTCAAAGCCCGCATGGCCTGGTCATACAGTTCATTGATGCGCTCTTTGGCCGCGCCGGTGCCGAACAGTCCCGGCCAAGTGGCTTTGTCTTTGGCCGCATCGGAACCGGTGGGCTTGCCGATGATGTCAGATTCGCCCTCAACATCCAACAGATCATCGCGGATTTGAAACGCCAAGCCCAAGTGTTCACCGAATTGGCGAAGATGGTCCAAGCATTCATTACTCAAATCGTCGATCAACAAGCACGGCATCATCACTGAGGTTCGAATCAAAGCCCCGGTTTTTAGAGCAAACATGGTCTCTAATGTGGCTCGATCGGGTCGGTGCCTTTCCAGTTGGAGATCCCACGCTTGACCCCCGGCCATCCCATCGGCCCCGCAAGCCTCGGTAAGCTCTTGCAAAACGCGGATGACGCCGTGGGCATGGCTTGCACCTAAGGGATCGTCCGCCAGCAGTTGATACGCCAGCGCTTGCAACGCATCGCCGACCAAGATGGCAGTGGCTTCATCATAGGCCAGATGCGTGGTGGGTCGGCCGCGGCGCAGTGCATCGTCATCCATGGCCGGTAAGTCATCGTGCACCAGTGAGTAACAGTGAATCAATTCCACCGCCGCGGCAGGTGCCATCATGGATCTTGGGTCGACACCGATCGCTTCGGCGCTGGCAAACACCAGCAGGGGCCGCAGTCTTTTGCCGCCGTTGAAAACAGCGTAGTGCATGGCCTCTTTTAGGCGAGTGTCAAGGCCTGGCTTGGCCACCAAACGCGCTTTGAGGGTCTGCTCGAAGACCTCCAGATAGTCCGATATCCGCGTCTCGAAGCCTGCGCTGTGGCGAACTTGAGCCATGCCGGTCAATTAAAGGGCCACAGTTTTTTGAAAAACCCTTCAGACTCAGGGTCGGGTTTGGATGCGCCTTGCGCGTTCATTTCCAGCACTTGACGAGTGTCTGACGCCAGCTCATCGAGCTCGAGTTCGCTGTAGGCGTCGGTCATGATCTCAAGTGCATCCACTTTGGCCGGGGCGTTGGGGTACATCTCAAGCACGTACTCAGCACGATTGATCGCACCTAAGTAAACACCTCGACGGAAATAATATCGAGCCACGGTGATTTCATACTCAGCCATGGTGTTTCGTAAGAACACCATGCGCTGGCGGGCATCGGCCACGTAGCGGCTTTGCGGGTAGCGTTGCGTCAGTTCTTGAAAATCATTGAACGCCAAGCGAAGACTGGTTTGATCTCGGTCAATGATCTGATCGGGGAACAGCCGACGCAAAAACCCCAGAGAGTCTGCGTAATGGACCAAGCCCTTGAGATACCACGCATAGTCGACGTTGGGATGCGTTGGATAGGTCCGAATGAACCGGTCCAATGTGGTGATTGCCGCCTCACCGCGATTGGATCGATATTGCACATAGGCAAGATCCAGTTGGGCCTGCTCGGCGTGGCGACCAAAAGGATAGAGCGTGGTCAACCGCTGATACAAGCGAATGGCTTGCTCGTATCGGCGCGCATCCAAGGCCGCTTTGGCTTGTTCATACATCGCCTCGGCGCCAGGATCGTTATCACGCTTTTCTTGGCTGCATGCGCTGAGAATCAGCAGCGCACTGGCCACGATCAGGATCATCCGAAAGATTGGGGGTTTGGCTGAAATAGTGTGCATAATGGCCAATGATAAGCCTTTTGGGCATGGATGGGAATTCGCAAGACGCGCCTAGGGTACTAGAGAGCCGAGTTAAATTGTCATTATTTAAGCGCCAACACCATGTCACCTCCGCCGAGCAGGGACTTAGACTCGACCAGCTGGTCGCCACCGTGTGGGGTGATTTTTCTCGAAGTCGCTTGTCGCAGTGGATTCGGGCAGGCGACATCACCTTAAACGGTCAGGTGGTCAAGCCCAAAACACCTGTGTCGATGGGAGATGACATTGCGCTTGCGGCTGAGTGGGTGGCGCATGATGATCAGCTCACACCCCAAGCCATGGACTTGGAGGTGCTGTTTGAAGATGACGATGTGATGGTCATTAATAAACCTGAGGGGTTGGTGGTCCACCCCGGCTCGGGCAACCCTGACGGCACATTGGTCAATGCGCTGATTGCCCGCGAGCCAGCGCTGGCGGCGTTGCCCCGAGCTGGTCTGGTGCACCGCCTCGACAAAGACACCACCGGGTGTTTGCTCGTTGCCAAAAACCTGCATGCCCACCCTGTGTTGGTTAACCTGCTCAAAGAGCGCGACATCCAACGCGCCTATTGGGCGGTGGTGTGGGGCCAGGTGCTGTCGGGCGGTGAGATCGATGCGCCCATCGGGCGCCATCCCACCGATCGTCGCAAGCAAGCCATTCGCCGCGACGGCCGGCCGGCGCTGACCCATTTTCGAGTGGCTCAACGTCTGGCCGGCGCGACTTGGCTTAACGTGATGCTGGCCACCGGGCGGACCCATCAAATCCGCGTTCACCTGGCCCATCACGGCTGCCCCATCATTGGCGATCCAGTCTACGGTCGGCGGGGGTCACCCAAAGGGTTAACGGAGGATCAGCGTGATGCTTGGCAAAACTTTCCTCGACAAGCGCTGCATGCCCATCACTTGGCCTGTCCCCACCCCCTCAACCCGGCGCTAAGGATTGATGTGAATGCGCCCATGCCGACAGACATGAGGGCACTGATCACCACCTTGGGTGGACACGCCCAGTGACAGAGGCGACTGGACCAGTGTTCGATGAGGCGCATTGGGTCATCCCACAGTGGCCCCATCCGCCATCGTGCCCGCCGCTGGTGGCCATGACAACAACGCGCGGCAGCGCCCAAATCCCGCTCAACTCTCCCGGATCACCGCACTGGCTTCACCAGGTCCATGGCACTCGCGTCATCAACCTGGATGCCTGGCATCCTGGGATTGAGGCCGATGGCGCTTGGACCGACCGAATCGGCGAGATCGCCGTCATCCAAACCGCCGACTGCCTGCCGATTCTGATGACAGGCCAGGCGCACCCTTTCGTCGCCGCCATCCACGCCGGGTGGCGCGGGTTGGCCGCGGGCATGGTGGCGTCGGCCGTTGAGGCCTGCCCGGGTCATCCAGACGACATGCAAGTTTGGTTGGGCCCCGCCATCAGTCAGGCCCACTACGAGGTCGATGCCCCGGTGTATCAGGCATTCGTTGGCCAAAACCCCACCCTGGATGATTATTTTCAACCCACACGGTCGGGCCATTGGCGCGCGGATTTGGTGGGCATTGCTGTTTGGCAATTTCAGCGCGCTGGCGTGAGTCGCATCGCGGTCTCCGGGGAGTGCACCGCCTCCGCGCCAGGGCGTTACTTCTCCCACCGAGCGGGCCGAACACCGGCGGATCGACAGGGTCGAATGAGCAGCCTGATCTGGCTGGCTTGAGTTACAATGGTATCCCGTACCAACCTTGGTGTGGATCCAAAGCGATGACCTCTCTTATCTTCGTAACCGGCGGCGTGGTGTCATCGCTTGGCAAGGGTTTATCGGCTGCGTCGTTGGCGTCTGTGTTGGAATCTCGTGGCCTGAAAGTCACGCTGTTAAAACTGGATCCTTATATCAATGTTGATCCAGGCACCATGAGTCCTTTTCAACACGGCGAGGTGTTTGTCACCGAAGACGGTGCCGAGACCGACTTAGACCTCGGCCACTATGAGCGGTTTGTCCACACCCGCATGACTCAGCTGAACAACTTCACCACGGGCCGGATCTATGCCAACGTGATTGCCCGAGAGCGTCGCGGTGATTACTTGGGATCGACCATCCAAGTCATTCCCCACATCACCGATGAAATCAAGCAGTGCATTCGCCAAGCGGTGGAGGGCTTTGACGTGGCCATGGTCGAAATCGGTGGCACCGTGGGGGATATCGAGTCTCTGCCTTTTCTAGAGGCCATTCGCCAGCTCGGCTCTGAGTGGGGTCAGCACGCGTTGTTCATGCACCTCACACTGGTGCCCTATCTGCGCGCAGCCAATGAAATCAAGACCAAGCCCACTCAGCACTCGGTGAAAGAGCTGCGCTCAATTGGGATTCAGCCGGATGTGTTGTTGTGCCGCTGTGAGCGCGCGCTGTCAGATGATGAGCGCGCCAAAATTGCTTTGTTTACCAACGTCCATACGGATGCTGTGATTTCTGCGGTGGACGTTGACGATATTTACCAAATTCCGATGTTTTATCAGCAACAGGGCCTTGATCAGATTGTCCTCGACCGTTTGGGTTTAGAGGCGGATACAGCGGATCTGTCTGACTGGGCGCGGGTGGTCGAGTGTCGAGCCAATCCGAAACATGCTGTCACCATCGCCATGGTCGGAAAGTATGTTGAACACGCGGATGCGTATAAGTCGCTCAACGAGGCGCTGAGTGCGGGAGGATTGGCAAAATCCATTGAGGTCAAGATCATGCCGGTTGAGTCAGAGGCGTTGGTCCAAAATGGCGTGGACGTGCTGCATCAAGCCGATGCCATTTTGGTGCCCGGTGGCTTTGGAGAACGCGGGTTTGAGGGCAAGCTCGAAGCGATTCGTTATGCCCGTGAGAATCTGGTGCCCTATTTGGGCATCTGCTTGGGCATGCAGACGGCTGTGGTCGAGTTTGCACGCAATGTTTGTGGCCTGACTGAGGCCAATTCCTCTGAAATGGATCCTGACTCGCCCGATCCTGTGATCGGACTGATCACCGAATGGCTCGATGAGAAAGGCCAGCGTGAACTGAGAGCAGCCAACCATGATCTCGGTGGCTCGATGCGCTTAGGCGCGCAAACCTGTCAGTTGGTGGCCGGCACTCAGATCCATGCACTCTACGGTGAGCAAACCATTCGTGAGCGTCATCGGCACCGGTATGAGTTCAATAACACCTACCGTGACCAGTTGGCTGAGCATGGGCTCACATTTTCTGGATTCTCAGCCGATGGCACCCTGGTCGAGGTGATCGAAATTGCCGATCATCCCTGGTTTGTGGCATGTCAGTTCCACCCCGAATTCTCCTCAACGCCGCGGGAGGGCCATCCCATCTTTAAAGGGTTCATTGAGGCCGCGCTTGCCTGGCAGCAAGGGCAAAAGGAGCGAGGATGAAATTGCTCAACTTTGAAGTCGGTGGAGACGCGCCGTTTTTTTTGATTGCTGGGCCCGACACGCTTGAATCGCTTGATCTGTGTGTCGAGGTCGCGGGGCATTTGAAAGAAATCACTGAGAGACTCGCCATCCCGTACATCTTCAAAGGGTCTTACGACAAAGCCAACCGGACCTCAGTCAACAGTTATCGCGGTCCGGGCCTTGATGAGGGGCTCAAGATCTTACAAGCGGTCAAGGATCAGGTGGGGGTGCCCGTTTTGACCGATGTCCATGAAGACACGCCACTGGACACGTTGGTGGGCACGGTGGATGTGCTTCAAACCCCGGCATTTTTGTGCCGCCAGACCAACTTTATTCAAAACGTGGCTCGCACCGGTTTGCCCATTAACCTTAAGAAGGGGCAGTTCCTGTCCCCTTGGGAAATGGGTCAGGTGGTCCACAAAGCCCAACAAACCGGCAACGAATCGCTTCTGGTGTGCGAGCGGGGCTATATGTTTGGGTATAACAATTTGGTGGTGGACATGCGCTCGTTGGAAATCATGAGGCAAACAGGATATCCGGTGGTGTTTGATGCCACCCACTCGGTGCAGCTGCCGGGGGGGCAAGGCGAGGCCTCGGGTGGGGCACGCGAGTTTGTGCCCGCATTGGCACGTGCCGCGGTGGGTGTGGGTGTGGCAGGGGTGTTCTGTGAGACGCATCCCAATCCAGATCAGGCTTTGTGCGATGGCCCGAATTCGATGGTGCTTGCTGACATGGCGCCGATGCTGGAGACTTTGGTTCAGCTTGATCGAGTCGTCAAAAACCGTGATCCAAAACTGTGATCCAAAGATGGGGAGTGAAGTGTGAGTGAGGCATTGACCGTGGTGGGCGTGGAAGCCTTAGAAGTGGTGGACTCTCGAGGTCAACCCACCGTAGAGGCTTGTGTGAGGCTGAGCAATGGCAGTGAGGCGCGCGCCATCGTCCCGTCGGGTGCATCCACCGGAGCACTGGAAGCGTGTGAGCTTCGTGATGATGACACGGCCCGCTATTTTGGAAAGGGAGTGCAGCGCGCCTGTAGCCATGTCAATCAAGACATTGCTCAAGCGCTGATCGGCCAGGATGCGCGCGATCAAGCGGCACTCGATCAAATCATGATTGATCTTGACGGCACATCCAATAAATCAAACTTGGGCGCCAATGCGTTATTGGCGGTCTCCCTGGCCAATGCACACGCCGTTGCGCGAGCTGAGGGGCTTGAGCTGTATCAATCTTTGATGCAGCGCACTGAACGTTCGCCTGTGTTGCCCACACCGATGATGAATATCCTCAATGGGGGTGCACATGCTGATAATCGTGTGGATATCCAAGAGTTCATGGTGATGCCTGTTGGCTTGTCGACCATTGGTGAAGCCATTCAAGCAGGCGCTGAGATCTTTCATGCCTTGAAGTCCATCTTAAAAAGCCGTGGTCTGAGTACCGCGGTTGGGGATGAGGGTGGCTTTGCGCCTGATTTGTCCTCCAACGAGGCGGCGCTCGAGTTGCTGGTCACCGCGATCAGTGAAGCCGGGTATGTTCCAGGCCAAGACATTGCGCTGGCGCTGGACGTGGCGGCCAGTGAGTTTCATCATGAAGGCCAATATGTGCTGGCTTCAGAGGGCCGCTCGTTTGACCGTGAGGGATTTGTCGATTATCTGGAGGATTTGGTTCACCGGTACCCGATCATTTCGATTGAGGATGGCATGGATGAGCAAGACTGGGACGGTTGGAAACTGCTGACTCAGCGCTTGGGCGATCGTGTGCAGTTGGTGGGTGATGATCTTTTTGTGACCAACACCGCTCTTTTAAAGCGGGGCATCGATGAGGGCATTGCCAACGCCATCTTAATCAAGTTCAACCAAATCGGGACGCTCACAGAAACCCTCAATGCGATTGCAATGGCGCAGCAGGCCGGCTTTGGCGTGATTGTCTCTCATCGTTCTGGGGAAACCGAAGATGTCACCATCGCGGATTTGGCGGTGGCCACCGCCGCCGGGCAAATCAAGACCGGTTCCATGTGCCGCTCCGACCGCGTGGCCAAGTACAATCAACTTTTGCGCATTCACCATCACTTGGGCAGCCAAGCGGTGTATGCGGGATCTCAACCCTTTAAACATGGAGGTCAATGAGTCTGATGCAGATGGATGTTGTTCGTATGATTCGTTTTGGTTTGGTGCTGGTGTGGGCGTTGTTTTTGCTGGCCTGCCAGCCGGCCTCATCGCCTTCCGAATCAACCAGTGAAACTCAACAAGACGTCGCTGACAAGGTCGTGGTCTATACCTCGCGCCAACCCCATTTAATTGAGCCTTTGTTTGCGCGCTATACCGAACAAACTGGAGTGGCCGTCGAATTTACCAGTGCGAACGAAGCTGCTTTGATTGAGCGGATGGCGGCCGAGGGCGAACAAACGCCGGCGGATGTCTTTATCACTGTGGATGCAGGCAATTTATGGTTTGCCAGCGAGCGCAATCTGTTGCAATCGATTCAGTCGCCCGAATTGGATGAGCGGGTGCCCGCAGCACTTAAAGACGCTGATAACGAGTGGTTCGGGCTGTCTGTGCGGGCACGAACATTGATGTATCACCCCGACCGGGTGGATCCGGCCACGTTGTCGACCTATGAAGACCTGGCCGATCCGAAGTGGGCAGGTCGGTTGTGCCTGCGCACATCGAGAAAGGTCTATAACCAATCGATGGTCGCGATGTTGATCGAGCATCATGGTGAAGATCAAGCTCAGGCCATTGTTGAAGGTTGGGTGGCGAATCTGGCCACCAATCCATTCTCGTCTGACACCCAGCTGATTGAAGCCATCGAAGCGGGTCAGTGTGATGTCGGTATTGCCAACACCTATTACTTGGGTCGCAAGCTGTTGGACGATCCTGATTATCCTGTTGAGCTTTTTTGGGCCAACCAAGACAGTACCGGCGTGCATGTCAATATTTCTGGAGCAGGGTTGGTTCGCCATGCGCCCAGGCCTGAGCAAGGTCAGCGTTTAATTGAGTGGTTGGCATCGGCCGAAGCACAGGGCGAATTTGCCGAGCGCAACCTCGAGTTTCCGGTGGATCCCACCGTGGACATCAGTCCAATCGTGGCACAGTGGGGCGACTTTCAAGCCGATGAAACGCCCTTGGTCATTGCCGGTGAGCGCCAAGCTCAAGCCGTTCAGCTGATGGATCGCGCCGGATACCGGTGATGCGCCCCTGGCGCCTGACTCGCCAGTTATTGCTGTGGCCCCTGTTGTTGCTGGTGGCTTTGCCTTTGCTGATGCTGATGTTGTCTTGGCTTCAGCCTGAGCCTGCGGTCTGGGCACATATTCGAGTGCACCTGTTGCCCCGTTTGGTGACCCACAGTCTGGCCATGTTGGTCATCGTAGGCATTGGGGTGGCGGTGGTGGGCATCAGCATGGCCTGGCTGTCGGCGTGCTGCGATTATCCATTCCGTCGCTGGCTTGATCCTTTGCTGGTGTTGCCACTGGCGTTCCCCACCTACGTATTGGCATTCATTTATTTGGGGATTTGGGATTACAGTGGACCACTGCAGACGCAATGGCGCCAGTGGTTTGATACCGACCCGGGGTTCTTGCAATTTTTGTCTGAGCCTTGGGGGGTATTGGTGATTTTGATCTTGGCATTTTATCCCTATGTCTACTTGTTGGCCCGTGCGTCTTTTGCCAGCGGTGGGTTGGCGGCTTTTGAAGCCAGCCGCAGTCTCGGGGTGGGACCGATCAAGACATTTTTCCGGGTCAGTTTGCCGATGGCGCGCCCAGCCATTGTGGCGGGGTTGACGTTGGCCATGATGGAGACCTTGGCCGATTTCGGTGCGGTCTCGATTTTTGGGTTTGATACCTTCACCACCGCCATCTATCGAACCTGGTTTGGGTTGTTTAACCTCACCTCTGCGGTGCAATTGGCGTCGATTCTGATGCTGTTTATTTTGGCGCTGATATTGGTTGAGCGCGTCAGTCGCGCGGAGGGCGCCGGTGAATCTGAAAAACGCCCCACCGGTCACCGCATTGCCCTTCGGGGTGCGCCTGCCTTTTTGGCACCGCTGGCCCAAGCCACGCTGGTGTTGTTGGCGGTGGTGATGCCGTTGGTGCAGTTGGTGGTTTGGGTGTGGCCGACAGCCAGCGCACTGTTCGCTCGACCCATGCCCATGCTGATCGCCAATACCCTGCTTTTGGGCTTCGGTGGCGCTTTGTTGGTGGTGCTGGGCGGGGTCATGCTGCTGGCTGCGACGCACAAACTCCGACAGCGTGCCCACGTGTGGGCTGAGATTGCTGCTTTGGGGTATGCCATTCCCGGGACGGTTTTGGCGGTGGCAATCATGCTGGCATTTATACGTGTGGATCAGTGGCTGGGCACAGCCTTGGCAGGGGGGCTGATCGCGCTTTTGCTGGCCTACGTGATCCGCTTTTTACGGGTGGCTTGGGGGCCACTGGAGAGCGTTGCTGGGCGGATTCGTCCAGAGTATACGGAGGTGGCTCGAAGTTTGGGCGTGTCGCGGTGGTACACCATCATGCGGGTGAACGTGCCGTTGCTGTGGCCAGGTTTGATCACAGCATTCCTTTTGGCCGTTGTTGAGATTGCCAAGGAAATGCCAGCCACCCTAATGCTTAGACCGTTTGGTTGGGATACACTCGCTGTTCGGATTTATGAGCTGACCTCTGAGGGACAGTGGGCCATGGCTGCGGCGCCGGCATTGGTGTTGGTGGTCATCGGTGCCGTGCCTGTGATTATTTTGATCCGCCGCTCCTTGAGTCTGGTGGGCAACAATGGATAAATAACAATGGAACTAAAAACGCCTTTACATGATGCGCATGTCAACGCTGGTGGACAAATGGTCTCATTTGCCGGTTGGTCCATGCCAATTCACTATGGCTCGCAAATTCAAGAGCACCAAGCCGTGCGTGAAACAGCAGGCATGTTTGATGTCTCGCACATGACCGTTGTCGATATCCAAGGCCCCCAAACACACGAGTACCTGAGACATCTTCTCGCAAACGACGTTGCCAAGCTGACCGATGCTGGGCAAGCGTTGTATGGCTGTATGCTGAATGAGGCCGGTGGCATTATCGATGATTTAATCACTTACCGCTTGGAGTCCAATTTCTATCGAACGGTGGTCAATGCGGCGACGCGGCAGGCGGATTTGGACTGGATGCGCGCGCAATCTAAGCCCTTTGAGGTGGAGATTGTTGAGCGAGATGATTTGGCCATGGTGGCGGTGCAGGGACCGCAGGCACGTCAGCATGTCATCGACGCCTTGAATGCGCCTGAACTCGATTCTTTGAAGCCATTTAACGCCGCCCAAGTGGGCGATTGGTTTGTTGCTCGGACAGGCTATACCGGTGAAGATGGGTTTGAGGTTCTGCTCCCAGCCAGTCAGGCTGAGACATTTTGGGCAACCTTGACTTCGTCGGGCGTGGTCCCTTGCGGCTTGGGCGCCAGGGACAGCTTGCGCTTAGAGGGTGGCTTAAATCTTTATGGGCAAGACATGACGACCGATACGCATCCGTTCGAATCCAACTTGGGTTGGACGGTGGTGATGAATATCAACGAGCGTCCATTTATCGGGGCCGCGGCATTGGAAAAGGCCAAGACTGCCGGATTTGATCGGCAGTTGGTGGGCCTGGTGCTCAATAAAGGCGCCATCCCAAGAACAGGCAGCGTGGTCACCACGCCTGGAGGGCCTGGGGTGATCACCAGCGGCTCCTTTGCACCCACATTGGACCGGCCGATTGCGCTTGCGCGTATCCCGCGGGGTGATTTTGATCGAGTCGAGGTCGAGGTCAGGGGCAAATCTTTGCCCGCGGCGGTGGTGAACCCCCCTTTTGTCCGCGCCGGAAAAATCAAGGTGGACCTGGACTCGATCTAGGCGGTCAACTCAATGTGAGAGTTCAGGCTGAGCTGACCGGCTCGAAACGGTTGGCCTGGCGGTTTTTTTGGACTTGACTGGGCGGCCAGATTTTACCGTTCATTGCGATCCAAACGCCTGGGGGTAGGGCCTGAATGGCCCCCACCGCGCATCCGATGTTAAACACCGCATCCGAGTCAATAAAGCGTGCGGGATTTAATGCACCCGTCATGACCATGACTTTGTCCGGGATGGGTTCTAGAACCCTGGCGGTTTCGATCATCGAATCGGTGCCGTGCGTGATGAGCACATGCCCACAAGTGGACTCGGCGATGGTCTGTGCAATCAGCTGCCGGTCGGCCTCTGTCATGTGGAGGGAGTCTTTCCGCATCAATGCCTGAATCTCCCAATCAAAAGCCACATTCATCGCTCGTAAGATGCGGGCAATTTCTGGTTCACCAATTTGATAATCCGATTGATCATCGTAATAGATCTTGTCAATCGTCCCACCGGTGGTGATGATGCTGAGGGTATTCACAATCGGTATCCTGACCTGGCAGCGTTGGGTGCAAAGTGGGTGGGCCTGACCCGTTGCCGCGAGTCCACCCAAAGGTAGAGTAGTATAACCGTATGATCATCCGTTCGCTGATTTTGACCGTTGGCTTAATGCTGTCGGTGAACTGTTTGGCGCAGTCTCAGGCCAATGTGAGCCGAGAGGCGATCGCCGCGCATTGGTTGCCAGAAACGGCCGCAACGGCGCGTCTTTACACTCTGGCCGCGGCGCAGGTGTTGCGCGCTTCAGAGGGTGAGGTCTCGGCCGAGGCGTTCATGCAGCGCTGGCAAGCGCGGGTGGACCAATGGGAGGCGTTTGTCCCATCAGCGCCGGTGACGCATCAGCTGGTCGATGGCCGCTGGGGTCATTGGGTCATTGGTCAGCGTGGCGATGATGCGCGGGCCCGGCGGCCCTTTGCCTTGCGGTGGCAAGACATGCCCGAAGTGCTGGAGGGACAGTGGTGGCTGTGGCAAGCCGTGGTGGCTCGTCAGGTGTCTGAGATTTGGGCATCGGTCGAGGGGATCAATCCAAACGATATTTTTGCGCCGCTGATCGCTCGTTTTGATGCCGCTGATCCGGCGTCTTTAAACCATGCACGTGCCCAGGCGCGTCGGATTGAGCGGATGCACCGCGCGCCAAGTGCGAGAACCCAGGCGCTGATTCAACGGTCTTTAATTCTGGCGCAGGCTCAACACGAGTGGGCAGGGGGTCGGCAGTTGGCCAGCGTCTGGTTGGCCCTTGAGGGCTTAATGCGATTGGCCTCGTCGAACGATCAGCAAAACACACGGTTTTATGCAAACTGGCTGGACTCACTGCCCCTTGATGATATTCGTGCACTGCAGTCTTTGGATGGCCAGTTCCCGGTGATTGTGGCGCTGCTGCAAGACAGCGTTCGATATTTGCTTGCTGAGGACCACAATCAAGCCATGCAGGCCCTCGCTCAGGCCTACGGGGCTCTTGCATTAATTGGCTCGGGCCTGTCAGCTTACTTGGATCAGCCTGTTCGCGAGCAGCTCCGCGCGCTGTATCAACGGTGTGCCAATTCATCCTTACCCATCACTGAAGACGTTCAGAGCGAATGCATCGAGCAAATCGCCAACCTCCTGCGCAACGACCTCGAAAGTGATGAATTGGTCGGTGCGACGGGTCCCCTGTCTCCGGCATTTTTACGTCGCGAGTTGGACTTGGTCAACTGGCAGCGCGCTCGGTATCTTGACAGCTACCTCAATTGGCAGCTGGACAGCGAATGCGCCTTGCCAGAATGGTTTAATGTGCTTGAGTGGAATCTGGGCGTTCATTATTTGGAACCGCTGGCGCGGGGTGCCGGGAGCGAAGAAATCGTGCGTCAGTTGATGGCCCAAAATCAAACGCTGATGGCACAATCCACCGAGTGGCTCGATTGCATCGCCGGCGTGGGAGGTGAGCGGCGAGACATCATATTGCGGCTGCTGGCTGAGCACCAACAAGCCGTCGACGCCTTAGATGAGGCCCTGTCAAGAGCCTATGATGCCTACGCTGCCGAGGCATTGGTGGCCGAGGCAGAGATCAAGTTGGATGCGCCGGTTGATCCACAGACCGCCTACCGCAACGCTGCACTGACCATTGAGCCTTGTCATCCCTCGCGCGTTTGTGGGGCTCGAGCGACGCTGCCTGTCAGTGATGGTCTGTTGGATCTGGTGCCTGGAGGCTACTGGTTGGCCGAGCAGTTGCGTATGGGTGAAGTTAATTTCTGCTATGACAAAGTCAGTTGGATTGATCGCCAGCAAGTCCCCGCACGCCATAACGACTCTGGCGTCGCCAATTATAGCGGTCGCTTGCGGTTTTCGTTGGAGGCACGATTTGAGCGATCAGAAACCACAGAGTTGATTTTTTCACATCGTCTCGCCAGTCAGCCCCGGGCAATTTATTTTTTTGGGCAAGCCGATGAGGACCGATTGTCAATGGACTGCCCCCACGGTATGGACGGCCAACCGATTGAAAGTGAACTCTCAGGCAATGATGCGGGTCTCGTGCCTGATCGGTTGACCTACTTTACCAGCGTACCAACCACAACCACGGCGCATTTTTTGGCGAACTGGACACAAGGGGATGACTGGCAGTCTCAATTGGCTGAAGGTCACAACATTGACGTGGTCCACTCAGCTGATGATGCCGCTATCTTGGAAGAGGTGGAACAAACGCGCCTTGAACTGGTGAATCGACGAGAGCGGGCGCTGGCCACACGTCTGACTCATTCGGATTTCGAGCCCGAAGATCCATTGATGGAGGCCATGCAAGAGGTGGAGACCTTAACTCAACTGCTCAAGCAAGCACTGACGTTGCACTATGCCTCGATTGCTCGGCATGATCAGCAGCTGCGATCAGTGCTTTGGGGAGAAAATGGGTTGATGTCACCGGCATTGGTGCGGCAAGCCCGAGATGGTGGCGTCTTGATGCGCGAGTTGCCCTCCATCGCCCGGCAGCGCAGCGCGACCTTTTTGGAACACTGGCGTCGCTGGCCCGCATCCACTCGCCAGAGGGGCCTAATGGCGCCGGCGCTTCAACAAGCCCATGCGTTGTTGGCTGGCATGTTTAACCCCGAGGTTTCTGACGACGAACGGCCAGAAGACCGGTGAAATAAACACAAATCAAAACGATTTGGAATATCGCAAGCCAGCGCGTTTGGCTTGAGGCATAGGCTTCCGAGACGGCCAACGAGAAATGGAACAACAAAATAAAGCCACCGATCACCATGGCCCGGGTGCGATTGTTCCATACACCCCAAAAAACAAGCAACAACGGACCGACCATGACCAAAAGAACAAACGTCGGTGGCAATGCGCTGGGCGGATACAGCCAGCCAAACCACACCGCCTGAAGGGCGATTAACGCCAACAACGACCACCGACACCATGTGACCGACATGGTCTCAGCTGTCCAGCGTTACAGCGAGCTGGGCAATGCGTTGACCCAGTGCTCGACACAGCTCAATTTCATCCGCATCCAAAGCTCGATCGCTGTCGGGCCCTGCCAGGTGACTGGGACCGTAAGGTGTTCCGCCGCTTTGTGTTCGGTTCAGGGCTTTTTGGGAATAGGGAAGCCCAGCCATAATCATGCCGTGGTGGAGCAAGGGGATCATCATGCTCAACAGCGTCGCTTCTTGTCCGCCGTGTAAGCTTGCGGTGGAGGTGAACACCCCAGCTGGTTTGCCTTCCAATGTGCCTGAAAACCATTGTCCGCCTGTGCCGTCAAGAAAATATTTCACGGCTGAGGCCATATTGCCAAAACGCGTCGGGCTGCCTAAAATCAAGCCGCTGCACTGATTGAGGTCCTCATGGCTGACCAGGGCCGGGCCTTGGTCGGGGATCTGCTGTGGGGCGGGGTCAATGGCAGAGGTGATGGGGGCAACGGCCCGAACACACGCCTGCGCTCGGTTGACCTGCTCAACACCGCGGGCAATTTCTCTGGCCATATTGAACGTGTTGCCGTGGACAGAGTGACAGACGATGAGAATGGTTTTATCGGTTGGTTCAGTCATGGGTCGATATTATAAGTGGATGGGTGTGAAATGGTTGGGCTGAGACACCGCACAGATGGGCGCGCTCAGTGACTGAGATGCCGTATCATGGCACTTTGAGAAAAGTCATCATTTGATGGCATTCAAATGACCTGTCGTGGGCAATCAGAGGAGAAATCTATGCGATGTCAATTGTTGTCCCCACCATTGTCTCGATGGGTGGTGGCTTGCGTTGTTCTGATGGCCAGCGCTCAGGCGAAGGCGCAAGCGCCGTTGGAGTTTGAGTTATTGGATTTGTCTGGGCAGGTCCACACGTTGTCGGAGTATCGGGGCAGTCAGTGGGTCGTGGTGAATTTCTGGGCGACCTGGTGTGCCCCGTGCCGCAAAGAAATTCCAGATCTGTCTCGTCTCCATGACGCCCGAGATGATGTGACGGTCTTAGGGCTGGCTTTCGAGGACATCTCCGTGGACATGTTTGAGGCGTTTTTGGAAGACTACCCGGCCAGTTATCCCATTTTGATGGTTGACACATTCAATCCCCCTGAGGCCTTTGAAGCCCCCCGGGCGTTGCCCACCACGCACCTGCTCAATCCACAGGGCCACGCGGTTGAAACCTGGTTGGGGCCTGTGACCAGTGAGATGATCACCGCTCGGATTGGTGAGCTTCAAGCGCTCGAATGACCGGTTTGTAACTCATCCGATGGGCAGGGCACGGTCCCAACTGGGTCAGCATGTCAAGATGCTGCGCAGTCGGGTAGCCTTTGTGACGATCAAAGCCGTAGTCTGGATAACGTTGGTGCAGGTTTGCCATCCACTGATCTCGTTGAACTTTCGCCAGAATGCTGGCCGCTGAGATGGCCGGGTCCAACCCGTCGCCGCCGACAATGGTCTCAACGTGACCCGCGATGGGTGGGCGTTGATTGCCGTCGATTCGAACGCAATCAGGCGGTTGGTCCAAAGTCGCCACGGCTTGCACCATTCCCTGTAAGGTGGCTTGAAGAATATTAAGTCGATCGATGGTCTGAGCAGAGATCTCGATGACCGAAAAGCTCAGCGCATGTCTTTTGATTTGGTCTGCCAGCTGCTCCCGGCGTTTGACGGTCAGCTTTTTAGAGTCGTTTAACCCTTCAATGGGGGAGCGAGGATTTAAGATCACCGCAGCAACCATCACGGGTCCAGCCAGTGGCCCGCGGCCCGCTTCATCGACACCGGCGACCGTTTTTATCATGTCTGAATGAAATCCAGCACGCACCGAGCTGCCTGATCACCTGCGGCCAGCTGTTCTCGCCATTGAGCCGCGGTTTGACGATATTGCCCTGCTCGCTTGGGTGTGTCCAACCAGTCTAAAGCGGCGCGTGAAAGCGCTTGTGGTGTCGCATCATGTTGAATAAATTCAGGCACCACGGATTGCTCAGCCAAAATATTTGGCAAGGCGATATGAGCCGATTGAACCAGGCGCATGGATCGAGCCAGCCAGTGCGTGACAGGCGCCAAACGATAAAACACAACCTGGGGACAGCCGATCAGAAAGGCCTCCAGTGTGACAGTGCCAGAGGCGGTGATGGCGACATCGGCATGAGCAAGGGTTTGGCGGGTGGCGTCGGTGACAATCTTCACCTTCAGAGTCTGCAGGGCCTGTCCAAAACGCTGCTGCATTTGTTGGGCGTGTTTAAGCTGTGCCAGTGGCATGATGAACTCAGCATTGTCCCGATGGGCTCGAATGGCTGACGCCGTCTCCACCAAAATAGGGCCGTGACGGTCAATCTCGCTTTGCCGAGAACCAGGGAGCAGAGCGATTATGGGGCCATGATCACTCGGTTTGGTGATCTCGGAGCTCATCTCCAACATCGCTGAGATGTCATCGGCCGCCGGGTGACCAACGCAAGTGGCTTGTAGGCCTTGAGCCTCATATAACGCTGGTTCAAATGGGAAAAGTGTCATCAGGGCATCAACGCTTTGAGCGATTGTCTTGATGCGATGCGCCCGCCAAGCCCAGACCGAGGGAGAGACATAGTGCATGGTGGGCACGCCGTGTCGCTTGAGCCGTTTGGCCAGTCCAAGATTGAAATCAGGCGCGTCTATACCGATGAAGACCTCCGGTTGCCAGTTGAGCGTTTTTGCTTTGAATTGATGGCGGAGTCGAACCAATCGAGGCAAATGGGCAAGGACCTCTTGCAAGCCCATGACGTTTAAGTCATCGAGATTAAACCAAGGCCTTACCCCTTGAGCTTTCATTCGAGGCCCGGCAATGCCGGCCATTTCAATACCGGGATGACGTTGTTTGAGCGCAGCCGCCAGGTGGGCCCCGAGAAAATCACCGGACGCCTCCCCCGCTGAGAGCACAACGCGCATGGTGTTCAGCGGCACAATCCGCGTTCAGAGGCCTGAATCCATTTGATCATCGGTGCGATTTCAGGCTGCTCACAAGCGCGTGCTTGCAGTTTCTCGAGCGCTTCTGAGCGCTGCAGGCCACTGCGATAGACGATGCGGTAAGCTTCTTTGATATTGCGGATCTGGTCGTCAGAAAACCGGTGGCGCTTGAGTCCTTCACTGTTGATGCCGCGCGGGCGTGGAGGCTGGCCTGAGACCATGACATACGCAGGGACATCTTGGGTCACACCACCATACATGCCTAAAAAGGCGTGATCTCCGATTTTGCAAAACTGATGAGCTCCTGAAAAGCCAGCAAAAATCACATGATCACCCACATGCACATGCCCCGCTAGGGTCGCACCGTTGGCCATGGTGACATGAGAACCCACCTGGCAGTCATGTGCGATGTGGCAATAGGCCATGATCCAGTTGTGGTCACCCAATGTGGTGACCCCGCCGCCATCGCCACTGCCTCGGTTGATGGTGACTGATTCTCGAATCGTATTGTCGTTGCCAATGACAAGCTTTGAGGCTTCCCCCTGATATTTTTTGTCTTGGGGATCACCACCGATAGAGGCAAATTGAAAAATGCGATTGCGTTGGCCTAAAGTGGTGCCACTCGATATGACCACATGGGGGCCGATAATACAGTCATCGCCAATGACCACATCAGACTCGACGACGCTGTAGGCGCCGATCGTAATGTTTTCGCCAAGCTGAGCACCCGACTCGACGACTGCAGTGGCATGAATGCTCATGCCGACGCCTCCTCGGGCGCTTTCGCTGCACACAAAAGTTCGGCGCTGGCCACGGTGTCTTCACCAACGGAGGCGGTTGTCTCGTAGACCCCCATATTGCGCATCAAACGCTTTTGGGTGACGTTAAAAAACAATTGATCACCCGGAACCACAATTTTGTTAAAACGCGCTTTGTCGACTTTCACCAGATAAAACAGCTGCTTTTGCTCTCTGGCCGCGGCATCGGCCAAATAAGCAAGGCATCCTGCGGCTTGAGCCATGGCCTCAATAATCAACACGCCCGGCATCACGGGATGGCCGGGGAAGTGACCTTGAAAAAAGGGCTCATTGATCGTGACATTCTTTAGAGCGGTCAAAGTGGCAGGTTCATCATTGCTAAAGCTCAGCACCCGGTCAACCAACAGAAACGGGTAACGATGGGGAAGCAAGTCTAAAATTTTTTCGATGTCAGCAATCATGGTTGGGCGATCCTTATCTGAGGCTCAGGCTGGCCACTTAGTCTTTGGGTTGTTTTGACTTTTCCAGCTTTTTGATGCGTTGGGCCCACTCATCCAAGCGGGTCAGCCTCACTAGGGTGCGTTTCCAGCTTTGATGAGGCTGGGCTGGGATGCCGGAGCCATATGTTCCCGGCTGATCGATTGATGTCACCACGGTGCTCATGGCGGTGATCACAACCTGATCAGCGATCGTGAGGTGCCCGCCAATGCCGCTGGCACCGGCAATCATGCAGTAGGCACCGATGTGGGTCGATCCGGCGATACCGACGCAGCCTGCAATGGCCGTATGATCTCCGATCTGGACGTTGTGTGCAATCTGGACTTGGTTGTCGATGCGGACGTCCACGCCAAGCTGGGTATCGTCCAACGCACCTCGATCAATGGTGGTATTGGCGCCGATTTCGCAATCGTCACCCACCACCACACGCCCCAGTTGGGGGACCTTTTGCCACTGGCCTTGGTCCATGGCCAAACCAAAGCCATCGGCACCGATCACCACGCCCGGATGCACGATCACCCGATCGCCCAGGATGCACCGAGGACCCACATAGACGTTGCCCACCAGATGGGCATTTTCACCAATCTCGGCGGCGTCCTCGATGATGGTGTGAGGCCCAATGACAGCACCGGATCCAATGCGCGCCTTTGACCCGATCACGCAATGGGGGCCAATGTAGGCGGCGGAATCCACCATGGCCGAGTCATCCACAACGGCGGTGGCATGGACGCCAGTTTGTCGTTTTGGAGGTGGGTTGAGCAGCCTTAATGCGCTCGCCCATGTGGCATAGGGATTGTTGCTGACGATGGCGGCCGTTGGACAAGCATCGACGTGATCAGGGTGCACAATGACGGCACCTGCGTGCGTGTTGGCCAACTGTTCGGTGTAGGCACGGTTGGCCAAAAAGCTCAGTTGGTCAGGCTTGGCTGACGCCAACGTGCCCGCACTCTCAATTGTTCGATCTTGTGGGCCATGAAAAGACGTGCCCAACGCCTCAGCCAGCTCTGTCAGTGTCCAAATCATGGCAAGCTGTCGGCCTGTGACTCGATATCGTTGGCCAACCAGACGAGCACCGCATCGGTGATATCCACGCGCTCAGAGGCGTAGGCGACCGGGCTGGTTAAAATCAGATCATAACCATTGGTGCGTGCGACTTGCGAAACCGCCAATTCGATGGTGGCTTCCAAATCACTGGTTTCGGCATTGGTGCGAAATCGAACCTCCTCAGCCAAGTCATCTCGTCTTCGATCAATGGAGCGACGCAGGTTCCTGGCTTCTCGCATCAAAGCCTGGCGTTGGCTGTTGATCAAAGAGAGGGTGTCGTCAGCGAGCTGCGACTCGATCTCCTCGAGGCGAGCCTCATCGGCCAATAGGGCTTCATTTCGAGGCCGGAACTCCCGGTCCAAGGCCTCTCTGACACGTTGGACCTGCGGGGCCTCATCAAATAAGCGCTGCATATCCACATACCCGATTTTCGTTTCTTGCGCGACCAGTGGGCCGGCGAAGACAAGACCCGCCAAGCAGACTAACTGTAAGCAGAGTCTGCGAGCAGACATGTTTAGAACACCTGACCGAAACTAAATTGTAAGGTCTGAACCTCATCGCCTTGACGTTTGATCAATGGCTGGGAAAGGTTAATCACAATCGGGCCCACGGGCGCTTGCCACCTGACTGAAAACCCGGTTGAGGCCCTGAGTAAGTCAGCATCAAAACTGTCATAGTTTGAAAAGACATTGCCCACATCAACAAACCAAGACAATCGTGTCCCAGACGCCTCGACAAAGGGAATGGGGAAAGCAAATTCAACGCCACCGGAGAGCTTAAAATCCCCCCCAACTGAACGACAGAAGCGGTCTTTGGGGCCGAGTGAGTTGTCGTCAAAGCCTCGAATATCGGAAACACCGCCTGCAAAAAAGTGCTCATAAAAAGGCAGGCCATCATCGAGCGTGACAATCTCATCGACCTGACAGCGGCCCGCCAGTCGCTCGGGCTCAATGGGTTCAATGCCGACTTTGTCGTCGTAATCGTCAAACACGCCACCATAGGATACATCCGCGCGCAGACCAAATGCCATCGTCTGTCCGACAGGCCAGTATTTCCGGCCTCGATATGAGAACTTGTAGTATTCTCGCGTGCTTCCTGGCAGCGCGACTTCGCTGGTGAGGCGATTCAATGAACCTTGGGTGGGGTTCAAGTAGTGGTTTCGACTGTCGCGAGACCAAGTTGCATCAAGCACGTAAGATGTGACCCGACGCTCTGAAGCCGAGATCAACCCGTCTTGATCCTCATCCAACGAAATCCCCAAGGGCCGCTCAGCGGGTGTCGCCAAGACGACCGGTGAGTCAGGGTCATCAGGATCGGTTGGCAAGAACGCCACGGGGAGATTGATGTCAATGCGCTGGGCAGACGCACCGACGCGCAAGAAGTCAAGCTCGGTCAAGGGAAAGCCAAAGCTGACGCCACCGGCGGCCTGACTGGTTGAAAACGAGGAAATGTTGGCATCACCCTGATCAAACTCGGTATAGCGCAAGAAAAAGCCCCGAGAGACGCCATCATCGGTGTAGTACGGGTTGGTATAGTTGACACCGATCTGCGACAAGATTGAGCTTCTTGAGACGGAAAAGCCCACCTGGCGCCCTGAGCCCAAGAAGTTGTTCTGTTCGACAGAAACCGAGGCAATCAAGCCTTGGATTTGGGAGTAACCCAAACCCACTTGGAAGTTGCCTGAGGGGGTTTCTTCGACGCTGACGGTGATGTCGATTTGATCATCGCTGCCATCGACCGGTTCAGTCTCGATGTTCACGTTGTCAAAAAAGCCCAAGCGCTCGATGCGTATTTTAGAGCGATCCAGGAGGGCTTGTGAGAACCAAGAGCCCTCGAATTGACGCATCTCGCGGCGAAGCACTTCATCTTTACTTTGATCGTTGCCCTCAAACTCAATGCGTCGCACGTACACACGCTGGCCGGGTTCAACAAAAAAGTTCAGTTCCACCTCTTGGTTTTCACGGTCCAGTGAGGGCCTGGGGTTCACGTTGGCAAATGCATAGCCAATGTTGGACAGCACGGCGGTGATATTTTCAACCGACGCTTCGATGTCTTTTCTGGAAAATCGATCGCCAATCTCAATGACCAGCAGGCGGCGCAAAAACTCCTCTGTCAACACAAGATCGCCAGTAATATTGATGTCGCTGACGGTGAAGACCTCGCCCTCTCGGATATTCGCGGTGACAAAAATATCCTGCGCATCGGGGCTAATAGAGACCTGAGTTGACTCAATGGCAAAGTCAATGTAGCCCCGGTCGAGGTAGAAAGAGCGGAGTGTTTCAAGATCGCCTGAGAGCTTTTCACTCGTATACTGGGTCTTGCCTTGCCAAAATCGCCAGCCGCGCTTTGTGTCCGTCTCAAAGTCGTCCCGCAACTCCTCTTCGGTGAAGCTTTCATTGCCAACAATATTGATATGGCGCACCTGAGCCTGATCACCTTCAGTGATGTCAATCACCAAAGAGACTCGATTTCTCACCAAATTGGTGACTTGCATATCCACATTGACGTTGTAGTAGCCGCGGCCAAAATACTGACGCACAAGCTCTTGTTGGATTCGATCCAGGTTGAGTTGGTTAAAAATCTCACCCTCAGCAATGCCAATCCCTGCCAACGCGGGCATCATTTCCTCGGTCTTAATTTGCCGGTTGCCCGTGATAGAAATTGATGAGATGGCGGGGCGCTCTTGGACTTCAATAATCAGCGTGTTGTTGTCTCTCAGGAGTTCAACATCCGAAAAAAAGCCCGTTTGGTAGAGATCACGAATGGTCGAACGTGCCAATGCAGGGGTGTATTCGTCACCCACCTCGATTGGGATAAAACTGAAAATGTTGCCTTCCGAGATTCGTTGGATGCCATCTACACGGATGTCTTCAACGATAAAGCGCTCCCCCCACGCTGGACTGGCGGTGATCACAAAGATCAAAATAGCGAGGACTTTTCTCATTCAAAACATCCGTATCGGTTAAGCGTTGGCATTGGTAAACCTTCTAAGTTTAGGCAATCAGCCTTAATATATCGTTAAATATCGCCACCCCCATGAGCATCACGATGAGCATCAACCCCACGTACTGACCGACGACTTGCGTGTGTTCAGACACAGGCGAGCCTTTGATGATTTCGACCAAGTAGTACAGCAGATGCCCACCATCGAGCATTGGAATGGGCAGCAAGTTGATGATCGCCAGTGACAGACTGATCAAACCCAGAAAGAACAAAAATCGAGAAATCCCCAAACGCGCTGATTGGTCAGCCAGTCGGGCGATCGTGATCGGTCCAGACAGGTTCTCCAGTGAAGCTTTGCCGACCACCATTCGACCCAGCATTCCAAGCGTTGCTGTGCTGAGTCGCCAGGTCTCAGAGGTGGCCTCGACCAGCGCCTCAATGGGGCCGCGTTGGTCAATAACAAAAGCGCGCTGGATGTCAGATTGCATCGACGCGCTGGGTTCGACGGATTGAATCCCCAGCAAGGGCCGATTGCCTGCTTCATCGAGGTTGGGCATGATGTCAAATTCGATTTCGCGGCCATTGCGCTCAACCACAACATTCAGTCGCTGCAATTGACCTGAATCGTTGAGCCCCTGTTGGGGGACAGTCTGGGTGATGGTTGGCCAGTCATCGATCGTCACACCGTTAATGGCAATGACACGATCGCCCGCCTCAAGGCCGGCCTGATCGGCCGCAGACCCCGGGCTGACCGCACCGATTGTCGGCGGCAGTGCCGGCCGCCAGGGATGCAAACCCAGCGCCTCTAAGGTCTCGTCCTCTTTAAAATCCCGGCCCAGCGTGCTGAGGTCGAGCTCAATCAAACGCTGGGACTGTTGTGGCGACTCGACGACCAAACGCGCCGTCCCACGATCCAACGCGATTGGGGTCAAGGCCAACACGGCATGTGTCCATGTTTCTACGGCTTGGTCATTGACTTGAATGATTTGGTCTTGTGGGGCGATGCCAGCATCCGCAGCGATGCCGGTGGGTTCACCCACAATGGGCCGCATGGCCGCAATGCCAATGACAAACATCAACCAAAATGCCGCCACCGCGAAAATCAGGTTAAAGATCGGACCTGCCGCCACGATCGCAATGCGCTGCGAGACTGGCTTTCGATTAAATGACTCGCTTTGCTGCTCGGTCGGCACGGGTTGTGCACGCTCATCGAGCATCTGTACATAACCCCCCAACGGGATCGCTGCAATTTGGTAGCGGGTGCCGTCGCGCGCGGTTCTTGACCACAGCGCGCGCCCAAACCCCACCGAGAAACACAGCACGCGCACACCACAGCGCCGAGCCACCCAAAAGTGGCCAAACTCATGGAAGGTCACCAAAAGCCCAAGGGCCACCAGCAACCAAAAAACAGGGCCGATTATGTCCATCTAGATGCGTTTCGTCGATTCAGGCGAACAGGCTCCATTGTACTGGTTTGAGCCTGGGGCGTTGGACTGGATTAGAGGTGGTAAAGCGCGGCCATGGCCAGCGTAAAAAAGGGCAAGGCGGCGCCCAGGCTGTCGAGTCTGTCTAAGATGCCACCGTGACCCGGCAAAAGCTGAGAGCTGTCTTTTAAGCCCGCCTGGCGTTTTAGAAGGCTGATGGTGAGATCCCCCACAATCGAAATGGCAGCCAACGCCAATCCCAAAAGCGCCAGCCAGTACCAGGGCGCGCGGTAGTCCAGCGGCACCAGGACCTGAGCGATGGGCGCGACCGCCATGGCCGCCACGATACCGCCATAGACCCCTGCCCATGTCTTTTTCGGACTGACATTCGGTGCAAGCTTGGCGCCCCCAAAGGCGCGGCCCGAGAAATAGGCGCCGATGTCGGCACCGGCAATGATGGCGACCACCCAGACGATCAGCCAAGGGCTGATCGATTGGAGCAGCACCAACGAGAGCCAGGCCCCGATTAAGAGCCCACCCAGAAACACCGCCACCCAAGCGCTCGCCCGCTGTTTTTGTGGTTGCCGCAACCACACAAGCGGACTCGCCCAACTCAGCGCAACACAGCCCAACGCCAAACCTGACCACTGCATGCTCATGGGCCACCACAGCACCGCGCCAACGAGGACCATGACGGTCACATACAGCGCCATTTTCCCGGGCGTTTTGATCTGCGCAAGCCGGCTTGCTTCCCAGCCACCGATCATGACGATCACGCCCATTGCCAGCAAGGCAAAGGCCCACGGGGGCGCCAAAAAAATGGCGCTCAAGCCGGCGATGGCAATCACCACCGCGGTGAGAACGCGGTCTTTAAGCATTTTCGACTTGGGGGAGGGTTCCGAAACGTCGCTGGCGGCACGAAAAATCGGCCAAGGCAGCATCCAGATCTTCCGCGCCGAAATCGGGCCACAGCGTATCGGTGAAATGAAGTTCTGTGTAGGCCATCTGCCAGAGTAAAAAGTTGGACAGTCGTTTTTCGCCACCTGTGCGAATCAATAGATCAGGCGCGGGCAAGCCCTGGGTGTAGAGTTTCTCTTCAATGGCTTGCTCGGTGACTTGCTCGGGGCGAAGAACGCCTTGGGTGATTTCTTGAGCCAGCTGGCGCACGGCATGCGTGATTTCAGCATGCCCGCCATAGTTGACAGCCACATTCAGACACAGTCCATCATTGTTGAGCGTCTTGGCTTCTGCGCGGCGCATGCCATCTCGTATGGCGGCATTGAAGGCCATGCGGTGACCAATAAACCGCAAGGCCACATTGTTCTGGTCAAGCTCCGCCACATCGCGGTTTAGTGCATTTAAAAAAAGCTCTAAGAGGTGTTTAACCTCGACACTGGGGCGGTGCCAGTTCTCACTCGAAAACGCATAGACCGTCAAGGTGTCGATGCCCCGCCGGCCGACGGCTTCAACCGTTCGTTTCAACGCATCACTGCCGGCCTGATGACCTGCTGATCGAGGCTTGCCTTGGTTTTTGGCCCAACGGCCGTTGCCATCCATGACGATGGCAATGTGCCGGGGAATCGAAGGGGACTGAGACATGGCTCAGATTTCCATGAGTTCCCGCTCTTTTGTCGCGACCAGCTCGTCGACCTGAGCGACGTAGCGATCAGTGAGTTCTTGGATCATGCTCTCCCCTTTCCTGACATCGTCTTCTGTGATGGCTTTGTCTTTCAAAAAATCCTTAAGTTGCCCATTGGCGTCTCGGCGAATGTTGCGGATCGCCACTTTGGCTTGCTCACCCTCGCCACTGACCACTTTGGCCAATTCAGCGCGGCGTTCTTCAGTCAAGGCGGGCAACGGGACGCGAATGTTGGTCCCCGAGGTGGCTGGATTGAGACCTAAGTCTGAGGTCATGATGGCCTTCTCAACAGCTGAAACCATGGTCTTGTCGAAGGGCACGACGCTTAAAGTGCGTGCATCTTCACTGTTGATGTTCGCCACCTGATTGAGTGGCACGACAGACCCGTAGTATTCCACGGTAATGTGTTCGAGCAGACTGGGATGTGCCCGTCCAGTGCGGATTTTGGCCAGCTCATTTTCCAGCGCCTGCGCTGACTTCGCCATGCGACTGTCCGCTTCAGATTTGACTTCGTTCAACATTGCTTGCTTCCCTAGCTCACCAGCGTGCCGACTTGCTCACCTTGAATCAATCGATCCAGCTCGCCGGCACGGTGAAGATTGATGATTCGAATGGGCATTGACTGGTCACGGCACAACACAATCGCGTTGGTGTCCATGACCTCCAGTTTTTTCTCTATGACTTCATCATAGCTGATCCTGGCATAATGCTTGGCATCAGAATTTGTCATTGGATCTGAGCTGTAGATCCCGTCAACTTTGGTGGCTTTGATCATCAAATCGGCGCCGATCTCTATTGCTCTTAGGCTGGCGGCGGTATCTGTGGTGAAAAATGGATTGCCCGTGCCGGCAGCAAAAATCACCGCTCTGTTTTTCTCCAAGTGTCTGATCGCTCGGCGTCGGATGTAGTCTTCACAGACTTCACGAACAGAGACCGCCGACATCACACGCGTGGTCACACCGGCGGTTTCTAAAGCGTCCTGTAGGCCCAACGCGTTCATGACCGTCGCCAACATCCCCATCTGATCACCCGTGATCCGGTCAATGCCAGACGCGGCAAGGCCTTTCCCTCGGAAGATGTTGCCACCCCCAATCACAATGCCTATTTGGACACCGGCCGCCACCACGGCTTTGACTTCTTGGGCAATTCGAGAGCTGACTTTGGGATCGATGCCATAGTCGAGCTCACCGAGCAATGCCTCGCCACTGAGTTTGAGCAAAATGCGGGACACGGCCGGTGAGTCTGACATGGTTAGCTTCCCTGAACCTGCTGCATGACCTCGGTGGCGAAATCTTCTTCTTCTTTTTCGATGCCTTCGCCAACCTCCAATCGCGAGAAGGCCATCACTTCGGCATCCCGAGATTGGAGGAGCTTCTCAACGGTGATGTCGCCGTCTTTGACAAATGGCTGGCCGGTCAGCGTGATCTCACCGAGATGTTTCTTCAATCGACCCTCAACCATTTTTTCGATGATTTCAGCGGGCTTGCCGCTGTCTGCCGCTTGGGCCACGAGAATGTCTTTTTCTTTGTCCAAGACTTCAGCCGGCACATCATCGGGCTTGATGTAGGCTGGATTGAGCGCGGCAATGTGCATGGCCAGATCGCGAGCGAGCGCCTCATCCCCACCGCGCAGTGCCACCATGACACCAATTCGTCCACCGTGGATGTAGCAGCCCATGTTCGCGCCCTCGACCCGCAAATGTGACAGGCGCCGCACTTGGATGTTTTCGCCAATTTTTGCGACCAGCTGTTGACGGGCGTCTTCTACCGTGTGACCGCTTGGCAACGTCGAGCCGAGCAAGTCATCAATGTCTTCAGCGTCCAGCGCATTGGTGGCGACTGAAGATGCAAACTGAGCAAAGTTGTCATCTTTGGCCACGAAATCCGTTTCACAGTTCACCTCGACCATCACCGAGTGCCCGTTTTGACTGGCGTGGACAATCACGCCCTCAGCGGTCACGCGGTCGGATTTTTTATCGGCTTTGGCCAAGCCAGATTTTCTTAAAGTCTCGATCGCCGCGTCCATGTCGCCTTGAGTTTCGACCAAGGCTTTTTTGCACTCCATCATGCCCGCGCCACTGCGCTCTCTTAATTCTTTCACTTGTGAGGCTGTCACACTCATGACTCGTCTCCTGAATCGCTTTGGTCGTCTGCTTTGGCCGCTGTTTTCTTGGCCACTTTTTTAGCTGTTTTCTTTTTGGCCGCTTTTTTCTTCGTGACTTTTTTCTTGGTTGCTTTTTTCTTCGCGACCTTTTTAGAGGCGGGTGCCGCAGCCGGTGCGGGCGCCTCGCTGGGTGCGTCTTCGGCCTCGGTGCTGGCTTCGCTTTCTGCTGGAGTTGACTCTAGGGCAGCGTTTTCAGAGGCCTCAGCTTTCGGTTTGCTTGCGGCGGCGACTTTCTTTTTCTTAGCCACTTTTTTCTTAGTGACTTTGGCTGCAGGCTTGTCGGTTTGCGGTGGCGCATCGGAGGCCACAATTGGGTTGCCGTCTGCGTCAAGCTCGACAAACTCATCGTCACCCTGTGCTGGCCCTGGCGCGGGTGCCGACGCGCGCCCTTCCAAAATCGCGTCCGCCGCCATTTGTGTGTACAAACGGATGGCCCGAATCGCATCGTCATTGCCTGGGATGACATAGTCAATGTCATCAGGAGAGTGGTTGGTATCCACCACGGCAATCACCGGAATCCCCAGTTTTTTGGCTTCGGCCACGGCGATGGACTCGTGACCGACATCGATCACAAACAGCGCATCGGGCAAGCCCTTCATGTCTTTAATACCGCCCAAGCTCTGTTGGAGCTTGTCGCGTTCGCGGGTCAGCTGCAACACTTCTTTTTTAACCAGGCGCTCAAAGCTGCCATCGGTCTCCATCTGCTCGAGCTCTTTGAGTCGGTTGATGGACTGGCGAACGGTTCTGAAGTTGGTCAGCATGCCACCGAGCCAGCGGTGTGAGACATACGGGCTGTTGCAACGCGCGGCCTCTTCCGAGATGGCCTGACTGGCAGCGCGCTTGGTGCCGACGAACATGACGGTGCCGCGACGAGCAGCCAAGCGACTTAAGAAATCCAGTGACTCTTTAAAAAGAGGCAGGGTCTCTTCGAGGTTGATGATGTGGATTTTGCCCCGGGCCCCGAAGATGAACGGTTCCATTTTGGGGTTCCAGTACCGGGTCTGGTGACCAAAGTGAACGCCTGCTTCCAGCATTTGGCGCATGGTGACATTTGGCATGATCTTGCATCCTTGTTGTGTTGGACAACCCACCATCGTCCCGAGGCTTCCAAAAGGGTCGCGACGGATCGAGATGGACTTGTCCGGGGTTTAAGCCTCCGCATGGCCTGTGGTTGCGAACCGCGGTTTGATCAATCAAACCGTGGCAACCCCGCACCACTTAACGACCAGCGTGTGTCGATAAATCCCGCCAATTATAGCTTGGGCGGCGCGCGCCGGGCAAGCCCCGGCAACGCCCATGCGCCTGTTTTCCAGCCCGGTTGGCTTTAAAATAGAGCGGATGATGCTTTTGAGTGCCTATCAATTCGTTGATTTAGATCGTCTGGCGCTAAAACAGGCCGATTTGCGCGCCCAGGCCAAGCGCTTGGGCTTGATTGGCACCGTGGTCATCGCTCGCGAGGGCATCAACTTCTCGTTGGGGGGGTCGCGGCCTCAATTGGATGATTGGCAGGCCTATTTGGCCCAAGCGCACGGGATTGATCAGCTGGTCACCAATTTTCAGCCCGTTGAGGCGGTGCCATTCTTGCGTTTGCGGGTTCGCATCCGCCCAGAAATCATCACCTTTGACCCCGACATCCAGCCCCATCATGCCGGCACCGCCGAGCACGTCGAGCCGCCGAGGTGGCATGCCTTGATTCAAGACCCCAACGTTCAGCTTGTTGATACACGCAACGACAACGAGTGCCAGGTGGGGAGCTTCGCCGGGGCACAAAATCCGCACATCGAAAAGTTCAGTGAGTTCGCTGAGTGGGCCACGAGACATTTGGACCCCACGCGGCCGGTGGCCATGTTTTGCACCGGGGGCGTACGCTGTGAGAAAGCGGGCACCCACCTCAAAAGCCATGGGTTTGGTGAGGTCTATCAGCTCAAAGGCGGTATTCTTAATTACTTACAACAGATCGATCAAGATCAGTCGCTGTGGGATGGAGAGTGCTTTGTGTTCGATGACCGCATCGCGGTGGATCATGCGCTTAAACCCACCGATCAGGGCATTTGCGCGGGGTGTCGCAACCCTGTGGAGGGTCTCGATGCCCATCATTTACCGCCTTGGGATGAGACCGGGCAGTGCTCGATCTGTCAGCAGCGGTTTAGCCAGGACAAAATCGCCGGCATAAAAGAGCGGATTCGGCAAATGGCTTTGGCGCGCGAGCGTGGCGCGAAGCATCTGGGTCCCCAAGGCCAGGACCAAAACGGCTGAGCTTTTGCGGTTGAGCTCAGACGGTGGCGCGCACTTGAAAGGCGGTTGAAGCCGATGCGGGCTTAATGCTCGATCAATGACAGCAGGTGGGCTTTGGCGTCTTCCAGTGGCATGACCACCCGCGCTTGACCGCGCGGCTGATACTCACATTCACCCTGATCCAATCCTCGATCTGACAACACCACGCTGTGCGGGATCCCCAACAGCTCCGCATCGGCGAACATCACTCCGGGGCGTTGGTTGCGATCGTCGAGCAGCACCTCTACGCCCGCTTCAGTCAGCGTTTGATACCAATCTTCAGCGGTTTCGCGGACCCGATGTGATTTGTGGCCATTGAGCGGCAAGAGCACAACCTGAAATGGCGCCATCGGCGCGGGCCAAATGATGCCCCGATCATCGTGATTTTGTTCGATCGCTGCCGCCACAATCCGAGATACGCCAATGCCATAGCAGCCCATCAAAGGGTGCATGGCTTTGCCGTTTTCATCCATGACCACCGCGTTCATGGCTTGAGAGTATTTGTCGCCCAATTGGAAGATGTGGCCCACCTCGATGCCACGGATCAATTCAATCTCGCCTGAGCCATCAGGCGCGGGGTCACCGGCCACCACCTTTCTCAAGTCAGCCACGGCGGGCAGTGCCACGTCACGGCCCCAATTGATGCCGAAGTGGTGTTGGCCGTCGACGTTGGCGCCAGCGCTGAAATCGCTCATGAGCGCGACTTGACGATCGACCACCATTGGGATGGGCAGGTTGACCGGGCCAAGCGAGCCTGGATGCGCGCCCGTGGCCTGTTTGATCTTTTCATCGCTGGCGAAGGTCAGCGGACTGGCGACTTCAGGGCGTTTTTCGGCTTTGACTTCGTTGAGTTCATGGTCGCCACGCACCAGCAGCGCAATCAGCTCGTGATCGGCGTCAGGGTGGGCTTCAACAACCAATGTCTTGACGGTTTTTTCAATGGGCTGATCGAATTGCTCGACCAGATCATCAATGGTTTTGGCATTGGGCGTGTCCACAACCTCCAAATCTCGCTGAGGGGGGTCAAGCTCGCCGATCGCCACGCCCTCGGCGCGCTCCACGTTGGCGGCATACTGTGTATCGGGGACGTGAGCCAATTGGTCCTCCCCAGAATCGGCCAAGACATGGAACTCATGACTGGTGGCGCCGCCGATGTTTCCAGAATCCGCTTCCACAGCTTTAAACAGCAGCCCCAGTCTTTCAAAAATGGCCGTGTAGGCGTCAAACATGACTTGATAAAACGAATCCAAAGACGCCTCGTCCATATGAAACGAGTACCCATCTTTCATCAAAAACTCGCGCGCCCGCATCACGCCAAACCGCGGCCTGATCTCATCTCTAAATTTGGTTTGGATCTGATAAAAACAAATGGGCAGCTGTTTGTAGGAGCGAAGCTCGGCGCGCGCAAAATCGGTGATCACCTCTTCGTGCGTGGGGCCAAACGCAAATTCGCGTCCAGCACGGTCGGTGATCTTTAAAAGAAGCGGCCCAAAAGCATCCCAGCGATCGGTCTCTTGCCAGAGCTCAGACGGCTGGATGGCAGGCATCAAAAGCTCGAGACACCCTGCTTTATCCATTTCTTCTCTGACCACTTGCTCGACTTTTCGAAGCACGCGAAGGCCCAATGGCGTCCATGTGTAAATGCCTGAGGTCAACTTTCGAATCATGCCCGATCGGATCATCAGCTGATGGCTGACAATTTCGGCATCGTTGGGCACTTCTTTTTGGGTGGCCAAATGAAACTGTGAGATTTTCATGCGAGCGAGAGCGTGATGCTTCCGTTAAAACAAACCGTCATCATAGCAGGAGATGACCCATTGACCCAATGGTGATAACCTGACGCAGCTATGGCGTCGAACACTCCAAAAAAAGCACGTGGCGCATTCTTACTGCCCAACGCGTTCACCACCGCGGCACTGTTGGCCGGGTTCTACGCCATCATTGCCTCGTTTAATGGCGACATCATTGCAGCATGCGTGGCGATTTTGGTCGCCGGTATCTTGGATGGGGTGGATGGTCGGATTGCGCGCATGACCAATACCCAATCGGCATTTGGCGTGCAATATGACAGCCTGTCGGATTTGGTGTCCTTCGGAATGGCGCCTGGCTTTTTGGCCTTTGCCTGGGTGTCGTCAGCTTTGGGTGCGCCGGACACCACCACCGCCAAGCTCGGCTGGTTGGCGGCATTTTTTTACACCGCATGTGCCGCGCTTCGGCTGGCCCGATTCAATACCCAAGCTGGCGTGGCGGATAAGGCTTATTTCCAAGGCATGGCGACGCCGGCGGCGGCGGGGACGTTGATGTCGACGGTGTGGTTTTCGATCGACCGAGGCGTTCCGTCTGAGGTGATGGCCGGACCGGTGCTGATCTTGATGGTGCTGCTGGGCGCGCTGATGGTCTCGGGCATTCGATATTTCAGTTTCAAGCAAGCACCGACCAGCGGCAGGGTGCCGATCACCAAGGTGTTGGTGGTGATTGCGGTGCTGACTTTGCTGGCCATTGACTTGCCTGCGGTGTTGTTGGCCATCGGGGTGAGCTATACCTTGTCGGGGCCTTTGCTCACCGTCAAGGGCCGCTACGCCGCGCAACGTCGGCGTCGACGAGGTCAGGAGTAGGTGATGTCGCGACTGACCCGTGTTCAGCATCAGCGTCTGAACGCCATGGGCATCAATGTGTGGACCCGTCGGCACGCCAGCGGCGGAGTAGACCAGCTGAGAATTCGATTGGCCAGCGGTGATGGGCGGTGGGTATTGGTCCAGCGCCAGCCGTGGCGCGGTCAGTTCGATGCCTTGCTCGCTGATATCACCGCGACTTTGGGCGTGGCGGATTGTCGCTTTGGTCAGTGGGCCAAGAGCCAGGAGGCCGGCGTCGGGGTGTCTGAGTTGGCTGAGCGCGGGGTTCAACGCGTCTTGTCCTTCGGCCCGCCTCCACGTCCACTGGAGGCCTCTGAAGTGATTGAGGTGCCGACACTGCAAGCCATCCATGACGACCCTGAAGCCAAGCGGGCGTTATGGCGCCAACTGCAAACCGCCCGGTTGAACTGATGGCTGCGCGCTGGGACACCATGCCTGTCTCAACGGATCGGTCGATCCGGCGCTTGGCTGAGGACGATGTCGCGGCGGTGATGGCCATTGAAACGAAAGCGTATGACTTTCCTTGGAGCCTGCCCATTTTCAAAGACTGCTTGCGGGCGGGGTACGCGTGCCATGGGATGTTTGAGTCGGGTGAGTTGCTGGGCTATGCGATTGTCTCAAGCGCACTGGATGAGGCGCATCTTTTGAATTTGTGTGTGCGCCACGAAGCGCGCCGGCAGGGGTTGGCCGAGGGGTTGCTCGATCATGCCTTGACCGATGCGGCATTGCTGGGTGTGGATCGGTGTTTTTTAGAGGTCAGACCCTCAAATAAGCCCGCTCGAAGGCTGTATCAAAAATCCGGTTTTCGGGTCATCGGCCGGCGGCCTGGCTACTATCCAAGCCACGCGGGACGAGAGGACGCGTGGGTGATGATGTGCCACCTCAGCGAGCGGCCTCGGCTCGAATTCGAACACCCCCCAGCTGACCCCCTTTGAACAAGGTCACCATGACCGAGTAAAAATGAGCGAGCGCGTCATAAGTGGCTTGGTCATGCACTTTGATGAACGCATCGGCTTGATCTTGAAATGTCCAAAGTCGCTCAGACACAAAGTCGGTCCACGCCTCGGAGACGTCCTCAAATACGATGTTGGTAAACCCCGCATGACTCAGGTCTTGGATGTATTGCGCCTGATGGGGCAGGTGGGCACAAAACACTTCCTCGGTGAGGGTTTTTTGGGTGGCCTCATCGAGCGGCTGGCGCGCGTAAAAGTCCTCCAAATACATTTGGCCCATGGGTTTGAGCGTCTCTTTGAGGCATTCAAAAAGCCCGGCGCGATTGGGAATGTGCAACACCGTCAACCAACTGACCACGGCATCGAAGTGATTGGGCGGCAAGGGTGCTGCCAGCACATCACCTTGGGTGTGGCGAATGTGGTTATCTAAACCGCAACGCGCTGTCAGCGTTTGTGCCAGCGCATTCAGATCGGCTTGAAGTTCGATGGCCTCGATCTGGCCACCCAAGCGCTGAGCGATGTAGCGTGCTGGACCACCCAAGCCTGCACCGACGTCCAAGACGGTGTCTTCCCCAGTCAAGCCCAACACGTCAATCGCATGCTCGACGGCATCAATGCCGCCATAGTGGAGCTGGTCAAGATCATGTAGGTCGGACGGCCGCAACGCGCCTTTGGCCATCCCTCGGGCAGACAGGGCGCGCTGCACACGCTCCATTTGGGTGTAGAGCTTCATTTGTTTGATGGCGTTGGGCGCGGTCATCTGCATGATCGCCTAAGCCAGCGACTTCAGCTTGTCGATTTGGTTGGTCAGCGCCTTGACCGTCTGTTGGTGTTGTTCCAATCGCTCGCGCTCTTTTTCAACCACCGCTTCGGGGGCATTGGCCACAAAGCGCTCATTGGCCAGCTTCTTCTCGGTGCTGGTGAGCCCTTTGGTTTCTTTATCGAGCTGTTTGTTCAGCCGTTCGAGCTCTTCTTTGATGTCCACCAAGCCTGCCAGCGGGATCAACAATCGCATTGACCCCACCAAAGCGACCGCCGCACCCTCGGCCGGGTCGCCAGCCGTGGTGTCGGGCTCGAGCCAGTCAATGGACGACAGCCGTGCCAATCGCGCCACCCAAGGGCCCAGCCGATCCATGCGGCGTTGATCGTCGTCGCTGCCTTGCTGAATCAACAGCGGCATCGGCTTGCCGGGGGCCAGGCCAAGTTCAGTGCGGGTGGAGCGAATGGCAGAAATCACGGCTTTGAGCCACTCCACATCGGCCGTGGCCTCATGGTCTGCTGTCGGCGCGGTGGGCCAAGGCTGGGTGCTGATGCTCTCGCCCGAGACCGCCGCGGCCGTTTTGACTTGTTGCCAGAGCTCTTCGGTGATGAAGGGCACGAATGGATGCAGCAGACGACAGCTGGTCTCGAGCACATGGGCAAGCGTGTGCCGAGTGGCGTTGGCGCAAGCGGGGTCTTCGTTGGCTTGCGGCGTTTGCAGCGCTGGTTTGGCCAGCTCCAAATACCAATCGCAAAACTCATGCCAAATAAACTCATACAAGGCTTGAGAGGCCAGGTCAAACCGGTACTGATCCAAGGCGTCATCCACGGCATTGATGGTCTCGCCCAGCCGTGACAGGATCCAACGCGCGGGCGTGTCCAGCGCATCGGCCGGCGGCGTGGCGATGGGATCATGGTCCACGTGCATCAACGTGAACCGTGCCGCATTCCAAAGCTTATTGAGAAAATGCCGATAGCCTGCACACCGTGATAAGTCGAAGTTGAGATCGCGGCCATGACCGGCCAACGAGGTGAACGTGAAGCGCAGCGCATCAGCACCGTGGCTGTCGATGCCGTTGGGAAACTCCTGGCGCGTGGCTTTTTCAATGCGCTGGGCCTTGTCAGGCTGCATCAATGACTGCGTTCGCTTGGTCACCAGCGATTCCAACTCAATGCCATCGATCACATCTAAAGGATCCAACACGTTGCCCCGAGACTTCGACATCTTCTGACCTTCGGCATCGCGGATGAGGCCTGTGATGTAGACGGTTTTAAACGGCACTTGCTCGGTGAAGTGGCCGGTCATCATGATCATTCGTGCCACCCAAAAAAAGATGATGTCAAACCCGGTGACCAACACTTGGGTGGGCAGGTACCGATCAAAGCCCGCCTCGGCCATCCGCTCAGGATTGGGCCAGCCCATCGTGGAATGCGCCCACAGGGCCGACGAAAACCAGGTCTCTAAGACGTCGTCGTCTTGGTGCAACGCCACTTCATCGTCCAAGCCGTGGTGCTGACGGACCGCGTCTTCATCGCGGCCGACGTAGCAGTGCCCTTGCTCGTCATACCACGCCGGAATGCGGTGACCCCACCAAAGCTGTCGGGAGATGCACCAATCTTTGAGATCCTCCATCCAACGGCGGTAGGTGTTGATCCAGTTGCCCGGCACAAAGTCAATCTGTCCTGACTCGACCAATGACAGCCCCAGCTCGCCGAGCTGATCCATTTTCACAAACCACTGATCCGTCAAAAAGGGTTCGATGATTTCGCCCGATCGATCGCCTCTGGGAACCACCATGGCGTGGGGCTTTTCTTCGATTAACAGGCCTTGGGCCCGCAAATCTTCCAGCACCCGTGCCCGAGCGACAAAGCGATCGAGCCCCTGATACGGCGTGGGCGCATTGGCATTGATGGTGGCGTCCGGGTTGAAGACGTTGATGGGGTCAAGCCCGTGGCGCTGGCCGACATCCCAGTCATTGAAGTCATGCGCCGGGGTGATCTTCACACACCCCGTTCCAAACTCAGGATCGACGTAGGCATCGGCGATGACTGGAATTTCGCGGTCGGTCAAAGGCAGCCGCACGGACTGACCCACCAGATCCTGGTAGCGCTCATCATCTGGGTGGACGGCGATGCACACATCCCCAAGCAAGGTCTCAGGGCGCGTGGTGGCCACCACCACATCCCCACGCCCATCGACTCTGGGGTAGCGAATGGACCACAGGTGGCCTTGCTCATCGACATTGACCACCTCCAAATCAGAGATCGCGGTTTGCAGCACCGGATCCCAGTTGACCAGCCGCGGCCCGCGGTAGATCAGGCCCTCCTCGTACAGCCGAACAAAGGTCTCAATGACCGCCTCAGACAGGTCGGGATCCATTGTGAACCGCTCGCGCGACCAATCTGCTGAGGCGCCCAAGCGGCGCATTTGGGCCGTGATGGTCGAGCCGGATTGTTCTTTCCACTGCCAAACGCGATCAATGAACTCGGCTCGACTGTAATCGTCGCGAGACTGACCGTCGGCCTCGATTTGGCGGGTGACCACCATCTCGGTGGCGATTCCGGCGTGGTCCACCCCCACCTGCCACAGCGCGTCTTTGCCCTGCATGCGCTGATAGCGAATCAACAAATCCATCAGGGTGTGCTGAAACGCATGCCCCATGTGCAGCGTCCCGGTGACGTTGGGCGGCGGCAGCAAAATGCAGTAGGGCTCGCCGCGACCGGACGGTTTAAACAGGCCATCGGCTTCCCACGCGCGGTACCAGCGGTCTTCGATGTCTTCAGGGCGGTAGCTTTTGTCCATGGTCATTTCAATGCGTGGTGGTTCAGTGTCGCGCCGCGCGCCTGCCACGCGCGCCACCGCGCCCGCAGCGGCTCGCGCGCCTCTTCGGTGGCGGGCACAAGCTCGCATACACGTTCAAAATCACCCGCCGGCAGCGGCGCATCTGGGCTTAAGTTAATCAACAGTCGAGCCTGGCTGGGGGCTTGGGTCAGGAGACGAATCGGGGCGGTGTCATCGTCTCGCGCGTGTGGAAAAAATCGCCCGGTGGGCGTAGACCACAGGGTCTCATCGAGCGCGTCCAACTGTTTTTTTGAGGCCACCACGGCAATGTCATCAAGTTGGGGCCAGGCTTTGGAGACCAAAAGCGCGGTTACGGTCAATGGATCGGCAAAACGCCCGCCCATTTGATAGAAGTCAACCTGCAAGGTCACCGACCCGATGACTCAGCGCGTCAGCGCCGCTGACCAGCCGCCGACGCGATCCACGGCCCACTGGACCAACATGCCCACGGGCCGCCCGGTGGCCGAACCGGGTTGACCCCACGCCCACGCGGATCCCGCAATGTCAATGTGCGCCCAAGTTTGGTCCTTGGCAAAGCGCGACAAGAAACAGCCAGCCGTAATGGTGCCTGCCGGCATGCCGCCAATGTTTTTCATGTCGGCAAACGGCGAGTCGATTTGTTCTTGATAGTCATCCCAAAGCGGGAGCCGCCAGCCGCGGTCGGCCGCTTCCAGGCCCGCGTTGATCAATTCATCGGCCAGCGCATCGTCTTGGGTCATGATGCCGCTGGCGTGGTGGCCCAGCGCGACCACGCATGCCCCAGTGAGCGTGGCGATATCGACCATCGCGGCCGGCTTCACGTTTTGGCCTGTCCAGGTCAGCGCATCGGCCAAGATCATTCGCCCTTCTGCGTCGGTGTTGTGCACTTCAATGGTTTGACCCGACATGGACGTGATGACGTCACCGGGCCGGTAGGCTTTGCCATCGGGCATGTTCTCCACGGCCGCGACCACAACATCCATATTGATCCGAAGTTTCAAGCTGGCCACGGCTTTCATAACGCCCAACGCCGTCGCGGCACCGCACATGTCAAACTTCATCTGCTCCATGAGGTTGCCCGGCTTGATTGAAATGCCGCCGGTGTCAAAGGTCACGCCTTTGCCGACCAAGGCCACGGGCGCTTGATCTTCGCCACCGCCGCGCCAGCGCAGATGAATCAGCTTGGATGGGCATTCGCTGCCTTGGCCCACCGCCAGCAGCGCGTTCATGCCCAACTCGGCCATTTGGTCTTCATTGAGGACCTCCACCGCCAAGCCACCGTGATCGCCTGCCATCTGTTCGGCGACTTTCGCCAGGTGGGGCGGGTTGCACACGTTGGGGGGCAGGTCTCCCAGATCACGACACAGTCCCACGCCGGCGGCCACGCCCTCGGCAATGTGGAGCGCATCCGCCACGCCCTCGCCCGCGCTGAAACTGATCGATTCTGTGGCCGGTGCGGCGTCGTCTTTGGGCTTTTTGGTGGCTTGATACACATAATCCGCGTGCGCATAAGTCAGCGCCGCTTGCCGGGTGGCCCACGGGCCATCGGCGTCGATCAGGCCATACTCGGTGAGCGTACAGTGCGCGGTCACCGCGCGCGATTGACGCAGCGCTTTCCCGGCGGCTGTGAGCGCCTTTTTAAAGGCCATCCGATCGCGCTTTTGATCTTCACCCAACCCCACCACCAAGATGCGTTCAGTCCCGGGGTGGTCTGCGGTGTGCAACATCACGCAGCGACCGACTTTGGTTTGGACATCACCGCTGTCGATCAGGCGAGTGATTAAGCCGCCCGTGGCCTCGTCCATCGACCGCGCCGCTGGGCCCAGATAAGGTGTGTTGTCGGGATCGGTGCCCACGCCAATCAGCACGCAGTCCACGTTGAGCTGATCGAGCGCGTCGGGGGTCGTTGTAAACTTCATTGCGTCTTTGCCTTTATCTTTTGCTTGATTGGTGTGTTTGATCTGAGCGGGTCTCACAGATGGGGTCGCAGTGGGGTGATTCATGCCACAATGCAGACAACGATTCATTGTAACCGCCCGACTTAAAACAATGTGGATTGTCCCACCATGAGCCCGTTGGCATGATTGTATCGCGCTATCTCAACCGACAAGCTTGGGTGACTTCGCTGATGACCTTGGCGGTGTTGCTGGCGGTGGTCAGCGCGCTTTTTTTGGCCGAGCTTTTAGCGCAGGCCGCACAGGGGCAGTTGCCGGGGATGGCGGTGTTGGGTTTGTTGGCGCTTCGCTTGCCTGAGGCTGTGTTGATGGTGGCCCCGTTGGCGCTGTTGGTCGGGGTGTTGTTCGCGCTGGGCCAGGCGTATGATGCCGGCGAGGTCACCATTGCGCGGGCTGCGGGCATGGGCTTTGCCGAATGCTTCAAACCCATGGTGGGACTGGCGGTCATTTGGGCCGGTGCGGTGTTGGTCATTTCAGGCTGGGTCTTGCCATGGACGGTGGCCCAAACCGATCGAGTGCTTGATCAATCGGCGGGCGAGGCGCTGATGTCTGGCTTACAGCCCGGGCAATTTGATCGCCTGGATCAGGGCCGGCTGACCTTGTATGTGGCCAGCGTCGATGGCGATGCGGCGACGTTAAAAGAGGTGTTTGTCCAGCACGCCACCCATGATGTCGAGGAAATGATTGCAGCGCCCAGCGGACGGCTGTGGCAAGACCCCAGCGATGGCGCTCGCTACCTGTCACTGCAAGACGGTCACCAGCTGCGCCAAGATGATGGCGGGTGGATGCGGCTGCGGTTTGGTGAAAACGACATCCGATTGCCGCCGCCTGCCGCGCGACCCACCCAAAATGCGGAGATGATCGCCACTTTGCCGGCGCTGTATCCGCCGGCGAGTGCCATCGAGCAGCGCGAGTGGCATTGGCGTTTGGCGCCGCCTGTGGGGACGTTGTTGCTGGGGCTGTTGGCCATTCCACTGGCGTGGCGGGCGCCGCGCGCGGGACGCTTTGGGTCTGTGGTGGTGGCGCTTTTGGTGTACCTGATCTACAGCAACGGCGTTCATGTGGGCTTGGTTTGGATGGAGCAATCAAACCAAGTGGGCGGAGTGGGGCTTTGGCCCATCCATCTGAGCCTCGCCGGGGTGGTTGGCGGGTTGGCGATGTGGCGGGCTCGGCAGTGGTGAGGGCACCCGCCAAGCCTGGCGTGTTGATTCGTTATCTGGCCCGACGCGTGTTGGTTGCCATCGCTTGGGCGAGCGTGGTGCTGTTGGGGGTGTTCACCCTGGTGGAAACGATTCGCGAGCTTCGCGATCTGGCCGGTGAGTATGGGCTTGTCGACATGGCCAGCTACATGCTCAAGACAACGCCCAGGCGCCTGTATGACATCTTTCCCTTCGCTGCCTTAATCGGCACTTTGATTGGCGTGGGCAGCCTCACGCAAGCCAACGAATTGGTCGCGATGCGCGCCGCGGGCATGCACCGCAAAAAAATCAGCGCCCACGTATTGGCCGTGGTCGGGCTTTGCCTGTTGGGGTTGGTGGCCGTCTCTGAGTGGCTGGTGCCTGGGTTGGAGACTCAGGCCCAAGCCGATCGGGATCAGGCCAGGCTTGGCCAGATTGACCTGGATCGGAGCGGGGCCCTGTGGCTTCGTGATGCTCAACTGATGGTTCGGATCGGCCATTCGATCTGGGGCGGCGACGATGGCCTGGCATTGACCAACGTGTTGATCTATCGATTGGATGAGCGTTTGCAGCCTGTGGTGACTTACCGCGCGGCACAGGCGGTGCATGAACCCGGCCGGTGGCGATTGCGCGACGTTACGCGCACCGAGTTGGGTCGGGATGGGGTCGCAGTGGCCCAGCATGACCAGTGGACCCTCCCGTCAAGCATCGCGCCTGAGCTTTTTGATGCCGCCGTGACCCGCCCGAGGCTGTTGTCCACCCGCGATCTGGTGGAGATGCAGGCGTTTTTGGAGGCCAATGCGCTTGATGCCGAGCCCTACACGCAGGCGCTGTGGGAGCGGGTGCTGTTTCCTGTCAATGTCTTGGCGATGGTGCTGATTGGCCTGCCTTTTGCCCTTGGGGGGGTCTTTCGGCAAAGCCCGCGCGGGGGCTTGGGGCTGAATGTGTTTGTGGGCATTGGCTTGGGGTTGGTGTTTTTTGTTTTAAGCCGGGTGATTCAAGGCGTGGTCACACTGTGGCCGATCCCCATCTGGTTGGGGTCGCTGCTGCCGGCGGCGATGATATCCATGGTGGCTTTGGCGCTGTTGGCTCGGCGCTGATCGGGCTTCGTTGACCGGCTCAAGCTCATGACAAGCGGCGCGATTGGGCGGGTGGTGTGACAATCACCAAACGGGTCTTCGAGGCCAAATCGTGCCAGGTGGATCGGTCGGCATTGAACCAGGCCCAAATAAAGCCCAGTCCCACACTGCCCCAGCTGGCCACAGCGACCACAAATCGGATGAGCGTGGCCGGCCAGCCAATGGGTTGACGCTCGCCGAGGATGCGGATGTGCCAGGCCTTCATGCCCAGGGTGCACCCTCGGCGCCAGCTGATCGCAAAATACGCCCAAGCCACAGCGGCCAAGTAGCCCTGGAACCACAGCGTGTCTGCGGCCACCCCCGCGTTGGTGGGCACCACCACCGCCACCGTGGCAATCATCCAAAGCCCCACCAGCAGCAAACCATCGTAGAGGGCGGCCAACAGTCGCTTGCCGAGCGGGCACGGCCGCGTGGTCGCCCCAGCGGCGGTAGAATGCGGAATGACAGGCTCAACAGCGCTCATGGTCTGGGCATTGTAGAGCAGTGACCCACCAAAACCGTGAGCGCGGGCACCATGGATGAAAACAGGGTGAGACACCGATGAAGGCCGAAGCGCTGATCGATCGGTTTTTGGATGCCAGTTGGGCCGAGCGCGGGCTGAGCCGGGCGACGTTGCAAGCCTACCGCGATGACCTGCTGGCCGTTGTCCGGGCCGATGACGCCCTTGCGCAGGCGTTTCCCCGGCTCACCCAAGCCCAGGTGCTGAGCCACTTGGCCAAGCGGCTGCAATCGGGGGCTCAGGTGAGTTCGATCACCCGCCAGCTGTCGGCCATGCGGCGTTTCTATGCCTGGGCGATGACCCACGGCGAGGCGGACGCCAATCCCCTGACCGATTTGGAGCCGCCCAAAGCGCGGCGTGATTTGCCCGACGCGCTGTCTGAGGCGCAGGTTGAGGCCCTGCTGAACGCCCCTGATCCCGCCACGCCGCTGGGTCAACGCGATCGGGCCTTGCTCGAGGCGCTGTATGCCTCCGGGATGCGTGTCAGCGAAGCGGTGGCCTTGAGCTTGTCGCGGTTGTCCATGGCACAGGGGCTCGTTCGAGTCATTGGAAAAGGCGGTCGTGAGCGGCTGGTGCCGCTGGGCGAGCGCGCGCTGGAGGCGTTGGAGGTTTGGCTCAAACACGGCCGTTTGGCATTGGCGCCTCGATCAGAGGCGGTGTTTGTCTCTGCCCGTGGGCGGGCGCTGACGCGCCAAGCGGTGTGGCAGCGGATCAATAAGCATGCGCTGGCCGCGGGGATTGAGGGGCGTGTGCACCCCCACCGGCTGCGCCACTCGTTCGCCACCCATCTGCTCGATCACGGTGCTGATCTTCGCGTGGTGCAAATTTTGTTGGGTCATGCTGATTTATCCACCACGCAGATTTATACTCACGTGTCGAGATCAAGGTTAAAAGCGCTGTACGCCGAACACCACCCGCGGGGGTGATTGTCGCGCGCCGAGACCTTGAGATGCCCACCCCACCGCACGTTTGAGGAGTTCCACATGCGCCACGTCGTCACTCGCCGAATCTATCCTATGATTCTGGGCCTGATCGGGCTGATTATTTCGCCCTGGGTGGCCGCCGATTACGAGGCCATTGAAGCGCGTTTGGCTGACATTGTGCCTGCCAACACACCGGTGACGATCAACGAGACCCCCATTGATGGCGTCTTGGAGGTTCGCCTGGGCGGCGATGTGGTCTACATGAGCGCCGATGGCAAGCACCTGTTTCAAGGCCGGCTGATTGATTTGGATACGCGCGAAGATTTGACCAGCCGCGCCCAAACGGCGATTCGCCGAGAGCGCATTGCCGCCATCGACCCCGATGAATTCGTCACCTTCGGCCCGGACAACCCCACCCACCGCTTGATGGTGTTCACCGATCCCGACTGCGGCTATTGCCGGCGGTTGCACGAACAAATGGACGCCTACGTGGCCGAGGGGATCGAAATCAACTACCTGGGCTTCCCGAGGGCGGGTGAGGACTCGTCCACCTACGATAAGTTGGTTTCGGTGTGGTGTGCCAACGACCCGCAGGCGGCCATGAACACCGCCAAGGCGGGCGGCGAGCTGCCCGCGCGCGACTGCGACAACCCCGTCAGCAAGCATTATCAATTGGGCCAAGACATGGGGGTGACGGGCACGCCGGCGCTGTTGGGGTTTGACGGCACGCTGATCCCGGGGTTTGTGCCCCCCGATCAGCTCAAAGCGCGCCTCGAGCAGCAGGCCAACGCGCGCTGACCCGGCGTCCACGCAACACCTGAGCCGGCGTGATCCACCTTTTCGGGCAAACGGTTTGGCCACAGTTCCAGGTGGATGCCTGGGCGGCTCAGTTGGGTGCGATGCTGGGCCACCCCGTGACCGTCACCGCGCACAGCTGGCTGGTGATCGATCAATCGATTCGGCCACCCGAGACCCTGTTTGAGGTCTTGGATGCGGGCCCGGTGACGGCTGAGGGCTTTCGGCCCGGCGAGGACGTCTTCATTGCGCCGCGTCCGGGGACCCAAACCCCTTGGGCATCGCGGGCCGGTGACATTCTGAGCCGATGTGGCCTGGCGGAATTTTCGTCTGTGGAGCGGTTGATCCACCTTCGGTTTGAGGGGGTGGGGGTGGAGGCGTTGCCCCAGGCTTGGTGTCAAAGCGTGTTTGATCGGATGACCCAGGTGTGGCTCACCCAGTGGCCTGACTGGGGTCGATGGTTCCACCACGCCCAATCGCCCGCCTCAGTGGTGACGCTGCCGTGGGGTGCGTCACCTTTGGCCTCACTGAAAGAAGACAACGCGCGGATGGGTTTGGCGCTGAGTGATGCGGAAATGGATCACTTGGTCGAGCTCTACCGCGGCCTTGGACGGGCGCCGACGGATGCTGAGTTGATGATGTTCGCCCAGGCCAATTCTGAGCACTGCCGGCACAAGATTTTTAACGCGCACTGGACCATCGATGGGCAGGCCGTGCCGGAGCGTTTGTTTGGCATGATCAAACAGACCCATCAAGCCACCCCAGATCACACCGTCACCGCCTACGATGACAACGCCGCGGTGATCGAGGGGGGTCCATCGACGCAGCTGGTCACTGAAATGGCACATCGGCCCTATCGCGTTGAGCATGGGGTGATCTTGCACACCCAAATCAAAGTCGAAACCCACAATCACCCCACCGCCATCTCACCCGATCCGGGCGCGGCCACCGGGGCCGGTGGTGAGATCCGCGATGAGAGCGCCACCGGTCGTGGCGCGCGGCCCGTGGCGGGCTTGACCGGCTTTAGCGTGTCTGATTTGAACATCTCTGGCGAGCATGAGCCTTGGGCGCATGCCCCAGCTGCGCCGGATCGCCTGGCCAGCGCGCTGCAGATCATGATCGAAGGCCCGGTGGGCGCGGCACGATACAACAATGAGTTCGGTCGGCCGAACTTGTTGGGCTATTTCAGAAGCTTTGCCGGTCGGGTCGCGGGGCGCTGGTGGGGCTATCACAAGCCCATTATGCTCGCCGGGGGCAGCGGGCTGATTCGGGCCGAGCACACCCACAAACAGGCCTTGGCGCCTGGCGATCATATCGTGGTGCTCGGCGGGCCAGCGATGCTGATTGGCCTCGGTGGCGGTGCGGCCTCCTCCATGGCCTCAGGCCAGTCCGATGCCGGCTTGGATTATGCCTCCGTGCAGCGCGGCAACCCTGAGATGGAGCGCCGCGCCCAAGAGGTCATCGATCGCTGTTGGGCCATGGGGGCGGCCAACCCCATCAAAATGATTCACGATGTGGGGGCTGGGGGGTTGTCGAACGCCATTCCTGAGCTCCTGGACGATGGTGGCGTTGGGGCGCGGCTGTCGCTTCAGGCCATCCCCAGCGCCGATCCTGGGTTGTCGCCTTTGGAGATTTGGTGCAATGAAGCCCAAGAGCGTTACGTGCTGGGCATTGGCGCTGAAGATTGGCCTTTGATCGAGGCCTTGGCAGACAGCGAGCGTTGTCCCGTGGCGAGCGTGGGCCAGGCCACGGCCACCCAAGACTTGGTGTTGATCGATGATCGACCGGGGCAGGGCGATGCGGTGGTGATCGATCTGCCCTTATCGGGCCTTTTGGGTGAGATGCCGGCGCGACACATTGAGGCCATCACTGCGCCGGTGGCGTGTCCCGATCGCGGGCTGGCGGGCATTGAGGTGTCGGATGCGATCGAGCGGGTGCTTCGATCCCCCACGGTTGGCTGCAAGTCATTTTTAATCACCATCGGCGATCGGACGGTCGGCGGGCTTTCGGTCAGAGACCCGATGGTCGGCCCCCATCAGGTGCCGGTGAGCGATTGTGCGATCACGCTTCGAGATTACACGGGCGATGCCGGCTTGGCCATGGCTGTGGGCGAGCGCACCCCATTGGCGATTTGGGATGCCCCGGCCTCGGTGCGGATGGCCATTGGCGAGGCGCTGACTAACCTGTCTGGTGTGGCCATCGATGATTTAAAGCGGGTCAAACTCTCAGCCAATTGGATGGCCGCGGCTGGTCAGCCGGGGCAAGACGCCGCGCTGCATGCGGCCGTGTCCGCGGCCCGTGACGTGTGTGTCGCGCTGGGGCTGTCGGTGCCGGTGGGCAAAGACTCGCTGTCGATGCACACCCAGTGGCACAGCGACACCGCCGGCCCCCAAGCCATGAGTGCGCCGGTGTCGCTGGTGATATCAGCGTTTGCCCGCATCGAGGCGGTGGGCCGGCACATCACCCCCGAACTGCAGCCTCAGCCCTCGTCGCTGGTGCTGATTGACTTTGGACGCCAACGCCTCGGGGGATCGGCGCTGGCACAGGTGTTTGCCGACGATGAGATTCGCGCGCTGGGCGCGGTCCCGGACCTCGATTCCTCCAAAGCGCTGAGCGCGTGGTTGTCGCTGGCCTGGGAGTGGGTCCGTGAGGGCCGGTTGCTGGCTTGCCATGACCGATCCGATGGCGGGGTGGTGGCGTGCGTCTTTGAGATGGCGCTGGCCGGTCACCTTGGCGTGCGCGTTGAGGTGCCCGAGGAATTGGAGGCCTCGGCGCGTCTGGCGTGGTTGTTTAATGAGGAGTTGGGGGTGGTGGTTCAGGTGGCCGATGCTGAGCGGGCGGCGTTTTGGGCGGCGTTGGACGCTGCGGGACTGGCCGCTTTTGCTCGCCCGATCGGCCAGTTGGATGCCTCGTCGGCCACCCAGACCACGTTTGAGGTGTGGCAAGGTCGCGTGCGGCTGGATGCGCATTCGATGGGGTCGCTGGCACAGACGTGGTCGTCGACCTCTCATCAGATCCAGGCGCGTCGGGACAATCCCGCCTGCGCCGATCAGGAGTGGGCACGCTGGGGCGATTGGTCGCGCGCAGGGCTCAGTGCGACGCTGACCTTTGATCCGCCGCCGCGGCCGGTGGCCCACCCCTCATCCAACGCCGCCCCCCAGGTGGCGATCTTGCGCGAGCAGGGGGTGAACGGGCATCGAGAAATGGCCCAATCATTCATGGCCGCTGGTTTTCAGGCGGTGGATGTGACCATGTCCGATTTGTTGGCCGGGCGACAGTCGTTGGCCGCTTTTGTCGGTGTGGCTGCATGCGGCGGGTTCTCCTACGGCGATGTGCTGGGTGCCGGTTTGGGTTGGGCGCGCTCGGTGCTGCACCACCCCATTCTTCGGGATCAATTTGAAGCGCTGTTCGCCGATGAGTCTAAGTTTGTGTTGGGCGTGTGCAACGGCTGCCAAATGCTCTCGGCGCTTCGCGAGCTGATTCCTGGCACCGAGCACTGGCCTGATTTTCGGCACAATCGCTCCCAGCAATTTGAGGCGCGTTTGAGCTTGGTGCGCGTCGAGCCCACGCCGTCGATCTTTTTTACCGGCATGGCGGGTTCGGTGATGCCGGTGGTCACCGCCCACGGCGAGGGTCAAGCGGTGTTTGATGGGGGGCATGTCGATTCGGCGTGCGTGGCGCTTCGCTATGTCGATGAGCTCGGTGAGCCCACTGAGCGCTACCCCGACAACCCGAATGGCTCGGTCGACGGGATCACGGGGCTTTGCAACGACGACGGCCGGGTGAGCATTTTAATGCCCCACCCCGAGCGCTTGCTTCGGTTTGAGAACCACTCGTGGGCCCCAAAGCACTGGCGCGGACACGCGCCGTGGGCGAAAATGTTCGACAACGCCCGCGACTGGATTGGATCACGCTAAATGTCCCCACCCCATCACGATTCGGCCAATGACTACATCGGCGGCAACGCCATTCGACAGATGTTCATTTTGGCGTTGCTCTACCTGCCGTTGGGCTTCTTTGGGTGGTTCTTTGCGGCTTCAGCGCTGATGTGGCCCAGCGGGCAGCTGACCGGGATGGTCTTAAGCGGGCTCGATCCGGTGTTGTTTGAGCGCTTGGTCCAGCTGGATTTTATTTTCGAGATTCAAACTGGCGTGGTGCTGCCTGAGCCTATCAATGGTCAGCAGGTCGCTTTAAACATTGAGGTCAATCCCATGATCTATGCCTGGGGCATGGCACTGCTGTTTGGCTTGACCATGGCCACCCCGCTGGGGGCGTGGCGCCGCGTGGCGCAGTTGCTGGTGGGGTTTTCGGTGGTGACGGTGATCACCACTTGGGGGGCGTGTTTCGACGCCCTGACCCAGCTGGCGTTTCGGTCCGGGCCGGAGGCGGCCATCGCCGCGCGCGGGCTGGGTCTGTCCATGGAGGTCATTGCTTTGGGCTATCAGCTGGGGTATCTCATGCTGCCGGCGGTGATTCCGGTGGCCACTTGGATTGTGATGAACCGGTCGTTCATCGAAACGCATGTCATTCAAAAGCGCGGCTGAACTTCGCCAGGCCCTGGGTGGTCTATTCTGAGGTAACATCGCAACTGTTCGAGCCCAAGCCCCACCGCGCGAAGTCTGCGCAGAGGCGTTGAATTGGGCGCTCATCAATCACAAAGACATCTTAGGTATGGACGCACAAGCCCAACAAACTTCGGCCCCGGATGGCCTGATGCCCCAGATCGGCGGACGGTTGGAAGATCGCGCCAAAGAGCTGTGTGAGCTGATGATCGAGCGCGGTCGGCTGCGCGAAGAGGACCTCAATCGCGCCCGGGCGTACCGAGAACAGCACGGCGGGCACTTGCTGACGCTGCTGGTGCGGCTTGGGTTGGTGTCGGAGCGCGATTTGGCCAGCGCTCAAGCAGAAATGCTGTCGCTGGACATGGTCAGCGAAAAAGACTACCCCGAGGATGGGCCCGACGTCGATGATGTGTCGGTGAAGTTCATGCAGCAGCAACACCTTGTGCCATTTCACCGAGACGGCAACACCCTGCACGTGGCGATGGCCGATCCCAGCGATGACTTCGCCACGCGTGCGCTGTCGATGGCGACGGGGTTAACCATCCAGCCGCACGTGGGGATTTCATCTGAAATTGAGAACACCATCGAGCGTTACTTCGGCGGGGGTCGGTCGGCCATGGGCCAAATTGCCGACAGCCTAGACGGCGATGAGGTCAGCGATGATGAGCAAGACGTTGAGCATTTGCGGGATTTGGCGTCTGAGGCGCCTGTGATTCGGGTGGTCAACCTGATCTTGCAGCGCGCGGTCGAGGCGCGAGCGTCTGATATCCACATTGAGCCTTTCGAAAACCGTCTCAAAGTCCGCTACCGAATCGATGGGGTGTTGCAAGAGGTCGAAGCCCCGCCGTCTCGATCCACTGCAGCGGTCATTTCGCGGGTGAAGATCATGGCGCGGCTGAACATCGCCGAGCGGCGTTTGCCCCAGGATGGCCGAATCATGCACCGGGTCGGTGGCAAAGAATTGGATCTTCGGGTCTCAAGCATTCCAACGGCCCACGGCGAGTCGGTGGTGATGCGGATTCTCGATCGTGAGGCGGTGGTGTTGGATTTTGCAAGCCTTGGCTTTGCCGAGGACACCCAAAAGACGTTTATTAACGCCTTGGAAATGCCCCACGGGATCATCCTGGTCACGGGCCCCACTGGGTCGGGCAAGACCACCACGCTGTATACCGCGCTCAGCCAGCTCAACGATCCCACTCGGAAGATCATCACGGTCGAAGATCCGGTGGAGTACCAGATCGAAGGCATCAATCAGATCCAAGCCAAACCCTCCATCGGGTTGGACTTTGCCGGCGCCTTGCGCTCGATTGTTCGCCAAGACCCCGATGTCATTATGATCGGTGAAATGCGCGATCTCGAAACCGCCAAGATCGCGATTCAGTCGGCGCTGACCGGCCACTTGGTGCTGTCGACGCTGCACACCAACGACGCCGCCGGCGGGATCACCCGGATGCTCGATATGGGGGTCGAGGATTATTTGTTGACCTCGACGGTGAATGCGATCATGGCCCAGCGGCTGGTGCGTCGTCTGGATCCTGCCACCCGTGAGCCCTATGAGGTGCTGCCCGAAATGATCGAAGAGCTCGGGCTGGAGCGGTTGACCGATGAGCGCCCCATTCGGCTCTACCGACCGGGCAGTTCTGAGGCCGTGCCCACCGGCTATCGGGGCCGAACGGGGATTCATGAGGTCTTGATTGTCAGCGATGAGATCCGGCGCATGGTCATGCGCCAAGCCACGGCGGGCGAGATCGAGCGCCAAGCGGTGGCCGAGGGCATGCGCACAATGTATGAGGATGGCTTGATGAAAGCGCTTCGCGGCGAGACGTCGGCCGAAGAAGTGCTCCGGGTCACCCAGGAGGCCTAGCATGACAAGGTCAGTGGGGTGTCGGCATGCCGGTTTTTGAGTACAAAGCAGTCGCGGCCAGCGGCGAGACCATCACCGGCGAAATGGAAGCGCCGTCTGAAGCGGCGGTGATTGAACGCATCCAGGGGCAAGGATCGATTCCCATTTCTGCGCGCGAAGCGGGCAAAGGGCTTCGCCTGGACACCCTGTTTCGGCGCAAACCTGGGCTCAGTCAGCGCGAAATCGGTGACATCACCCAGCAGCTGTCGACCCTGTTGGGCGCTGGCCTGCCGCTGGATCGATCGCTGGGGATTTTGGTGGAGCTCAGTGACAACGATCGAGTCCAAGCCACCGTCGAGAAAATTCGCAACCGCGTGCGTGAAGGCGGGTCGCTGTCGGACGCGCTCGAAGAGCGCCACGGGGTGTTTTCGAGGTTTTATATCAACATGGTTCGCGCCGGTGAGGTGGGGGGGTCGTTGGATCAAACCCTGGCCCGAATGGCCGAATATCTTGAGCGGGCCAAAGAGCTCAAAGACAGCGTGGTCTCGGCGCTGATCTATCCGGCGCTTTTGGTGTTTTTAGCGATTGTGTCGCTGATGCTTTTGATGATTTATGTCATCCCGCAATTTACGCCGATGTTTGAAGACTTCGGCGGTGATTTGCCGTTTTTGACCAAAGTCGTGGTCGGCGTGGGCGATGTGTTGCAGCGGTTTTGGTGGGCCATCGCGGGCTTGGCCGTGCTTTTGGTGGCTTGGTTTAAGGCCCAAATGGCCGGTGAAAAAACGCGGTTTTTGTGGGATCGGCGGTTTCTCAACACCCATTGGGTGGGCGATGTGATCGCCAAGATTGAAACCGCGCGGTTGGCGCGGACCACCGGCACCCTGCTGGTCAATGGGGTGCCCTTGTTGTCTGCGTTGTCCATTGCCAAAAACGTCATGACCAACACCGTGCTCGCCGCTGAGGTGGCCGAGGCGGCCAAAAAGGTCAAATCAGGCGCGCCGCTGGCCCGAGCGCTGGATGAGGATGGCCACTTCCCCTCATTGGCGCTTCAAATGATCAACGTCGGTGAAGAAACCGGCCAGCTCGATGAGATGCTGGTGAAAGTTGCCGACACCTATGATCGGGAAGTGCGCGTCACCATCGACCGGCTGATGGCGCTGTTGGTGCCCGTGTTGACTTTGGGCTTGGCATTGATGATTGGTGTGATTGTCATGTCGGTGCTGATGGCAATTTTGAGTGTGAATGAACTGGTGGCATAACAGGAGAGACAAACAATGATGATGACGAATGCAAAGCCGGCTTGGGCGGGTGTCCGTGCCCAAAGTGGCGGCTTTTCTTTGATCGAGCTGTTGGTGGTGCTGGTGATTTTGGGGATGATTGCGGGGTTGGTGGTGCCCAACATCATGCAGCGGGGCGAGGATGCACGCGTTCGGGCCACGCAAACCGAGATCCAGCGCTTGTCGATGGCGGTTGATGAGTTTTATTTGGATACTGGGCGAGCGCCCACGGCCCTTCGCGAACTTGTCCAGCGACCATCGGGGGTGAGCAACTGGAATGGGCCTTATGTCAACGACTCCAACCTCAATGACCCTTGGGGCCGGCCCTACAGCTACCGATACCCGGGGCAGCACCGCTCGTTCGATATTTTCTCAGAGGGTGCCGATGGTGCCCCCGGCGGTGAGGGCGCGAATCGCCAGATCACCAACTGGGACTGATTCGCGTTGGGCGATTCGCATTTGAGCACGACCCAGGCATCCACCCCGCCTCGAATGCAGGGGTTTACCTTGATCGAGCTTATGGTGGTGATGCTGCTGGTGGTGTTGATGTTTACAGTCGCCGGGGTGTCGGTGTCTCGCTCGATTGAAGGCGCGGAGCTTCGAAACACCGCCCGAGAAATCACCGCCGCGATGCGCCACACCCGAGGCCAAGCGGTGATCCAGCGCGAGCAGCAAGTCTTTTCGGTCGATGCCGATAAAAAGACGTGGCAAGCGGCGGGGCGTGAGCCAAAAAAGCTCCCTGAAGCGTTGGACATCACATTGACCACCGCCCGATCTGAGCTCACTGGCAACAACGCCGGGGGCATTCGGTTTTATCCAGACGGCGCCTCGACCGGGGGGCGGGTGGTGCTGTCATCGGACGGGCGCGAGTGGCACATCGTGGTCTCATGGCTCACCGGCGAGATCGCGCGTGAGCGAGGCAGTGAGCAATGAAGGGCGCGGGCTCTTCCAAGCCGCAACACGCTCAAGCAGGATTCACCCTGATCGAGGTCATGGCCGCGTTTGGGATGTTTGCTTTGCTGTTTGGTTTGATGATGCAGATCCTGTCGACATCCATGGGCAACACGCGCCGCTCGGGCGACTACACCCAAGCGGTGATGTGGGCCCAAACCCACCTGGATACGTTGGGTCTTGAAGAGATGATTGTTCCAGGCGCGTATCAAGGTCGATTCGACGATCGGTTCAGCTGGGAGATGGACATCACCGAAGCGCAGGTGGCCGATGAGCGCGGTCTGGACTTGCTGGAGCTGCCGCTGGCGCTCTATCAAATCACTTTGGTGGTTCAGTGGGAAAACGACCGCCAGGTGGTGTTTGAAACCATGAAAAGCGTTGACATCAACTGGGAAGCGCGTGAACGGGAGCGGGTTCGATGAGACAGCGGGGGTTCACGCTGATCGAGGTGCTGCTGGCCACCACCCTCATGGGCCTTATTTTGGCCATGGCCGTGGGTGGACTGCGCGCAGCGCAGCGCGCCTCGACCACGGGCGAGGCGGTCATTGAGGAGACCAACAATCTTCGGGTCGTTCACCAGTTTGTGCGCCGGCAGTTGAGTCTCGCGCAAGGGCTGGTCATCAAACGAGAAGAGGATGATGAGGTGCCCACTCGCTTTGTCGGGGCGCGTGATTGGGTGCGGTTTGTCGCGCCCATGCCGGGGTATCTCAGTTACGGCGGCCCCTACGTCCAGCAGCTGGCCATCGAGCCGGGCCCGAATGGCCGGCAGCTGGTGTTTTACTTTGCGATGCTCAACGGCTATGTGCCCGGTGAGATCGAGCAAACCGAGGGGATTGTCCTCATCGACGGACTCAAAGGCGGTGAGTTTTGGTTTCTCACCGAAGACCCAGAGACCGATCAGCCGGTCTGGGACACCGTTTGGGAGACCGTGGATCAGCTGCCCATGGCGGTGGAGTTGGACTTGGATATCGAGCGGGAGAATCAAATGGTTTGGCCCACGCTGTCAGCGGTGGTGCGTGTGGACACCGACGCCCCCGTTCAGCGTCGCGAGATTCGCCGGGGCGCCGATATCTTGGTGCCCCGACGGGATTGACGGCGATGAACGCCCGGTCTCGACTCGCTGCCTGCCTCATTTCACGCCCCAATCCACAGCGTGGGGTGGCGCTTTTGGTCGTGCTGTGGCTGCTGATTTTGTTGACGATTGTGGTCGGCGTTTATGCCGTTTTGGCCCGAACCGAGGCGATGCAAGCGCGGTTTTTGTTGGACACGACGCGCGCGCGCTACGCCGCCGAGGCCGGCATCCATCGGGCCGCCTATGAAATGGCCAACCCCGATCCGGAAACCCGGTGGGTGGGGGATGGGCGGGCCTATGTGATTGAGTTTGGTGAGGCGTCGGTGACGCTTCGGATCACCGACGAATCCGGTAAAATCAACATCAATCGGGCCAATGCGGACACCTTGACTGAACTGTTTTTCCAGCAAGGTGTCGGTGAAAGGGCCGCTTTGGAATTGGCCGACGCGGTGATCGATTGGCGCGACAGCGATGATGCACCCGGCGAGTTTGGTGCCGAAATTGCTGAATATGATGCCGCTGGCTACCCTTATGGGCCAACGAATCAAGCCTTCCAAACTGTGGCGGAAATTCAGCAGGTGATCGGCATGACGCAGGCCATTTATGCCGACATTCGGGATCTGTTGAGCGTCAGCGGTGGCCGCGGAGAGCCCAATCCGGCCTTCGCCTCTGCTGAGGCGCTGGCGCTGCTGCCGGATGTCGACCTCGCGTCTGCGGAGGCGTTTGTTCGCGAGCGGCGCTCGTATCACCCCAGCGAGGCCGTGGGGTTGATGCTGGCCAACGGCGAGCTGGTGAACTTGCAAGCGACGGGCCGGACTTTCAGTGTGCACTCTCAAGCCACGCTGGCGTCCGGCACGAGCGCATCAATCAAAGCCACCGTGGCCATGGGGCGCGGCATGCGCGGCCGGCCTTTTCAGATTATAGAGTGGCGTGAAAACGCCACGGAGTCACAGTGAGATGATTGAACAACAAATCAATGAGTGGACAAAAGCGCTCAGCGCGCGCTACCAAAAAAGCCCGCTGCCTGCGTTTTTTGAGTGGTGGTGGGGGGAGCTCGCCGCGCTCATTCCGGATCATCTCAAATCCCGCTGGATGCCGCCCGCGCCAAGCCTTTGGCTGATTCCCACCGGCGACAATGGCCAAGATTTGGCCATTTGGCGTTGGGCGCGGGATGCTCAACAAGTCGATGTCTTTGGTGCCGATGAGCCGGTGAGCGCGTTGGCCATGCGCTGGCAGGGGCTGCTGGACACCTTTGAGTTCGGCGCGCCCAAAGTGGTGCTGTGCTTGCCGGCCGATGGGGTGCTGGACCGGGTGGTGGAGCTGCCGCTGGCCGTTGAGGCCAACCTCCATCAGGCGGTTCACTATCAGCTCGACCAACTGACGCCGTTTGAGCCATCAGCGGTGTATTTCGATCAGCGCATCACCCGCCGTGACGTTGACAACGCGCGGCTTGAGGTGGCGCTTCGAGTGGCGCCGATTCAGGGGCTGATGGATTGGCTCGACCGCCTGGACAGTCTGGGGATTGCGCCCCACATCATCGACCGTTTGACTGAGGCGAGCGAGGCGGGGCAACCCGCGCGCGAGGGTTTCAATTTATTGCCCGAGGCCAAGCGCCCGGCGTATGTGTATGCGCGCGCCCAGCTCAACTGGCGGCTGGCGGGGGTGGGCGTGTTGGTGCTCGTCGGGGTGATGATCGGGTCATTGCTGTTGCGAGGCCACTCGGTGGATCGATTGGAAGGTCAGGTGGCTGAGCTGCGCTCAGAGGCGCAAGAGGTCATGGCGTTGCAGCGTCAGTTGGGGGAGGCCGTGGAGGCTGCGAACTTCTTGACCGAGAAAAGAGCCCAAGCCCCCGTGATGATGCATGTGCTGGATGAGGTCACCCGCCTGTTGCCCAGTCAGATGTGGCTTCAACAAATGCAAGTCCGCGGTGACGAGCTCACCATGATGGGCTATGCACGCGGCTCGCAGCGTTTGATCGAGCTGTTGAACGACAATGCCTTGTTTGCCGACGCGGCCTTTCGAGGTCGGGTCACCATCGATCCTGAAACCGAGCAGGAGCGGTTCACGGTCCAAGCGATGATTGATAGGAGGTCCCAAGATGCAGTGGCTGCCCGATCGGGAGAATAGCCGACCTGTGGCGATTGGCCTGCTGGTGATCGCTTTGGGTTTGGCGTATCTTGTGTTTTTTCACTGGTTTGTCGCGGCGCATGGCCGCATCGGCAGTGAACTGGCCGCCCTCGAAGAGCAGGCGGCCCGTTTTAAAAGCGCCATCAATCGGCGGGCCGACTTGGAAGCGCGACTGGGTAACCTCGAAGAGGCCCGGCTCGACAGCGCCCTCTTTTTTGGTGAGGACAGCCTGAGCTTGGCCGCGGCGCAGATGACGCGGACCCTGCGGCAAACGGTCAGAGAGCAGTCCAATCAAAGCGAGTTTTGTCGGGTGACGGCCACTGAAAACCGGGCGCCTGATGAAGAGGAACGTTTCGAGCAGGTGACGGTCAATGTTCGCATGCGCTGCCCATTGGATGATCTCACTCGGGTGATTTATGCGCTCGAAAGCCATACCCCCATGATTTTTATCGACGCATTGATCATTCAGCAACGCGGCGGTCGGAGCCGGCGGGGGTCGAACATTCAACGCGCATTGGAGGTGCGATTCGATATGTTCGGCTACCGCTCTGAACTGCAGGAGCCCAGTGATGCTGGATCTTGAGAAAAACCTCCTGACCACGGTCTTGATTGCGGCCAGCGGCTTGTTTGGTTTCGTCGGCTTGGTCTTTGTGGGCGTTTACTTTTTGACCGATGTTCGGTTCATTGCCCCCGCCCCCGATCAAGCGTTGGCATTGGATCTGGTGGAGCCGCCCGATACGGGCCTGGAGGCGCTGAGCGCCTACTCCGCCATCGTGGAACGACCGGTGTTTTTTCCTGACAGGCAACTGCCCGTGGTTGAAGTGGCCGACGCCGAGGGGTCTGAAGAAGAATCTGAGCCTGAGCCTGAGGTCGATCCGGTGGATCCACTTCAGGCGGTGGTCGCGGGGATCATCATTGCGCCCGATTATCGGGCGGCGCTGGTCAATGATCGCGTGGCCGATGATGTCGTCATTTTAAGAGAGGGCATGTCGTTGAAGGGCGATCAAGCACCGTGGCGCTTGACCGAGATCGAGCCTGAGCGAGTGCGTTTTGTCTCCAGCGATGGTCAACAGACAGACCTGGCCTTGAAAGTCCACACCGACGGTTTGCCAACGGGCTCATCGAGCAATCGCACCGACGATGCCGCTGCGGCCTCTGCCAGTGAGGAGGCCCAAAGCCGTGCTGATTTGATTCGACAGCGCGTCGCTGAACGCCGCGCGGAGCTTCGTGCGCGCGCCGAACGTCGGGCGGCTCAGCAGCAAGCAGCACGAGAATCGACGCCTGAGCCAGAACAAACCCAACAACAACCCCAATGATGAGATGCATCAAGTTATGAGTGATTTTTGCACCCAACGGCCCCCAGGCCTTGCTGTTTCCCGCACCCCTTCCCCGATGCCATCGGGACGATGGGCGTTGGCTTTGCTGTTGCTGGCGCTTGTGGCGGGGTGTGTGTCGACCCCCGAGCGTTCGCAAGCGCCCTCAGGCCCACCCTCGGCGACAGACCGCGCAACCCAAGCCTCAGATGCCTCCGCCAACAATCCATCGGATGATTCGATTGCGATGGACGGATCCGGCAGCGAGATGGGCGTGTTTGCAGGGACCGATCGTTTTCCGGGCACCGGCGAGTTTGCTGATGAGCAAGCCATTCAGGCGAGGGCAGCGCCGCCGAGCGAGGACGGTGAAATCACCCTGAACTTTGAAGGACAGGGCGTGCAGGAGGTGGTGCACGCGATTTTGCATGAGATGCTTCAGGTGAACTACATCATCGCCCCAGGGGTGAGTGGGCAGGTGACCTTCTCGACCGCCAAGCCCGTGGCTCGAGATCAGGTGATGCCAATTTTGGAGATGCTGCTGCGCTGGAACGGTGCCACGCTGATCTGGCGCGAGGGCAAATACCACGTGGTCCCCATCGATCAAGCCATCAGAGGCAATCTGGTGCCTCGATTTGATTCGGCCGCGCAAGCGCAAGGCTATGAAGTGATGGCCGTGCCGTTGACATACGTCTCGCCGACCAAAATGGCTGAGATTTTGATTCCCTATGCCCGAGAAGACGGGGTCTTTAACGCCGATAACGCTCGGGGGATTCTGTTTATTGCGGGCACTCAGTATGAGCTGAACAACTACCTCCAGATCATCAACACCTTTGATGTCGATTGGCTGGCGGGGATGTCGGTGGGCATGTTTGCCATTGACCGGATCGAAGTCGAAGAGCTCTTGCCCGAGCTCGAGGCGGTGTTCGGCCAAGACGGTGAGACGCCTTTGGCCGGGATGTTTCGGTTTATCCCCATTGAGCGGTTGAACGCGGTGATGGTGATTACCCCCAATGAGCAATATTTGGATGAAGCCGAGCGCTGGATTGCGCGGCTGGATCGCTCCAGCCCGGACGCGGGGTCTCGGCTCTATGTGTATCGCGTGAAAAATTTAGAGGCCGATGTGCTGGCGGGGTATTTGAGTGGGCTGTTTGGGGGGTCGGATGAGGCGTCCAGCCGCAGCACATCACGCCGCAGCAGCGGGGAGGTGGCGCCTGGAATGGAGCGCGCTGAAGTCTCCTCGGTCAATGAGTTCAACGCCTCTCGCAGTGGTTCGGGTGCGACCGACGGCGGGACCCGTGGCGGCAGTGGCATTGCCTTGGGTGGGGGTGAGGAGGTTCGTGTCACGGCGGTCAAGGAGACCAATTCGCTCCTGATTCAGGCCTCACCGAGCCAATACGATGCCATTTTATCGGCCATCGAGCGCTTGGACGAGGAGCCTTTGCAAGTCTTGGTGGAGGCCCAGGTGCTGATCGTGGATTTGAATGACCAGCTTCGCTACGGGGTGAGCTGGTTTTTGGCCAACCGAGGCTCACAGCTGTCTGAGGGCGGTTCGGCGCCGGTGGAGCTGCCTGAGGGGTTCTCGCCGACGCGCGATGGCAACACCTTGATTTTTGGGGCGGGCACCAATGTGCTGGGCACCATCACGCGGCGGAATTTGAGTCGCAGCTATGTCTCGGCAACAATTGACGCTCTAGAGAGCGTGTCCAATGTCCGCACGATTTCCTCGCCGTCACTGATGGTCAGAAACAACTCGAGCGCGACCATCAATGTCGGCTCGCAGGTCCCCGTGCAGTCGACCAGCTTTATCACCGGTGGCAACGCCGGCAGCACGATTGGTAACGTGTCGTTTATTTCCACCGGTGTCACCCTGGAGGTGACCCCACGGGTCAATCCCGGTGGTCTGGTGTATCTGGATATTCGCCAAGAGGTCTCGTCGCCAGGGGATCCTGGGGTGGGCAACAACCCCAGCATCAACACGCGCACCTTGGCCACTGAGATCGCGGTGCAGTCGGGCCAAACGGTGCTGATGGGCGGGCTGATTCAAGACGATGAGTCGGAAAGTCAAGCGGGCGTGCCCGGGTTGCAGCGGATTCCTGGGTTGGGCGCGCTGTTTCGCTCGACCACCAACCGCACCACGCGGTCTGAAACCTTGGTGTTGATCACGCCGACCGTCATCGAGTCGGTGGAGCGGCTAAAATCGGTATCCGATGAAATCAGTGAGCGGTTCAAGGGGCTCAAGCCCTTGCGCCTGCAAGTTGAAACCTTGGAAAAGTGACCCCACAGGGTGGTGGTTGATTGTGGCTTTGGACATTAAATAAGGAAGGGTAAATAAGTGAGAGTGGCAAACAATCGGGTCCATATGGGCCGCTGGGCATTGATGGGATGGGTGGCCTTGGTGGTTGCGGCATGCAGCCCGCAGGCGCCTGAACAGACGCTGGAAGAACGGGCGCAGGCGCGCTGGGATCTTCTGCTGGAGCGTGATTTTGAGGGCGCTTGGGGCTACATGACCCCCGGATTTCGAGAAACCACGTCGGCATTTGATTATGCTGTTGATGCCGCTCGGCGGCCCGTCCGATGGCTGTCAGCGGCCGTATCGGGCAAAGAATGCGAGGAAGATGTCTGTAAAATCAGTGTCTTAGTGGAATACCGGGCCCCGGGTGCGCCCTCGGGAATGAGCGAAATCCGGTTATCGCGGACCATCGAAGAAAGTTGGATTCGACTTGACGGGCAGTGGTGGTTCGTTCAAAATTGATTCTGAAGTACCGTTTGCTTTGCATTTAAAGATGCTTTAGCATAGAATTGCATTGGCTGAAACGGGTTTGCCCAGAGGGAGGCTCGTCGGCTGGTGTTCACACAGAGCCCTGTGTCCAACAACTTTAGGAGTGTTGTAATGAAAAGAAATACCTTGACGACTGCAGTAGTGGCAGGTCTGACGGGCATGGCGGGGATGGTTAGTGTTTCTAACGCCGTCAACGTGAGCCCCGATGGGACAGGCCAAGTTCTGCTCTATCCTTATTACTCTGCACGTGGCGGCAACGACACGCTGATCTCGATCGTGAACACCACTGATCGAGGCAAAGCGGTCAAAATTCGCTTCCGTGAAGCGGTTAACTCGCGCGACGTGCTTGATTTCCAACTCTACATGTCGGCGTATGACGTTTGGACAGGTGCTGTGACGGCGACTGATGAGGGCGGCGCGAAGATTGTCACAAGCGACACCACGTGCTCAGTCCCGTACCTGTTCGGTGATTTCGATGGCGAGCAAGCGTTTCTTGACTTCGACTATAACTTCGCCGGAAATGCATCTAATAAGAAATTAGATGCCACTATTGACGGTGGACCCACAGGCATCGAGCGTACGGCGTCTGGCTACATTGAAGTCATTGAGATGGCGACAATGATCGAGCATGCATCCAGAGCCGAAGCTGAGGAAAAAGTTGCCAATGAATTCACAGGTGCGGTGGAAGACGCTGCTTCATACGTTTCATGGGCCACAAAACATGTTAACGGCGTACCAAACAATTGTGACGCTTTGGTGGATGCCTGGACAAGCGACGCTTCTCCGGCGTTACCGCTTGCCGGAGCATGGTTGAGCAGTCCTGAAACAGGGTTCTCTGGTGGGCCTTCAGGCGGCTTGTTCGGTGCGGCCAGCATCATCAATGTTGCCGATGGCACAATGTTCTCGTACAACGCCACCGCCATTGATAACTTCATAGCTGAAAACAAGCACTCAGCACCCGGTGATGAGCGACCAAATTTACGGCAAGATGGCGACATCACGTACAGCAATGTGTTCTTTAATAATGGTGTTGTAGGATTTGAGGACGGTGAAGAAGGGGAGACTTCAGACAACAACCCTGACATTGTCAACAGTCACTGGACTCTTAATGCTCTTTCAGGCGAGAAATGGGGTGAGAAGAACGACTCCTACGCCGGTTTGGGGCCAATGTTGGCGCTCAACGCTGCACTGACTGCAGAGTCAATCTCGAACGAGTTTGCAACTGATGCCAGTGCAGGCGCAAAAACTGAGTGGGTTGTAACCTTCCCGACCAAGCGGTTCCATGTCGATACGGCTTTGGCACCTTTGGCGCCGTTCACGTCTGCGTGGTCCAAGACTGAAGCGTCTTGTCACGAAGTCGAGACCGAGTTCTATGATCGCGAGGAAGGGACTGTGTCAACCGCTGCTCAGGAGCCTGTGTTCTCACCGGCAGATCCAACTGACACATCGAACCCCTTCGAGCTTTGTCGTGAAGCGAACGTCATTCGGTTTGCATCTGATGACAGCTATCCCGATGCCACAGAGATCTTGAAAGAGCCCAAACGCGCTGACACGCCACATGGTTACAACAATGCCGAGGTGCCTATGGCCAATGGCTGGGCTAAAGTGAGCATGGCCAGCTATTCTTCAGTCGCTGCTGACAAAACCAGCGGTGGCCCTGAAGATGCTTTGTCGGATACAGACGGCTTCGAGACACCGCAGAAGAACACCTACGACGGCTTGCCTGTCATTGGTTTTGCGGTCACCACCTACACCAATGGCAACATTGGCGATGGTGTGTTGTCTAACTATGGCGGTACGTTTGCACACCGCACTGCCCGGAACATTTCATCGTCCGGTTAAGTTATCGCGTTTAGCAATGACTGGAAAGAGCCATCTTCGGATGGCTCTTTTTTTGTCCGCTCGGAACTTATTTGCGCGCGTTGCAGTCAATATTCAGAGTTGGGCCAAGTAGAATGATTTTCATCAATGGGTTAACCGTGCAAAGCGGTCGTAAAATCCGTAAAGCCCGTTCAAACGCATACACGAATAGCGAGGCAGTCCAAAATGAAAGCAATTTCTCAATTCCCAGGGTGCGTACTCTTTGCTTTAGCGGTTGTAGCCACCACCACCAACGCCGCCTCAGAGCCGATAACGAAAGATCTTCAGGTCAGCTACGACTCGCCGATTGTCATTCAACAGGGCGCAGCGACAATCACGCTTGCAGACTTTATCGCCTTTTTTGAATGGCGTGTTCCAGAGGATCAGCGGCGTCGCGTGCTTGCCAGTCCAGCGCGCATTGAAGGGCTTCTTGAGTCTGCTGTTTTGTCCTCTGGATTCTTGGAAAAGGTTGAACGGTCAGACAATTGGAAGGACCCCGTTGTTCAGGCACGCCTTTACCAAGCGGCAGCCCGTGAAGCGCGTGCGATCTACGCAGACCAGTTGCGGAGCGAGGAGAGCCTGGACAGTTATGAAACCCAGGCGCGTGAGCTCTTTATGCTCAACCCTGAGCGCTTTACAAGCCCACAGACCATTGACTTTGAACACATTCTAATCATGGATGACGGCACCAGGGGCGAGGTGGCGCTGATGACAGAGGCGCTGCAAGCATACGAAGCGCTCGCAGAGACCCCTTTTGATCAGGTGGCTGCAGAGTACTCTGATGAAGCTGCCTTTGAGGAACACGGAGGCAAGTTTGCAAATGTTTCTTTGGACGATTTGGTCACGCCAATGGCTGAGGCTGCGCGGGGCGCAGAGCTGAATCAGTTCTCTGCACCCATTCGATCCCAATTTGGGTGGCACATTTTCCGAGTCACCGCGATCAATGAGCCAGAACCGCTGACATGGGAGCAAGCACAGCCGCTCGCTGAAGAGATGGCGCGAGAACGTCACATGTCTGAAATTTTTGAACGGCGCTTGAGGGAGCTCAGCAGCGCTCCGATGCAGTTTGCAGAAGGGGCCGTGAAGTCGATTTTGGATCATTATGGGATCTCAGGCTTTGAGATGTCACCTCCTGCAGACGATGATGATGGGTCCTCGCAGTAATCGACCTGCCTAGGGCACAAAGTGTCCCTATGAAATTGGTCCAACAATTGACGCTTTGGGTTGATCTAACGCAACGCGAAATCAAAGGACGGCTGAGTCATTCAGCGTGGGGTCTCTTATGGCTTGTTGTTACGCCCCTGATGCTCTTAGCAGTGTATGCCTTTGTTTTCGGTGTGATCTTCAAAGCCCGAGCCCCTGAGGGCTTAGGTTTCCCCTTTGTCGTGTGGTTGGCCATGGGGTTGTGGCCTTGGCTGGCGTTTTCAGAATCGACG
>CAJXNL010000009.1 GCA_913057195.1 uncultured Wenzhouxiangella sp.
TGCACCTGGTGGCGACGCTGCCATTGCTGCGTATGGGCCACCTGTTGCTGTTTTTCAGCCTCTGTTGAGCGCATCAACTCCACTTGACCATCAGTCTGCGCGGTCTCTTCGCTGGGCAAAAACGTGTTGACGCCCACAATGGGAAGGGAGCCATCGTGCTTTCGTTGCTCGTAGTGCATTGACTCCTCTTGGATCTTGCCGCGCTGATACATCGTGTCCATTGCACCCAGCACGCCTCCGCGCTCACAAATCCGCTCAAACTCTTGATAAACCGCTTCTTCGACCATGTCGGTCAACTGCTCGATGACGTAACTGCCCTGCCATGGGTTTTCACAAAAGTTCAATCCCAATTCTTTGTTGATGATCATTTGAATGGCCACGGCCCGTCGAACTGAATCTTCTGTGGGCGTGGTGATCGCTTCATCAAATGCGTTGGTGTGCAGACTGTTGCAATTATCAAACAACGCGTACAACGCTTGCAGGGTGGTTCGAATGTCATTGAACTGAATTTCTTGGGCATGCAAGGATCGACCGGATGTTTGAATGTGGTACTTCATCATCTGCGATCGCTCGTTGGCGCCGTATCGCTCCTTCATTGCGCGCGCCCAGATGCGTCGCGCGACACGACCAATCACACTGTATTCTGGATCCATGCCGTTGGAAAAGAAAAACGATAAATTCGGCGCAAAATCATCGATGGCCATGCCCCGACTGAGGTAATACTCCACAATCGTTAAACCGTTGGCCAGCGTGAACGCCAGCTGAGAAATTGGATTCGCACCTGCTTCTGCGATGTGATAACCAGAAATGGACACTGAGTAAAAGTTTCTCACCTGATGATCAATAAAGTACGCCTGAATGTCTCCCATCATTCGAAGCGCAAATTCAGTCGAGAAGATACAGGTGTTTTGCGCTTGGTCCTCTTTCAATATGTCAGCCTGCACGGTGCCTCGGACCGTTGTCAGCGTCTCTTGTTTGATCGTGTCATAGGTCTGCGCGTCAATGAACTGATCGCCGGTGACACCCAGCAAACCCAGACCCAAACCATCATGATCTTGAGGCCGCTCGCCTTGATATTCAGGCGCGTTGGACCCCAGCAACTTGTCGCGCTTGGCCATCACTTGATCCCACTGGCCAGTGGCTTTGAGATGCTTTTCGACTTGCTGATCAATGGCTGTATTCATGAACATCGCCATCAAGATCGGTGCGGGCCCGTTGATGGTCATCGACACCGATGTCGAGGGATCACATAGATCAAACCCCGAATAGAGTTTTTTCATGTCATCAAGCGTTGCGATCGACACGCCGGAGTTCCCCACCTTGCCGTAGATATCAGGCCGAACGTCGGGGTCTTCCCCATACAGCGTGACAGAATCAAACGCGGTGGACAGGCGCTTGGCGGGCTGGCCTCGAGAAACATAATGAAAGCGCTGATTGGTGCGCTCTGGCGTTCCTTCACCGGCAAACATTCGGATGGGGTCTTCACCGCTTCTGCGATACGGGTAAACGCCGGCCGTATACGGATAGGCTCCGGGGAGATTCTCTTTAAACAAAAACCGCACCTGCTCGCCCCAATGCCGCGTTTGTGGCGCAGCAATTTTTGGGATGTCTAGATTTGACAGCGACTGGGTGTGGTTGTGGCCCTCAATCTCGCGCCCTCTGACGGTATAGCGATAGGTGGGTGACTCAACACTGGCCTTGCGGTCTGGCCAGGCTTTCAGCGCCTCAATCACCTCCTGAGGAATCTGGCCCAGCAATTCGTTGTGTTGATTGATCAATGCTGCCACGGCAGTCGCGTTTGATGAGCGATCGGTGGGTTCACCGGCCTCCAGGATCGAGAACGGCTCACCAGACCAGTCAGGCTTCAACAGTCGAAGGCTCTCATAAATGTGTTGCAGCTCATCTGCACGCTCGGCCCAGCGATCAATGTTGGCATCAATGGCCCGAGCGCTGTCGGCGATCTCAGATAGGTATCGAACCCGATGCGTGGGGATCAAGGGATGACTCTTCGGCTCCACTGCCTTGGCATCCATGACCGGCTTAAAGTCACAGCGATCTGATCCAATGTTCGGGTGGCGCTGTTTAAGCCGCCGACATAAACTCACAAACATCCAATTCAGCCCCGGGTCTTGAAACTGACTGGCGATGGTTGGGTAGACGGGAATGTCCTCGTCCGCCCAATCAAAAGCCAAGCGATTTCGACGCCACTGCTTTTTGATGTCTCTAAGCGCGTCGGGCGCACCTTGACGGTCGTACTTGTTCAACACCACCAACTCGGCGTAATCAAGCATGTCAATTTTTTCGAGCTGGCTGGCAGCACCAAACTCCGAAGTCATGACATACATTGGAAAATCAACCAAGTCCGCCACCTCAGAATCCGACTGCCCGATCCCGGCCGTTTCTAGAATCACCAAATCAAACCCGGCCGCTTTAAAACAGGCCAGGCTTTCGGCGATCACTGCCGAAGTGGCCGCGTGCTGGCGCCGCGTGGCCATGGAACGCATGAACACCCGCTCGCTGCGCAGGCTGTTCATCCGAATCCGGTCGCCCAGCAGCGCGCCACCCGTCCGCCGTCGTGTGGGATCGACCGCCAAAACCCCAATCCGCATGTCCGGGAAACTGAGCAAAAACCGGTTGATCAGCTCATCGGTCACCGACGATTTACCCGCGCCGCCCGTCCCGGTCAAGCCCACAATGGGCACATGCGTGGCTTGATCCGCCAATGCGATGATCTGATCCAATTGGGCCCGATCGAGCGCGTGTGTCTCAATGGCACTGAGGAGCTCGGGCAGCGTTGTCTCTTCGATGCGCTCTCCAACAGCCTCAAATCCCTTGCGATGCGCATTGGCCGCTGCCCGGGTGCGCTTGATGAGATCTTCAATCATCGCCACCAAGCCCATCGCCATGCCGTCGTTGGGGTGATAGATGCGGTTCACGCCATGGGCTTGCAGCGCATCGATTTCTGAGGGCGTGATCGTGCCGCCGCCGCCACCAAAGACTTGAATATGCGCCGCACCGGCTGCCTTAAGCGAGTCGACCATATAGCTAAAAAACTCAGTATGTCCCCCTTGGTATGAGCTCACTGCGATCGCATCGGCGTCCTCACAGATGGCCGCTCGGACGATATCGGCCACGGAGCGGTTGTGGCCCAAGTGAATGACCTCGCACCCTTGGCTCTGAATGAGCCGGCGCATGACGTTGATTGCCGCATCATGCCCATCAAACAAGCTGGCAGCGGTCACCACCCGCAAAGGGGCATCCGATGGCTGGGGCTCTTGATCGCTTGGGTCTTTTAAAACGCTGCTCATGGGCCCATTTTAGCCGAGATGCGCCAAGCAAAGGAATCAGCGATAATGGGGGCTATGACAAATGCCATCACACCCACACCTGCGGCCGCGTTTGAGCCCATCTCGACGACGGACATGGACGAGCACGCCGGTCAAGCGGCCAATTTTTTAAAGCTGCTGGCCAACCGCAACCGATTGATGATCCTTTGCCACCTCTTGGAGGGTGAGCTGTCGGTCTCTGCCCTGAATGCCCACCTGCCTCTATCTCAATCGGCCCTGTCGCAACACCTGGCGGTGCTCCGCCACGCCGGGGTGGTCAGCACCCGCCGCGAACATCAGGTGATTTTCTACCGCTTGGCATCAACGGAAGTCACCGAAATCATGAGCGTGCTGTACCGCCAGTTTTGTGCGCCCGCCACATAAAAGCCCTCGCCCGGCGAGACTTGGCCAGGTCATCATGGATTGAACTGACGCGAGCCGACCATGGGCTTGCATTTATATTAGATATCCCTTATGTTGGAGGCATGGACAAAGCCCCCAATCACCCATCAACGGTGGCTTTGAAACAAACCGCTCATGGAACCTTTCATAAGGAGCGAATCGAATGATGAATATTGATCGCATGGTGATGGCGTTTGCAGGACTGGTGGTGCTCATCAGCGTGGGCCTATCGCAATGGCACAGCCCTTACTGGCTTTTTTTAACCGCCTTTGTCGGCATTAACCTGTTCCAAGCATCATTCACGGGTTTTTGTCCACTCGCCATGATTCTCAAGCGCTTCGGACAACGCCCTGGGGCTGCGTTTAAATGAGCGGCTCGACGCGACGTCAACACCGACTGGGACGGCGCTGGATGGCGGCCGGTGTGCTGGGGCTGTGCTCGGTATTCTCAGCCCACTTGCTCGCTCAGCAGCCGCCCAACAAAGCGCGTCTTGATCAAATTCACTCAACGCCGCAGCTGTTTGTCACCATCACCGGCGCAACACCGCAACAGCGTGCAATGCCGCTGGTGCTGTCCAATCAGGCCCTAAAGCAAGGGGCCACCGTCCGAATTTTGCTGTGTGATGACGGCGGTGAGCTGGCATTGGTCAATGACCAAGCCCGCCCGCTCGCGCCTCGCGGCGTGACGCCACAAGACTTGCTCAACAATCTGATCCAGCAAGGCGCTGTGGTGGAGGTGTGCGCGATATTTTTGCCCAACTCAGCCCACACCAAAGCCGATTTGTTGCCGGGCGTGGGCGTGGCTCAACCGCAAGACGTGGCCACATTCATGCTCGCCCCCAATACGCGGCTGTTCACCCACTAGCGACAAGCTGCGACAACCTAACGTTGTCTTAACCGGATAAACAACGACTTACCCCGCCCCGCGATCAGGTGCAGTGCACGCTGATCCAGATCATATAGAATACCCACCAAATTTCGACCCGATGCCCAGCTGCTTGGGTTGACGCCTACAACGGTGTCGTGCGCGTCCGCTGCGCGTGACCATAAGGAGTGATCTATGCACTTATTCGAAACCCTGGCATCGACAGAGCACGAGCAGGTGGTGTTTTGTCACAACAAGGATGCGGGACTCAAGGCCATTATTGCAATCCACAACAGCACGTTGGGTCCAGCCCTTGGCGGGCTTCGGATGTGGCCTTACGCCAGTGAACAAGAGGCCGTTGATGATGTCTTGCGCTTATCGCGAGGCATGACCTACAAAGCCGCGGTCGCGGGTTTGAACTTAGGCGGTGGAAAGTCAGTCATCATTGGTGACCCAAGGACCGACAAATCAGAGGCCTTGTTTCGAGCGTTTGGTCGGTTCATTGATTCGATGAAAGGGCGCTACATTACCGCTGAGGACGTCGGGATCGATGTCAATGACATGGAATTTGTGTTCCAAGAGACCGATAACTGCGTGGGTGTGCATCAGGTTCACGGCGGTTCAGGTGACCCATCACCCTTCACCGCCTACGGTACTTTGCAAGGCATCCGTGCCAGTCTCCAGCACGCGTTTGGTGACGAGACCATCGGGAATTATTCGTATGCGGTACAAGGTGCCGGGCATGTGGGCTTGGAGCTGATCAAACTGCTCCGGGCAAAAAATGCCAAGGTGTTTGTCAGCGACATCAATGAGGAGTTGGTGCAGCGCGCGGTGGATTTGGGTGCCGAGGCGGTGGGTTTGGATGAGATTTTTGATGTTCAGGCCGATGTGTTTTGCCCCACAGCACTGGGTGCCGTGATCAATGAAGACACCATCCCCAGATTCAAATTTAAGATCATCTGTGGTGCTGCGAACAATCAGCTCGCAAACGAAGATTGTGGCGATGAGCTGGAGCGACGTGGCATCTTGTATGCGCCCGATTATGCGGTCAATGCCGGTGGTTTAATGAATGTCTCGATTGAGTTTGAAGGCTACAACAGAGAACGGGCCGAGCGGATGATGCGCACCATTTACTACAGTGTCTCAAAGATTTTCAAAATCGCTAAGCGTGATGGCATCCCCACCTGGAAGGCCGCTGACCGAATGGCGGAAGAGCGCATTGCCATGATTGGCAAACTCAAACTCCCCTTCATGGGTCGGCCGCATCGTTTTCCTGGCAGAGATCGCAGCGCTGCCCATTCATCATGAAGTCAGCCGATGACATCAATATGCTCCGCGAAAGTGTGCGGCGGTTTGCTGAAGAAACCATTGCGCCCATGGCCGAGGACATTGACCGTTCGAACGAATTCCCTCAATCGCTGTGGCAACAACTGGGAGCACTCGGGTTACTTGGCATCACGGTACCCGAGGAGTTTGGTGGTGCCGGTTTGGGTTACTGGGCTCACTTGGTCGCCATGGAAGAAATCTCACGAGCGTCGGCGTCGGTTGGCTTGTCTTATGGTGCCCACTCCAACCTGTGTGTCGACAACCTATGCCGCAACGCTACGCCAGCTCAGCGCGAGAAATACCTCCCCAAGCTGATCAGCGGCGAGTGGCAGGGCGCACTGGCCATGTCAGAGCCTGGTGCAGGCTCCGATGTGGTCGGCTCAATGGCCTGCAAAGCGACCCTCGAGGGCGATGTGTGGGTGGCCAATGGTTCAAAAATGTGGATTACAAATGGCCCAGAGTGCGATGTGGCGATTGTCTATATGCGCACGGCGCCAGCCGAGACAGGCTCTCGATCCATCACCGCCTTCATTGTTGAAGATGGCATGCCCGGTTTTTCTAAAGCACAAAAACTTGACAAGCTTGGCATGCGCGGCTCGAACACGTGCGAGCTCGTCTTTGATCGTTGTGAAATCCCACAAGACAACGTCTTGGGTGAAGTCAACCAAGGCGTGGCGGTGATGATGACAGGCCTCAATTCAGAAAGACTGGTGCTCAGTGGTGGGCCAATTGGCATTATGCGTGCTGCCTTGGATTTAATGCTCCCGTATGTCAAACAGCGCCAGCAATTTGGTAAACCGCTGGGTCAGATGGGCGTGATTCAAGCGAAAATTGCCGATGCCTACACTGCGCTGGCTTCAAGCCAGGGTTTGGCATACCAAACCGCTCAAGACTACGATCAAGGCCAGCAGTCCCGAATCGACGCAGCGGCGTGCTTGCTGCATGCCTCGACTTCAGCGGTGCAAGTGGCCTTGGAAGCCATCCAAGCCCTTGGAGGCAACGGCTACATCAATGAATATCCGGCGGGGCGCCTTTTAAGAGACGCCAAGCTTTATGATATTGGGGCCGGAACCAATGAAATTCGTCGCATGTTAATTGGGCGAGAATTGATCGATACCATCGAATGACAAACAACCCCGTGAGAAATGAACCATGACCGAACCAACCGCCCAAGATGTTGTGATCGTTGCAGCACAACGAACCGCGATTGGCGCCTTCCAAGGCCAGTTCAAACGAACGCCAGCCACTGAGCTTGGTGCCGCTGCCATCCGCGGCGCGCTGGATCAATGTGGCTTGGCGGCCGATGAAGTCGAGCAGGTCATCCTGGGCTGCGTCTTGCCCGCCGGTCTTGGCCAAGCCCCCGCTCGGCAGGCCATGATGGCTGCCGGCTTGCCGATCAGCGCCGGCGCCACCACGATCAACAAAGTCTGCGGCTCGGGCATGCAGTCGATTATTTTGGCCCATGATCTCATCAAAGCAGGCAGCGCAGAGTGTGTGGTCGCTGGTGGTATGGAATCGATGACGCGGGCGCCTTATTTGGTGGATCGCGGCCTTCGCATGGGCCATTCAAAAGCCTTAGATCACATGTTTTTTGACGGTCTACAAAATCCCTATGACGGCCAGATGATGGGCCAGTTTGCAGAGCTCTGTGCCAGCCATCACGCCTTCAGTCGCGATGCGCAGGATGCTTTCGCCAAACAGTCTGTTCAACGGGCGATGGATGCCATTGACTCGGGCGCGTTCGCCTCCGAAATCACGCCCGTGACCCCCCAAGGAAAGCCAGGCGGTGGCCTCATTGATCAAGACGAGGAGCCGGCCCGATGTGATGTCGGCAAAATGCCCCACTTAAAGCCAGCCTTTGCCCAAGACGGAACCGTTACCGCGGCCAGCTCCTCCAAAATATCGGACGGGGCGGCCGCCTTGATTGTGATGTCTTATGAGCGAGCCTCTGCGTTGGGCCTCAAGCCCTTGGCTCGGATTGATGCGCACGCAGGACATGCGCAGACACCGGAGTGGTTCACCACAGCGCCAGTCGGCGCGATTGAACGGGTTTTGGGTCAGGCGAGCTGGGACAAAGCGTCTGTCGATCTGTACGAGATCAATGAGGCGTTTGCGGTGGTCACCATGGCCGCCATGCATGCCCATCAGCTTGATCCTAAACATGTCAATGTCTTTGGCGGCGCATTGGCGTTGGGTCATCCCATTGGCGCCAGTGGCGCTCGGGTGGTGGTGACGCTTCTCAACGCGCTGACTCGCCTCGAAAAAACGCGCGGCATCGCCTCCCTTTGTATTGGCGGGGGCGAGGCGACTGCGCTGGCGATTGAACGCCTATAGGGCCTTTGAATGACCCAAGCGCCCGAGATCAAGATTGTCGAAGTGGGTCCCAGGGATGGACTGCAAAGCGAGCCCTATACGGTGCCGACATCAATTAAGGTCGAACTGATTGACCGTCTCGCTGATGCCGGCTTGAGCGTTATTGAAACCACCAGTTTTGTGTCGGATCAAGCGATACCACAGCTGTCCGATGCGGAGTTGGTGTATGCACGGCTTCAACAACAGCCAGGGGTTCGATACCCGGCACTGGTGCCCAATGAGCGTGGCTATGAGCGCGCCCGCGCTGCAGGGATCACCGACATCGCCGTCTTCACCGCAGCGTCTGAGGCATTCAACCAACACAACATCAATTGCTCCATCGAGCAGTCGATGGCGCGCTTTGCGCCCGTCATTGAACGCGCTCAATCGGACGGGGTCAGCGTTCGAGGGTACGTTTCGACCGTCATGGGGTGCCCCTATCAGGGCGATGTGCCAATCAGTGATGTTGTCCGCATCTCAGAGGCGCTGTATGCGGCAGGCTGTTATGAAATTTCGTTGGGCGATACCATTGGCGTGGGCAACGCTCGTCAAGCCCAAGACCTCATTCGGTCAGTGGCTCAGTCGATTCCCATTGAGCAATTGGCGGTTCACTTCCATGACACGTACGGCCAGGCTTTGGCCAATATTTTTGCCTGTCTAGAGCTTGGAGTAAAAACCATCGACAGTTCGGTGGCAGGCTTGGGCGGGTGCCCTTATGCACGTGGCGCAACGGGCAATGTCGCCACCGAAGATGTGGTGTACATGCTCGATGGCATGGGACTGACCACCGGTATTGATCTCTGGGCACTGGCACAAACAGGGCGTTGGATCGCCGCTGAATTGGGCAGGCCTCACTCAAGAGCAGGCCAAGCGGTGCTGAAAACCCGCCAGTAAACTCCAATCGCTGATGGCACGTTTTAAGAGTGCCCAGTGTTGACTCAATCACCCGAAGGACAGCAACATGGACCGAACCAAGATTAAAGCAGTCATCACCGGTGGCGCCTCCGGACTGGGCCAGGCAGTGGCTGAGCAGTGGATGGCCGACGGCGCCCAAGTCGTTTTGATCGATCTGAACTCAACGCAGGCGGACACCTGGATGTCGGCGCACTCAAACGACCGATTGACCTTCATCCAAGCCGATGTGACCGACGAGCCGGCGATGGAAGACGCCATGCAGCAAGCCCACGCTGCCATGGACGGCATCAATGTTTTGGTCAATTGTGCCGGCATCCTCGGACCAGGCCGGGTATTGGGCAAACAAGGCCCCATGCCGCTGGAGAACTTCTCTAAAACAGTGATGGTGAACTTAATCGGCAGCTTTAATGCCGCCAAAGCAGCGGCGGCTTGGATGCAGCACAACAATCAACCCGACGACAACGGGGTCATCATCAACACCGCATCCATTGCGGCGTTCGAGGGCCAAATCGGACAAGCGGCCTATTCGGCATCCAAAGGCGGCGTGGTCGGGATGACTTTGCCCATGGCTCGAGAGCTCGCCCGATTCCAGATTCGTGTCATGACCATTGCTCCTGGGGTGTTCCATACCCCCATGGTGGATGGGATGACGCCAGAGATTCAGGACAGCTTAAGCGCTGCCATCCCCTACCCCAGCCGGCTGGGTCAAGCCACAGAATTTGCGCAGTTGGCCGGTCATATCGTCGATAATCAGTACCTCAATGGCAGCGTCATTCGACTCGATGGCGCCGCCCGTTTGACGCCCAAATAATTCTCACTAGGCCTATTTATGGATTCGATCACACAATGGACCACACAGTTTGATCTTCAATCGATCAGCCGTCTGGGCATTGACTTGGCTGTGGCCATTGTCATCATGGTCATCGGCCGTTGGGTGGCCAAAGGTCTGGTGTCAGCGCTCAAACGGGCCTTCACAAAGAAAAACCTCGACCCTTTACTGATCAACTTCATCACCAGCATCATATATGTGATCTTGCTTGGCGCTGTGATCTTAACCGGGGTCGCGTATCTTGGCGTCGACATCACGCCGCTGATGGTGCTTTTGGGTGGCTCCGCACTGGCCATTGGACTGGCCCTCCAAAACTCACTGTCGAATTTTGCTTCCGGACTGATGCTGGTCGCCTTTCGGCCTTTCAGTCAAGGCCACTATGTTGAAGCGGGGGGAGTGAGTGGGACGGTCAGCCATGTGGGCCTCTTCCACACGGATCTGGTCACCCCAGACAACCGACACATCGTGGTCCCCAACAGTCAGATCACGAGCTCAAGCATCACCAATTACTCCGCGTATGACACTCGACGGATCGATCTGATCATCGGCGTCCACTACGACGATGACCTGAAAGTAGCTCGAGATACCATCGCCGCTGTATTCGAGCAACATCCCCTGATCTTGGATGATCCCGCGCCACAGATCTTGGTCATGGAGCTGGCCGACTCAGCGGTCAATATTGCCGCACGGCCATGGGTCAAAGCGGACGACTACTGGGCGGTCCGATCAGAGCTTTTAGAGGGCATCAAGACCGCTCTGGAAGCGGCCGGTTGCTCGATTCCGTACCCGCAAACAGACCTGCACATCCACTCAAGCAGCAGCCTAAAAATCGACTGAGGTCTTGCCGGCGCGGGCTTTGAGCCACCAGCGTGCGTCAATCGTCGTCTGAGGCGATGGTTTGAATGATATAGCCACCGGACTTTTCATCGTGTTGGAGAACGAGCAGGCCTTGAGCCTGAGCCTCCTCAAGCAGCTGATTGAAACTCTTAAACCCGTGATAGCTTTCTGAAAATCCCGGCTTTCTGCGCTTGAGTGCCTGCTTAATCATCGATCCCCAGATTTTTCCACCAGCATCGCGGTCGGCAAAAAGCGCCTCAGTGGTCGCCATGACCAGATCAAACGCCTCTTGTTTTTTATCATCAATGCTTGTCGCCCGCGCTGCTTTTTTTGAGGCGGCTTTTTTCTTGGACTTTTTCTTTTTGCTCGGCGTTTTCTTCTTGGTTTGACGAATTAAATCATCGTAAAAAATAAATTCGTCGCAGTTGGCCATCAAAAGATCCGAGGTGGAGCTTTTCACGCCCACACCCACGACCGTTTTGTTGTTTTCTCGAAGCTTGGAGACTAAGGGCGAAAAATCAGAGTCTCCGCTGATGATCACAAAAGTATCGACATGAAGCTTTGTGTAGCAAAGATCGAGCGCGTCGACCACCATTCTGATGTCGGCGGAATTTTTGCCTGACTGGCGAACATGTGGAATATCGATTAATTCAAAAGCCGCCTCATGCATCGCCGGCTTAAATTCTGCATACCGACCCCAGTCGCAGTAGGCTTTTTTGACGACGATATTGCCTTTCAACAACAGCCGCTCAACGACTTTTTCGATATCAAACGCGGCGTATCGCATATCGCGAACGCCCAGCGCGATATTTTCAAAATCGCAAAATAAGGCCAGGTTACGGGTGGTGGTTTCAGTCATCGAAAATTTCAGCCTTGCAGTTCTGGGCGGTCTTTAAAAAAGTTCAAAGCATCGGGATTGGCCAATGCGGATGTGTTTTTAACAGCGTGGCCATGAATGACATCGCGCACCGCCAATTCAGTGATTTTGCCTGACACTGTTTTTGGGATATCAGGCACTTGACAGACAACCGCCGGAACATGCCGAGGCGTGGTGTTTTGCCGAATCTGTTTTTTGATGCGATCAATCAGCGCCTCGTCAAGCTCAAGACCAGGACGCAAGACGACAAACAAAATGACACGGACATCGCCTTCAAATTCTTGCCCAACACACACCGACTCTAAAACAGCATCGATCTGATCGACTTGACGATAGATTTCTGCCGTGCCAATCCGAACGCCACCGGGATTCAAGGTCGCATCCGATCGGCCCTGAATAATGACGCCCCCCGTATCGGTCATGCAAGCATAATCCCCATGGCTCCAAACACCAGGATGCGCCTTGAAATACGCAGACCGGTACCGCTTATCGCCGGGATCACGCCAAAATCCAACGGGCATACTCGGAAATGGCATCGCGCAGGTGAGCTCACCTGTTTCATTGAGCACCACCTCGCCGTTGTCATTGCGAATCTCAACCTTCATGCCAAGGCCCGGACTTTGCAATTCGCCTTTGATCACCGGTTTGAGCGGGTTGCCCAGCGCAAAGCAAGAAACAATGTCTGTGCCTCCAGAGATCGACGCCAACTGAAGATCTGACTTGATGTCGCGATAAACGTAGTCAAATGACTCGGGTAAAAGCGGTGAGCCCGTCGACAAAATCGTTTTTAATGCCGACAAGCGGTGGGTTTTGGCAGGTTGGATGCCCGCTTTTTCACACGCTGCAATCCATTTTGCACTGGTGCCAAAGACCTCAATGTCCCACTCATCAATCAGATCCCAAAGGACATGGCCGTCCGGATAGAACGGTGAACCGTCGTAGAGAACAATGGCCGCATCCGCTGCCAGCGCACTGATCAGCCAATTCCACATCATCCACCCACAAGTGGTGAAATACAGAATGCGTTCATCGGCCTTGAGATCGGTGTGTAAGACCAACTCTTTGAGGTGTTGCAGCAATGTCCCGCCTTGTCCATGCACGATGCACTTGGGCACCCCAGTGGTGCCAGATGAGTACAGGATGTAGAGCGGATGATCGAATGGCAAATGCAGAAATTCAATGGACGTGGGCTGATCGGCGACCCACGATTGATAATCGACTGCATGCGCCGCAGACAGGCTGTTGGCATGGTCTGCGATGTGGTTGACCACCACCACCCGCTGCACACTCGGCAGTTCCTCAAGTGCGTCGCTGACTTTGTCCAGACAGTCGTGCACTTTGCCGTTATAGGCATAGGCATTCGCACACAGCAGCACCACCGGCTCAATCTGCCCAAATCGATCCAGCACCCCACGCACCCCAAAATCTGGAGAGCAGGACGACCAGACGGCACCAATCGCATTGGCGGCCAAACAGCCAATCAAGGTCTCTGGAATATTCGGAAGCCAGCCCGCCACTCGATCACCGGGCTTCACCCCCTCGGCTTTAAGTGCCTGAGCCAGCTGAGCCACAGCCTCATACAGCGCCGCGTGGCTCAGTGTTCGGCGTTGGCCCCTCTCATCAGCAAAAATGACGGCCAAGCCGTCATCGCGGCGCTTGAGCAAGTTCTCGGCATAGCTGAGCCTCGCCTGCGGAAACCAGCGCGTCCCAGGCATTTGGCCCCACTCGGCGGTCACCTGCTCCGGTGGCTGGCCGGTGCCGGCGGCATCAATCACACCGCAATAAGCCCACAGCGCCGACCAAAAAGCGTCTGGCCGGTTGATCGAGAACGCATAAAGAGAATCCCAGTCGTTCACCTCAGGGGCGATATGGGCGGCCACGTGGCCAATGAAGGCCTGCATATGCGTTGCGCCCTGTCGGGCGGGGGGCGGGGACCACAAAATTTCAGGCTCAGTCATGGGCGATTGTCGTTTTTTGTCATTTGGCGCTTGCCATCGCTAATGATAATGGTTATCATTTGGGTTAGTAGGGCCGAAGGCCACCGGTAATGACAACTTGGTCGTGCCATTATTCATTTTTCTGGAGCAATTATGACGCAAAAAAAGACCTTCACGTTCGCACTGGTCCACATGACCGTCGCTTTCGGGGTTGTTTGGGCATTGACAGGTTCTATGGCGCTCGGCGGACTCGTGGCTTTAATTGAGCCGGCATGTCAGACCGTGGCGTATTTTTGTCATGAAAAAGTATGGGAGCGGTTTACGCGCAAATCGGCACGTGCTCCAAGCCTGGTCAAAGTGCAACAAATGACCGAAAGATGCAACAGAGCGGGATCGTTCAACGGAAAATCCCAATACTCCCAGCCGAGCCAATGATATGGCCTCTGTGAAGCTCACAAAACCAGTCCGCCCTCACTAGTCCTGTTTCCTTACCGGCTTGTAAGCTTTGATTGGATTGATAACATAAACCGCGCTTAGGTCATATTCATCATCGCCAGGAGAAACATCCTGAGGAGGATCCATCTGAATTACGAACGACGCCAGACCATTACCGTTTAAATCAATGGGGTAGATATGCATGGTTCGGGAGTTGCCATACTCGAAGCCCTCCCAATCCTCAAATCCGCGCAGATGATAATTCTGGACAATGGCAAGCTCTTCGGTTGGTAAGCGCTCATAAAAACCCTCGCCGTCGTTGACAAGAATCGCATTATCTTTCGGCCTTCCCCCAGACGAATCAACAATATCAACATAGCTATCGCCATTGATGTCCATGACGAAGGTAATCCCTTCACCTTGCGCTTCAGGTCTAATTCCCTCAGCCAATCTCAACTCTGTCTCATCAACAAAAACACCATCACCTTTGTTGGCCAGTAGCTGGAGTTGCCGGCCTTCATAGTAAGGCTGCGCCTTGGTTTGCCCAATCAAAATATCCTTTCGCCCATCACCAGTGACATCCGCGATTACCATGCTATTGTGCTTGGTGTTAAGCAACCCATATCGACCCTCTGGAAGCTCAATTCTTTTTGCGTTTGTGATGTCCGTGGCTCCGTCACTCAGAAGTATCCAACCGCTCACGGCTTTGTCAGGTGATTGGTCCTCTGCAAGCCCAATGACGAGGTCATCAATTCCATCACCATCTAAATCACCGATGGCGCTAGACATTGCATAGGCTTCTGACCCACGCCCATCTCTCGCAGTGGGCTCCTGGCTTACCGAAAAGCGGCCGGACCCATCACCCGTGAATATATGTCGTCCCTGATAAAAATCAATGTGGCCATCTCCATTAATGTCTCCCACCGCAAGATCGTGCGCAAAACTAAACGTTGGCAACACCGATGTCTCTTGCCCCTCGATCCGATCAGAGTAGTCGACCAACTTCTTATTTTCACTGACCATGAGTGGGATACGCTCATGTATGAAGTTGAACCCCCCGTCTGCGAGTCTTTCTATAATCCCGAAAGACCCAAGCACCACATCATCAGTGTCATCGCCATTAAAATCCGCGACGCCAACCTTATAAGAAAACATTCTGGCAGGTGGCGCCCCTTGCCAAATGGATGATGACAAGCGCAGCTGACCACCCTCATTTATTAAGATGCTGGGTGAGATAGGGGGTCGCGGTAATGTATGCGGGAATGTTGCCCAATTGATCATCATGTCTTGGGCAGAGTCTCCATTAAAATCACCGATGCCCGCTTTGTGAGCATCGATGACATACGTCCCAGGCCCGCTGACTTGATTGTTGTACCGCCACTCCTCAAACCTCTCTTTGGTAAAAGCAGTAATAACGTTCCACTGTCCCAATTCAAAATATTGGGTACGCAGCTTTTCGCGGGCACCCTGTGCGAGAGGAATGTCATAGTCATCCGTTATGATCCATGGTGAGTTCGCTTGACCAAACGACTGAGTACACCCCACGCCCTCGAGACCAAGTGCAATCCGCTGCAAGTTATACTCCAGACTCGCTGTACCAAGTTCCGCTGACCCAGATTCAGGGCTCCAAGATGCCACTGCAGAGTTGCAGCTTTCGAAAACAATACTCAATTGTCCCTGTGGCTTTTGAGTGAGCTCATCTGGATCAAAATCTCGACCGAATCCGGTACCGGATACTTCAAGCATGTCGAACTCCAACAGACCGACATCATCAAACACGGCTGGAACATATTCTGTGCTTCCAATCAGCCAATAAGTGTTTTCATTCCGATGGGTGAACCAGTAAATTGTCGCAACAGCCCCTGAGGGAACTTTGGACAACTCCAGGACAAACCCCTCCCCATCTCGTGCTGGATCGTACCAGCTGCCTGAAAAGGCGCCACGGGCGCCACTACTTGACATTGCGGGCTCTACCGCTGCTACAAATAAAAAACTCACGACAAGACATCTCAGCAGAGGCCTCGCCTGAAGATATTCTATGCGATTGAAAAAGCTAGACATATTGCCCCCTTTTTTGAGCTTTGTAGAACCAGTGGTATTTAAGGGATTGTCATCGGAGGTCTTGGCCCAAAACTTTCTGCACGTGACCCTTACCCGAAAATCTCATAAACGCAGTCACCAGTCAAGGCGCAGGCCCGGCTCGGTGTGAATAGACTGCTCACAGTTGGGAATCGGTCAATTCAAAGCGCGTCCTCTAATTCCGGTAGCAGCTGAAATAAATCCCCTACCAGCCCCAAATCTGCCACCTCAAAAATCGGTGCATCGGGGTCTTTGTTGATGGCCACGATGGTGCCAGCGTCTTTGATCCCTGTCAGATGCTGAATGGCCCCCGAAATGCCCACGGCAATGTACAGATCCGGCGCGATAATTTTGCCGGTTTGTCCCACCTGCAATTCATTGGGGACATACCCTGCATCCACGGCCGCGCGCGAGGCCCCCACTGCTGCACCAAGCTTTTTGGCCAATGAGCCGATCAATTCGAAATTCTCGCTTGAGCCCATTGCCCGACCACCCGACACCACGACCGTGGCCGACGAGAGGTCTGGCCCCTCGCCTGATGAGCCCTCAGCCCCAACATATTCCGTGTGGCCCGGATCTTGGGCCTGTGCCGAGGCCGCTTCCACCTTGGCCGAGCCAGATGCCGCTGCCGCCGCGAACGATGCCGTTCTCACGGTGGCCAACACAGGCGAAATGGCGTCGGGGACGCGCACAGTGACAATGGCATTCCCCGCGTAAATCGGCCGCTTGAAGGTACGTGCATCCACCACTTCCATGACATCCGAGACCTGATTGCAGCCCAATAAGCCAGCCACGCGGGGCAACAGATCCCGACCGAAAGTGGTCGAGGGTGCGAGGATGTGCGTGTAGCCCTCACTCAATGCCACCACTTCAGGCGCCAACCTCGAAGCCAGTGCGGGCGCCAAAGATGCATCTTCCACGACCCGCACGCAAGTGACGCCCGCCAGCTTCGCGGCGTCTTGAGCGATGGCATCAAGCGCATCACCAAACACCACCACATCGATGACGTCGGCAGCCAATCCGTGTGCGCCTTGAACCGTTTTCGCGGTGGCTGGCGACAGTGAGCGCCCATCGTGCTCTGCAATGATCAACACCTTGGCCATCACAACAATCCTCTTGTTTTGAGTTCATCGACCAGTTCAGCGACACTTTCAACGGTCTTGCCGCCACCACGCTGCGGCGGTGGTTCGAAGGCCACCATCTCAAAGTCTTGATCCGCGCTCAAACCCAGCTCGGCCAACGGCTTGCTGTCCAGGGGCTTTTTCTTGGCTTTCATGATCTCAGGGAGTTTGACAAACCGCGGCTCATTCAACCGAAGATCCACGGTCATCACTGCAGGCAACTCAACCGCGATCGTTTCGAGGCCAGCATCCACCTCCCGGGTCACTTCGGCCCGTCGATCATTAAAAACAATTTTGGAGGCGAACGTGGCCTGTGGACGCCCCCACAGTGCCGACAGCATCTGGCCGGTCTGCGAGCAATCGTCATCAATGGCCTGCTTGCCCATCAACACCAGATCAGGCGTTTCGGCCTCCACCACGTTAAGCAGTGCTTGGGCTGCCGTCAGCGGCTGAACCCATTGGTCAGTTTCCAACAAAATGGCCCGGTCTGCCCCCATGGCCAAGCCTGTTCGAAGCTGCTGCTGGCTGGCGTCCGGGCCAATCGAAACCACCACGATTTCGTCGGCTTCACCGCGCTCTTTGATTCGGATGGCTTCCTCTAGAGCAATTTCGTCAAATGGGTTGATGGACATTTTCACGCCATCGGTTTCGACCCCAGAGCCATCATTTTTTACGCGCACGCGGACGTTGTAATCCACCACGCGCTTTAACGTCACCAAAATTTTCATTTATTCGAATGCCCGAAAAAACTCGATTTCAATTGTACCTGCTCAACCATCGTGTTTGGGTCAAGGCGAGACTGCCGCAAGTGCCGAGGCCTCTGCCAAAAAAACCCCTTCGCCTCCATGCTCAAACTCCAGCCAAGTGATTTCCAGCCGATGGTCTTGTGCCCAAGCATCAAAGGCCGGCTGAGCCTCACCCACCTCACAAATCAGCACGCCCGACGGCGTCAGATGGCTCTTGGCTTGTTGAACCAACGGGATCACCACATCCAAGCCATCCTCACCGGCAGCCAAACCCAGCTTCGGCTCGTGGCCGTATTCTTCTGGCAACGTTTCCATGGTGCGTTCTGGAACATAGGGCGGATTGGCCATGATGACATCAAAGCGCTGATTGTCGAGCGCCGAAAACAAATCCGATAAGTGGATTTTGACCTGCTCATCCAGCCTCAAGCGGGTCACATTCTCCTGCGCCAAAGCCACCGCCTCTGGGCTGACATCCACCGCCTCCACCGACAGATGAGGCCATGTTTGGGCAGCCAAACAAGCCAGGCACCCACAACCGGTGCCGACATCCAGCACCCGCCGGATGGCCTCAATCTCCACCCAAGGCGCAAACCCCTCACCGATCAATTCAGCCAGCGGCGAGCGCGGCACCAACGCATGTGAATTGACTTTGAACTTTAAAGGCCCAAGCCACGCCTCACCGAGCAGATAGGCCATGGGTTGACGGGTTCGGATGCGCCGCTCAACCACGTCGTCCAGTCGCCCAACCAAGTCAACAGAGATCCGCCGATCACCCACTGCTTTTGAAAAATTCGGTGCCATGTCCAAACCCCAAGCCACCACCCAGCACGCCTCATCCCATGCGCTGGCGGTCCCATGCCCAAAGAACAGACCCGCCTGATCCATGGCCTGTGCGGCATCGCGCACCCAATCACGAACGAGTGGAGACGGGTCAGTGGACTGGCTCATGGATTCTGCTCTCTTTGACTTGAAGTCGCTATAATGCCCGATATGATTCATGATTACCGACAAAACAAGGCTCGAGGCAATGCCATCGTGGTGGCCATTGTCTTGTTGGGTGCCATTGCAGCAGGCATCTTATTTTCTCGCGGCATCTTAGACCAGAGCATGGAGCTTCGCGCGGCGTCAATATTCCCCACGCCGCGCCTGGTGAACGACTTCGAACTGGCGACACCCAGTGGCGAGGTATTCGATCAACAAACGCTCAAAGGCCAGTGGACACTGCTTTTTTTCGGATTCACGAATTGCCCAGACATTTGCCCTGATACCTTGGCCAATCTCGCACAATCTATGGATGCGTTGAGGTTAATGAAAGCCGACCCGCTCCCTGAGGTCGTGTTTGTGTCCGTTGATCCAGCACGTGATCGTGGGGCGTTGTTGGCAGAGTATGTGGCATGGTTCGATGAGGACTTCACCGCGGCCACCGGCACTGATGAGCAATTGGCAGACTTAACGCAACAATTGGGCGTTATTTTCGTTCGCGATGACCCTGATCCCCAGACGGGCTTTTACAATGTTGATCACTCGGCTGCGGTGATGATCATTGACCCTGAGGGTCGCCTCTATGGGCGTTTCGGGCATCCATTGAATCCCGAAGACGTCACAGCAGATCTTTTCCAAATCACTTCATGAGCAGTCGTTTAAGCCAAACGGTTCGCGTTTGGCCGCAGTATCTTATGCCCAAGCACGCCCTCACCCGGTGCGCATGGTGGATTTCCAACATCCAATGGCCGCCTTTCAAAAACGCTTTCATTCGTTTGTTTTGTCGGCTGTTTCCGGTGGATTTAAGTGAGGCCGAGGCGAGCAACCCCAGCGACTATACACACTTCAATGCTTTTTTCACACGATCGCTCAAGCCAGACGCCAGACCGGTGGCGAGCGCTCAATGGGTGGCGCCTGCCGATGGCACCCTTTCACAGCTCGGCACGCTGACTGGCTCAAACAAAAACCAGCTGATTCAAGCCAAAGGTCTGCACTATTCTCTTGAAGCACTCGCAGGACGAACCACGGGATTGGATCATTACCGAAATGGTCAATGGATCACCATTTATCTCGCGCCATACGATTATCACCGTGTCCACATGCCGGCCGGCGGACGTTTGCTCCAAGCCACACGGCTGCCAGGTGAGCTGTTCAGTGTGTCTGACCGAACAGCAGCCATCATCCCCAAACTCTATGCCAAAAACGAGCGGCTGGTCGCAGAGTTTGCGCATGAACACACGCAGTTTATGGTGGTGATGGTTGCGGCGTTGATGGTCGCCGGCATCGAGACAGTCTGGGACAACTCCACCGAGCGACGACCCCAGGCCCAAGCTCGCACGACCACCCCGGCTGGCATTGAATTGGCCAAAGCACAAGAAATGGGGCGTTTCCACTGGGGCTCGACTGTGATCGTCATCACCCCCCCAAACACTGCGCCATGGCGCGATGACCTACAACCCGGTCAAACCATTCGCCTTGGTGAAGCGTTGACCGCAGCCTAAATTAGGGTGAGAGCCGGCCGATAAGCCGGGTTCTGTCGTGGACAGTCATTCATCTGCGATGGTTGTCACCAACCACCTGTAGCGGCCTACCCGGATGCAGCGCGGGCCACGCTGTGGCATCCCTATTTGGCCTTGCTTCGAGTGGGGTTTACCGTGCCGCCCGGGTTGCCCCAGACGCGGTGCGCTCTTACCGCACCATTTCAACCTTACCTGTGCCCAAAGGCCATCGGCGGTATATTTTCTGCTGCACTGGCCGTCGGTGGGGCGTTTCCGCCCAACCGCCCAGGGGTTACCTGGCACCCTGCCCTGTGAAGCCCGGACTTTCCTCCACATCTGTCATATGATGCAGCGACTGCCTGGCCGACTCTCAACCGATAAGCATAGCCGATTGCAAGGTTAGACGGAAGCTTTGTGGATCAGCGCATCCGCAACCATCCACAATCGCCATTGTGCACTGTCGAACTGGAGCGCAAGGTCCAAATGGCAAGCCGCTTGGTCAGCGATGGCCTGAGGATCCGTCGGCAGGCACTCAGGGCCGATGTGCAGCTGCCGCACACCGGTTTTCGGATCAAATCCGCATCGATAGAAAACGCATCGAATCTGCTCCCGACACAGCATGTCCAACAATCCCGATCGGACATTTAAGACAATCGAATGCCCCCGCCCTGTCAACGTGGGTCGACCCTCGGCCGGTGCGTCAATCAATATGACAGGTGTGGCGCCAGTGGCCAAAGCTTCCATGATTTGCGCATAAGCTCCGCCGACGCGAATGGCGCCACCAAAGCGATCAATCGCCCTCAAGTGTTGTCGGTGGGCAAGCCTGGCGGCTGCACCCGTAAAGACCGAATCAGGCTCTTGGCGGTAAACAAAACGGGGCTTGAGGCCATGGGCGCACAAATGAGCCAGCGTTGGCATGCCTGCCCCCCAGTGTGTCCCCAAGGCAACAAAGGGCGACTTGGGCCACTGCCCGGTGACCACGACGTCATGAGCCAGGCGGTCGATTGAACCCCAGGCTCCCCGCCAGTCGTCTCTGCGATCGAGCGCCTCGGTCAGCGCGCTGCGCAATGGCCAGCGATCATCCACCTCGAACCCGTGGCGCATCGCACTATGCTGGTGGGCCGCTGCCGCATCCATCGCACCTGGAAAGGCCTTGGCGTGTCGCTTGAACGCATCGGCGTTGGCTGACACGCCTCGCACCGCATCCCAAAAAGGCAGCCAAAGATGGTGGTAAAGACTCACGGTCTGAGCATCCGAAGCCACCACCAAAAGTTCACCAAGCCCATCATGGATGCGGCCACATAAGTCAACGCCGCCGCCGAGAGAATCTTTCGCGCGTGCGGCTCATCGGCCGGTTTCAGGTAACCGCCCTTGGTCAACAATGGCAACGCTCGACGAAAACTGGCATCCCACTCGGTGGGCAGGGTCACCAAATGCACAATGATGCCTGACCCCAGCGCGGCCAAACCCACTGCCAAAAAGACCAGCCCTGCACGGGGCATTTTTAAAGCGACCATGGCCACCGGCATCAAACCGATCAAGATCACCCCAAGGCGTTGAAAACGCTGCATCCACGCCACCCAGCGGGTGCGCCAGATCAAAGGACGATAGCCGTCGGCATGCTGAATGGCGTGCCCAACCTCGTGTGCAGCGATGGTGATGGCGGTTAACGAGCGACCCTCAAAGTGATCCGGCAGCAGTCGCACCGCCCGATCGTTGGGGTCATAGTGATCTCCGACCATCCCCGAGCGAGGATCCACAGGCTCGACCTTAACCGCCTCCAATCCAAGTTTTTCAAGGAGGTGTTTGGCCAACTGCCCCCCGGTTCCCGGGTAGCGATCGTTGGGTTGTGCATAGCGCCGCAGCACCCGCTTGACCCACCACTGAGGCACGAACACCACCGCTGCAACCAGGCCCAAAGCCACCACCCAAATCACGCCCGAGAACCCCCATCCTCGCATGAGTCGTTGCCCTCAACCAGGGCCCAGGCCTGCTGGCGAGTCAGGCCACTGACATTCGCCAGCAGGCGCGCTGCTTTTGAGGGTGGCAGCGCCTCTTTCAGCGCCCGCGCCAGCACATTGGCCGCAATTTTTGGGCTGGGTACATTTGAGCCGTGGATCACACACACCGCCTCACCCAACCGCTGGTCGGGATCGGCCAACACCCAAGCCTTCAGCTCACCGATGGTGCTTCGCCGCACGGTCTCAAACTGTTTGGTCAACTCACGGGCCAGCGTGATGGGTCGTTCAGCACCTAAGGCCGTGCTCATATCCTCCAACACCACGCCTAAATCTCGAGCGGGGACATAGACAATCCAAGTCGACGGGTGGTCTGCCAGTGCCGTCAGTCGACGCTGACGCGCTTGGCGCTTAGGGGGTAAAAACCCCTCAAAGAAAAACCGATCACACGGCAGTCCCGAAACACTCAGCGCTGCAATCGCGGCTGAAGGGCCGGGCACGGGCGAGACACGAATCTGGTGGTCATGCGCAGCCGACACCAACCGGAAGCCGGGATCTGAAATGAGGGGGGTGCCAGCATCACTCACGAGCGCGACATCGTCACCGGCGCGAAGCGCATCAATCAGCTCATTGATCCGGTCGGACTCAGAGTGCTCGTTCACGCTGACCCAGCGCTGATGCCTGGCCGGCTCAACCAATCGGCGCGTGATGCGCGTATCCTCGGCCGCGACCACCGGTGCTGTGGTCAACACCTCGCGCGCCCGGTCACTGATATCGTCACGATGCCCCAAGGGCGTGGCCACCACCCATAGGGTCCCGTAAGCTTGGGACGATTGATCACTCGCTTTGGTCATGAGGGCATTGTAAACCGGGCGTCCAACGCAAACGATGGATGGTTTATCATCAAGCAATGAAAGCGCTTTGGCCATTGATCTCCTCCCATGTCCGCGCTGGCGGCTTACTGATCCTGGCGCTTGTGCTCCTGAGCAGCTGCGCACCGACCGGCCCTGTGCGGACGGATCCGCCGGGCTCGGACTTCGACGTCAGCAGCAATTTAGGCACCACAGCCGAGCCCCGAGCAGCCACAACCGATCAACAACGCGCGGACCAGGCCATCGAAACAATCAAACGCCAGCTCACCTCCGGTGGCGTGGCCGTCCCTCAGATGTTGGATTGGCTCGCCCCGTACACCATCAATGAGCTGAATTGGCAGCTGAGACAGCAATCCCATCGGGCTCCCATATCACCGTGGTTGGAGCTTGCTTTAATCGTTCAAACCCAAAAGCTTCAGCCTGAGCGGTTGAACGATCAGCTGAACCTCTGGCAGGTGCGTCATCAAGCGCGACTGAGCCAAGCATCCGCACACGCTGAGGCTGCACGTCAGTGGGTTTCGACTTGGCGTGGCCAATCCCACGGCCCCCGAATCATTGGCCTGGTACTGCCGGGTCAATCATCGTTGGCAGCGCCAGGCAAACGTATACGTGACGGGCTTATGAGTGCATGGCTTCAGCTGCCCGCACAGCTTCGCCCCCAACTGAAGTTCTATTATGTGAATGACGACGACACTGCCGGCCTTTTTCAAGCCCTTGAGCAGGCCAAACAGGACAATGTCAAGTGGCTTATCGGTCCACTGCCCCGTGAACAAGTGGAGTTCGTCCTGGCCAATCGCTCCGCGCGTTGGTCCGTTCCCACGCTTTTTTTGAACCTCCCGCGCCCTGCGGGGCTGAAAAGTGCCTTGGGTGGCCAGCGGTTGGCGTTTGCATTGGATCCGGAGACGGACGCACATTGGGCCGCACGCTACGCCGCACGAATGGGATGGGACCGAGCGCTGGTCCTGGCGCAGGACACGCCATGGGGCGATCGCATGGCTGAAGAATTTATGGCCTCATTCAAAAAAGTCGGCCACACCGTGGTGGATCAAGCGGCCTACAACCCGGCGCGCGTTGATCATTCCGATCTTTTGGAGCGCGTCTTAGGCCTTGACGAATCAAATGCTCGGATCGAGGCCCTGAGCGACATCTTAGGTCAGCCCATCGATGCTGAGCCACAGCGACGACGCGACATCGAGTTCATCTTTTTGGCTGCGCGGGCCGAGGATGCCCGCCAACTTCGACCCCAATTGCGGTTTTTCCGGGCCGAGGATTTACCGGTGGTCAGCACCTCCTACGCAATTGAAGGCGCACCCAATCCGCGTCGTGATGTGGACCTGGAGGGCGTTTGGCTGCCGTTAGCACCCTGGTTTTTGAATGAACCAGAGACCACCACGCTGCGTCAACAGGCGCAGGCACGGTATCCGCAATTAACCACGCCGACCCTGTCTCACCTCCATGCCATGGGGCAAGACCTGGTGACTTTGATGCGCTGGTGGGATGCGATGCAACAAGACCCTGATCTGAAAGCCCCAGGTCTCACTGGCCAGCTGCGAGTCGCCTCGTCAGGTCAAATCAAGCGCGAACTTCCGTGGGTATCGATCGACAATGGCCGCGCCCAGCCAATGGTCTGGCCATGATGACATTCGATAGCTTTGCCACTTCACGGCTGCACGTTCTGTGGTCGCGCATCGGCGCCATCATTATGATTTTTTTGACCTTAAGCGGCTGCGCTGTCGTGGCGGTCAGCGCGGTGGTGGTTACCGCATCCGCCGTGCATGATCGACGAAGCGTGGAGACGGTCGTGGACGATCAACGATTGAGTTTAGCGGTGCGTCAAACGCTGAATCGATCAAATCAATTCACCGGGGAGGCCAGCTTTGAAGTCAGCACTTACAACGGTTGGGTATTGCTCGTCGGTGAAGTCGAATCGGCCGAGATGATTGATCAGGCCACCGAATTAATCAGCGGTTTGGCCGGTGTGGAGCGGCTGTTCAATGAGTTGGTCGTGGCATCTAAAAGTCGGTTTGGACAAACGGCCCGCGATGGGCTGGTGACTTTACAGGTCAAAGCAGCGATTGCTGACATCAAAGACCTGCCCCAATTCGACGCATCCCGTGTCAAAGTCACCACGCGACGCCAAGTGGTTTACCTTCAGGGCCTGGTCAATGAACGTGAATCAGCCCGCGTTGTTGACCAAGCGCGTCGGGTCAGCGGTGTCAAAAAAGTCGTCGTGGTCTTCGAACTCATGGCCGAGCCCCGTTAGGCCCCTCCAGCGGCCACAGCAGGCCACAGATGAATCCCCAACCACACCACAGCAATCGCGTAGAGCCCTGCCAGAATATCATCGGCCATAATGCCAATCCCGCCAGCCAAACGCTCATCCAGCCAGCCAATCGGCCACGGCTTGAGAATGTCAAACACGCGGAACAGCACAAACCCCAAACCCCAGATCCACACGGTCTGAGGGATTAATAAAAGCACCAGCCACATGCCGACAAACTCGTCCCAAACAATGGCAGGATGATCATGCACGCCAAGTGCTTGGGCGGCACGTTGACAGATCACCACCCCAATGATCGCTGCCAGCGCCACCCACACCATCAACGCCCACTCCGGCAAGACTGACAATGGCCACATTAAACACCACGCCAGCGCTGTCCCCATGGTGCCCGGGGCTTTGGGGCTTAAGCCACTAAAACACCCCATCGCGGCAAAACCCGTCACAGTGCCCGTGGCCACGCGCTTGAGCTGAAGCCGCTCGTTGTTATGGGGCTGATGCGCTGTCTTGGTCATGTCGATCGAAAATGGTCCCAGCCAGCCAAAGGGGCATCGTATCGCTGGCCATCGGGTTGGATCAGATCGATGCCGGGTGTTTCAACCACACGCCCAATCACGCTGGCGGGCACATCCATCTGGTGGAGGCTGTGCAACCAGGCCTCAATTTGGCTTGAAGGCACACTCATCAATAGCTCGTAATCACTCCCGCCCCCAAGCTGCAATGGCCAGCGGGTTTTGGGATCTGGAAATGCTTCCATCAAGCCCGCTGACGCCGGCAGCGTCTCAAGCCACAGGGCTGCCCCAAGCGCTGACATCCGTTGATTGGACGAGGCTTCAAGCATGTGGCCCAAATCGGCCAGAAGCCCATCCGAGATATCAATCATGGCGTGCACGACTCCCCATGCCTGTTGGCCGACCCTCACGCGAGGCGTGGGGTGTTTCATTCGACGCTCCAGCGGTCCGTCCACGATACCGCCTTGATCAGACAGCGCCAACGCGCCTGCCACGTCTCCAAGGTGACCTGTGACCACCAATGCGTCACCCGGTTGGGCGCCACTTCGCATGATCGCCTGACCTGATGGGACCTCACCCATCAGACAGACACCGATGTTCAGCGGACCGCCGGCCATATTCCCACCCGTTAAGATCACGTCAGGGCAGGCCCCCAAAAATCCGTCTAGGAACTTGTCGAGCCAAGGGGGTTGCGTCCATGGCGCATGATTGGGCAACGTCAGCGAGAGCATCACCCAGCGAGGCAATGCCCCCATCGCGGCCAGGTCACTGAGGTTGACAGCCATGGCCAAATGCCCCACATCCTGTGCGGGCCAGTCCTCGGTAAAGTGGCAATCGAGAACGATAGAGTCGGTGGTACAAACCAATTGATGATCGACACTGGGTGCAAGCACACAGGCGTCATCACCAATCCCAGTGACCACATCCGATCGTTGGGGGATGCGTTGTTGAATGCGCTTGATCAGATCAAACTCTGAACTCATGAGTGCTGGATTTCGATCGCTCTGAGCTGATTGGCCAAACGGTCCATGACACCGTTAACAAATGTATGAGCGTTTTCCGAGCCAAAGCGATGCGACAACTCGATGGCTTCATCAATCACCACCCGATATGGAATTTCGGGGTGGTTCAGCAACTCATTGATGCCCAATCGGAGCACCGCTCGTTCCATTTGATCCAAGCTTGCGTCGACGCGCTCCAATGCCGGCGCGATCAATTCATCAATCTTGGCATGGTCTTTGACCACCTCTTGTACCAGACGCTGAAAGTAGTCCTGATCCACGCCCTCAAAGTCTTGCTCTTCTGTGAACTGACGAATAATAGCGGCGGGCTCATCGTGGTTCAATTGCCATTGATAGAGCGCCTGAAGCGCCCTTCTCCGCGCACGCTGCCGGGATTGGAAAGGGCGCTCAGAACTCATCAGGACTGGCCCAAAGTGACTGATTCTGGCTGAGCGCGACCATTTCAACAACCGCCATCGCCACCTCGCGGCCTTTGTTTTTGCGCGCGGGATCTGAGCGCTCGAGCGCTTGCTGAGCAGTATCGGTGGTCAGCACGCCGAAACCGACTGGGACCCCAGTATCCAGACTGACCTGCCCCAAGCCCCGCGCGCACTCTTGTGAGATAAATTCAAAGTGTGCTGTTTCACCGCGGATGACCGCGCCCAGTGCGATGATGCCCTGATGATGCCCGGTCAAAGCCAGCTGGTGACACGCCAGTGGCAACTCCCAGGCGCCGGGAACATAGACCGTGGTGATGTTGCCCTCATCCATGCCAAGCTCATGGAGCGCCTGTCTTGCACCTGTAAGCAGCCCATCAGTGACTTCTTGGTTGAATTGAGCCACCACAATGGCAAGTCGTCCGGGAACATGGGGGCTAAATTGAGATGCGCTCATCAGATTTTGCCTTTTTTATTGGGTCAAGGAACGATGTATTCGGTGATTTCAAGACCAAAACCATCCAGTGCACTTAAGCGTTTGGGCGCGCCATAGACTTGCATTCTCTCAATGCCCAACTCTGCAATGATCTGTGCTGCAATCCCATAGCTTCTAAGCTCATAGCTGCTGTCTTGTTCAACCTCAGTATCGGTGGGGTGAGCACCTGTGTCTGCGTCAAGCAGTGAGCTCATGCGCGCGGCATCGTCTTCATCATAGCCCAGAATCAAGGCGAGCCCTCGACCCCTTGTCTGAATATCAGCCAGCACCGGGCCCAGCGGCATCCCAAAAGCGGGATCAACAATGGCCATGACGTCGCCGAGCAATTCGGGCACATGGACTCGCACGGGACATGGCTCACTGCCCTCGACATGGCCCAAACTGAGCGCCCAGTGCAGCTTGTGATAAATCCGGTCCTTAAACACTTTCAAATCAAACGCACCGTAGGCGGTTTCAACCGATTGGTGGTGCACGCAAGTCACGGTGGGTTCATTCGCGAGTCGATAACGAATGAGGTCGGCCACCGTGCCCATTTTTAGGCCATGCGCCTTAGCAAAGGCTTCCAGCTCGGGGCGGCGGGCCATGGTGCCATCCTCATTGAGGATCTCAACGAGCACACCTGCAGGTTCCAACCCTGCCAAAAGCGCCAGATCGAGACTGGCTTCAGTGTGTCCAGCCCGCGCCAGAACGCCTCCCGGCTGAGCCATCAACGGAAAGACATGACCGGGATGATTGAGGTCTCGTGGACTTGCATCAGGAGCGACCGCTGTTCGGATGGTATGCGCCCGATCATAAGCCGAGATCCCAGTGGTGACACCCTGCGCCGCTTCAATAGACACCGTGAAGTTTGTTTGGTGATGGCGGTCGGTGTCAGAAACCATCAGCGCCAACTCCAGTTGCTCGCATCGCTCTTTTGTTAGCGACAGACAAATCAAACCCCGACCGAACCGCGCCATAAAATTGATGTCGTCAGGCTTGACCAAGCTGGCGGCCATGACAAGATCACCTTCATTTTCTCGATCTTCATCATCGAGCATCACCACCATTTTCCCGGCCCGGATATCTTCAAGTATCGATTCAATGGAGTCAAAAGCCATCAGTGTCTCACTTTGCCATCATTTGATTTAGGTAGCGGGCCAGCAAATCAATCTCAAAATTCACGCCTTGCCCAACCGACAACGTGCCGAGGGTGGTCACCGCCCACGTATGGGGAATAATATTCACCCAAAATCGACGCCTGCCGTCACTTTCTTCAATCAGGTCATTCACCGTCAAACTGACCCCATCTAGGCTCACCGATCCTTTCGGCGCAATAAAAGGCTCAAACCCCTCTGGAATCAGGACTTCGAGGCGATGATTGCCCGATTCAAGCGCCTCAATGCTCCAGACCTGCGCCACCGCATCAACATGGCCCGTCACATAATGCCCGCCCAAAGAATCGCCGACTCGGAGGGCGGGCTCCAGGTTGACCGCATCGCCAACATCTCGCTCGCCCAAGGATGTTTTTTCTAAGGTCTCATCAGATAAATCGGCGCTGAAGCCATTCTCATCCGTCTCCAATGCGGTCAAGCAACATCCAGACACGGCAATGCTTGCCCCGGGCTCCCACTCACTGGGCTTGAGCACGGGGCAATCGATCCGATACCGCGCCCCTTGACCCATTGGGTGCTTCGCGCTGATGGTGCCCAGTGCTTGTATTAATCCAGTAAACATGAACCACCCATAGTCATTTTGAAACGCCAGGACGCCGAAGTCGCATCCGGCAGTCTGGGCCCATTTGTTTTGTTTCGAACCATGTCAGCGTCACAGCGTCATCAAGTGTCTGTATCTGATCAAGCTCGGCCATCGGTCGGCCGTTGCCCAGCCACATGGGCGCTTGATAGAGCAGCACCTCATCCAGCCACTCACTGGCCATAAAGGCCCCCGTTAAACCTGGACCGCCCTCAACGTGGACTTCGTTGAAGCATTGCTCAGCCATCCATTTCATGAACGCCTGCAAGGAGACTCGACCATCCTGATCGGCCGGCAAACAATGCCAGCTCACATGCGAATGGCTTTCTACCCAGGTTGGCGGCGGCTGGGTGCTGATGACATCAATCCGCTCCTGCGTTTGCAACATTTTCGCATGCGGAGGGAATCGACCCCGTGAGTCCAGAATCACCCGAGCCGGCTGCTCCACGGGCCACTCAGTTGACAGGCGTGCGTTTAAAAGGGGGTCATCAGCCAACACCGTGCCAATGCCACTCAACACCGCGCACGCGCGTGCCCGCCAGACATGCACATCGGCTCTCGAGGTCTCAGCGGTGATCCACTGAGACTGCCCATCGGGTGCGGTGGCGCGCCCATCAAGACTGGCAGCCATCTTGACTCGAATCCAGGGTCGGTGAGTGCGTTGTCTTTGAATGAAACCAATGTTCAGCTCAGCTGCGGCTTTTTCGCATACGCCAAGACACACGTCGATCCCTGAGGCGCTTAAACGCTCAATGCTTTGGCCCGCGGTTCGTGGATCTGGGTCGGTCATCGCCACCACCACCCGCGCGACAGCAGCCTCAATCAGCGCATTGACACAGGGCGGTGTTTGACCATGATGGTGGCAAGGCTCCAGTGTCACATACGCGGTGGCACCCTGTGCTTGTTCTCCAGCCTCTCGTAGCGCCACCACCTCTGCGTGGTCTTCGCCTGCTCGGCGATGCCAACCAGAGCCGACGACTTCGTTGTCTCTCACCAACACGCAGCCCACGCGTGGATTGGGCATGGTTGAATACATGCCCCGCTCAGCCAAGGCGATGGCCTGCTCCATCCACTGAATATCAATCGGATCGGGAGGGATATCACTCATTTTTTGAGCTTTCAGCTTCCGTGGCATCGTCCCCCATCTCTCTGAGCAAAGAGATTTGGCGAGCATCCAACCGAGTTAACTCATCGCGCTCTAGACGCTCAATTTCTTCTCGAAACGCCTGCACATCTTCAAAGCGCCGATACACTGACGCAAATCTGACATACGCCACCTGGTCAAGTCGTGCCAACTCCTCAGCAACCCAACCCCCCAGTTGCTGCGAAGATATCTCTGATTCTTCAAGCGTTCGAATGCGCCGAATGAGAAGACGCATCGCACGCTCGACCGCTTCTGTCTCAACAGGTCTTTTTTCCAGTGCTTTCCCAATGCCACGTTTGAGCTTGTCTTCATCGAACGCCTGGCGCGTGCCGTCAGCTTTAACCACATTGGGCGCTTTCAGCTCAGGGGTCTCATACGTATTAAAACGAGCCCCACATTCACCACACTCACGACGTCGCCGAATTTGGAAGCCTTCGGCGGTGAGACGACTGTCAACGACCCGTGTCTCTTGGTGATTACAAAAAGGACACCACATCGAAAACGAGTTTTAAAAAATATAACTCTGATAGACGGGGAACCGACGACACAAGTCTACTGCGCCTTCGCGAACCTTGGCGTGCATCGACTCATCTCCCATATGATCAAGAAGGTCACACATCAAGGCCGCAAGTGTCTGACACTCCTCAGCGCCAAACCCACGGGTGGTGACTGCCGGTGTTCCTATTCTCAGCCCGGAGGTCACAAAGGGCGACCGAGGCTCTCCCGGAACGGTGTTTTTATTTGCAGTGATGTGCGCAGCCCCCAGGGCTTGCTCGGCGTCTTTGCCCGTGATGTCTTTATCAATGAGATCAACCAAAAACAAATGATTATCTGTGCCTCCAGAAACCACTTTGTATCCGCGCTCGATGAATACGCCGGCCATCGCACGCGCGTTGTCGATCACCTGTTGCTGATACGCTTTGAAAGAGGGTTCCAAAGCCTCCTTAAAGGCCACCGCCTTGGCCGCAATGACGTGCATCAACGGCCCGCCTTGACAACCTGGAAACACCAGTGAGTTGAACTTCTTTGTCACTGCCTCATCGAGCCCCTTCGATATGATGATGCCACCGCGAGGCCCACGGAGCGTCTTATGGGTGGTTGATGTCACAACATGGGCATGCGGTACGGGACTGGGATAGACCCCACCAGCCACCAAACCTGCGATGTGTGCCATGTCGACCAGGAACCACGCCCCCACCTCATCTGCAATGGACCGCATGCGAGCCCAATCGACCACTTTTGAATATGCTGAAAACCCGCCGATAATCATCCTCGGCTGATGTTCGCGCGCGAGCTCAGCCATTTGGTCGTAGTCAATTTCGCCGGTGGCGTGATCAAGCCCATAATGAACTGCATTGAACAAGCGACCCGAGAAGTTGACCTTGGCTCCGTGAGTCAAGTGCCCACCCTCTGAAAGGTCCATCCCAAGGATGGTGTCACCAGCGTTCAACAGCGCTAAAAATACGGCTTGATTGGCTTGTGAGCCAGAATGAGGTTGAACGTTGGCGTAATCGGCACCAAACAATTCTTTGAGCCGCTCAATGGCAAGCTCTTCGGTGATGTCAACGTGCTCACAGCCGCCATAATATCGCCGCCCTGGGTAACCTTCTGCGTATTTGTTCGTCAGCACCGAGCCCTGCACCGCCATGACTCGGGGGCTTGCATAGTTCTCAGAGGCGATCAGCTCGATGTGGTCTTCTTGACGAGTCTGCTCATTCCGGATGGCCTCGTACAGCTCATTGTCGAAGCCTTTCACAGTGTATGTATCGTCGAACATGGCCAGGATTTCTCGGGTGTTGAGTGGAAAGCCCTATGATATCACCCTTATTCGCTCAAACCGTCACGCCTTTTCGCCGAGGGTCCAAATTGACCCGGCTCAAATCGCCCTGAATATGGGGCAATGCCAGCAGTCGCTGATCCATGACCCGGAACCACAGCGGTGGGATATACGCCAATAAATACATCCCGAAGTAACCGCTGGGCAAGCGTGGCACATCCTCAAAATCACGCAATGACTGGTAACGTCGCTGCGGGTTGGCGTGGTGGTCTGAGTGGCGCTCGAGGTGGAACAGCACCAGGTTCGACATCACGTGGTTGCTGTTCCAGGAGTGGTGAGGCTGGCACCGCTCGTACCGGCCCTTGACATCGCGCTGTCGAAGCAGTCCATAGTGCTCAATGTAGTTGGCGCTGGTCAGCTGAAACCATGCCACAACATTGTGAATCAGTAGAAACAGCGCCGCCGGCCAACCGAAAACGACAATCAACCCGCCTTGGAGAATCAGGGAGATGAGGTATGACTGCAAGATCTCGTTATGAACCGACCACACGGATCGCCCACGCCGGGATTGACGGGATTTTTCAATGTTCCAAGCTCGAAGCAATCCGCCTGGCATTTCACGCAGGGCGAAACGGTAAATCGACTCCCCCATTCGAGCCGAGGCCGGGTCTTCGGGAGTGGCCACCTCTTTGTGGTGCCCAAAGTTATGCTCAACTGAAAAATGACCATAAAACGGTACGGCGAGCGCAAACTTGGCGAGCCACTGATCAACCCAATGGCGTTTGTGTCCCATTTCATGAGCGGTGTTGACCGCCACGCCACCCGCCAACCCCGCTGTCACCGCGAGAATGACCCAACCGGCCGGGCCCAGGTCACCGCGCATTGCAAACCACACCGAGCCTAACAAGGCCAAGTAGTGAAGCGGCACCGTAATCCAGGTCAATACCCGATAATATGGATCGTTTTCCAATTCGGGCACCACCGCCTCCGGCGGATTGGAGGCATCCTCGCCCAACCAATAATCCAGCAGCGGAATTCCGAAGTAGCTGAGCAGCAAGGGCACCGCGAGCGTCCAAGTTGCTCCCGTGATGGTGTACAGGGCGATGGCATACAGAGGAAACAGGGGATAAATCACAGACGCCAGCCACCAGGGACGCTTCTTGTCCACATAGACCCTGGACTGACCCAATTGATCCTTGAAAGGATAGCGCCTTGAGAGCACGCCACTCCAAAGTGAGCGAACTGGATTCGACATACCCATACACTCCATGAGCTGGCTTGAGGCCTTAATGCCGCAAGCTCCCGCGTTTTCCATAGTATATCAACAACCTGCCGAGCAGATCGATCGTTTACAATGCCCGTCTGTAGGTGGATTTTGCGCGCGGCGATGAGCCGTTTTAAGGGGCGATGGTGGTCTATGAGTGCCGTTCCAAAAACTGAACACGAGCGCTTTTGGCATGCGGTCTTTTGCAAACCACAGCAAGACGCTCGCGCCGAAGAGAACCTTCTCAATCAGGGATTTGAGGTATTTCGGCCCAAAACCCGGGCCCGACGGGGATCCGGCGGCCGGCGCCGCGTGGTGATCGAATCGTTATTTCCTCGGTATATCTTCGTCCGCTTAGGCAGAACGGGACAAGACTGGTCACCCATTCGCTCAACGTTTGGTGCCGTTGGACTGGTTCGGCTTGGTCCCGAGGTGCCCATTGTCCCTGACCCGGTGATTGACTCATTGCGTCTACGCTGCGATGAGTCGGGCATCATTGATCTCACCGGGGCCATTGATTACCGAGAAGACGACCCCATCGAGATTATCGACGGCGCGTGTGCCGGCTATCGCGCAGTCTTTAAGAGTCGCACCAAAGAGGAACGTGTGGTCGTTTTACTCAAGCTGCTGTCACAAGAAAGAAAAATTGAAATCCCCGAAGAGTACATTCGAAAACTTTAATCCGACTTAAAAAATCAATGGAACTGCGATGTCCAAACTGCCCCACTCGCCCTTCAAAGCCTACGACATAAGAGGCCAAGTCCCCACTCACCTTAACGCAGAGCGCGCTTTCGACATTGGTCGCGCATATGCTGATGTCATCCAGCCGTCCGGACCTGTGGCGATTGGTAAAGACATGCGCCAATCCAGTGATGAGTTGTCGGGCGCGCTGAGTCGAGGCCTGAACTCAATGGGGGTCGACACCATTGACATTGGACTGTGCGGCACAGAGCTGGTCTATCACGCGGCCTCCGAGAGCGGCATGGGCGGCGGCATCATGGTCACAGCGAGCCATAACCCCGCCGATTACAATGGCATGAAGATGGTGAGAGAAAAAGCCATTCCCATCAGTGCCGATACCGGCCTGGCAGACATTGAAGACAGAATGGTTACAGCGGCCTTTTCAGAGCCGGCACCAGTCGCTGGGACGAACCAGTCATCCGACGTCACTGACAGCTATATAGAGCGCGTGTTGTCGATGATAGACCTGAAGGCACTTAAACCTTTGAAACTGGTTGTGAATGCTGGCAATGGCACCGCCGGACCTTTCTTTGATCGCTTGGTTGAGGGTCTTCCACTGGATGTGGTGCGATTGCATCATCATCCCGATGGCACATTCCCCAACGGTGTTCCCAATCCCCTACTGATAGAAAATCGGGCTGAAACAGCGCAAGCGGTGGTCAGCCACCAGGCTGACTTTGGGGTGGCTTGGGATGGTGATTTCGACCGGTGTTTTTTCTTTGACCATACTGGCCGTTTTATCGAGGGATATTACCTTGTTGGACTGTTTGCGGCCATGCTCTTGGAGCATCACCCGGGGGCAAAAATCGTCCTTGACCCGCGTCTGACCTGGAATACCTTAGACGAGGTGGCTCGGGCTGGTGGCCAGGCCTTGATTAACAAAAGCGGTCATGCGTTCATCAAAGAAAGGATGCGCAAAGAGGGCGCCATATATGGCGGCGAGATGTCAGCCCATCACTATTTTAAGGATTTTTCATACTGCGACAGCGGCATGATCCCATGGCTGATGCTGTCCCAAATCCTTTCTCAGACCGGACAGACTTTGGCCGCGCTGGTTGATGAACGCATCACTGCCTATCCGTGCAGTGGCGAATTGAACTTTAAAGTCGGAGACACCGGCGTGGTGATCGACCAAGTGCTCCAGAGGTACGCACACAAAGATCCTCAAATTGAAAGAACCGATGGCATCAGCCTCGAATTTGAGCGCTGGCGCTTTAATTTGCGAGCGTCAAATACAGAACCTGTGATTCGACTGAACATCGAAACTCGAAAAGACGCTGAGCTTTTAGCAGAGAAAACCAAAGAGCTTAGCGCCTTTATAGAGAGCTTTGGACAAGGATAGAAATGATGAGTCCAACCAACGCCTCAAAATCACCAATTCTCGTCACCGGTAGCGCGGGCTTTATCGGCTCGCATGTCGCTCATCGACTCCTCGAACAAGGGCATGAGGTCCTTGGGCTAGACAACTTGAATGACTACTATGATGTCACCCTAAAAAAAGCGCGACTGGCGCGCTTAGAGCGATACTCGCGTTACCAACATGATCATGCCGATCTGGCAGATCGAGGTGCGGTTGAGGCTTTATTTGAGCATCACAAACCTCGACGAGTTATCCACCTGGCGGCTCAGGCAGGCGTTCGTTATGCCGCTACCAATCCGCATGCATATACAACCAGCAACGTCACTGGCTTTTTGCATATTCTCGAGGGCGTCCGCCACCACCCTGTGGATCATCTGGTTTATGCATCAACAAGTTCGGTGTATGGCGCGAATACAGCGATGCCATTTTCCGAGCATCAGAGCACAGAGCACCCTCTCACCCTCTATGCGGCCACAAAAAAAGCCAATGAAATGATGGCGCACAGCTATGCCCATCTATATGACATTCCATGCACCGGCCTTCGTTTCTTTACGGTTTATGGCCCTTGGGGTCGCCCAGACATGGCACTGTTTTTATTCACCCGCGCCATTTTGGCCGGTGAACCCATCCAAGTGTTCAACCACGGTCATCACCAACGGAGTTTTACGTACATCGACGATATTGTGGACGGCGTGGTGGCAATCAGCCAACAACCCGCAAAAGCTGATCCAGACTGGTCAAGCCTGTCTCCTAATCCAGCCAGAAGCAGCGCGCCGTATCGCCTTTTCAATATTGGCAACCAACAACCCATCGAGCTGCTTCGGTATATCAAGGTGCTTGAAGAGTGTTTGGGTAAAAAAGCTCAGATGGAGATGCGCCCCTTACAGCCAGGAGACGTGCCTGACACTCAAGCTGATGTCAGCGCCCTCATCCAGGCCACTGGAGAAGCTCCCAAGATCTCTGTTGAAGAGGGCGTGGCGCGCTTTGTGGCATGGTACAGAGACTTTTATCAAGTGTAATTGCCGAGCACACTGGCTCGGCCAGGTTTCACTCCCGCATCAGCTTAGCGATCTCTGATACAGGGGCTGATCCAAAGCTCAAAAACTCATTGTGCCAGTCACGTAGGCTAAATGCCTCGCCCTGCGCTTGCTTCATTTGCTCTCTTAGCGCATAAATCTCGGCATAGCCGGTATAGTACGAGGTCAATTGAACCTGGGACAATGTGAGTCTCCGCCACTTTTGATTGGCTTCTGAGGCCTCCTGAAAGGCTTGTGTCTGCAACATATCGACAACTTCGTTGCGAGTTTTGCCTTGAACATGGACCTCATAGTCCAAAATGGCATTATGAACGACGCGAAGCAGCCATTTCCCATGCATTAACCAAAGCTCTGGCTCATGATCTCCCCAACCTTCCTCTAGCATCATGCGCTCGGCATATACCGCCCAACCTTCAATCATAGCGCCGTTTCGAAACAGACTTTTAACCAAAGAAGGCGAGCGATTGGCATGGAGCAGCTGGGTGTAGTGGCCGGGAATGCCCTCATGGATGTTCAAAATTTGCAATACCCAATCGTTATACTCCCTTAAGTAGCTGGCAGCGGCTTCCTCACCAAAATACTCCAATGGCGTGATGTTGTAATAGGTCTCAGCCCCAGGGTTAAAGGGTCCAGGCGAGCTGACAGAGGCAATGGCACCACCACCTCGCATGTATTCTGGCGTTTCTCGAACAACCAAAGGTTTCGAAGGGTCTTGAAAAAGAAGATCATTGTCACGGACAAAATCAGCCAACAGCGGAATTTGTCGACGAATCTCAGGTACGAACTCATCCAACTCAACATGTTGATCAGACAAGAAAGACACCAATTGCCCAATGCGCTCAAACTGCTTATCGGGCATCGGCGTCTGGGGGAAATATTTAGACCAAAGCTCAATGGTGATGACATCCATCTCAGCAAGCAAGGCCTCTTTTTCTGCTAATGCGCGGCGATAGAGTTCAGAGGCATCGAACTGAGATTGAATATCTAAACGGAACTTCTCTTCATACAGATCTTCACCGATGCGGAAGGACCTCGGATTTTCATGGTCAGCCCATTGCTCTGAGAGCGCACCCAAATAGTCAATCCAATCACGCACAGCTCTCTGTGCTGCCTCAAAGTGCTGCTCAAACTGCGCTTTTTCTGTCGCGCTGAGCTCAGAGTCTCGAACAGCGTCTAAGAGATCATCATTGATGACACTAAAGATGCCCTGACTCCGCACCAAAGCCAGATCAATATGCTCAAGGGTTGGCCTTTCAATATTTTGCTTGGCCGCCTCATAATAGGCGCCGGCATCGGCCAGGCGCTGCATCACCAGTCGGTAACGCGTTTCTTCGGGTGCAAATTCGGTGTTGAGCAATATGGCCACTGGGCCGGCAATGTTGTAAGTCGCCGGGTTCCAGGCCCAGTTTTTGAAGACCTCTTGATACCAAATCCGAGACTCCAACGCATTCTTAAGCAGAGCAAACTCCGGCTGTTGCTTTGGAGTGAGCGAGTCCACATCAAATGCTTCAAGTCGCCCAAGCCATTCGCGCCAAAAAGCCAGATTGGCCTCCCGCTGCTGCTCCGTTGGGATAGAAACCTCTCCTGCCGAGTCGTAGTGACCTTGATAAATTGCCCATTCAGGGTGGTGTTCGAGCATCGCATCGATAAATGCCTGACTGAATTCGGAGAAGGCCTCAGCCTCGTCTGCCGAATGACGAGATTGCTCGGACGCAGCGGTAGGATCTGCCCCCGGCTCACATCCCACCAAGACAACGCCCACGCACAACAGTGCCACCAGCCCCAAAAATTGTTTTTTCACTGAATTCACTCCGCGCAACTGCCAATTGATATCACTCAATCCTACCCGATTCGGCAAGACGGTGCTATCCTTAATCGGCATCGTTTCTGTTAATGCGAAGGACCTTTCTTCATGCACACACGCATCAACCAAATCTTCTGGGCTGCATTGGCCATTCTTCTTCTGTCTGGATGTGCTTCAGTGCCCTCAGAGGACCGGATCGTGAGGGAAGCTGAGGTGGCCTTGGTTCGCTTTCTTGAAAAAGATCCAGATCTTCAGAGGTGGCTGGACAACGCCTACGGGTATGCTGTTTTCCCCGAAATAAACAAAGGGGGGTTGGGTGTTGGTGGAGCATTTGGGCATGGGATTGTCTACGAACAGGGCGCCTTGATTGGCCGCGCCAGCGTTTCTCAAGCAACCATTGGTGCACAAATTGGCGTTCAAGCTTTCAGCCAAGTGATTTTTTTTAAAGATGAGCCGGCATTGAGAACCTTCCAACGCGGCAACTTCGAGTTTTCTGCACAGGCCACAGCGGTTGCCGCGGCCTCAGGGGTGGCATCCACGACAAACTATGAAGGCGGTGTGGCTGTGTTTATCTCGACCCGATCGGGCTTGATGGCGGAAGCCACCGTGGGCGGTCAGAAGTTCTCTTACTCAGCCTTCATGCCCTAAACAGGTTTTGATTTGGCCTCATCCAGAAACTGCAGTCTCGCCAAATTGGCGTAAAGTTGGCTGCTTCCCAACAGCTCTTCATGCGATCCTTGGGCAACGATCTGTCCCTCGTCCATCACCACAATCCGATCGGCTCGCCTCACCGTCGCGAGGCGATGCGCAATGACAACAACTGTATGATCTCGACTGATTGACTCTAATGCCTGCTGCACCAACTGCTCACTCTGAGCATCCAAGCTTGCGGTGGCCTCATCAAGCAAAAGCAACTGCGGTGCTTTAATCAAGGCTCTGGCAATGGCAATTCGCTGGCGCTGTCCGCCGGATAGGCGAACACCACGCTCCCCCAGCTCAGTCTCATAGCCAGATTCCCAGCGTTTGATAAACTCATGAGCATGCGCCATCTCTGAGACCTTTGACACCAACGCTTTGTCAGCGTCGGGTTGCCCATAACGAATATTGTGACTGGCTGTTCCAGAGAAAACGGCAACATCTTGTGGTACATAACCAATCGCTCTGCGCAACTGGGCAACTTCAAGCGCCTGAATTGAGATGCCACCCATTTCAATCACACCATGTGTGGGGTCATAGAATCGAAGCAGCAATTGAAGCAAGGTCGATTTGCCAGCGCCTGAAGGGCCCACAATGGCAACTGTCTGGCCAGCGGGAATATCCAAATTAATTCCGTTAATGACTGGGTCTGCTGGCCGACTGGGATAAGCAAAATGCACGCCACGCAGTTTCACCGACAGCGGACCCTCAGGTAGCGATTGTGGGGTCTCCGGACTGGTAATCGTTGGGCGGAGCGAGAGCAATTCGGCCAACCGCTCGGTGGCTCCTGCTGCACGCTGTATCTGTGTCCAAATCTCGCTTAAACTTGCAGTAGAACCCGCCGCAATTGCCGCATACAGAACAAACTGCCCCAACTGGCCTGGCGTCATTGCTTCTGTCAAGACCGCACGAGCCCCCAACCAAAGCACAAAGGTGATGGCCCCAAACGTCATCAAGATAATAAATACAATCATCACCGTACTGGCGCCGATTCGTCGCTTGGCCGCCAACACTGCCGCCTCGACAATATGCCAAAATCGGCTTCTCTCTCGGTCTTCTTGAGCGAAGGCCTGTACCGTCTGAATCGCGTTAATTGACTCATCCCCAACCGCAGAAATATCCGCGATTCGGTCTTGCGCATCTCGTGATAAGCGACGCACCCATCGGCCAAAAAAGGAAACGGGCACAATCATCAAAATGATCAATCCGGCAATCACAAGTGCTAGCTTTGGCGCGGTTAATGCCAATGCGACAGAACTCGCCACCAGCATGACGGCATTGCGAATGGCGAACGATACGGTGGAGCCCACCAGCGTCTCCACCAATGTAGTGTCCGTATTCAAACGTGAAAGAACCTCGCCGGTGCGAGTGGTTGCAAAAAACTCAGGCGAGAGATCCAATATTCGCCCATAAACGGCTTTTCGAATGTCTGCCACCACCCGCTGGCCCAACCAGCTGACCCAATAAAATCGCAGGCCACCGCCCACAGCCATGACGCAGGCTGCCAAGAAAAGAAGCCAAAACCATCGATTGATGTTTGCTAAGTTGTCAGCCATGAAGCCTTGATCAATGACCTGCCCCACTGCCGCAGGAATTGCCAAAGCACCACTGGTTGAAATCACTAAAAACAGACCTGCCAGCCCAATCTCCAATCGATAAGGCTTCAGAAACGGCCTGAGAGCGCGCAAATCGGTCACTTTGCCCTTTTTTAGTGATTGATCTTTCTTGTTGTCCATCGCAGGTACTACACTCGAGGGCGATTGACCCAGCTTGAATAGGTGTACAGCAATAACCCAGACCAAATACACCCAAACGTGATGGCATGATCTGCGCTGAAAGGCTCTTTAAATAAGAATACTGCCATACAAAATGACAAACTTGGCGCAATATACTGCAGAATCCCAATTGTGCTTAAGTTCAACCGCCTCACACCAGCGGCAAAAAGCAGCAGCGGCATGACCGTGATGGCGCCCGTGCCCACCATCAAGAGGCCATCACTAAACCCATCAAATTCGGCTGTCAGCAACCCCTGCGTTCCTCTCCAAAAGAGCCACAGACCTGCCAGCGGCAGCACAATCAGCGTTTCCCAAAAAAGCCCAACCATTGGACCCACATCCAACTGTTTCCGAATTAAGCCATAAAGCCCAAAGCTGAAGGCAAGGGTCAAAGCTATCCAGGGAAAGTCTCCCACTTGAACAGTCAAATACAGTGTGCCGGCAGCAGCCAGCGCCACTGCCAAGACCTGAAGGCCATTAAGGTGTTCTTTAAAAAAGACCATGCCCAGGGCAACGCTCACCAGAGGGTTAATGAAATAACCAAGGCTTGTTGATAGCACTCGGTCTGAATTGACCGCATACACAAAAATGAGCCAATTGAGGCCAATAATGGCACCACTTATGCTCAGTGCAAGTAAGGTTTGATACGGAACTTTTAAGTGCGTAAAAACAGACACCCGGTGTCGCAACCCGAGCACCACACCCAAAATCACCACCGACCAAATAATCCGATGAGCGATAATCTCTAGGGCGAGCACGTCTTCTAGAAGCTTAAAGTACAGAGGGGCAAAGCCCCAAAGGGAAAACGCCATCAGAGCGCTTGTCAGGCCAAGTCGCTGTTGATATGCCCGATGCGAATCATAGTGGTCTGTCATCTTTAACTACCGCTCACCACAAGCCAAAAGGTGCTTTCAATAAAAAACCCGGCTTTCGCCGGGTTTTGGTCGATACTGATCAAGCTTGGATGGGCCATCACTCCCCGGTGTCGCCGCCAGGAGCATCTGGGCGATCCACAAGCTCAACGTACGCCATTGGCGCCTTATCTCCGGGCCGATAGCCGCATTTGAGGATACGCAGGTATCCACCTGGGCGTTGGCGATAGCGGGGGCCGATTTCTGAAAACAGCTTCCCAACCGCAGCCTTGTCTCGCAACCTCGCAAAGGCGGTGCGTCGCTTGGCCACGGTGTCTTCTTTGGCCATGGTTATCAACGGCTCAGCAACGCGACGCAGCTCTTTAGCCTTAGGCAAGGTGGTCTTGATCAGCTCATGTTCAATGAGGCTTGCTGTCATGTTCTTAAACATCGCCTTGCGGTGCGATGAGTTTCGATTTAATTGACGTCCAGATTTACGATGACGCATGTCTTGCTCCTCAAATCTCAGTCCGAGCTAAGCTCGCAGGCGGCCAATTTTCCAGCCGGGTACCTAAAGTCAAATCATGCGTCGCCAAAACCGTTTTGATTTCAGTGAGAGACTTTTTGCCCAGGTTCGGTGTTTTAAGCAATTCTGACTCTGTCCGCTGTACCAAATCACCAACATACTGAATATGCTCAGCTTTAAGGCAGTTGGCAGACCGGACAGTCAGCTCCAGGTCATCAATAGGCCGCAATAACACCGGATCAAAGCTCTCTGCTGCGATCTCAGCTGGATCAGTGGGTCGTGCGATGAAGTCCACGAAAACAGACATCTGATCCACCAAAATGCCGGCAGCGAGCTTGACCGCGTCTTCACAACTCATGGTGCCATTGGTTTCGATGTCGAAAACCAACTTATCCAGGTCTGTTCTTTGCGCGACGCGCGCGCTCTCGACTGCATAGGCCACCTTGTGAATCGGACAAAACGAAGCATCCAAATCCAACCGACCAATCGCTCGTGACTCTTCCTCGTTGAAGCGCTGCGTGGTTGCGGGCTGATACCCAACGCCACGCGAAACCTTCAGCGTCATATCAATCTTGGCATTCTTTGTCAGATTACAGATCACATGGTCCGGATTGACAATCTCGACATCGTGATCAAGAACAATGTCGCCAGCAGTGACAGGCCCGGCCTTGTCTTTGGTCAGAGTCAGGACTGCCTCTTCTCGATTGTGCATGCGAACGGCCACATCTTTTAAGTTCAGCAACACCTCGACAATGTCTTCTTGCAGACCCTCGACCGCGGTGTATTCATGAAGTACACCATCAATCTCCACACTCGTAATTGCACTGCCTGGGATCGATGACAACAATACACGGCGAAGCGCATTGCCTAAAGTATGACCAAAACCACGCTCTAAGGGCTCTAAAGTGATCCGAGCGCGGCGTGGAGAGATCTCGTCAACAATAAGACCCTTTGGCTTCAGCATTGTTGATATAAGTTCGCTGATCTGGCCTGACATGGAATGCCTCTCTTCAAATCTTTTACGTAACCACGATCATTGAGCAACTGCTCAATGGACATATTTGTTTTACTTGGAGTACAGCTCGACAATCAGGTTTTCATTGATGTCTGGGGGCAGATCGTCACGATCAGGCGCGCCCTTAAAAGTTCCTTCCAATTTATCGAAATCAACCTCGGTCCAAGCTGGTGTCAAGTCTAAATCGCGCGCCAAAGTCACTGCCTCTTGAATACGCAACTGCTTGCGCGCCTTCTCACGAACAGAGATTTTGTCACCAGCTGAAACCTGTGCAGACGGAATGTTACAAACACTGCCATTCACTTCAATGGCCTTGTGGCTGACCAATTGGCGCGCCTGCGCGCGCGTGGTCGCAAAGCCCATTCGATACACCACATTATCCAACCGCCCTTCCAGCAGCTGGAGAAGATTCTCGCCGGTCGCACCTTTCAATCGGGCTGCCTTCTTGTAATAGTTGCGGAACTGACGCTCCAAAACGCCATACATCCGGCGGACTTTTTGCTTCTCGCGAAGCTGCAGCGCATAATCAGATAAACGCTGGCGTCGGCTGTCGCCATGTTGGCCAGGAGGTTGGGTGAGCTTGCACTTAGAGTCCAAGCCCCGCGCAGGGCTTTTAAGGTTAAGGTCAACCCCTTCGCGCCGTGCAAGCTTACATGTGGGTCCGATGTATCTAGCCATAATGAATTATTTCCAAGCTTCTATGTGTGCAGGCAAAGCCAATTACACGCGACGTTTCTTCGGAGGACGGCACCCGTTATGAGGAATCGGGGTAACGTCAATGATGTTCGTGATCTTAAACCCAACCGCATTCAGCGAGCGGACTGAAGACTCGCGCCCAGGACCAGGACCGTTAACGCGGACTTCTAAATTCTTCATGCCGTGCTCTTGCGCTGTTTTACCCGCGGTTTCAGCAGCAACCTGAGCAGCAAACGGTGTCGATTTTCTCGATCCCCGAAACCCAGAACCCCCACTCGTGGCCCAGGACACCGCATTGCCTTGACGGTCGGTGATCGTAATAATGGTGTTATTGAACGATGCATGCACGTGAGCGATGCCATCAACAATAACTTTTTTAACCTTCTTCTTTGATTTGGTTTGCTGCTTAGCCATTTTCTATATATCCCTTAACGAACCGGGCGACGGGGCCCCTTACGGGTCCGAGCATTGGTCTTTGTTCGCTGACCACGCACTGGCAGGCCACGACGATGTCGCAGGCCGCGGTAACAACCCAGATCCATCAGCCGCTTAATATTCATACCTACTTCACGCCGAAGATCACCCTCGACGGTCATGTTGCCGATATGCTGACGAAGCTTCTCTTGCTCTGCCTCGGTCAAGTCTTTCACCTTCGTGCTGGGGTCTATGCCGGCCACATCACACAGTTGGTAAGCCCGCGTTCGGCCAATCCCATAAATCTGGGTAAGACCTACCCATGTGTGCGCTTGAAGCGGCAAGTTCACGCCTGCTATGCGAGCCATTGAATCTCTCCGTCTCTCGTTAGGTGCGGTTGACTAACGCAACCCACTATTGTAGTTAATTTCAGTGAATTACTCAAGCGGTCCTACCCCTGACGTTGTTTGTGCTTGGGGTCGGTGCAAATCACATAAACGACACCACGCCGCCGCACCACCTTGCAATTGCGACAGATTTTTTTTACTGATGCCTGCACTTTCATCTCAAAACTCCGGAAATAAGAATTAACGGCGAACCACGCCTGAGCGTCCATACCCTTTCAAATTGGACTTCTTCAACAAACTGTCATACTGATGCGACATAAGATGCGCTTGCAGCTGCGCCATAAAGTCCATTGTCACCACCACAATAATCAGCAAAGAGGTCCCGCCAAAATAAAAGGGCACGTTCCACCGCATGATCAGAAACTCGGGCATCAGACACACTGCCACAAGATAAAGCGCACCAATACTCGTCAAGCGGGTCAACACATAATCAATGTATTCTGCCGTCTGGCGGCCTGGGCGAATCCCTGGAATAAAAGCACCTGACTTTTTCAAATTGTCGGCAGTCTCTCGAGAGTTAAAAACGATCGCGGTGTAGAAAAAGCAGAAAAAAGCGATCATGCCACCGAACAGCGCGACATAAATCGGCTGTCCAGGCGTCAACTGCTGGGAGATGGTCTGCAGCCAACTGACACCATCGGCCTGTCCAAACCAAGTGGACATTGTGGCAGGAAACAGCACAAGACTGGAGGCAAAAATGGCTGGAATCACGCCTGCCATGTTGACCTTTAGGGGCAGATGGCTTGACTGCGAACGGTATGCCTGTCGGCCCTGGCGCTGCGCGTAGTTCACGGTAATTCGTCTCTGCCCGCGCTCAACGAAAACCACGAACGCTGTGACGGCAAGTGCCAGCACGCCTAAGAATGTCGCGGTTGTGATGCCCAGCTGCCCTGTATTGACAAGCTCCAGTGTCGATCCCACAGCACGAGGCAGCTCTGCCACGATACCCGCGAAAATCAGAATAGAAATGCCGTTGCCAATGCCACGTTCAGAGATTTGCTCACCCAGCCACATCAAAAAGATTGTGCCTGCTGTCAGTGTCACCACAGCGGCAAAGACAAACCCTGGTCCTGGCGAGAAAACGACCGGCAATTGCGCACCAGCGCTTTGACTTTGGAGGGCCACCGCTACACCCGCTGACTGGAACAACGCTAAAACAACGGTAAAGTAACGCGTGTACTGAGTAATCTTCCGGCGTCCAGCCTCGCCTTCTTTTCTCAATGCTTGCAACTGTGGAATGGCATGGCTCATCAATTGCATGATGATCGATGCAGAAATGTACGGCATTACGCCGAGTGCGAAAATGGAAAAGCGCCCCAAAGCGCCGCCAGAAAACATGTTGAAGATATCAACAATGGTGCCGCTGGACATGTCCATCAACTCAACCAATGCGACGGGGTTGATTCCTGGCACTGGGATAAACGTGCCGAAACGGAAAACAAGCAAGGACACCAACACCACAGTCAGACGCTGCCGCAGCTCAGTCATTCGACCGATCCCGCCTAACATGCCAGCCATTCCTGAGGGAGTTGAAGCCATTACTCGACCCGACCACCCGCCGCTTCGATGGCTTTCTTGGCACCCGCTGAGACACCGAGCCCTTTAGTCGTGACAGCCCGGTCAATTGAACCCCTGGCAATCACTTTCGCCTTGCGTGCCTCATTCGGCACGACCTTGGCGGCTTTCAAGGTCTCAAGATCGATGACTTCTTCTTTGAGACCAGCCAACTCATACAAGCGTACCTCACTGGTAAAGCGATTGGCTGAGGTTGCAAACCCCACTTTGGGCAACCGGCGCTGGATGGGCAACTGCCCGCCTTCGAAGCCAACCTTATGGTACCCACCTGAGCGTGAGTGCTGCCCTTTGTGGCCTCGGCCAGCGGTCTTACCAAGCCCCGACCCAATGCCCCGCCCAACCCGTTTGCGAGCGGTTCGGCTGCCGGCAGCTGGTTTAACACTATTGAGCTTCATAACCTTAATCCTTCTCTACGCGTACAAGGTAGTTCACCTTGTTCACCATTCCTCGAGTTGCAGGTGAATCCTCGACTTCCACCGTGTGATTGACATGTCGAAGACCCAGCCCTCGCACAGTCGCTCGGTGACGGCCGATTGTCCCGATTAAACTTTTGACCAAAGTCACTCGCATTGTCTGGCCTTTTTTACTTACCGAAGGAGCCTGCTTCGCCTCTGATTCGCTTGGCGTAGCAGGCGCTTTTTTCGTCGCCGCTTGTTTTGACGCGGCTTTTTTGGCCACTTTTTTAGTGGCCGTCTTTTTAGACGCAGTCTTCTTGGTGGCCTTCTTCTTGGTCACCTTTTTTTGATCGTCATTAGCCATGGTGCTCATGAACCTCCTCGATGGACTTGCCGCGCTTCATGGCCACTTTTTCAGGGGACATCATCGACTGCAGTCCTTTCATGGTTGCACGCACCAAGTTGATTGGATTGTTTGAACCCACACTCTTCGCCAAAACGTTTTGAACGCCTACGGCTTCAAAGACAGCCCGCATGGCACCGCCTGCAATGACACCCGTACCCTCAGATGCAGGCTGCATGTAGACCCGAGATCCACTGTGACTGGATTTGACCGCATGCCACAAGGTCCCTTCATTCAGAGACACATGCACCATATCTCTTCGAGCACGCTCCATGGCTTTTTGGATGGCCAGCGGGACTTCACGCGCCTTCCCATAGCCAAACCCAACTTTACCTTCGCCGTCGCCGACGACGGTCAGCGCCGTGAAGCTAAATTGACGACCGCCTTTAACCACTTTGACAACGCGGTTTACGGCAACCAATTTTTCAATGAGATCGTCGCCTTGTTGCTGCTGTTCTCTAGCCATAACGATTCCGTCTTCCTTAGAACTTTAGACCGGCTTCGCGCGCCGCATCTGCCAGGGCCTTGATGCGGCCATGATATTTGAATCCCGAGCGGTCGAAAGCCACTCCCTCAATGCCTGCCGCGATTCCCCGCTCAGCGATGGCTTTGCCGACCGCCTTTGCCGCCTCAACAGAGCACGTCCCCTTCAGATCACCGCGCACGTCTTTTTGAAGCGTTGACGCCGCAGCAACGGTCCGACCGCCTTCTGCCAAAATAATTTGGGCATACAAATGGCGGCCCGTGCGATGAACCGACAAGCGCGGCACACCGGAGCGTTGAATTCGAGCACGATTTTTTCGGGCCCGGCGTAATCTCGATTGCGTCTTACCTTGAACCATGATGCTAAATCCTCAAAGATGATCCGCTTAAGCCTTTTTGGCCTCTTTCATAATGACCCGCTCATCAGCATATCGAACGCCTTTGCCTTTATACGGCTCAGGCGGACGGTAAGCCCGAATTTCAGCAGCCACCTGACCGACTTTCTGCTTGTCTGAGCCTGAAACGACAATTTCGGTCTGGCTCGGACACTCGATCGTGACCCCTTCTGGAATGGGATGGTCGACAGGATGCGAAAATCCCAGCTGCAGATTCAAGGTCTTGCCTTGCACCGCAGCGCGGTAGCCGACGCCCACCAGGCTTAGGCGTTTCTCAAACCCATCGGTGACACCCTTCACCATATTGTTGACCAAAGCCCGCATGGTTCCTGCCATCGGCATGTTGTCATCACTGATCGGCTTGAAATGCAACTGCCCAGCATCTTCTGTCATTTCTACAGTCGGATGGAGGTCCATTGACAGGCTCCCCTTAGGGCCTTTCACCTGCACCGCCTGTCCACTGACATTGAACTCGACCCCTTTGGGCAAAGTGACCGGGTAATTTGCAATTCGTGACATCGTTTCCTACTCCAAACCTAAAATTTTGTCCCGTCGGCCACCTTAGGCCACGAGACAAAGGACCTCACCGCCGCGATTCTCTGCTCGTGCCCGCGCATCGGTCATGACACCGCCCGAGGTACTGACAATGGCCACACCCAGCCCATTAAGGACACGGGGGAGCTCATCATGACCGAAGTATCGCCGCCGGCCTGGCTTGCTATAACGGTCGAGCCGATCGATCACACCACGTCCCTCGAAATATTTCAGCTCAATGGTCAGGGTGCTTTTAACGCCTTGTTCGGTCACTCCGAAATCGCGAATAAAACCCTCGTCTTTCAAGACGCTGGCAACCGCTGCCTTCACTTTAGATGCGGGCATAGACACCGTTTTTTTCCGCACCGCCTGCGCATTCTTAATGCGAGCCAGCATGTCAGAGATTGGGTCTGTCATACTCATTTAAGCTTTCTCCTTACCAACTGGCCTTGCGCAAGCCCGGAACGTCGCCGGACATGGCCGCCTCCCTGAGCTTGTTCCGTGAGAGACCAAACTTCCGGTAGTATCCACGCGGCCGTCCTGTCACACGACAGCGATTGCGAGCCCGAGAGGGGCTCGAGTCACGCGGCAACTTCGCCAACTGATGCATCGCTTGCTGCTTTGACTCATAGTCTGCCTCCGGGTCCGAAATGACCCGCTTGAGCTCAGCTCTCTTGGCTGAGTACTTAGAGACCAGCTTTGCTCGCTTACGATCCCGCTGAACCATTGAAACCTTTGCCATTCTCTAATCTCCTCAACGCGCCCGAAACGGGAAGCCAAAGGCCTGGAGCAATGCCATACCTTCCTCGTCCGTCCGCGCAGTGGTGGTGACCGCGATATCCATGCCTCGGATCGCATCAATTTGGTCATAGTTAATTTCAGGGAAAATAATTTGTTCTTTGACGCCTAAGTTGTAGTTGCCCTTCCCATCAAAAGATTTTGGGCTCACACCACGAAAATCTCTCACCCGAGGCAATGAGACGGTAATAAGCCGATCGAAAAACTCATACATCCGCTCACGCCGCAATGTGACTTTGCAACCAATTGGATAATCATCGCGAATTTTGAAGCTCGCCACCGACTTACGTGCCTTGGTCACAATCGGCTTTTGACCCGTAATCTTCGCCATGTCGTCAACCGCCTTCTCGATGACCTTCTTGTCAGCGACGGCCTCGCCCAGCCCCATGTTCAGGGTGATCTTGTCCAAGCGTGGCACTTCCATGATGTTGGAATAGCTGAACTTTTCCATCAGCTGGTTGATCACTTGCTTTTGATAGAACTCTTGCAACCTAGCCATTGCCATTGCCTCAAATATCGACGACTTCACCGGTTGAGCGAAACACTCGCACTTTCCGGCCGTCTTCCAAAGATTTGTAGCCGACGCGATCACCTTGATCAGTCGCCGGGTTGTACAGCATCACGTTAGATGCATGAATCGGTGCTTCTTTCTCAATAATGCCGCCGGGTCTTTGGGCCTGCGGATCTGGGCGCTGATGGCGCTTGATCATGTTCACGTTCTCAACCAAGAACCGACCATCTTTCAGAACCTGAAGAACGTGACCTCGCTGCCCCTTACTTCGGCCTGCGATCACAACCACTTCATCGCCTTTACGAATGCGCTCCATCATCCTCTCCTTACAACACTTCTGGCGCCAGAGACACGATCTTCATAAATCGCTCAGTGCGCAACTCTCTTGTCACCGGCCCAAAGATGCGGGTGCCCACGGGCTCCAACTTACTGTTGAGCAAAACAGCCGCATTTCCATCGAAGCGAATTAAAGACCCGTCCCGACGACGCACGCCCTTGGCCGTCCGCACAACCACTGCATTGTAGACCTCGCCTTTTTTGACTTTGCCTCTGGGAATCGCATCTTTCACGGTAACCTTAATGACGTCGCCGATATTGGCGTAGCGCCGCTTGGAGCCGCCCAGTACTTTGATACACATGACTTCACGCGCGCCGCTATTGTCGGCCGCTGAAAGTCTTGATTGCATCTGTATCATTTCAATTCACTCCACTCATCAATCTTGATTTACTGAGCCCGCTCAATAACTTCGATGACCTGCCAAGCCTTCGATTTTGAGACCGGGCGGGTCTCAGCGATCCGAACAGTATCGCCCTCTTTGCAATCGTTGCTTTCATCGTGGGCATGCACTTTGCTGGACCGGCGAATATACTTCCCATAAAGCGGATGCTTCACCAAACGCTCCAATCGCACGGTGACAGTTTTGTCCATTTTGTCACTCACGACTCGCCCAACTTGACTGCGCTGGACCTTATCGGAGGCCATGGCTTTGTTTTGTTCTACATCACTCATGAAGTTTTATCCTGTGCTGACTGAGCCGACTGATTCATCACGGTTTTCACCCGGGCAATCTGACGGCGAACACGCTTCATCTCTTTGGGATTGGTCAATGAACCACTGGCTTTTTGCATCCGCAGGTCAAATTGCTCTTTTCGCAACTCAACCAACAGATCCTTGAGTTCAGCGTCGGCCTTTTGACGAAGTTCACTCGCTTTCATCCCATCGTCCTCGAAACAAAGTTGGTTTTAACGCTCAGCTTGGCCGCCGCACGCCGAAACGCTTCACGTGCCACAGGCTCGCTCACGCCCTGAATCTCATAAATCATGCGCCCGGGCTGAATCACAGCCACCCAGTATTCGACGTTGCCTTTTCCTTTCCCCATCCGAACCTCAACCGGCTTTTTGGTGATTGGTTTGTCGGGAAAGACTCGAATCCAAAGTTTGCCGCCCCGCTTAACGTGACGCGTGATTGCACGCCGAGCAGACTCAATTTGACGGGCGGTGATGAATCCGCGAGTGGTGGCCTGGAGACCAAACTCACCAAAGCTCACGCGGTTGCCGACGTGCGCAAGCCCACGATTGCGGCCTTTTTGCTGTTTCCTAAACTTTGTCCGCTTTGGCTGCAACATGCTTAGCTCTCCTTACGTCCGCCACGTCCTGAGGCGTTCTCTTCACTTGCTTCGCTGTGCAAATCAAAGACATCGCCTTTGTAAACCCAAACCTTGATGCCAATAATGCCGTACGTGGTGGCTGCCTCCGCGGTGCCGTAATCAATTCCAGCACGCAGCGTGTGCAGTGGCACGCGGCCTTCGCGGTAACGCTCGACCCGCGCAATGTCAGCGCCGTTCAAACGGCCGCCCACTTGAACTTTGATTCCCAAAGCGCCGAGACGCATGGCGTTGCCAATCGCTCGCTTCATCGCTCGACGAAACATCACCCGGCGCTCCAATTGCTGAGCGATGGAGTCAGCAACAAGCTTGGCATCCAATTCGGGTTTCCTGATCTCGTTGACCCGAATATGCGTCGGTACGCCCATGATCTGGCTGAGCTTCGCTCGCAGACGATCAATATCTTCGCCCTTCTTGCCGATAACAATCCCAGGACGCGCTGTGTGCACGGTCACTTCAGCAGACTTTGCTGGACGCTCGATTTGAATGTGACTGACTGCCGCCTGAGACAGTTCCTTTTCGAGAAACGCCCGCGCTTTCAGATCCGTGTTCAAATAATCAGCGTAGTCTGCGCCCTCAGCGTACCAACGCGCTGACCAGTCCTTGGAAATGCCAAGGCGAATGCCGTTTGGATGTACTTTTTGACCCATTGGTTAACCTTTATCCTGTTCTGACACCACGATTGTGATGTGACTGGTTCTTTTCAGGATTCGCGTGTAACGACCCTTCGCCCTGGCTCGACCACGCTTCATGGTCGCGCCTTCGTCCACCATGATCGTGCCCACTTTCAACTCATCGATATCTGCACCGGCATTGTGCTCAGCGTTGGCAACCGCAGACATCAATACCTTACGGACGATATGCGCTGCTTTTTTGGTGCTGAAAGTCAACAACTCTTCAGCCTTTTCCACAGGCAGTCCGCGAATCTGATCGGCCACCAATCTCACTTTCTGAGCAGAGATTCGGGCACCTTTTAGTTTTGCAGTGGCTTCCATGAGTTTATTTCCCAGTTACTTCGACTTGCGATCGCCCGAGTGACCTTTGAATGTCCTCGTTGGAGCGAACTCACCTAATTTATGACCCACCATATTCTCGTTAATCAAAACTGGAATGTGCTGGCGCCCGTTATGCACCGCGATGGTCAGACCCACCATATCGGGAAGAATCATTGACCGACGCGACCATGTCTTTATTGGGCGCTTGCTGTTTGTTTCCACCGCCTCATTCACTTTGCTGACCAAATGATGATCGACGAATGGGCCTTTTTTAATCGAACGTGGCATACCAAAATTCCTGAGTTAGTCTCGCCAATTACTTCCGCTTGCGCGAACGTGAAATATATTGTGTGGTCCGCTTGTTGGTTCGCGTCCGCTTACCTTTTGTTTGTTGGCCCCAAGGGGTCACTGGATGACGGCCACCCGAAGTGCGGCCTTCACCACCGCCGTGAGGGTGATCCACCGGGTTCATCGCCACACCACGCACCGTGGGTCGAACGCCACGCCAACGCTTTGCACCGGCCTTTCCAAGCTTTTCAAGGTTGTGCTCGGTGTTGGACACCTGGCCAATGGTCGCTCGGCAAACCGTCAAGATTTTCCGCATCTCGCCTGAGCGCAGCAGCACCGTTGCGTACTGGCCCTCACGTGCAACAAGTTGAACGCTCGCGCCCGCAGACCGAGCCATCTGCCCGCCTTTGCCAGGCTTCATCTCGACGTTGTGCACTTGGGTACCCACGGGGATGTTGCGAAGTGGCATGGAATTGCCGGGCTTAATCGCCGCATCAGGCCCACTCATCACTTGGTCACCGGCGCGCAGGGTTTTCGGCGCCAGAATGTAGCGCCATTCACCGTCTAAATACTTAATGAGGGCAATATGCGCGCTGCGGTTGGGATCATACTCAATGCGCTCAACATGGCCTTTGATGCCGTCTTTGTCACGCTTGAAATCAATTTTCCGGTAGTGATGCTTGTGGCCACCGCCAATGTGGCGAGTGGTGATCCGGCCGTTGTTGTTGCGACCACCCGATGCGCTCTGAGATTCGACCAGCGCTGCGTATGGCTTTCCTTTCCACAAGTGGTCGTGGCGAATAGACACTTTGCCCCGACGGCCATTCGACGTTGGCTTTGCTTTGACAATCACTTTTGCATTCGTTTTGGCCATGGCCATGATCCAGTACTCGCTTTAAATCCGTTGTCGACTCAAATTATTCTGGCTGCAAATCTGCAATGACTTCACCGGCTCGAATTCGCACATACGCCTTTTTCCAGTCATTTTGGCGCCCGATATTGAAGCGAAAACTCTTCACCTTGCCCTTCATATTTGAAACTTGCACCGATTCCACGTGCACGCTGAACAATGTCTCGACGGCCCGCTTGATCTCTTGCTTGGTTGCGTCCCGGCGCACCTCAAAAACGTACTGATTGGAGTCAGCCTGCAAGCGCGCTGTCTTCTCCGAGATGTGCGGATATCGAATGATTTCGTATACACGCTCTTGATTCATGACAACCACTCCTGAATGCTCTCAATAGCGGCACGGGTGATGACCACTTGATCCGCATTGACCAGGCTCACCGGATCAATTCGATCAGCCGCCAACAGCTGTACGTTTCTCATGTTCCGAGCTGAGAGATAAACGTTTTCATGTAGCTCAGCGTCAATCACCAAACACCGGTCATCCTGCCGAATGCCCAGTCCGGTGAAAACGGATTGAACGGCTTTTGTCTTAGGCTCAGCCACCGACAGCTCGTCCACGACCACAACGCGGTCCTGGCGAACGAGCTCTGACAAAATCACCTTCAGCGCGCTCTGATACTGTTTGCGATTTAACTTTTGGCTGAAATCACGGGGCTTAGCAGCAAAAGTCACACCGCCGCCTCGCCAGATGGGGCTGCGGATTGTTCCTGCACGCGCATTGCCCGTGCCTTTTTGCCGCCAGGGTTTACGGCCGCCGCCAGACACTGCCGAGCGGTTTTTTTGTGCCTTGGTCCCAGAGCGACCACCAGCGAGATAGGCCGTTACGGCTTGGTGAACCAAACTCTCAGAGAAGTCGCGACCAAAAATCTCATCTGAGACATTGATTTTGTTGCCGCCGTTTACTGCTAATTCCATCATCGGTCTCCTTAGAATCAACCCTTGATCGATGGACGGACGAGCACGTGACCACCGGGAGCACCGGGGATCGCACCTCGCACCATCAACAAATGACGCTCAGGGTCCACTCTGACCACTTCCAAATTCATGGTGGTGACACGCTCATCACCCATGTGGCCTGACATTTTTTTGCCTTTAAATACGCGCCCGGGCGTTTGACACTGCCCGATCGATCCAGGTGCACGGTGAGCCAAGGAGTTACCATGCGTGGCATCTTGTGTACGGAAGTTGTAGCGCTTGACGACCCCAGCAAAGCCCTTGCCTTTACTGGTGCCAGTCACATCTACTCGCTGACCATCTTCGAATCGGTCAACGGTGATCTCACCGCCCACTGCCAGCTCTTCAGAATTCTCAGAATGATTGTCCAGGCGAAATTCCCAAAGGCCTTCTCCGGCCTCGGTGCCTGCTTTTTTGTAATGACCTGCGCTGGGTCGATTAACTAAAGACGCGCGTTTTTGCCCACTGGTCACTTGAATGGCGGCATAGCCATCGGTATCGTGCTGCCGAATTTGAGTGATGCGATTCGGCCGCACTTCAATCACAGTCACAGGAATTGAATCACCTGCCTCAGTGAAGATGCGCGTCATGCCTTTCTTTTTGCCAACTAATCCAATGCTCATGGTCTTCGCTCACATCACCTATTAATACAGCTTGATCTGGACATCTACACCAGCGGCCAGGTCAAGCTTCATCAACGCATCCACAGTCTTGTCGTTTGGATCAACAATGTCCAAAAGACGCTTGTGGGTCCGAATTTCATATTGATCGCGCGCGTCTTTGTTCACGTGCGGTGAAATCAATACCGTAAACCGCTCTTTTCGAGTCGGCAGCGGAATAGGACCCCGGACTTGAGCGCCGGTGCGCTTCGCCGTGTCCACGATTTCTTGGGTAGAACGATCAATTAAGCGATGATCGAAACCCTTCAAACGAATACGGATTTTTTGTTCGGCCATTGCCGTACGCCTTTAGTTAATTTACAAAGAACTTCCAATAGCAGGCCCCTTTCGGGTGCCTCAGAGCGCTCTAATCGAGCACTTCACACGATGAAGCCCACCAGCATGAAACTGGCAGGCTTGCGTGCCAGCCGTCCATTATAGCAACGACTGGCGCCTCTTGGCTAGAGGGTTAACTCAGTTTTTACTTGTGGATTTTGGCGACGACGCCAGCGCCCACGGTTCGGCCACCTTCACGAATCGCAAAGCGCAGGCCCTCTTCCATCGCAATCGGCGCAATCAGCTCCACCTGCATCTGGACATTATCGCCCGGCATCACCATCTCAACGCCATCAGGCAATTCCACCGAACCGGTCACATCCGTCGTCCGGAAGTAAAACTGCGGCCGATAACCCTTGAAAAACGGCGTATGACGACCACCCTCATCCTTGCTCAGAATATAAACCTCAGCCTCAAAGTGCGTGTGCGGCGTAATCGTGCCCGGCGCCGCCAATACCTGACCACGCTCAACCTCATCACGCTTCGTGCCCCGAAGCAAAACACCCACGTTATCGCCCGCCTGGCCTTCGTCAAGAAGCTTCCTGAACATCTCAACGCCCGTACACGTCGTCTTCGTGGTGTCATGAATGCCCACAATCTCAATCTCATCACCCACGTGAATCACACCACGCTCAACCCGGCCCGTCACCACCGTGCCTCGACCAGAAATCGAAAATACATCCTCAATCGGCAACAAGAAAGGCTTGTCCAAATCACGCTCAGGCTCAGGCACATGCGCATCCAAAGCCTCAACCAGCTTCAGAATCGAGGGCACACCAATCTCACTGTCATCACCCTCCAACGCCTTCAGCGCCGAACCCGTGATGATCGGCGTGTCATCACCAGGAAAATCATAGTCACTCAACAACTCGCGAACTTCCATCTCCACAAGCTCCAAAAGCTCAGGATCATCCACCATGTCCGCCTTGTTCAAGTAAACCAAAATAAATGGAACACCCACCTGACGCGCCAACAAAATATGCTCTCGCGTCTGAGGCATCGGACCGTCCGCCGCAGACACCACCAAAATCGCACCGTCCATCTGAGCCGCACCCGTAATCATGTTCTTCACATAATCCGCGTGACCCGGACAGTCAACGTGAGCATAGTGACGCGAGTCCGACTCATACTCCACGTGCGCCGAAGCAATCGTGATACCACGCTCACGCTCCTCAGGCGCGTTATCAATCTGATCATATGCGCGAGCCTCACCACCGCGAGCCTCAGAACACACCTTCGTCAACGCCGCCGTCAACGTCGTCTTACCATGGTCAACGTGACCAATCGTTCCCACGTTCACGTGCGGCTTATTGCGATCAAACTTTTCCTTGGACATGACTTAGGTTCCTCTAATCAATTTTTGATTAAATCTTGACTGCGGTCGCTTATCACCATTTAAGCTGATTTTTTCATGACCTCTTCGGCCACGCTGTTGGGAGCCTCTGCATAATGCAGGAATTCCATTGAATAGGTTGCTCGACCCTGACTCATGGAACGAAGATCGGTGGCATACCCGAACATTTCAGACAGCGGGACGTTCGCCCGGATGATCTTTCCGGCAGGGACATCCTCCATCCCTTGGACCAAACCGCGTCGGCGGTTCAAGTCTCCCATCACGTCGCCCATGTACTCTTCCGGGCTGACCACCTCAACCTTCATGAGCGGCTCAAGCAAGACCGGGTTGGCCTTCAACGCCCCATCCTTGAATGCCATTGAGCCGGCGATCTTAAACGCCATTTCGCTGGAGTCGACTTCGTGGTAGGAGCCATCAAACAGTGTGGCCTTGACATCAACCATCGGGTAACCGGCCAAAACACCATTGTTCATCTGCTCCTCGACACCCTTGCCGACCGCAGGAATATAGTCTTTAGGCACCACACCACCCACAATCTCATCGATAAACTCGAAACCGCCGCCCTCTTCCAAAGGCTCCAGACGGATCTTGACGTGCCCATATTGACCACGACCCCCCGACTGTCGGACAAACTTGCCCTCTGCGTCGATGGCGCTTCGAATCGTCTCGCGGTAGGCCACTTGCGGCTTGCCCACATTCGCTTCAACGTTAAATTCGCGTTTCATGCGATCGACAATAATGTCCAGATGCAGCTCACCCATACCAGCGATGATGGTTTGGCCTGACTCTTCATCGGTATGCACTCGGAAAGACGGGTCTTCCTGCGCCAGTTTGGACAAAGCCACGCCCATTTTTTCCTGGTCACTCTTGGTTTTAGGCTCGACTGCAACAGCAATGACAGGCTCTGGAAACTCCATTCGCTCCAGCGTGATGACGTTGCCCTGGTCGCAGAGCGTATCGCCCGTGGTGACATCTTTAAGGCCCACTGCAGCGGCGATATCACCGGCCCGGACTTCTTTGAGCTCCTCACGCGAGTTCGAATGCATCTGCAAGATACGCCCTATGCGCTCTTTTTTGCCCTTGACTGGGTTAAAGACCGTATCGCCCGACTTGACGACGCCAGAATAGACGCGGAAAAAGGTTAAGGTGCCCACAAAGGGATCGGTGGCAATTTTGAATGCCAGCGCCGCGAAGGGCTCATCATCGCTGGAGGGACGTGTGGCCTCTTCTTCATTGTCATCGACACCACGAATCGCTTTAACCTCAGTCGGCGAAGGCATGTACTGTACAACGGCATCAAGCAGGGCCTGCACACCTTTGTTTTTGAACGCCGTGCCACATAAAACAGGCACCATCTCATTGTTCAAGGTGCCCACGCGCAAACCTTCGATAATTTCCTCGTTGGTCAGCTCTTCACCTTCCAAGTATTTTTCCATGGTGGCTTCGGTGGCTTCTGCTGCCGCCTCCACCATGAACGCGCGAGCGGCATTGGCCTCATCCACCAATTCTGCTGGGATATCACGAGACTCATAAGTCATGCCCATGTTCTCGGTGTTCCAGTAGATTGCCTGCATTTTGACAAGATCAATCACGCCCTCGAAGTTTTCTTCTGCACCTATGGGCAGCTGAATCGGAACCGGGTTTCCGCCTAAACGCTCACGGATTTGCTCGACGACCCGCCCGAAATTGGCGCCGGTGCGGTCCATTTTGTTCACAAAGCACATCCGAGGGACGGAGTACTTGGTGGCTTGGCGCCAAACCGTCTCTGACTGTGGTTCGACGCCACCCACGGCACAAAAGACTGCCACTGCACCGTCCAGAACGCGCAGCGAGCGCTCAACTTCAATGGTGAAGTCGACGTGTCCGGGCGTGTCGATGATGTTAATCCGATACTCAGGCCACTGCTGATCCATGCCTTTCCAAAAGCAGGTGGTGGCTGCCGAGGTAATTGTGATGCCACGCTCTTGCTCTTGATCCATCCAATCCATCACGGCATTGCCCTCATGCACCTCACCAATTTTGTGAGACACACCGGTATAAAACAGAATGCGCTCTGTCGTGGTGGTCTTACCGGCGTCAATGTGCGCCATGATGCCGATATTGCGATAACGCTCAATAGAGACTTTGCGAGACACGGGAATAACCTCTTAAATATTTGTATTGATCACCAGCGGTAGTGCGAAAACGCCTTGTTGGCTTCGGCCATCCGGTGCGTATCCTCACGCTTTTTGACAGCGGAGCCACGCTCTTCCATCGCGTCCAACAACTCGCCAGCCAAACGACTGGGCATTGACTTTTCACCGCGCTTGCGAGCCGCATCGATCAACCAGCGCATCGCCAATGTCTGGCGACGCTTTGGACGAACTTCTACGGGCACCTGATAGGTCGCCCCACCCACACGGCGAGATTTAACTTCAACAGCAGGCGCCACGTTGTCGAGTGCAGACTCGACGACATTCAAAGGCTCTGCATGCCCACGACCCTCGATTTCCTCGATGGCACCGTAGACAATCTTCTCGGCCACAGACTTCTTGCCGCTTTGCATGACCATATTAATGAAACGAGCAATCATTTCATTGCCGAACTTAGGATCCGGCAGGATGGGACGTTCAAAATTGGAGTGCTTTCTAGACATGACTGGCCTTCTGGGAAACTATTTTTTGGGACGCTTCGCGCCGTATTTTGAACGACCTTGACGACGATCAGACACGCCGGCCGTGTCCAAGCTGCCGCGAACCGTGTGGTAACGCACACCCGGGAGATCCTTCACCCGACCACCGCGAATCAATACCACTGAGTGCTCTTGAAGGTTGTGACCTTCCCCACCAATGTAGCTGGTCACTTCATAACCATTGGTCAGGCGCACCCGAGCGACCTTACGAAGCGCCGAATTTGGCTTCTTGGGTGTTGTGGTGTACACACGCGTGCAGACACCGCGCTTTTGGGGTGAAGACTCCAACGCAGGCACGTTCGACTTGTAATCCTTCGGCCGCCGAGGCTTCCGGACCAATTGATTGATCGTAGACATAATTTTTAACCTTCGAAACGAAATAACGACAGACCGCACGAACGGTCTGCCGAAGAACGGAAATTTTAAAGGGTTTGGGCGTCAGTGTCAATACGGCGGCCGGCCTTGATGCCCCTAGAATAGGGCATCAAGGCCTATTTCAACCCACCAGACGACTGTGGGCGAGGCGATGAAAGTCCGCCGGCGTCCAACTCGGCTGATACGGCCTATTCTTCCTCGCCCGACGCTGGAATGGCGGTCACTGGTTCTTGATTGGCCATCCATTCGCTCTCCGTGGCCTGCAGCGCTGCCGCCAACTCAGCATCTGGATCCGGCATGGCTTCACGCTCAGCTTTTTGCCGCGCCATGGCCACACGGCCTGTGCCCGCGGGGATCAAGCGACCGACAATGACATTCTCTTTCAAACCATGCAACTCGTCGACCGTGCCACGCACAGCCGCGTCGGTCAACACGCGTGTGGTCTCTTGGAACGATGCCGCGGAGATGAATGATTCAGTCGCCAACGAAGCTTTGGTGATGCCCAACAGCATGCTTTGGACTTTCGCTGGGGCTTTGCCCTCGGCTTCCAATCGCTCATTCTCTTCCAGCGCGCGGATTCGGTCGACTTGCTCGCCGCGTAAAAAGCGACTGTCACCGCTGTCTAAAACCTCCACCTTACGCATCATCTGACGGATGATGACCTCAATGTGCTTGTCATTGATTTTCACACCTTGAAGCCGGTAGACATCCTGAATTTCTTGAACCAGGTAGTCGGCAAGTTTTTCGACCCCAAGCAGGCGCAGGATATCGTGCGGATTGGGTTCACCATCGACCACCGTTTCGCCTTTTTCGACGTGCTCACCCTCGAACACCAACACCTGACGGAATTTTGGAATCAATTCTTCATGAACCTCTCCGTCTTCGCCGGTGATGACCAAGCGCTGTTTGCCCTTGGTTTCTTTGCCAAAGCTCACCACCCCTGAGGCCTCTGCGAGCAAAGCACCCTCTTTCGGACGTCGCGCCTCGAACAAATCGGCCACTCGCGGCAAACCGCCGGTGATGTCTCTTGTCTTCGAAGACTCTTGAGGGATACGGGCAATGATGTCCCCGACGCGGACTTCTTGCGTATCGGTGACGTTGATCACAGCACCGGTGGGCAAGAAGTACTGAGCGGGCTGCTCCGTCCCTGGGATATTCAAAGGCTTGCCTTTTTTATCGACCAAGCGAATGATCGGGCGCAAGTCTTTGCCTTCCGCTCCGCGTTTTTTCGGATCAGTCACCACCACAGAAGACAGGCCCGTGATCTCATCGGTGTGCTCAGTCACGGTCACACCAGAGATGAAGTCTTGGAAGCTTGCGAAACCAGCGACCTCAGACACCACTGGGTGGGTGTGGGGGTCCCAGCTGGCCACGTGTTCGCCAACCTCGACACCATCGCCCTCTTTGACCGGCAAAATAGCACCGTAGGGGATTTTGTAACGCTCGCGCTCGCGGCCTTGCGCATCAATGACAGACAGCTCGCCTGAACGAGACACGGCCACCAGTTTGCCTTCAGCGTTCTCGACCGATTTCAGGTTATAGAACCGAATCGAGCCCATTGACTTGACCTCAATGTGGTCCACTGCCACTGACCGAGACGCCGCACCGCCGATATGGAAGGTCCGCATGGTCAACTGCGTGCCCGGCTCACCGATCGATTGCGCTGCCACAACACCGGCCGCCTCACCTTGATTGGCCAAGTCGCCACGAGCCAGGTCGCGACCATAGCAGGCCGCGCAGATGCCGTGACGGGTCTCGCAAGTGATGGGTGAGCGCACCATCACACGGTCAACCGCATGCTCTTCCAGCTTGGCGACCCAGGCCTCGTCCAGCAGGGTCCCTCGAGCACACAACACCTCATCTGAGTCAGCCGCATAAACATCTTGCGCGACCACACGACCCAAGATGCGCTCCCGCAGCGGCTCGACCACGTCGCCACCTTCCACGATGGGCAACATCTCAAGGCATGCCTCAGTGCCGCAGTCTTCTTCGACCACCACTAGGTCTTGGGCCACATCCACCAGCCGCCGCGTCAGGTAACCTGAGTTGGCCGTTTTCAATGCGGTATCCGCCAGGCCTTTCCGCGCACCGTGCGTGGAAATAAAGTACTGGAGCACGTTCAACCCCTCACGGAAATTGGCCGTAATGGGCGTTTCAATGATGGAGCCGTCAGGCTTGGCCATCAAACCACGCATCCCTGCCAGCTGGCGAATCTGGGCCGCCGATCCCCGCGCGCCAGAATCAGCCATGATGAAGATCGAGTTCATTGAGTCTTGCTCGTGCTCATTGCCCTCAGAGTCCACTCGCATCTCACGCCCAATGCGTTTCATCATGGCTCGCGCAACCTCTTCATTGGTTCGCGACCAGATGTCCACCACTTTGTTGTACCGCTCGCCTGAAGTGACGACGCCCGAGGCATATTGGTCCTGAATATCCAACACTTCGGCCTCGGCCTGCTCCAAAATGGCCTTCTTTTCTGGGGGCACTTGCAAGTCATCCAAACCAATGGATACCCCAGCCCGGGTGGAATAACCAAAGCCGGTGTACATCAACTGATCGGCCAGAATGACGGTTTGCTTCAGCCCGCAATGGCGATAACATTCATCAATCAAACGCGAGATCTGTTTTTTCTTAAGCGCCTGATTCACCAGATCAAACGGCAGCCCATCAGGGACGATTTCCCAGAGCAAAGCGCGACCGACGGTCGTCTCTTGACGTGTAATCGACTCCACTGCCTCGCCGTCTTCAAACGATGTCTCGGTAATGCGAACCGTGACCGGCGCGTGGAGATCAACCTCGCGGTTGGCATAGGCGCGATGGACTTCAGCAACGCTGGAAAAGGACATGCCCTCGCCCCGCGCTCCAGGCAGCAAGCGGGTCATGTAATACAACCCAAGCACCACATCCTGCGTGGGAACGATGATGGGCTCACCGTTTGCCGGCGACAGAATGTTGTTGGAAGACATCATCAGCGCGCGGGCCTCCAGCTGCGCCTCCAAGCTCAGCGGCACGTGAACCGCCATCTGGTCGCCGTCAAAATCAGCATTAAAAGCGGTGCACACAAGCGGGTGCAGCTGAATGGCTTTGCCCTCAATCAAGACAGGCTCAAACGCTTGAATTCCCAATCTGTGGAGAGTCGGCGCGCGGTTCAGCAAGACCGGATGCTCACGGATGACCTCTTCAAGAATATCCCAAACCTCACCTTCTTCGCGCTCAACCAACTTCTTCGCAGCTTTGATCGTCATTGCCAGACCACGGCGCTGCAACTTAGAGAATATGAAAGGCTTGAACAACTCCAAAGCCATCTTCTTCGGGATGCCACATTCGTGCAAACGCAATGTGGGCCCGACAACAATGACAGAACGGCCAGAATAATCCACTCGCTTGCCCAAGAGGTTTTGGCGGAAGCGGCCCTGCTTGCCCTTGATCATATCTGCGAGCGACTTCAAGGGGCGCTTGTTTGTGCCCGTGATGGCACGACCACGGCGGCCGTTGTCTAACAGCGCATCCACAGACTCTTGCAGCATGCGTTTTTCATTGCGCACGATGATGTCTGGCGCATTCAGATCCAGCAAGCGACGCAGGCGATTATTGCGGTTGATCACGCGACGGTACAGGTCATTGAGATCCGATGTCGCAAACCGACCGCCATCAAGTGGCACCAACGGACGAAGATCCGGCGGCAGCACGGGCAGCACCGTCAAAATCATGTGCTCGGGACGGTTGCCCGACTCCAAAAATGCCTCCATCAGCTTGATGCGTTTGGTCAAGCGTTTGATCTTGGTCTCGGAGTTGGTTGATTCGATTTCTTCTCGTAGCTTGACAAGCTCACCGGCCATGTCAATGTTCTTCAACACCTCGAGGACCGCTTCAGCCCCCATTCGCGCATCGAACTCATCGCCGTATTCTTCGACTGCGGTGTGGTATTGCTCATCGGTGAGCAGCTGACCACGCTCCAGCGGCGTTAAGCCAGGCTCCAGCACCAAATATGACTCAAAGTACAAAATGCGCTCGATATCCCGAAGCGTCATGTCCAAAAGTAAGCCGATGCGCGAAGGCAGTGACTTCAAAAACCAAATGTGCGCAACGGGACAGGCCAGGTCGATGTGGCCCATGCGCTCCCGACGGACCTTAGTCACCGTGACTTCAGTGCCACATTTCTCACACTTCACGCCACGGTGTTTCATCCGTTTGTATTTGCCACACAAGCACTCGTAGTCCTTGATGGGGCCGAAGATTGCGGCACAAAACAACCCTTCACGCTCTGGCTTAAAGGTTCTGTAATTAATCGTCTCTGGCTTTTTGACTTCACCAAATGACCAGGATTTGATCAACTCAGGTGGAGCAAGGCCAATACGAATCGCATCAAAGTCTTTGGCATGGCTTTGACGCTTGTATAAGTTAAATAAATCGCGCACTTGTGCTGCCTCCTCCTGCGATCAGGATTCTTTAAGTTCTATGTTGATGCCCAATGAGCGGATCTCTTTGACCAACACATTGAATGATTCGGGCATACCAGCCACCATCTCGTTGTTGCCGTCGACGATGCTCTTGTACATCTGGTTGCGGCCCTGCACATCGTCTGACTTGACGGTCAGCATTTCTTGCAAGGTGTATGCCGCCCCATAGGCTTGCAGCGCCCAGCATTCCATTTCACCGAAACGTTGACCGCCAAACTGAGCCTTACCACCCAGCGGCTGCTGGGTAACGAGGCTGTATGGGCCTGTCGAGCGAGCATGCATCTTGTCGTCAACCAAGTGGTTGAGCTTGAGCATGTACATATATCCAACCGTCACTGGCCGATCGAATGGGTCTCCGGTGCGCCCGTCGTACAGCGTGGTTTGTCCGGATTCAGGCAGATCTGCCATTTTCAGCAAATGCTTGATCTCTTGCTCAGTCGCCCCATCAAAGACCGGTGTCGCCATGGGAACGCCGCCGAACAGGTTTTTTGCCATCTCATCGACTTCTTCATCACTGAACTCGGTGAGTTTGACCCGGTCTTTCTGATCGAAGTTGTAGACATCGCCCAAGAATTTCCGGACTTTGGCTGTTTTTTCCTCAGCTTCATACATGGCTTGGATTTTCTTGCCCACTCCACGTGCAGCCCACCCTAAGTGCGTTTCGAGGATTTGTCCCACGTTCATCCGGGACGGCACGCCCAACGGGTTCAAAACCACATCGACCGGAGTGCCATCCGCTGAGTAAGGCATATCTTCAGTGGGCACGATCGTTGAGACAACGCCCTTGTTACCGTGACGACCTGCCATCTTATCGCCAGGTTGCATGCGACGCTTCACGGCCATGTAGACTTTAACCATCTTCAAAACGCCAGGCGCAAGGTCATCCCCTCGGGTGATTTTCGCTTTCTTCTCTTGGAAGCGTTTTTCAAACAGCTTTCGCTGCTTTTCAATCTGCTGAGCGGAGCGCTCCAGAAGATCCTGGGCCTCCTCATTTCGCATCACCAACTTAAACCAGTCATCGCGCTTGAGCTCTTCCAGGTAGCCTTTGGTGACCTTGTCGCCTTTTTTCAGGCCAGCCGGGCCTTTGTCTGCGACCTTACCAGTGAGGACAGACTCCAACCGAGCAAAAATGGCATCTTCCATGATCCGAAGCTGATCATCTAAGTCAGTCCGAACTTGGCGAATCTCATCTCGCTCGATCGCTGTGGCACGAGAATCTTTTTCCACGCCTTCTCGAGTGAACACCTGAACATCGATTACGGTGCCATCCATTCCCGAGGGCACCCGCAAGGATGTGTCTTTCACGTCGGAGGCTTTCTCACCAAAGATGGCGCGCAGAAGCTTTTCTTCTGGCGTGAGCTGTGCCTCACCTTTCGGCGTGACTTTGCCCACCAAAATATCGCCTGCTTTGACCTCAGCCCCAATGTAGACAATGCCCGACTCATCAAGCTTATTCAGCGTTGACTCGCCAACGTTGGGGATGTCTGCCGAGATTTCTTCAGAGCCCAGCTTCGTATCTCGCGCAACACAGGTCAACTCTTCGATATGAATCGAGGTGAAACGATCTTCTTGAACCACTCGCTCTGAAATCAGGATTGAGTCTTCGAAGTTATAGCCATTCCACGGCATGAAGGCGACCAACATGTTTTGCCCAAGCGCCAACTCGCCCAAGTCAGTGGACGGACCATCTGCCAAGACATCTTTCTTAGCCACACTATCGCCCACTTTGACCAGGGGACGCTGATTCATGCAGGTGTTTTGGTTGGAGCGTTGGTACTTCACCAAGTTGTAGATATCCACACCCGGATCGTCTTCGCCCACCTCATCTTCGTTGGCGCGAACCACAATACGACCGGCGTCGACCTGATCGACGATTCCGCCGCGCTTGGCGACAGTGGTCACGCCAGAGTCCGTGGCAACCACGCGCTCCATTCCCGTTCCCACCAGTGGTTTGTCCACACGCAGTGTCGGAACCGCCTGACGCTGCATGTTCGAGCCCATCAGTGCGCGGTTGGCATCATCGTGTTCCAAAAAGGGCACGAGTGAGGCCGCGACAGACACAATCTGACGTGGTGACACATCCATATACTGGACTTCACTGCTCTCTTTGAGCATGAATTCACCCTGGTACCGGCAGGTGATCAATTTGTCTTTGAAGCGACCGTTTTTATCCAGTTCGGCATTGGCCTGAGCAATGGCATAGTCGCCCTCTTCAATGGCCGAAAGGAACTCAACCTCGTCAGTGACCTTACCCTTGACCACTTTCCGGTACGCCGTCTCCAAGAACCCATACGCGTTGGTTCGGGAATAGCTTGCCAAGGAATTGATCAGACCAATATTGGGCCCTTCTGGGGTCTCAATTGGACACAAACGGCCGTAGTGAGTGGGGTGCACATCACGCACCTCAAACCCAGCGCGCTCCCGGGTGAGACCACCTGGTCCCAATGCGGAGACACGGCGCTTGTGCGTGACCTCAGACAGGGGGTTGTTTTGATCCATGAACTGCGACAGCTGCGACGAACCAAAAAATTCTTTCACGGCAGCCGCCACGGGCTTGGCATTAATCAAATCTTGCGGTGAAAGCTCATCTGCTTCTGCCATAGACAGCCGCTCACGAACTGCGCGCTCAACACGAACCAAACCAATGCGGAAGACGTTCTCAGCCATCTCACCAACAGACCGAACACGGCGGTTCCCCAAGTGGTCAATGTCGTCAACCGTGCCTTGGCCATTGCGAATGTCAATAAGGACCTTCAGGACCGACAAAATGTCTTCTTGATCAAGAATGCCCGGCCCTTCGATCTCTTTGCGACCAACGCGCCGGTTGAACTTCATGCGACCGACCGCAGACAGATCATATCGCTCAGGTGTAAAAAACAGATTTTTAAACAGGTTTTGCGCCGCGTCTTTGGTGGGGGGCTCGCCGGGACGCATCATCTTGTAAATTTCCCAAAGGGCTTCCAGCTCAGTGGTGGTCGGATCGATCCGCAGCGTGTTGGAGATGTACGGACCTTGATCAAGGTCATTGACATACAACACATCAAACTGCTTGATCTTTGCCTCGCGCAGGGCGCCGAGAAGTTCCTCGGTGATTTCAGTGTTGGCTGGCGCGATCAGTTCACCGGTTTTTTCCTCCACCACGTTGTGGGCGATGATTTTGCCGATGAGGTACTCATCAGGCACATCCAAAGTTTTCACACCGGCTTCCGCGATCAGTTTCACATGACGCGCAGTGATCCGTTTGTCTTTGGCAACAATGACTTTGCCTTTTTTATCCTTGATGTCCAACAGTGCGGTCTCACCGCGCAAACGCTCTGGCACCAAATCAACACGCACGTCTTTTCCGCGGAGAGAGACCTTGGTTTTTTCAAAGAAATAGTCAAGAATCTGCTCTTCTTCCATGCCCAATGCGCGCAGCAAAATCGTCACGGGCAATTTGCGGCGCCGGTCAATGCGGGTGAAGATCGCGTCTTTGGGATCGAACTCAAAATCCAGCCACGAGCCACGGTAGGGGATCACGCGCGCCGAAAACAAAAGCTTTCCAGACGAGTGGGTTTTGCCCCGGTCATGGTCAAAAAACACGCCCGGCGATCGGTGCATCTGATTCACAATGACCCGCTCGGTGCCGTTAACGATGAACGTCCCGGTGTCGGTCATCAGTGGCAAGTCGCCCATGTAGACATCTTGCTCACGGACTTCTTTGATTTTTTTATTTTTCGCAGGGCTGTCTTTGTCGTAAATCACCAGGCGAACGGTCACTCGGAGGGGTGCGCCGTAGCTCATGCCTCGAAGCTTGCACTCGGTCACATCGAACTCTGGCTCACCCAACTGATAGTTCACATACTCCAAAGCGGCATTGCCCGAGTAGCTAACGATTGGAAACACCGAAGACAATGCGCCATGCAAACCAATTGGCTCGCGCTGTTCTTCCGCCTTATCACGCTGCAGAAACTGTTGATAAGAATCGATCTGGGTTGAAAGCAAGAAAGGAACTTCCAGCACCTCATCATGGCTGCCGAAGTCTTTTCGAATACGCTTCTTTTCCGTGAAGGAGTAACTCATGAGCGTCGTACCCACCTGATGTTGCAAATTTGCCAGGTTTTCTTTACCGTGATCCAACTGGGAACCTGGAACAAACCCAATTGACCGGCTTTTGCCTCACAACGGGCAAGGGCCAAGCGAGATACTCCCGCCTGGCCCGAACCGCTGCATGGCTGCGCAACCGAAATGGTTACTTGACCTCGACTGTCGCGCCAGCTTCTTCCAATTGCTTCTTAATTTCTTCGACGTCGTCTTTAGGAACGCCTTCTTTGACTGGCGCAGGAGCACCCTCAACCAAATCTTTGGCTTCCTTCAGACCCAGTCCTGTGACACCACGGACCGCCTTAATCACGCCCACTTTGTTGTCACCAAATCCTGCCAAAATGACGTCGAACTCGCTTTGCTCTTCGCCGCCACCGCCGGCATCGCCACCACCGGCAGCAGGTCCAGCAGCCATAGCGACCGGCGCTGCAGCAGTCACGCCAAACTTCTCTTCCATCGCTTCGATGAGCTCAACCACGTCCATGACGCTCATCTCTGCAATCGCATCTAGAATGTCTTCTTTTGAAACGGCCATTGTTCTTTACTCCAAAATAAAAATTAAATGATTAATTGGCAGCTTGCTTGCTGTCGCGTACCGCAGCAAATGTCCGAACCATCTTGGTGTGTGGTGCCGCAAGCGTACGAACAAACTTCTCGATGGGCGCTTTCATTGTGCCCATGAGCATGCCCAATGCCTCATCTTTGGTCGGCAGACTGGCCAAGCGATCCAACTCGCCAACGTCATACAAAGTGGCATTGAAAGCCACCAGTTTTGCAATCAGCTGCTCGTTGTCTTTGGCATAGTCTTTGATCAGCCGTGCCGCAGCGCCTGGTTCTTCAACCGAGAACGCAAACAGCAGTGGGCCAACCAAACCATCAGACAGACATTCAAAGTCCGTACCCTTAACGGCACGACGCACCAGGGTGTTCTTTGCAACTTTGAGAAAAACACCGCCCTCACGCGCTTTTCTGCGCAGGTCGGTCATTTGCTCAACAGTCAAACCTCGGTACTCGGCAGCAACAGCAGAGTGAGCGGATTGTGCGACTGCACTGACTTCCGCAACCACCGCCTTTTTTTGCTCAAGTGTGAGCGCCATTGGCTACCTCCGTTAAGTTTTCAAACACCAAACAAGTCAACCGCCCTTGCTTGGACTCTTTTTGGTGGCCGCTTGGGGCAACACCATCTGCGCGGGCGGCTTGCATCAAGCCATTACCAGGTCTCTGACCCGCGGTCTTGGACGGGATCATTGAGCAAACGCTCAATGACAACGCCCCGCAACACTGACTACAAACTCAAAGTTCCAGTATCAATGGTGATCCCTGGACCCATGGTTGTTGACAGCGCAACTTTCTTTAAGTACTGACCCTTGGCTGAGGCGGGTTTCGCCTTGACCAGTTCCTGAATCAGCGCATTCAAATTGGTTTTTAAGGCATCGGCATCGAAGTTGGCTTTGCCAATCGTGGTGTGCACAATGCCTGCCTTGTCCGTGCGATACTGAACTTGACCGGCTTTGGCGTTTTTCACCGCGCCTTCAACGTCCGTCGTGACGGTTCCAACCTTGGGGTTGGGCATGAGGCCTCTGGGACCCAACACCGTGCCCAAGCGCCCCACCACACGCATCGCATCTGGTGTGGCAATGCAGACGTCAAAATCAATCTCGCCACCTTTGATGGTCTCTGCAAGATCCTCAAAACCAACGATGTCAGCCCCGGCTTGCTTGGCTTTTTCAGCGTTCTCGCCTTGCGCAAACACGGCAACACGCGCAGTTTTTCCCGTGCCGTTCGGCAATACGAGGGCGCCTCGAACCGCTTGGTCTGATTTTTTGGCATCCACACCCAAGCGAACGGCGACGTCCACAGACTCGGTAAATTTCAACTGGCTGGCGGATGTCAGCAAGGCCAGCGCCTCATCCACTGGGTAGACTTTTGTTGCGTCGACTTTCTCGCGGATTGCCCGCATGCGTTTGCTCTTCGTAGCCATTATTCAACGCCCTCCACATTCAAACCCATGCTTCTGGCGCTGCCAGCGATGGTTCGGACTGCAGCATCCATATCGGCCGCGGTCAAATCAGGTTCTTTGGCTTTCGCAATTTCTTCAAGTTGGGCGCGCGTGACCGTGCCCACTTTCTTTGTATTCGGCTCACCGCTGCCCTTGCTGATGTTGGCCGCCTTTCTCAGCAACACGGCCGCAGGGGGCGTTTTAGTAATGAAGGTAAAACTTCTGTCGTTGTAGACCGTGATCACCACAGGCAAGGGCAAACCCTGCTCCACGGAGTCTGTTTGCGCGTTAAACGCCTTACAAAACTCCATGATGTTCACGCCATGCTGACCGAGTGCGGGCCCCACCGGTGGGCTCGGGTTGGCTTGCCCCGCCGGCACCTGCAGCTTGATGTATGCACTAATTTTTTTTGCCATCGTCTTGCTCTCCTCGGGTTCCAGCGCCCAGACATCAATTCAGACCAGGCTCCCCGTTGTGATGATTAAGATGCTTTTTTTAAAGCTTCTCGACTTGCTGAAAATCCAGCTCCACAGGCGTGGAGCGCCCAAAAATGGAAACCGCCACCCGCAGCCTGCTCTTTTCGTAGTTGATCTCTTCGACCACCCCACTGAAATCGTTAAACGGCCCATCGATGACCCGGACAACCTCGCCAGGTTCAAACAGGATCTTCGGTCTCGGTTTGTCAACGCCCTCAGCCACCCGCTGCAAGATATTGTCCGCCTCTCGCTGCGTAATCGGCGCCGGCTGGTCTTGGCGGCCACCAATAAACCCAAGGACTTTCGGCACGCTTTTGACCAAGTGCCAGCTGTCATCATTCATTTCCATCTCAACAAGCACATAACCCGGAAAGAACTTGCGCTCGCTGCGGCGTTTAACGCCCTTTTTCATCTCAACCACTTCTTCTGTTGGCACCAGAATTTCGCCAAACAGATCCTCCATCCCTGCGCGCTTGACGTACTCTTGTAGCGAGGTCTGCACCTGCTTTTCAAAGCCCGAGTAGGCATGGACCACGTACCATTTCTTAGACATCAGCTGCCTCCCGCCGTGCCGATCAGACGACGGATCAGCCAACCAAAAACGCTGTCCATCAAAAACAGCAGCACCGCTGTGATGATCGTTAAGACAATCACAATCAGCGTTGTTTGAAACGTCTCTTGGCGCGTTGGCCACACCACTTTACGTCGCTGCTCATCTGCCTCTCTCACAAACCCAAACATGTCTCGGCCACGCTGAGTTTGTAGGACCACCAGACTGGCCACGACCACAGCGACGACAAGGCCAACGGCACGAATGATGGTCATCACCTCGTCGGCGTAATAGAAAAATCCCGCGATGCCGGCGGCCAATATCGCCAAGCCGACGACCCAAAGGACGTTGTCACGCGGTGATGCTTTCTCGACGGCCATAAACTCTCTACTCTCGCAAACTCTTAAACAGCAGCCCCTGTGCCAATGGCAGGCGAGGAGGGACTCGAACCCCCAACCTGCGGTTTTGGAGACCGCTGCTCTGCCAGTTGAGCTACTCGCCTATATCAGTCAACGCCAAAACCGGGGCAGCTTAAGAAACTGCCCCGGTTCAGGCCAAGCCATTTACTTGTGGATTTTGGCGACGACGCCAGCGCCCACGGTTCGGCCACCTTCACGAATCGCAAAGCGCAGGCCCTCTTCCATCGCAATCGGCGCAATCAGCTCCACCTGCATCTGGACATTATCGCCCGGCATCACCATCTCAACGCCATCAGGCAATTCCACCGAACCGGTCACATCCGTCGTCCGGAAGTAAAACTGCGGCCGATAACCCTTGAAAAACGGCGTATGACGACCACCCTCATCCTTGCTCAGAATATAAACCTCAGCCTCAAAGTGCGTGTGCGGCGTAATCGTGCCCGGCGCCGCCAATACCTGACCACGCTCAACCTCATCACGCTTCGTGCCCCGAAGCAAAACACCCACGTTATCGCCCGCCTGGCCTTCGTCAAGAAGCTTCCTGAACATCTCAACGCCCGTACACGTCGTCTTCGTGGTGTCATGAATGCCCACAATCTCAATCTCATCACCCACGTGAATCACACCACGCTCAACCCGGCCCGTCACCACCGTGCCTCGACCAGAAATCGAAAATACATCCTCAATCGGCAACAAGAAAGGCTTGTCCAAATCACGCTCAGGCTCAGGCACATGCGCATCCAAAGCCTCAACCAGCTTCAGAATCGAGGGCACACCAATCTCACTGTCATCACCCTCCAACGCCTTCAGCGCCGAACCCGTGATGATCGGCGTGTCATCACCAGGAAAATCATAGTCACTCAACAACTCGCGAACTTCCATCTCCACAAGCTCCAAAAGCTCAGGATCATCCACCATGTCCGCCTTGTTCAAGTAAACCAAAATAAATGGAACACCCACCTGACGCGCCAACAAAATATGCTCTCGCGTCTGAGGCATCGGACCGTCCGCCGCAGACACCACCAAAATCGCACCGTCCATCTGAGCCGCACCCGTAATCATGTTCTTCACATAATCCGCGTGACCCGGACAGTCAACGTGAGCATAGTGACGCGAGTCCGACTCATACTCCACGTGCGCCGAAGCAATCGTGATACCACGCTCACGCTCCTCAGGCGCGTTATCAATCTGATCATATGCGCGAGCCTCACCACCGCGAGCCTCAGAACACACCTTCGTCAACGCCGCCGTCAACGTCGTCTTACCATGGTCAACGTGACCAATCGTTCCCACGTTCACGTGCGGCTTATTGCGATCAAACTTTTCCTTGGACATGGCCTTACAACTCCGTTGCCTGTTTTAATTAAATTGTTCAACTGTCTTCTGGTGCCCACGACTGGACTTGAACCAGTGACCTCTCCCTTACCAAGGGAGTGCTCTACCGCCTGAGCTACGCGGGCGTTACACTGTGACCTCGACCACCGGTCAACCCAAATTGTCTGCATCGACACCTCAAGCTTCAGCGTCAGCGCGATCGCAACGCGCATCGGTGTCAGTGGCTCGATCGTTCACACGCCACACGCGCCATCGGCAGCCCCCATCACCATCATCGGGCTGTGGAGCGGGTGATGGGAATCGAACCCACATCATCAGCTTGGAAGGCTGAGGTTCTACCGTTGAACTACACCCGCGGCACTGTCACGCTGTTGACCCAAGCCTTAAATCTCGTACAACTCAATCTTCGTTAATTCAAATACTTACAAAAGCCGGACGCATCGCGGCTGATGGTGGAGGGGGCAGGATTCGAACCTGCGAAGGCATAGCCAGCAGATTTACAGTCTGCCCTCGTTGACCGCTTGAGTACCCCTCCAAA
>CAJXNL010000010.1 GCA_913057195.1 uncultured Wenzhouxiangella sp.
GGGCGCGATATCCGTCGGATCGTTGTGCGCCAACCCCAGCTCCGATGGCGCATCTCGCCTGAAGTCTCTCGCTTAAAAAACACCAGGATTCATGCGCTTCGCCGGCGCGGGAAGTGGTTAATTTGGGACCTGGACCAAGGGCATTTGCTGTGGCACTTGGGCATGTCAGGGTCATTTCGGGCATGGCGTGAGCCACCGACAGCCAGCCCCCATGATCATGTGGATCTTGAAATCATTGAGGGGCATACCATCCGTTTCACCGACCCCCGGCGATTTGGGGCGCTCTTTTGGGTGAAATCAGACCCCGAAGCGCACCCTCATTTGGCTCGGTTGGGCCCTGAGCCCCTGTCGGCGGCGTTTGGCGGTGAACACCTTTGGCGAGCGTCCCGATCGCGTTCTGTGGCGGTGAAGTCATTCATCATGAACGGCGCCGTGGTCGTCGGCGTGGGCAACATCTATGCCAGCGAGGCTCTGTTTCGGGCGGGGATCAACCCAAGGCGCGCGGCCAATCGAATTTCGAGACGCCGCTACACCGCGCTGGCTGAAGCGATTGTGACCATTCTTTCTGAAGCCATCGAAGTTGGTGGAACGTCACTGCGTGATTTCACCGTGGGCGATGGCACACCGGGCTATTTCGGCCAACGCTTGAACGTTTATGGTCACCTCGGGTCACCATGTCCCAAAGCGGGATGTGATGGGGCAATCAAGCGGGTTATCATCGGCCAACGCGCCACATTCTACTGCCCCCGGTGCCAGCGTTGAGGACATTGTTTTGATCGGCAAACTGATCGGCAAACTGCTCACCCACTTATTTGTCGTGGCACTCGCAGCCTCAAGCATCGCTGCGCTGGCCAATCCCGTTTTCGAAGACCACATCGAAGTGGAGCTGGTGTCTGAAACCCAAACCATCCAACCGGGCAGTGAGACTCGGCTGGGTCTTCGATTGCTGCCTGATCCACAATGGCACACCTATTGGCGCAACCCAGGTGATTCGGGCCTCCCAATTGACCTCAACTGGTCAATGCCACCCAACACCCACATCCACAGCCCAAGCTGGCCGTATCCACAGCGTATCGAAGTTGGCCATTTGGTCAATTACGGTTATGAAGGTGAGCATCTCTTGCCCATCCGAATCAGCTGGCCTGATGATCTCATTGTGGGCGAGTCCATCGAGATCCGTCTCGACGCGGAATGGTTGGTCTGCAAAATCGAATGCATCCCCGGACAAGCCCAGCTGGCACTGTCGCTGCCCGTAACCGACACCCCAGCTTTGGATGCCGCAAAATGGACAGACTTGTTTGCTTGGGCTGATCGACGCCAGCCGGCGAAAACGCATCGTTCCGCGCACTTTTCAATTGAGGCTGAGCGGGTCAAGGTCAACCTCGACACGGGTGGTTCGATGTTCGGCCAAGTCCCCTCCGCACAGCACATCTTTGTCACAAACACCAATGTCATCGACCATGCCAAACCGATGGGTGTACAGGCGGGCGATCAAGCTGTCGAGCTCGATTTGCCGCTGTCGCCTTATTTCAACGGCACGCTCGATCAGTTGGGCGTGGTGATTGTCGATGATGCGAGTGGCCAAGCTTTTGCATGGTCAGCCCAACCTCAAGCCATGGCACATGAGCCATCCAACAACGTTGGGTCTCAATCCATTCTATGGATCTTAGTCTCCGCGCTCATGGGTGGCGTGTTGTTGAATTTGATGCCGTGTGTTTTTCCGGTGCTATCAATCAAAGCGTTGCACTTACTTCAAACGCCCTCATCCGCCCATCGCTCCCATGCGCTTGCCTACACTGCTGGGGTGTTGCTGGCATTTGGTGTGCTGGCCGGGGGGTTGCTCGCGCTCCGCGCCGGGGGCGAAGCAATCGGCTGGGGGTTCCAGCTGCAGTCGCCTTGGGTGGTGGGCGGCTTAATCTATGTCTTTTTTGTGATGGCGCTTTCATTGTCGGGGCTGGCGGAGTTGGGCAGCCGGTGGATGGGCTTGGGTCAATCCACCGCTTCATCGTCCACCCACCGCGGGTCATTTATGACGGGGGTGTTGGCCACCATTGTCGCCAGCCCATGCACCGCTCCTTTCATGGGGGCGGCTCTGGGGGCAGCGGTGTTGATGCCTTGGTGGGCCGGCTTGGGGGTGTTTTTAATGTTGGGGCTGGGGCTTGCCCTGCCGCTTCTGGTGCTTGGCTTCATGCCACACTGGGGTCGGTGGCTGCCCAAACCGGGGCCTTGGATGGTGACCTTTAAACAATTGATGGCGTTTCCACTGTACTTGGCCACGGTCTGGTTGATTTGGGTGCTGGCCCGACAGACCGACGCGATGGCGGTGGGTTACATCTTAATTGGATTGGTGGCGCTGGCCTTTGTCATGTGGTTGATCAGACTGCCTGAGCGCAACCCCACACTGACCAGCGTGCGCCACGCGGTGGTGGCATTGGGGCTCATTTTGGCCGTCGCCATGCTCGCCAGTGCCGCACGCTCAGACTTGAGCGAGCCGCGCGAAGCGGATCTGTCTGAGCCTTTCAGCGCATCTCGGCTTCAACAGATCATCGACAATCCTCAACAAGCGGCTTTTGTAAATATGACAGCCGATTGGTGCGTGACCTGTTTGGTTAATGAGCAGGTGGCATTGAGCAGTGAACGGTTTGCCAACGCGCTCAAAGACAATGACGTGGTCTATCTCAAAGGTGACTGGACCCGCCGCGATGAGCGCATCACCGCCTACCTCGCTGAATTTGAGCGCAACGGTGTGCCGCTTTATGTCGCTTATCCCAGAAACGGCGACCCGCCACGCGTGTTGCCCCAAGTGTTGACCCCAGAGGGTGTCAGCCGCGTTTTAGAATCGCTTTAATTGATCAGTTAAGGAGATCACCATGCTAAGAGACATTCAGTTGAGATACGCCCCCACGCTGCTGATCCTGCTGTTTTGGGTGATGTTCAGCCTCACCACACTGGCACAGGCTGCACCAAGAATCGGCCAGGCTGCCCCAGATTTTGTTGGGGTGGACACCAACGGCAACGCCCACCGTCTCGACGACTTCCAAGGTCAAACCGTGGTGCTCGAGTGGACCAATCATGATTGCCCCTTTGTTCAAAAGCACTATGAATCAGGCAACATGCAAACGCAGCAACGCCGTGCGCAAAACGATCATGGCGTGGTGTGGTTGACCGTCATCTCTTCGAGCCCGGGCACCCAAGGCCATGTTTCACCGGACAAAGCCAATGCGCTGACCGAGTCGAGAGACGCCTCACCCACTGCGGTGATTTTGGATGAGGACGGCACCATTGGACGTGCATACGATGCGCGCGTGACGCCGCACATGTACATCATTGATGAACAAGGCACGCTGATCTACATGGGCGGTATCGACTCAAACCCCAGCGCCGATCCCGCTGACATTCCCGACGCCACGCAGTATGTGATTCAAGCACTCAACGAAAAGGCCGCGGATGAACCCATCTCTGAACCCATCACGCGGCCATATGGTTGCAGCATTAAGTATGCTGACTAGTTCATTTGGCTGAGCCTTGGGGCTTAGCGTGCCCCAGGCTCAGCGAACTGCGCCATCCACTTTTCGACCTCTGAATACCAATACAAAGAGTTGTTGGGCTTAAGCACCCAGTGGTTTTCATCAGGGTAGTAGATCAGCCGTGACTCAATGCCCTTGGTTTGCAGCGTTCTAAACAGCTCAAAGGCTTGACCCACCGGCACACGCAAGTCATTCTGACCATGAATGATCAATGCCGGCGTATCAAAGTTCTCCGCATAGTAATGGGGCGAGATCTCTTGATAGATCTCCGGGTTTTCCCAAAACTGACCAAAACGGGTGCCGTGGACAGCGAAGTCTGCGGCCATCTGTGAGTACATGTTGTAGACCGGCGCATGAATCAACAGCGCGTTGAAGGGGTGCTCTTTGCCCAACAAGATCGATGACAGATAGCCTCCATAGCTGCCACCACCGGCCACCATCCGATCCTCATCAATCCAGGCTTTGTCTGCAAACCAGTCAGCCGCCGCGATGGTGTCGTTGTATGGCGCTGTAATCCAATCGGGGTTAATTGAATCAGCAAAGTCTTGGCCGAAACTGTTGGAGCCATGAAAATTGTGCCATGCCGTGACGTATCCCCAAGAAGCGAACGTTTGGGCATTCCACCGAAAATGGAAACCATCTGGGATGGCGTTATGCGGGCCTCCATGGATCAGCAAAAACAGCGGGTATTCTTTGTCTTTGTCAAACCCTGGCGGGTAATGAACCCACATCTGAATGTCTTGGCCATCGTGGCCTTGATAAGTCACCGATTCGTAGGTGCCCATATCAACATTGGCCAAGACCTCATCGTTGATGGTATCAATGCGTTCAATCGCGCCGCTTTCGATATCGAGCGTCACCAGCCGCGGGGGATACAAAAAGCTTTGATTGTGCGCGACCACTGTGCCATCGTCGGCCACGCTCAGCCCACCGAAACTGGTCGGCCCTGTGATCGCACGCGGTTGACCGGTCAGGTCGATGTGATACACCCGGCGATGCGCCTCATCTGCAATCGAGCCTAAAAACCCACTGCTGTCGGGCAACCAGACCAAACCACTGGCCGATCGATCCCACTCGGTGGTGATCTCATTGTGCTGACCACTGTCTAAATCCACCAAAACAATGTTGGCATTGTCAGCATAAAAGCCTGGGATCGCCCGACGAACGTAAGCCAAGGTTTGGCCGTCGGGGGAGAACATCGGTTGACCATCACCGGCCGGATTGTCCGGAGTCATGTTGGTGGCGTCCTCGCCATCGATGCGGGCCAAAAATAAATCGATGTTGGGATCGACATCACCCGGATTGGCCGCTGAGGTGAACGCTATGTGCGTTTCTTCTGGATGGATATCGTAACTTCCCAAGCCTTGACTCGAGCGAGGCAACTCTATGCCAAAGCGTTGGGTGATCGGCTCGATGCGTTCACTTTCAACATGAACACGGAAAACATGGGCTTGTGTTTCCTCATCAATCCAATGGTCCCACATGGCATAGGGCAACGCATTCCACTGATGAGCGGACACGTGGCTGTCTTTGTTTTCTTGTAGGGTCTCTTTCATGTCTGCCCAATCTTGCTCTGGATAGACCCGGCTGATGAAATAAATATGCTCACCCACCCAACGAAGAGACGATGCCCCTGTCGGCACCTCGGCCAAACGCCTGGCTTCGCCTGGCGCGTTCATCGGCAAGACATAAATCTGACCGGCTTCATCGTCATTGCGGCGAGCGACAAACGCCAACCACCGACCGTCTGGGGAAAAAACGGGGCTGCTGGCCGAGTGGCCCTTTGCAGTCAACGGCCGTTCGACACCGCCATCAGGCGAAAATAAGTACAAGCGCGTCTCACTGCTGTCATCGCTTGTATCGTATTCGGTCACTGGCGCGACCACCTGGTTGCCCGCCGGTGAAATCACAGGTGAGCCAACGCGGTCAAGCTCCCACAACACCTCGGCCGATAAAGGTCGAGTGTCCTCGGCCAGCACCGCCAGGGGCCACAGCAATAACACAAACGCCCATTTTTTCATTGATCTTGTCCTTTTGATTCGTAAAGTCTGAGATTAAAGCTTAATACAGGGTGAGCTCTGTCACATCCATGGTGTAAGCCGATGCAGCTGTCTCATTAGAAACATCTTCAATATTGAGCTGGCCTTCCATCCAAAACGCATCCCAAATGTTGACCATCGGAATCGGCTCATCCAATCGCCCATAGATCAGTTGGTTGGCCGGTGGGGGCGGCACATGAATGCAGGCACCAAAATAAGGCACCAAGAAAAACTCCTTTAAGTTCCCTTCCCCATCGGTTTCTATGGGCACCACAAACCCTGGGATTTTGACTTGTTCGCCGTCCAACTCGCCCACAGTGCGAAACGACTGGAACGCTTCAGGATCAGACATGCTGGTGTGATCCACTTGATTGGAGGCATCCATCCACACTTGAGCCTCATCTTCAGGCATCAAATCAAGCCACTCAAGTTCTCTGACCTCTTCGTTTGCCAATGCGGCACTGGACAGGAGCAACGCCGCCAAACCGCCTATGCTGTGTTTCAATTGCATCGTCTTGCTGTCCCTTTCAAAGAATTGAATTCAATCTTTTGACCTATCATTGTAGCGACAGTTTCGTTCAGCTTCGCACCTGCATGCCATCGGCCAAGGTGCGCCGATACGCTAAGCTGGCCGGGACCAAGGCCACCAACAGCCCTGCAACCCAAATGCCCCCAAGCACGCCCCACTGCCAAAGCGCGGGCCACTGTAGGGACAGATAAATGCCCAGCCGGTCCAGCAGCACCGGCGCTAAAGCCCATTGCGCCATCAGCGCCAGCGCCACACCCAAAACGATGCCTGCCAACGCAATCAGCCCCGCTTCCATCACAAGGAGCATCGCGATGTGATGGGGTCTGGCGCCATTGGCTCTCAAAATCGCCATTTCTCGACGTCGCTCATTGAGGGTTGTCAGCAACACAGTGAGCATGCCCAGCAATCCTGTCAGCACCACCAACGCTGCAACCACGCGCAAAATCTGCTCCGCCACACCGGAGATCCGCCACAGCTCTTGGAGTGTGATGCCGGGAATGATGGCGCTCAATGGCTCGACCCGGTACTCGTTGACCCGACGCTGCAGACCAAACACCGCCGCACGGGTCTTTAAGCCTAAGAAAATGGCTGTCAGCGTCTCGGGCTGTAAGGCATCCGCGCTTTGACGCGCGCTTTCTTGATCCAAACCCGCACCGGGTCGCTGAACACCACTTTCCCAACCCACATGAAGGGCTCGGTGAGCTCGCAGCGAGACAAACAGCTGCTGATCGATGGGGGTTCCCGTGGGCGCCAAGACTCCTGTTACCTTGAACGGTAAGGCGTCATGGCTTTGCAAGCTGACCCGACCAGTGCCATGCGACAGCACAATTTCATCACCAAGGGTGTACCCCAACTGCTTGGCCACCTGGGCGCCGATGACCACTTCAAATAAATCCTCAAACACCGCTGTGGCAGGTTGGCCATACTGGATGACCAGCCCCTCCTGATCACCGACTTTAAATTGCTCAAAAAACGCTCGCGTTGTGCCCATCACCCGATAGCCCTGATGGGAATCCCCTAAGGCCATCGGCACTGCCCAATCAACTTCAGGTTGACGCTGAAGCTCTTGAAAGGTCTCCCAATCGATGTTGTTGGTGGCGCTTCCGACGCCAAAAACCGAATACAGCAGCAGCTGAATCGGGGCGGTGCGGGCTCCCACAATTAAATCCACGCCCGACACAGAGCGATAGAACCCTTCACGCACCTCTTGGCGGAGTTGGTCGACCATGACCAAAAGCCCAATAGAAAAGGCAATGGTCATCACCGTCAAAATGACCGCAAAGCTTCGGTTGACCAAAGAGTGCCATGCCAGCGTTAACAGCCTCATTCGCCAACATCCTCCAGGCTCAACTGGCGATCGAACCGGCTGGCCAGCGCCTGATCATGGCTGACAAACAGCAGGGTGCTGGCGCTGTGTTCCACTTGCTCAAACAGCAAATCCACAAAGATCTGACGCCGGTCTGCATCCAACGCTGACGTGGGTTCATCCGCCAAAATCAGATCGGGGCGACCAATCAGTGCACGCGCCGCCGCCACACGTTGCTGTTGCCCCACACTGAGCGCATCGGCGCGTCTCGACCACAGCTCACTTTCAAGATCCATGCCCATAAGCAACTGCACTGCTGCATCAGCCACATCGCCACATTGACGCGCGCGACGCGGTGAGAATTGACACGGCAAGACCACATTGGCCTTCACGTCCAGCCAGGGCAAGAGGTTGAACTGTTGGAAAATAATGCCCAAGTGATCGGCCCTGAACCGATCTCGCTGGCTGGGCTTGAGCGTGTCAAGGCGCGTATCAGAAAAGACAATCTCACCGGCATCGGGGGCAATCAAGCCGCCAATCAATGCCAGCAACGTTGATTTCCCGGAGCCACTTGGCCCGTAAAGAAATACCTTTTCACCCGGCGAAAGACTTAAATCAGGCAGCGCGATGGGCGCCTCTGCCCCGGGCCAAGTGTAGCGAAGGCCTGTGAGTTCGAGCAGCGAGTTCATGTCAACAGCCGCCAACCCCTCAAGGCCAGTCGATGCGTTGAATGTTGGGAGTCAATCTGGCTTGAAACGCGGCTTGATCGGTGAGCACATCGACTGTGAGCTGCGCATTGTTTGGAAACGCGGCAAACAAACGAAGCTCTGCCCAAGTGAGCAACTCAGGGCGTGCACACTCAACCTGTCCCGAGACATCCACTTGGGCATGCCCCCCATGGTCGTGATCACTCTGGTCGTGGTCATGATGGTCGTGATCATGGGTGTGTTCTGAGTCAGTGTGATCATCGACGCCGAACCCTTGCGAGGTTGCCGTGACAGACGTCACCACACACCGCGCCGCTGGGGTAAAACGCAACCAATCGTCCGAATTTAAGACAGCAATGGCCTGATCGAAAGCCTGTTGTTGGCGCTCATTGCGTGGGGGATGCTCAAAACCAACCAGATTGTGGCCAGGCAAAGACAACTGCACCTGAAGGCGTTGGCCATCCACCGCCATAAACCCGGTTGCCTCACCATGGACATGGGCGCCGTGTTGGCGCTCAATTTGAGCCTCAGCGGTGGCCGCCAGCGCCAGCATCAGCAAAACGCCTGCCTTAAATCTAAAGGCAGTGGCCATCCAGAAGGGTGGCAGAAGATGGCCTCTTGTCCTCCTTGGCGGCGGTAGAGTTGACTCGAAACGCATTGTTGATTGACCCATAAAAATGAGCCTTTGAGCATATCAGATTCTTCGATTTTTCGGTCAAAGATCAAATCCGGCTCTTTTGGTGCCTGTGGCAATTGCGCAAAGGGTTGGCTTGTCGCACAATGACATGCTTATTACACAACACAGCAATGGTTACAAATGCAAACATCCTCCCTTCACGGCATGTGGTCTTCAAGGATTGCCTTCATTGCAGCGGCCACGGGTTCTGCTGTTGGCTTAGGCAACATATGGCGGTTCCCCTACATCACCTCAGAAAACGGCGGGGGCGCATTTGTTCTGATTTATTTGGCATGCATTGCGTTGGTGGGACTGCCCATAATGTTTGCAGAAATTGTCATTGGGCGGCGGGGGCGCATGAGTCCGATTAACTCCATTCGAGAGTTGACCACGGCGAGCGGTGCCTCCCATAAGTGGGCCATTATTGGCGTCATGGGCATTGTGGCGGGGTTTATGATTTTGTCTTTTTACTCGGTCGTGGCCGGTTGGACCTTGCACTATGCCTTCCACTATTTCCAAGAGCTCATTGGCACAGGCGCATCGATCACCGATCCCGGCGCCACCTTCAATTCACTGCTTGGAAATGTCGGCGAGCTGACGTTTTGGCATGGCCTTTTTATGGTCATGACCATGGGTGTTGTGGGCTTAGGCGTTGAAAAGGGGTTAGAGCGGGCGGTCAGCGTGTTAATGCCTGTGCTTTTGATCTTACTGTTGATTCTTTTGGGTTATGGCATGAACACCGGATATTTTCATGAAGCAGTTGGGTTCTTGTTCAAGCCCGACTGGTCACAGGTGTCTGGATCCATGTTTGTCACCGCTTTGGGTCAAGCTTTTTTTACCCTATCGCTCGGCATGTGCGCCATCATGACTTATGGCGCCTATTTGCCGTCGGATGTCAATATTCCTAGGGTCGGGGTCACGGTCGCTGGCGCAGATACCTTTGTGGCGATCGTTGCCGGTTTGGCCATTTTCCCCATTATCATCGCCAACAACATCGATCCAGGCAGTGGCGGCGCTGGTTTGATCTTCACGTCGCTGCCATTGGCGTTTGCCGAAATGCCGTTTGGCATCTTTTATGGCATGATCTTTTTTATCCTCCTGTCTGTTGCGGCCTGGACCAGTTCAATCTCCCTCATGGAGCCGGCCACAGCCTACATCGTCGAGGCCACAAATCTGTCCCGAAAAGTCGCTGCGTTGCTCGTGGCCGGTCTGGGGTGGTTGTTGGGTCTGGCGTCGGTGTTTTCATTCAATCTGTGGTCTGAAGTCAAAATTGCTGGCAAATCGCCCATGGATGCCATCGATTATGTGGCGACACAAATCATGTTGCCGGTGGGTGGGTTATTGATTGCACTGTTCGCCGGTTGGGTGTTGTCGAGTCGAATTACCCGTGAAGAACTGGGGGAGAAAATGCCCGCCTGGGCCTATGAGGCTTGGTTGTGGCTGACCCGCGTGGTCACACCGCTTCTGATTTTGGTCGTGCTTGGCGGCATCTTAAATCTGTTTTAGTGTCACGGCCGCTGGGCCATGACCATGGCACGCAGCGGCCTGGGGTGGCCCTCAACCGTTTGATTGGGATGGTTGGACGATAAGCCGTCAACCAATGATTGATAGGGCATCCACTCAGTTGAACGCTGTTCTTGGGTGGTTGTTTGAGTTTGATCCAGCACTTCAACCCAACAAAACCCCGATTGGGTTAACCAATCCACCAGCGTTTCAATGCTGGGCAGCGCATAGACATTTCGCATGCGCGCATAGCGATCTTGAATCGTCAAAACTTGATCGCCCCAATGGCCGGCTGATGTTGATTCCTCCGGGGCCACCAAAGTCTCCAAAACGACCCATCCCCCTGGGGTGAGGCGTCGAAAGAGGCCTCCCAAATGAGCGATGTGGTGTGCCTGTTGGTACCGCCGGTGTGACAACACGCCCATGGAAAAAACCACATCAAACATTCCCAATGTCATCGGCAAACTTTCAAGGCGCGTCGCCCAAAGTGCGTTTCGGTCACACCCAGCCAGTGATTCAATCAGATGGTGTTGAGTGATAAATAACCCCATGGGATCACATCCGACCACGGAGTCAGCACCAGCTTCGAGCATTCGCCAACCGAAATAACCATTGCCTGCGCCGACATCTAAAACACGCCGATCCGTTAATTCAACATGATGAGCAAGACGAGACCACTTCAGCTCACAACGCCACTCTGCGTCCACACCCACACCGGCGACACACCACGGCCCTTTGCGCCACGGCACCAAGGCCTCAAGGACATGCTCAACGGGGGACGGATCAGCGGCAGGCGCGCCCACGTGCACCACACCATTTTCGATGACCCAACCCGGTTCAACCTCAGGTATCGCGTCCAAAACAGCGCGCCAATCCGCCCATCGCCCGTCGCGGGCCAAAGCCGCTCGATTAAATAAGTGACGATCGGGCACTAAACACCCAGTTGCGCCAAATCACCAATTCTTAAGAATGCCGCTCGCATTTCGCGCAGCAAAGCCAGCCGGTTGGTTTGTAACAGAGCATCATCACTCATAACCATCACATGTTCGAAAAACGCATCCAGGGGATCAGCCAATTCAACCAACTCACCCATCGCTTGATCATAGTTGCGCTCACCGATCGCCTGATCAATTCTGGTCTGCTTGTCTCTCCACTGAGCAAACAACGTTTTTTCCTGCGTTTCAACCAACCGGGCCTCATCCACACCCACATCCTCTCCGTGATGGGTTTGACCGAGGAGATTGGCCAGGCGTTTGTTGGCTGCCACCAGTCGCTCAATCGCTGGGTGCGATAACAATCCGGAGATGGCATTTGCGCGGGCGGATAAATCACTGATTGAGGAGACCGGAACTGCCAAAGCCGCATTGGCGGTGGCGGTGGAGATGCCTTGATCGAGGGCGTACGAGCGCCATCGATCGAGACAAAATGAGTGCACATCCGCCAACGTTTCTTGCTGATGGGCTTCATCCCAAGACAGCTGTCGAGCAATGGGTGTCAATGCCATTTTTAAAAGCTCGGCCAACTCGAGCGTCGGCTGGTGCTCAAGCAAACGCACCAATCCCATCGCGGTCCGACGGAGCGCGAAGGGATCTTTGGAGCCTTTCGGTTTGAGCCCAACGCCAAAGATGCCGATAAGGGTATCGGCGCGATCAGCCAAGCCAATGGCAATGGCTTCTTTAGACCTGGGCAGAGGATCCGTCGACGCTTTCGGCCAATAATGTTGCTCAATGGCTTGTGCCGTCGCTGGTTCCTCGCCTGCCGCCAAAGCGTATTGTGCCCCCATAATGCCTTGAAGCTCTGGGAACTCACCCACCATCTCCGTCAGCAAGTCACTTTTAGACAGCTGAAGCGAATGATTCACCCTTTCAGGCTCAGCCCCAATGGCATCTGCCAGCCCTGGAGCAGTTTCAGCCAGTCTTGAGACTTTAGCGCCGATGCTTCCCAAGTCTTTCTGGAAGGTCACTGCATCAAGGTGCTCGCGACGTTGATCAAGGGGCGTTTTTTGATCTTGAAGCCAGAAAAACTTGGCATCCGCCAGCCGCGGTCGAATCACTCGCTCAAATCCCGAGCGCATGGCAGCGACATCTTCGCTTTCGATATTGGCAATGACGATAAACTCAGAGCGCAGCGCTTTCGACTGGGTATCGCGCAGCGCAAAACACTTCTGATGATGTTGCATGGCGCTGATTAGCGCCGCTTCCGGGACCGACAAAAATGCCGGATCGAACTGACCCATGATGGCTTGGGGCCATTCGGTCAGATGGGTGTTTTCTGTGATGAGTGCATCAACCGTTTGCTCATCAAACTCGGCGTTGTTTTCTTTTACCAAAGCATGAATTTGGTCGGCAATCGCTTGCCTGCGCTGATTGGGATCAACAAGTACAAAGGCGTTTGCAAGGACAGTGGGATAGTCACTCGCTTGCGGTATTGCCCATGGTCCTGGGGCATGAACGCGGTGGCCATGGGTGGCGTTATGCGCTTCCAACCCAAACAGCGACACAGGCAACACGGTCGATCCATGCATAACGACCAACCATCGAACCGGTCGCAAGAATCGATCATCGGTGGTCTGCCAGCGCATGCTTTTGGCACTGGACATCTTCCTGACAACGACCTCTAAAGCCTCTTGCAGCAGCGTGGTGAGGTCTTGGCCCACTTTTTCAACCCGCGCCGCCAACCATTCCCCTTGGTCCGTCTTTAATCGAGTCAGTTTTGCAACGTCGAGACCCACGCTGTTCGCAAACCCCAACGCGGCTTGGGTGGGTTGGCCCGCATCGTCGAACGCGGCCTGCACAGAGGGCCCTTTCCGTTCGATGGTTTGATTCGGCTGCGCGGCGGCGACCCCATCGATGAGCACAGCCAACCGCCTTGGCGTCGCCAACGGGCGAGCCGTGGTCGTTGAGTCGACCAAACCCGCATCCAAAAGCGCATCAAAAATGCCTCGTGCCAAGGCCTCGCTTTGCGCAGGCAGTGCCGCAGCGGGCAGCTCTTCACAACCAAGCTCAATCAGCAGCGTTTGTTTGCTCATGATGATGCCGCCTCGTCACGGCCCACGGGAAATCCAAGCGCCTCGCGAGCGGTGTAATACGCCTGCGCCACTTGCCGCGACAAATCACGAATCCTCAATATGTAACGCTGGCGCTCAGTCACCGAAATCGCACCGCGCGCGTCGAGTAAATTGAAAGTATGTGAGGCTTTGAGGACCTGATCATAGGCAGGCAGGGGCAGGCCATCCTCAATCAAGGTGTTGGCTTGACGCTCATGGGCATCGAACGCCGTGAACAAGTCATCGGTGTTGGCTTTTTCAAAGTTGTAGGCCGACTGCTCAACTTCGTTTTGGTGGAAAATGTCGCCATAGGTGACCACCCCGTTGACCGACTCGGTCCAGACCAAGTCATAAACGCTCTCAACGCCTTGCAGATACATGGCCAAACGCTCCAGACCGTAGGTGATTTCACCCATCACCGGCCGGCACTCCAAACCGCCGGCCTGTTGAAAGTATGTAAACTGCGTCACCTCCATGCCATTGAGCCAAACCTCCCAGCCCAAGCCCCAAGCACCCAAAGTGGGCGATTCCCAGTTGTCCTCAACAAAGCGAATATCGTGAACCGAAGGGTTAATGCCCACGGCTTCAAGCGATCCCAAGTACAGCGTTTGAAAATCGGTCGGAACGGGCTTCATCACCACTTGGTACTGGTAGTAATGCTGAAGCCTGTTTGGATTGTCGCCATACCGGCCATCGCCAGGGCGTCGACAGGGTTGAATATAAGCCGCTGACCAAGGCTCCGGACCGAGGGCTCGAAGGAAGGTGGCTGGATGAAAGGTGGCCGCGCCGATTTCGCTGTCAAGGGGTGCGCTCAGCACGCAGCCTTTTTCAGCCCAGTACGCATCCAAGGTTCGAATGAAAGTTTGAAAATCCAATGGCCGTTGCCTTTTTGAGCTTGCCGGACACGCCAAGCCTGACGGCTTCGGCGTATTTGTCTAAGTATAACTGCCCGATCAAAGCGATAAGGCCCTATCATATCGGCTTTGTTTGTATCCATCACCGCTTGGAAGAATTGGGGCGGTTAAAGTGGTGTCCATGACGAGCAAAGACCAATTGTTTGACAAACCTCAACCGAAGGTTCGCCCATTTGAGTTCAATGAGGCGGTGGCCCGCGTGTTCCCTGACATGATTGAACGCTCAGTGCCCGGCTACCGGCTGTTGATTGAGATGACGCCTCTGATCATTAAACGCGCTGTCCGACCCGACAGCCACATCTATGATCTGGGCTGCTCGCTCGGCGCCGGCACGCTGGCCGCTCGCCGAGCTGTGAGCGTGCCTGGCGTGCGCATCATCGGGGTGGATAACGCACCCGATATGGTCAAGCGCTGTCGAATGGCCATCGCTGAGGACAACTCCAGTGTGCCCGTGGATATTATCGAAGACGACATCACACAAACGCCGATTGGGAATGCTTCGGTGGTGATGTTGTATTTCACGCTGCAATTTGTTCCACCTGAGCAGCGTTTTGGAGTGCTCAAAACCATCTACGACGGGCTACAGCCTGGGGGCACTTTGCTGTTGGCTGAAAAACTGGCGTTCGACCCAGACCAGCAGGCGTGGATGGACGATCACCACGTCGAATTCAAAAAGGCGCAAGGGTACTCCGATTTGGAAATTGCGCAAAAGCGCCAAGCCATTGAAAACGTGTTGATCCCGCAGAGTCAAGACAGCCATCAAAAAGCGCTTAACAAAGCGGGGTTTTCACGGTGTTACCGCTGGTTTCAGGCGCTAAATTTTGCCTGTTTTGTTGCGATTAAGTAGCTATCTGCTCCTAAAATCGCTCAAATTCGGTCAAAAACCCTAAATGTCGAGATTGCTCACCTGCAGCGCGTTGTCTTCAATGAACGCTCGGCGCGGTTCGACTTCATTCCCCATCAGCGTTGAGAACATCTCATCGGCAGCCACAGCGTCCTCAATGGTGACTTTCATTAACCGTCGAGTCTCTGGGTTGACGGTGGTGTCCCACAGCTGATCAGGGTTCATTTCACCCAACCCTTTAAACCGCTGAAACGTTCGTCCCTTGCGAGACTCGGCCATCAGCCAATCGTAGACCTCACTGAAACGATCGGTCTCAACGGAGGCGTTGCCTCGCTCCACTTTAAATGGGCCCGGGCCGAGCTCAGCAACGGCTTGACCAACTTTCTCAATGTGGCGATATTCAGGGGAAGCGAAAAAGCCCGCATCCAAAATGGTGTCTTGAACAACCCCTTGGGCGTGCCTTGAAATCACCACACCGCCGCCGCCCAGCGGTTTGATGGCCCAGACCACGCCCGCAGGTGTGGCCGCATCCAAGCGCTCAATAAAGCGCGAGGACCAGCCTTCAACATCAAACCCTGAATCTGTAGAAAATGGTTCAAAATCAATCAGTTGCTCCACGACCTGGTGGTCATGACGGTGTTGGAGTTTTGCAGCCACCTGGCGCGCTTGCCCAAACGTTTTCAGCAAAGACTCCAAGCTCTCTGAGCGAATCGCCGGCGCATCGGGGCTGGGAGACAGGGCGGTTCCGTCCAGTGCCCGCGAGAGCATGTACTGAGTCATCTCCGCCTCGTCTTTGAGATAGATCTCTTGTTTGCCTTGCTTGACCTTGTATAGCGGGGGTTGCGCGATATACACGTGCCCTCTTTCAATGAGTTCGGGCATCTGGCGGTAAAAAAACGTCAGCAGCAAGGTGCGAATGTGTGAGCCATCGACATCGGCGTCGGTCATGATGATGATGCGGTGATAACGGAGCTTGTCAGGATCAAACTCATCACGCCCAATCCCTGTTCCCAAAGCCGTGATCAAAGTCCCCACTTCGGCTGAGCCGAGCATTTTGTCGAACCGGGCCTTTTCAACGTTCAAGATTTTGCCCTTCAGCGGCAAAATCGCCTGATTTTTTCGGTTGCGCCCTTGCTTGGCCGAGCCGCCTGCAGAGTCACCCTCAACAATGAAAAGCTCTGACAATGCCGGGTCTTTTTCTTGGCAATCGGCCAATTTGCCCGGAAGACCCGCAACATCCAAAACGCCTTTCCGACGCGTCATATCTCGTGCTTTTCGAGCCGCCTCACGCGCGCTGGCCGCTTCAATGACCTTGGTGGCGATGACTTTGGCGTCGGTGGGATGCTCCAGCAAGAAGTCTCGCAGGCGCTCATTCATCACCGACTCGACCGCCGATTTCACATCAGAGGACACCAGTTTGTCTTTGGTCTGAGACGAAAACTTCGGATCGGGCACCTTCACCGACAGCACGGCAATTAACCCTTCTCGACAATCATCACCGGTGGTCTGCACTTTGGATTTTTTCGCCAAGCCGCTTTCTTCGATGTAGTGGTTCAATGTGCGCGTCAGAGATGCCCGAAACCCAGCCAAGTGCGTGCCCCCATCACGTTGGGGGATGGTGTTGGTAAAACAGTACACGCTTTCTTGGTATGCATCCGTCCATTGAAGCGCGGCTTCCACCGTGATCCCGTCCATATCTTGTTGAAAATGAAAGGTATTTTGGTGGAGAGGCGTCTTTTTATCGCTGAGGTGTTGAACAAAAGAGGCGATGCCGCCCTCATAACAAAACCGGTCTTTTTTTCCGCTGTTCTCATCCTCTAAGTTAATGGCGACCCCGGAATTCAAAAAGCTCAGCTCGCGTAAGCGTTTTGCCAGAATGTCGTAGTGGAAGGTGGTGTCGGTGAACGTGTCTTTGGCCGGTAAAAATCGCACGTGTGTGCCCGAAGTCTCGCTGGGGCCAATGTCTTTAAGGGGGGATTGGGGCACACCATGGGCATAGGTTTGCTGCCACTGTCGACCCTGGCGATCAATTGTGAGCGTCAATTGCTCTGACAGGGCGTTGACAACAGACACCCCCACCCCATGAAGCCCCCCAGAGACTTTGTAGGAATTGTCGTCAAACTTCCCGCCCGCGTGGAGCACCGTCATGATGACTTCCGCTGCCGACTTGCCCTCTTCCTCATGCAAATCCACGGGAATGCCTCGACCATTGTCTGACACGCTGACCGAACCATCGGTGTGGATCATGACATTGATGTCATCACAATGTCCGGCAAGGGCCTCATCGATGGCGTTATCGACCACCTCAAAGACCATATGGTGCAGCCCGGTGCCGTCGTCGGTGTCACCAATGTACATGCCCGGACGCTTTCGAACAGCATCCAGACCTTTCAACACTTTGATGCTACCGGAACCGTAGGTTTCGTCTGTCATGGCGGGGTCTATCCTGTGGTTTAAAGGCGCTTTGCGCTACCGCTCAATTATACCACCGACTGGATTTGGCCCTGTTCCACGTGAAACGTTTTGATGCCCGTTGGCCCGGGTTGTGTGGCCGTTATCCAGACCTGGTGCGGTTGCTCGCGAAGCCAAGCCAAAAGCTGGTTTAAGTGACCTTGATCGAGCTCTGAGACCGGATCATCAAGAAGCAACACCGGCGCGCTTTCAGCGTGTTCGGTCAGTTGTCGCCAATGTGCGAGCAACAACAACGTCGCCAGCAGCTTTTGCTGTCCCCGCGAGCTCTCTTGGGCCGCCGGGAACCCCGCCACCCGCAACACCAAATCCGCTCGATGCGGCCCTGCCCGCGTAAAGCCCGTTTCCCTGTCGGTGTCCCGGCTGTCGGCCAAAGCTTGCGCCAAGGTTTTGTCTGAGGCATGCCCTGGTCGGTACTTGATATCAATCGGCCCAGGCAACCGCAGCCCCAGCGTTTCGCTTAACTGAGATACCGCCTCCCCCAACGCACCAATCTTGACCTCACGCACAGTGTTCAAGGCCTCCCCAGCGGCGATCAGCGGTGCCTCCAACGCATCCAGCACATGGTCGGCCTCCCCAGTCTTCAAGGCGGCATTTCGCTGCTTAAGCAGTCGCTGATAGCGCTGCCACTGCGCCAAATAGTCAGGTTCCACGTGAAACAATAGCCAGTCCAAATATTGACGACGGCCCTGCGGACCATCGCTGACCAACCGATGACTGTCTGGCTCGATCAAGACCACAGGCAATTGACGCGCGAAATCGCTGACCCGGTGGCTGTCGTGTCCGGCAATTCGACCGCGCCAACCAGAGGCGTCTCGCTCGACACCCATCACCACAGCGGGGGCACTCGGCTGAGTTTGGACATGGGCCACCACCATCAAACTGTCAGTCTGGTGGCCGATCACGGCCCCGATTTGAGCGGCTCGGAAAGAACGCCCGCGCGCCAAAACGTGGAGGGCTTCTAAAACGCTGGTTTTCCCAGCGCCATTGTCGCCAGCAAGCCAGTTGATGCCGGGTTCGGCGGAGATGTCTACACTGTCGAGGTTCCGAAACCCCCGGATGCTCAGATGCTCAACGCCCAAGAGGTTTCACGTGGATCACAGTTTGAGAGGCATCACCACTTGACGCACCGCATCGCCTTCAATGTCGGTGACCAAGCAAGAGCTGTTGGCGTCTTTCAGGGCAATGCGGACTTTTTCCCCATCAATGGCACTCAAAGCCTCGAGCAGATAATTGACATTGAAGCCGACTTTCAGCTGATCAAGCTGGTGCTCGGCCTCGATTTCCTCTGTGGCCTCCTCCTGTTGGGGGTTGTGGGCCACAATCTTGGCCGTCCCTGCGCTCAACTCAATCCGCACGCCACGGTATTTTTCATTGGACAAAATGGCCGCGCGCTGTAATGCATCGACCAGGACGGTCCGCTCGGCGATCATGGCTTGATCCACGGCCAGAGGAATCACCGCCTCGTAGTCAGGGAAACGCCCATCGATGAGCTTAGTGGTCATCACCAACCGCTCGCGCTCAACGCGCAAAAACCCTTGGCCCACCACCAGCTCTAACGGGTTATCGCTGTCCTCAAGCGCCCGATTCAGCTCCATCACACCTTTTCTGGGCACAATGACGCTGCGGACCTCGCCTGTGATGTCGGCACTGACCTCTGCCAACGCCAAGCGGTGACCATCGGTGGCCACTGCGCGAATGGCGCCTTCACGAAACTCCAGCAGCAGGCCATTGAGGTAGTGGCGGACATCCTGATGGGCCATGGCGAAGCTTGTTTTTTCCAACAGCCAGCGCAATTTGCCCTGATTGATGCTGTAGGTTTGCAAACTTTCCGATCGATCGCTGGCGGGAAACTCAGTGGCGGGCAAGGTCGCCAATGTGAAGCGACTGCGGCCTGCGTGCAACACCAGCTTGTCTTTGTTGAGCTGCACATTGACTTGCACGCCCTCCGGCAGCGCCCGGCAGATGTCAACCAGCTTGCGGGCGGGCACCGTGATTGAGCCCGGCTGAGCGACTTCAGCGCTGACCTTGGCCACCAACTCCACCTCCATATCGGTGCCAGTAATGCGAAGGCCCTCATCCACCGCTTCAATTAAAAAGTTGGCCAGTACAGGCAACGTTTGGCGGCGTTCAACCACATTGACCACCTGAGAGATGGGACCCAACAAAGCTTCGCGTGGCATGGAGAATTTCATGGTTTGTCCTCGTTTGAGTTCGCCGTGGATCTTGATATTTTGTTGTGTATAAAAATAAAAAGCAGTAATAGTAAGCCCTGTGGGCAATCGATTAACTGTTTATTTTGTTTTAAAATCAATACCTTAAAAATTCTTCACGGGTGCATAACCGCCCCGGATTTGATGTGGAGGAAATGTGGATAACTTCCAACGATTCCATTGTCCACAGCTTATGCACGCGTTGCAATCAGCTTGCTAACTCTCGCATCAATCGAGCGTGCTCTTCGCGCAATCGACCGTCGGTCTCGCATAATGTCTCAATTTTACGGCATGCGTGCAAAACCGTTGTGTGATCGCGCCCGCCAAAGGCATTGCCAATTTCAGGCAAAGAATGCTCAGTGAGCTGTTTGGCCAAAAACATGGCCATTTGTCGCGGGCGAGCAATTGAGCGGGTTCGACGCTTGGACAGGAGGTCAGCGACTTTAAGCTGATAAAAGTCAGCCACCTGTTTTTGAATGTTTTCAATTGTGATCAGCCGATCGTGCACTGCCAGCACGTCTCGCAAGATTTCTTGGGTGTAATCCAAGTCAATGCGCCGCCCGGAAAAGCGAGCGTTGGCAATCAAAGAATTGAGCGCGCCTTCGAGATCTCTGACGTTGGATCGAATGCGTTTGGCAACCAAAAAAGACACCGCGTCGTCGAGCTCTAAGCCTCTGTCCAGGGCTTTGCTTTGCAAAATCGCCACTCGCGTTTCGAAATCGGGGGGTTCAATTGACACCGTCAAGCCCCACCCAAACCGGGACCGAAGCCTCGCCTCAATGCCATCCACCTCCTTGGGATAGCGATCACAGGTGAGAATAATTTGCTGCCTGGATTCTAGTAACGTATTGAAAGTATGGAAGAATTCTTCCTGAGATCGGTCCTTACCGGCAAAAAACTGAATATCGTCAATCAGCAACGTATCGGCTGAACGGTAGCGCCGTTTAAACTCATCAATGCTGTTTCGGCGAAGGGCTTGGATCATTTCGCTGACAAACTTCTCCGAGTGCAAATAGATCACGTGTGCATCCGGGTTGGATTGGGCAATGAACCGTCCAGCAGCATGAAGCAAGTGGGTTTTGCCCAGACCCGTGCTGCCGTATAAAAGCAAAGGGTTGTAAACGGTGCCGGGGTTTTGGGCGACCTGCTTGGCAGCGGCAAACGCCAGTTCGTTGGATTTGCCCAGAACAAAGTTATCGAAGTGATAACGCTCATCAACCGTGGCGCTGTCACCGCGTGGATTGCCGTGGGCCCTTGGTTGCGGCTGAGCCGGGCCCTTCTCGCCGACTCGCACCCGAATTTTGTCAGCGTCATAGCCATGCTGGCCCAAAAACTCTTGGATCATCCGCAAATAGTCGGCGATGACTTGGTCGCGAACGAAATCATTGGGCGCATCGAGCACAAAGCTTTTGTCGTCACACTCGGCCACCCTCAGTGGCCGAATCCAGGTGTTGACCTCATCTAAGGGAATGTGACGCTCCAATCGTGCCAAACAGGCCGACCACAGCGACTGTGGATCGTGAGAGGCCATTGAATCGGTTGGCGGTATGGGCGGTTGATGGGTCATTGATTCTTCAGTCTATCGCGCAATGGTCGTAAAATCACCCTCAGTCAAGGCACTTAACGCCTCGAATGATTGACGCCAAGGCCCAAAAAACGCTATCCTTGACGTCTTTTGTTGCGGATTTATCCACAGCCGTCCATCTTAGTTTTTTTGACTGGATTTTTGCAAAGGAATTTTGACCATGAAACGCACTTTTCAGCCAAGCCGCCTCAAACGCGCCCGCCGTCACGGATTTCGTGCCCGCATGGCCACTCGGTCGGGGCGTGCCATCATTAATGCGCGCCGTGCCAAAGGCCGCAAACGCTTGGCAGCCACCAACTCTCGCTAAGAGCGGACCGGTGACAGGCGCTTTTGGTTTGGACAAACAGGCGCGCCTGTGCTCAAGCGCCGAGTTTTCGAACGTCTTAAACCAAAAGAAAAGTTTGGTTTGGCGCCACCAAGATCGGCGCTTTAGGATTTTGAGCATCCCAAGTCATCGTCCGCGACTGGGACTGGCCATTGCCAAACGGTTGATGCCACGGGCCGTGGATCGCAACAGGACCAAGCGTTTGGTGCGCGAGGCTTTTCGGCTCAAACAATCGGCCCTGCCCGCCCGAGATTATGTGGTGTTTGCGCGTCAAAACCTTCGGGACGAGACATCGAAACAAATTCGTCATAGCTTGGATGAGTTGATGCGCGCTATGATGTCGGATTCAAAGACCAACCAGTAACCCATGAACACGAGAACCTTTTTTGTCATTTTGCTGACCATGTTGGCGCTGTTGCTCTACATGGAGTGGCAAAAAGAGCAGTTTTCGCCGCCGCAGACCAACACTTCGGCATCGACTGGAGCGATCCAGTCGGATTCTTCTGGCAACGGGTCTGGACCCAGCCCTGATCGTTCAGCAGATGATTTGCCCGATCTTCCAAGCATCGTGGATCAAACCGCCAACGAGACACAAACACCTGCGCCACAGATGAGCGCCTCCCGGCGCATTGAGGTGTCCACTGACGTCTTAAGCGTGGACATTGACGCCAACGGGGGCACCTTGGTCGATTTGCGGCTGAAAGATTACCCAGTGTCGGTCGACCAACCCAACACGCCGTTCACGCTATTGATCGAGGCGCTGCCTGAGCTTTATGTGGCGCAAGCCGGCTTGATTGGCGCGGGTGTGCCCGCACCCAATCACACCACCATGTGGCAATTTGATGCGGATCGATACACGCTTGCCGATGGGCAAGACCAAATCGAGGTGCCGTTGTATTGGGCCGAAGACGGCATTGAGGTGGTGGCCACGTGGACCTTCTATCGCGGCGACTACCGCGTGGACCTTGATTTAGAGGTCATCAACAACAGCCTAGAGCAATGGACCGGCGCGCGGTATGTGCAGCTTCAACGCACCGAACCTGATTTCTCTGATTCGGGCCCTGCCTTCACCAACCCAGAGCGGTTCAGCTACAACGGCGCGGCGGTGTTTGAACCTGGTCAAGGCTTTCAAAAGTTTGGCTATGGGGACATTCGTGACAGGCCGTATAACAACGACTTTGCCAACGGTTGGGCGGCCATGGTCGAGCATTATTTTCTGGCTGCTTGGATACCACCCACCGAGCAAGTGCACCAGTACAGCACCCGCTTTGTCGATCGAAATAGATTGCCCCGGTATGTCGTCTCTGCAACCTCCCCCCAGGTATCGGTCGAGCCCGGTGAACGACACCGCTTCAGCGCCAAGCTGTACGCTGGGCCTAAGCTCCAGAATCGTTTAAAAGAGATCGCACCAGGATTGGAACTGACGGTGGATTATCGCTGGTTCCGAGTGATTTCCCAGCCCTTATTTTGGGTGCTCGATAAACTGCACGATGTTTTAAACCATTGGGGCTGGTCTATTGTGGCCTTGACCCTCTTAATCAAACTGATCTTTTTTAAGCTTACCGAAGCGCAGTTTAGGTCAATGGGCAAGATGCGAAAGCTTCAGCCTCGCATTCAGCAGCTCAAAGAACGCTTTGGCGATGACCGACAAAAATTCGGTCAAGCCATGATGGACATCTACAAAAAAGAAAAGGTCAACCCGCTGGGCGGCTGTTTGCCTGTTCTGGTCCAGATACCCATCTTTATTTCACTGTATTGGGTGCTTTTGGAGTCGGTCGAACTTCGCCAAACAGCCTTTTTATGGGTGCCCGATTTGAGCCGACCCGACCCCTACTTCATACTGCCTGTGCTCAACGGCATCTTTATGATCGCCACGCAACGACTCATGCCCACGGCGGGCATGGACCCACTTCAAGCCAAAATTATGATGTGGCTGCCTGTGGTCTTTGCCTTTATGTTTGCGCTCTTCCCAGCAGGCTTGGTGTTGTATTGGGCCACCAACGCAGGTGTGTCCTTGGCGCAACAGTGGGTGATTTTGAAGAGAATTGAGAAAGAAGGCTGACACCATTTGTGCCATCGCCACCCCCCAAGGTCGGGGTGGCGTTGGCATTGTGCGGCTGTCGGGACCTCAGGCCTTTGAAATCGCTGAACGCTGTTGCTCAAAGTTGCCAGCACCTCGCCAAGCACAGCTTCGGTCGATCTTAGACTCCAAAGGGGTGCGCCTGGATGAAGGACTGATTCTCACTTTTCCAGCTCCTCAGTCCTTGACCGGTGAGGATGTGGTTGAGATCCAAGCGCATGGCTCACCGGTGGTTCTAAACCTCATCGTTCAAGCCCTCGTCAACGCTGGAGCGCGACTTGCTGAACCAGGTGAGTTTTCTAAGCGTGCCTTCCTTAACGACCGCATGGATTTGGTTCAAGCCGAAGCGGTTGCAGACTTGATCGATGCCAGTACCGCTCAAGCGGCACGCGCAGCGAGCACCAGTTTGCAAGGTGAGTTTTCGAAAAAAATTCATGCTTTGGTCTCTGATCTCACTGAGCTTCGGGTCTATGTCGAGGCCAGCCTGGACTTTCCTGATGAGGACGTGGACTTTTTGGCCGATGGCCAAGTGGCGGCCAAAGCAGCGCAGTTGTTGGCTCAGGTGGATGAGATCATTTCAAAGGCCACGCAAGGAGAGCGGTTGATCAGTGGCGCCCGGGTGGCGCTGGTGGGTGAGCCCAATGCAGGCAAATCCAGCGTACTCAATGCGCTGGCTCAGCGCGAGGCAGCGATTGTCACAGACTTCGCGGGCACCACCCGCGATGTGGTGACCGAGCATCTCAACGTCAATGGATTGGCGGTGACCGTGGCGGACACCGCCGGTCTTCGAGAAACTAAAGATCCGGTCGAAACCATCGGCATTCAGCGGGCAGCGCAAACGATGGCCCAAGCGGACCTCATTGTTTGGGTGATCGATGCCCAACGGGTGGGGGATGTGGAACCAAGCCGAGACGCACTGATGGATCACCAGGCCTTTGTAGCGCTCAAGCGGGACTATCCTGAACTGGGTGACCCGGAACGGGTTTTGCCAGTGATCAACAAAATTGACTTGTCTGGTCAAGATCCAGGTTGCTACGGGGGTGTGGTCTGCATGTCGGCAACAAGCAAGGCAGGTTTAGAGAGCCTGCATCAAATGATCAGTGAGCGACTTGGCGCAGCAGAGCTCAGTGAGGGTTTATTTTCTGCCAGAGCGCGGCATTTAGAAGCGTTGAATCGAGGCCGACAACACTTACACGACGGCGTTGCCGAAATCAAAGCCACCCACTCTGGTGAATTGTTGGCCGAGTCGCTGCGGGCCTCAGCTGATGCCTTGGGTGAAATCACCGGCCAAATCAGCCCTGATGAACTTTTAGGTCAAATATTCTCAAGTTTTTGCATCGGCAAGTAGCTCCACAGGCGGTTGCCGCTCAATTGCCACAGCGCACCCAACAGGGGCATACTGGATTGACCCATTCATGTGAAGGAGGGTCATCTAATGCACAACATCCGCCATATTATTGCCCAAAAGGGCAGCGACATTTGGTCTGTCGAGAGCACACAAACCGTTTACAACGCCGTGCGTACCATGGCCGAATTGGGCGTCGGTGCCCTGATGGTGATCGATGACGGGCAGCTCGTGGGCATGTTTTCGGAAAGAGATTACGCCCGAAAAGTCATTTTAGAAGGCCGCGCATCGCGCGAGACAGCGGTGAGTGAAGTGATGTCTTCACCACCGGTGACCATCCACCCTCAAGCCACGGCCCAAGAGGGTTTGGCTTTGATGACACAGAAGCGGTTTCGACACCTGCCCGTGGTTGATGAGCAGCGCCTGTTGGGGTTGGTTTCCATCGGTGATTTGGTCAACGCCGTCATTGATGATCAGCAAGCATTAATCGCTCAGTTGGAGCGCTACGTTTCGGGACAATAACGCCACGCTACAAAAGGCAGTCAAGTGATGGGTTTATTGATCGATGGTCAGTGGCATGACCAGTGGTATGACACAAGCAAGACGGGCGGTCGCTTTGAGCGCTCTAAAGCCGTATTTCGTCATTGGATCACGCCCGATGGATCGCCGGGGCCCCACGGCACAGGTGGGTTTGCCGCTGAAGCCGGTCGGTATCATTTGTATGTGGCTTATGCCTGCCCTTGGGCACACCGCGCTTTAATTTTCAGAAAGCTCAAAGGCTTGGAGTCCATGGTGGATGTTTCCATTGTTAACCCCATCATGCGTGAAAACGGCTGGACTTTCGAACCTGAACCTGGCGTAACACCGGATCCAATTTTGGGCGCTGAGTATCTTCACCAACTGTATACCCACGCCGATTCGACATACTCGGGTCGTGTCACGGTGCCTGTGATTTGGGATAAGAAAAACCAAACCATCGTGTCCAACGAATCGGCTGACATTATTCGTATGTTCAATACCGCATTTGATGCACTCGGCGCCAAGGTTGGTGATTACTATCCGCCACCATTGCAAGATGAGATCGATAAGATCAACGCTGAGATATACGACAAGGTGAATAACGGCGTCTACAAGGCCGGGTTTGCGACCACACAGCAAGCCTATGAAGAGGCGGTGGTTCCGCTGTTTGAGACGCTAGATGCGCTGGATGCGCGACTGGATCAAAGCCGTTATTTATTGGGCAATGAAATCACTGAAGCCGACTGGCGGTTATTTACCACGCTGGTTCGTTTTGATGCAGTGTATGTGGGGCATTTCAAATGCAATCTTCGTCGAATTGAAGATTATCCCAACTTAAGTCATTACGTGCGGGATTTATACCAACATCCCGGCATTGCTGAAACGATCGATATGAATGCCACCAAGCGCCATTATTATGGGTCTCACGACACCATTAATCCCCACTTTATCGTGCCTGTGGGGCCCGAGCTTGATTTTGAAAGGCCTCACAACCGCCAGACGCGTTTTGGCGATTCGGCCAGGTCGTCTCAAAGCGCTTCTATGGCTGATCCAGATTGATGACGATGAGCGACAGCGTCAAGTCTGTTTCGCTGAGCCAGTCGTTCAGGGCAGATTGCACCTGATCGCAAGCCGAGCAGGCGTTTTGTCGGTAGATCACCGCATACAGGTCCGCGTTCGGCAGTTGGTCCTGTTGGATTGTGTCTCCTTGGGGTGTCTCAGCCCGCTCCAATAGTCGGTCGAGGTCCACCATAGAGCGCTCCAACCGGTGCCTTTGGATGGTCAAGTCCAGTTCTTTGATCAAGGTTTTTCGATAACCTGAAAGATGATAGGCCGGCGAAAAGTCTGCGTAATACACAAACAGTTCAGGGGCATCAATAATCACACCTTCTCTTTTGGCTTGAGCGGAGACATTGCCGACCAAGCGTTGATCAGCCAGCAGCGCTTGGGTGGATTGAAAGAGGTTGAGCGGTTCAAGCTCAGCCTGCGCCCGTTCGCTGGTGATTCCCCATTGGCTCGCCATGGCCAACACAACCAAAAACTTTGTCATCAATATGCGCTTCATCCGCCCCAGTATATCGGTTATCGGATACCCTTTTGGGCCATGCCGACCCTGAATTCAGACCAACGTGCCGCCGTGCGCCACATTGACAGCCCACTGCTTGTCTTGGCGGGTGCGGGGTCAGGAAAAACGCGGGTCATCACAGAAAAAATCACCTGGCTGATTGAACAGCAACGTATCCCACCCGATCAAATTGCCGCGATCACATTCACCAACAAAGCGGCCAAAGAAATGCGAACCCGGCTGGGCCGGAAGGCATCCGATGTGCTCGTGTCGACTTTTCACTCCCTGGGTTGGCAAATCATAAAAACCAACCCTCAAAGCATTGGTCGCAAGCGGGGCTTATCCATCTTAGATCAACATTCCGCCTTCGACCTTGTCAAAGAGTTGCTGCCCCCAGGCGCTCCCAACGACTTGGTGTGGGCGGTGCAATCCGGGATCGGACGGTATAAAGACCAGGGGATCAGCGCTGGGGAAGCGGCCAGTTTGGCCGATGACGAGGCCAGTGCGCAATCGGCGTCGATTTATCAACGCTACGATGAGCGTCTGGTGGCACTGAACGCAGTGGACTTTGATGACCTGATTCGGTTGCCGCTGGTGCTTTTGAAAGCGCCTGAGGTGAGGCACCACTGGCAGCAGCGCATCGCTTATTTGCTGGTGGATGAATACCAAGACACCAGCCAAGCTCAATATCAGTTGATGCAGGCGTTGGTGGGTGATCGGCCTGGATTGACGGCCGTGGGTGATGATGATCAGTCCATCTATGGGTGGCGAGGCGCTCGTCCGGACAATCTGATCCACCTGCAAAATGATTACCCCAACCTTAAAGTCATCAAGCTCGAGCAAAATTACCGCTCATCAGGGCACATTTTGCAATCGGCGAATCATCTGATCAGTCACAACCCCCATGCGTTTGAGAAAAAACTCTGGAGTGAGTTGGGCGCTGGGGATCGAATCGCCATTGTGGGGTATGCCCACGACCAAGATGAGGCCGAAGGCGTGGCGCGCGATATTGTGGCCGCGCATCACGGCCGCCGCACGCCTTGGGCTGAGTGTGCGATCTTATATCGCTCCAACCAGCAGGCGCGGACCCTGGAGTTGGCACTTCGAGAGCTGGGTGTGCCTTATGTGGTTTCGGGTGGCCCGAGCTGGTTTGACGCCCGAGAGATTCGCGATGGCTTATCGTATCTTCGCCTCTTGCTCAATCCTGATGACAATCCCGCTTTTATGCGCGTGGCGAATGCACCCAAGCGTGGTCTGGGCTCAGTGGCGATGGCCCAGCTGGGCCAGTTTGCCAACCATGCGGGGGTCAGCCTGTTCGAAGCGGCGTTGAAGGATGATTTCCAACAGCTTGCCCAGCCCAAAGCGGCGCAGAGTTTTCGGGGGTTGACCAACCTATTAATTGAGTTCAATGATCGTGTTGAGCGCGAGGGTCTAACTGCCATTGCCGAGATTTTTAATGATCTTCTTGATCACATGGGCTATCTCGATTGGGTCGCGGCAAATGACGATCACAAACAAAAAGATCGGCGTCGACGAAACCTGAAAGATCTGGTGAATTGGTTGGCGCGCCTCAGCCGTGAAGAATTGACCAAAGACGCGCTACTGGCTCGCCTGTCACTGGTGGCAGGCCCCGACGACGATCGCCATGAAGGCAAAGATGTGGTGCGGTTAATGACACTTCATGCGGCTAAGGGTTTGGAATTTGGCCACGTGTGGCTCGTGGGGTGCGAAGAAGGCATGTTGCCCCATACACGGAGTTTGGATGACGGCCAAATTGAAGAGGAGCGGCGGTTGATGTATGTCGGCATCACCCGTGCACGCCGGGTGCTTAAGATCAGCCATTGCCACCAACGTCGTCGGGGAGGTGAAGTGGTGAGCCATCAACCCAGCCGGTTTTTAGAAGAATTGCCCGAAAGCGCCATTGACTGGCCGCAGGCCAGCGATCGTGAGGCCGTCACCGGTGACGACGCCAAGGCGACCATCGCTGATCTGAAGGCCTTGCTTGAGCAATGAAGTCCGCTACACTGAAACCCATGCATGGTTTGATCCAAATAATTCGCGGGTGCTGTGTGGCCTTTGTGCTGGTCCCGTTGGCCGGCTGCCCCAGCGATTCGGCATGGGTTGAGGTCAAAGGCGAGCGTTTTGACGTGGCGATTGCCGACGATGATGCCAGTCGCGCGCGCGGGTTGATGTTTGTGGACGATCTTCCTGAAGATGAAGGGATGTTGTTTATTTTTCGGCGCGAAGCCCCCCGCGCGTTCTGGATGAAAAACACCCGCATTCCGCTGGACATTATTTATCTTGATTCAACCTGGACGGTGGTTGATGTGATTGAAGACGCCAAACCGTGCCGGCGCCCGCGCTGTCCCTCTTATCCGTCTCGCCGCCCCGCTCAGTATGTCCTTGAGCTCAACGGGGGGATGAGCGAGCGCTTGGGTCTGGAGGTGGGCGACACGATTTCGGTGGGCAACGTGGCAACAACCCCAGCAACCCCCTAATCCAAACACCACAACTCATGACCAAGCCTTTCACCTTATTGCAGATCTCAGATTGTCACCTGTTGGCAGACCCTAAAGGGCGCTACCGGGGTCAAAGCCCCGACGAGTGTCTACAGCGGCTGTCGCCGGCGATGGCCGCATTCAAACCCGATGGGCTGGTGCTCACAGGGGACGTGGCCGAGGATGGTTCGTCAGAGGCGTATGAACGAGCCATTGATGCCCTGATAGGACTGGCGCCCAAGCGGGCGGTGATTCCAGGCAATCATGATGACCCAGATCACATGTTCGATATTTTTGACGCAGCGGGTTTTGCTCAGCGCCAAGTCGTGACTTGGGGCGGCTGGGCCGTGGCGCTGTTGGACAGTGTTCAGCCCAATGACCCCGCGGGGGCGCTATCGCCGACTGAATATCAGCTGTTGGAAGACGCCCAAACGCTGGCCTTGCCCACATTGGTTTTTTTGCACCACCCCCCTATGGCGGTGGGCTCGCCATGGATCGATCGTTACGCGCTGAACGCGCCGGAACCCTTTATCGAGGCGGTGGGCTTGGGGCAGGTTCAGGCCGTGGGCTTTGGCCATGTCCACCAAGTGTTCAGCGAACACCGCGGCGGGGTTCAGTACCTGTCCGCCCCCGCCACTTCCGTCAATTCGCAGCCGGATCGGGACAGTTTCACGCCCGACCCGACCGGCCCTAAAGCGCGCTGGTACCGGTTGTGGCGCAACGGGCGGTGGGCCAGTGGTGTGATCAGCGCAGGCTAGATCAAAGTTCGACCATTTCAAAGTCTTCTTTGCCCGCACCACAATCGGGACATACCCATGATTCGGGCACATCATCCCAACGTGTTCCTGGCGGAATGCCGTCATCGGGCGCGCCGTCTTGTTCGTGATACACCCAACCACAAACGACACACATCCAGCTTTTGTAATCGTTGCTTTCGCTCACAGGTTTGTCCTCGTTATGCGTGTTTTTTGTCCAACGCACATTCTAAAACACCCCTTGCGAGGTTGTGAGAAATCAAGCGACACAAGCCATAAGGGTTGTCGTGCCATAATAGATCAGCCCACCTGATCATTCGGGTGGTGGCCTGAGCTAAGGAGTGAACATGGACACCTATCTCATACCCTGGAAAAAATACGCAACGTTCTCTGGCCGGGCACCCCGAAAAGAATTCTGGACGTTTTACTTGGTCAACACCTTGGTGTTTGTTGGCCTGTCGGTGGCCATGGGGACTGGGCTGTCCAGCGGACGTGGACTGATGAGTGTGCATGTGGTCACCGTCGGCACGCCCGCTTTGGCGTTTGGTTTGGCGGTATTTTTGCCCACTGTGGCAGTGATCGTACGACGACTCCACGACATTGGCCGGTCTGGTTTTTGGGTGCTGATGGGGTTTGTGCCCGTGATCGGTGGGATTGTTGTACTGATTTTAATGTTGATGGACACGCAACCTGAAACCAATCAATACGGTCCCAACCCCAAATTGGTCCAGACATCAACCGCCTAAGATAGAGCCCGAACCATGGTGATCAGCCACGACCGAATCAAGCACTGGGCCATTTTGTACGCCACCGCATGGCTGCCAAAAAAGGTCCGAACACATACGCGGTATCGATTGTTTGAACGTCAGCGCCGAGGCATGCTCGAGCGAGGTCAGGTCGTCATGGTCCGTCACCCCAAAACGGGCTCGACATGGCTTAGAACCTTGCTCACCCAGCTTTATCATCACCGCGATGGCATCTCACCCAAGCGCGTGTTTGTCGCCGATGAGTTGGCGCTTCAAAAGAAAGGTCTCCCCCGCTGGATCATTTCCAATGGCTGGTACAGCCTGGAGCATTTGATTGCTGAGGCATACGCCACCAATGATCCTTTGGTTCATGGCAAAAAAACCTTGGTACTGACTCGCCACCCCGGCGACATTGTGGTGTCTTGGCATCGTCAGTATCAAAAGAGAACCAAAGCCTTTAAACGAGAACTGATTGAAGCCGATGTGAACCCCGATGGTCGCATCGACTGGCAGGCCATGGACCGGTGGCAGTTTGTGCAAAATCCACAGCTGGGGCTGCCTGCAATTATTCGCTATTACAACTTTTGGGCGCGGACCGTGGCGGACCGAGATGATGCATTGTTGGTTCGCTATGAGGATCTTCGCCGAGACACGGAGACCACACTTAGAGCCATCACCTCGCTGCTGGGCGAATCGTTCAGTGATGACGCTTATCAAAAAGCCATTGAGTTTGGCTCGGTTGACAATATGCGCCGATTGGAGAAAGCCGGCTACTTTCAAAACGAGTCATTGAGGCTTCGGGATGCCAAAGACGATGACGCTTTGAAGGTGAGAAAAGCTCAAGTGGGTGGATTTCGGGGCGATTTATCGCCCGAGCAGGCGGACTGGGTTCAGACCCAGATCGACGCGCAGCTGGATCCAAGCCTGGGCTATCACAGCGACCAATCTGGCGTATAACAGAAGTTTCTAATATAATGGTGGGCTGGCGTGGGCATTGGGTCAATGCTTTGACGCATGCAATTAACGTAGGTGAATGACATGAGCAAAGTCAACCGACATTGGGTGTGGCGCCGTTTCGGGCTTTTGGCTGTGGGGTTTGGATTGTTGATCAGTGCGTCGGGGCAGGCACAGACCGATTGGGCGCGCGTCGAGCAGGCGGCCTTGCAAGAAGAAATTCGTTTAGATGGACGAATTGAGGCGGTGCAACAATCGACGGTGTCGGCACAAATCAGCGGCACCATCACCGACTTGCCCGTTGATGTCGATGATGTGGTCAATCAAGGCGATGTCATCGCCAGATTGGATGACACCGAACCCAAAGCCCAGCTCAATCAGGCTGAAGCCGATCTCAGCGAGGCGCAGTCGAGTGTTTTGGATGCCACTCAGCGGGTTGATCGCATCCGGCCGTTGGCCGCCCGTGGCGTCGCCTCGCAGGCCGAACTTGACGAGGCAGAAAACCAACTCAACGCGGCACAAGCACGCTTAGCCCGTGCTGAAGCTGCCGTTGAGCAAGCACAAGAACGCCTGTCGTATACCGAAGTGCGCGCGCCGTATGGTGGCATCGTCACCGAACGCCATGTTGAACTTGGCGAAACCGTCAGTCCGAGTACGCCGCTGTTGTCTGGGTTTTCGCTGGAGGCCCTTCGCGTGGTGGTGTCCATTCCACAGCGCTATGCCAATCTTGCTCGGCAACAGCGCCAGGCCAGTGTGACATTGGATGACGGGCGGGTGTTGTCCACCGATGAAATGACGTTCTTTCCGTATGCCGATACTCAAACCCATGCGTTTCGAGTTCGGATGGCCCTCAATGAAGTCGACGGCGACGTCTTTCCAGGAATGTTGGTTCGAGTCGGCTTGCCTGTGGGTGAGCGCGCAGCGCTTTGGATCCCCGAGGAGGCGTTGGTCCGCCGCGGTGAACTCCGAGGCGTGTATGTGTTCGATGCCGAGGGGCAAAAGCGTCTGCGTCAAATCCGAACGGGGGTTCGACGCGACGGAAAAATCGAGGTGTTGGCTGGCCTGGATGAAGGCGAACGAGTTTGGCTTCGGGGTGGGCAGTGAGCGCCATACGGTTGGGCATTTCTGGACGCATTGCCAAAGCGTTCCAAGACTCTAGACTGACCCCTTTGCTTTCAGCCGTGGGGCTGATCTTGGGCATTTTGGTGGTGGTGATCACCCCGAAAGAAGAAGAGCCACAAATTGATGTGACCATGGCCGATGTCATGGTTGCCTTCCCGGGGGCGTCTGTTCACGAAGTGGAAAGTTTGATCGCCACGCCGGGTGAGCAAATTCTCGATGAGATTGAGGGGGTGGAGCACATCTATTCGGTCTCACGGGCCGGCCAAGCCATCCTGACCGTTGAGTTTGAAGTGGGCATTCCCAGGCAAGAAGCCTTGGTGCGGCTGTATAACCAAGTTTTTTCAAACCAAGACTGGTTTCCCCAGGGATTGGGTGCCGGCGCGCCCGTGGTCAAACCCAAAGGCATTGACGATGTGCCCATTATGGCGCTCACCCTGTACGACCCCAGCCAGCAACAAACCGGTGAGGATTTAACTCGACTGGCACACGCATTGGAAGTTGAACTCAAACGCGTGCCTGGAACACGTGATGTCTATACCATCGGTGGCGTACCCGATCGGGTGGACATTCGCTTTGACCCTGCGCGCGTGGCGGGTTTTGGTCTCAGTTTGGATTCGGTGGCGCGGACGATCCAACAGGCCAATGCGGTGGGGACTCAAACCCCGATCACACAAGGGCAGCTGTCCATTCCTGTCGCCCCTGGCGAGCCTTTGGCGACGCTGGAAGATGTCAGCAATCTGGTGTTGGGCGTTCACGAAGACACCCCCATTTTTCTTGAGGACATCGCCCAAATTAGCCGAGGCGGCACCGTCCCTGATCAAAGCGTTCAGCTGGGCTTTGGACCTGCCGGAGAAGGGCCTACCGGTGAGGTTTTTCCAGCGGTGACGGTCGCCATTGCCAAAAAGCCTGGCGAGAACGCGGTGGTGATTGCTGATGCGGTCAAAGAGCGCTTGGACATGCTTCGCAACCGCGTGGTGCCAGATAACACCGAAGTGGTGATCACCCGCAACTACGGAAAAACGGCCGGAGATAAATCAACAAAACTGATCAGCGACCTGGTGATGGCGACGTTGTCCGTGATGCTGTTGGTGTTGGCTGGCATGGGATGGCGTCAGGCCACCATTGTGGGTTGCTCGGTGATTGTCACGTTGTTAGTCACCTTGTTTTTCTCGTGGGCGTGGGGCTTTACGCTGAACCGAGTCTCGCTGTTTGCATTGATTTTCGCCATTGGGATTTTGGTTGATGATGCGATTGTCATCGTCGAAAACATTTCCAGGCGGTTTAAAGCCGCCGGTGGCATGAACCTACGAGACGTGGTCCCGGCCGCGGTGGATGAGGTGGGCACACCGACCATTATGGCGACACTGACTGTGATGGCGGCACTGTTGCCGATGGCATTTGTGACTGGATTGATGGGACCTTACATGAGCCCCATTCCCATCAACGCCTCGGCAGGAATGGTGATCTCGAACATCGTCGCTTTCGTTTTGGCGCCTTGGCTGGCGTTGCGGCTTTTGAGACACCAGCGCGAGCGCGCCGGGGGTGAGGTGCGCATTGAAGATGGTGTTGATGAGACCGGATCAGCCAAAGGGGTTAACCCCAAAATTCTTGGGATTTTTAAGACCGCGCTGACTCCTTTTCTTGGCGACAGCAGCCGGCCCCGCTGGCTGTTGGGCGGTGGCTTGGTTGGGGTGACGGTGCTGGCAGCGCTGTTGCCTGTTTTTATGGCGGTGATTTTAAAAATGCTGCCATTCGACGATAAGTCAGAGCTTCAGGTCGTCATCGATATGCCCGAATCGACCCCAGTTGAGGAGACCATGCGGGTCTTAACTGAGATGGGCGGTTATCTAGAGACCATCGATGAGGTGACTCATTGGCAAGCGTATGCCGGCACCGCCGCTCCCATCAATTTTAATGGCTTGGTTCGCCAGTATTACCTTCGCCAATCGCCGTGGCAGGGCGATTTACAGGTCAATTTGATCGACGAGGGCCGCGACCGCCAATCGCATGACATTGCTTTGGCTCTTCGCGGGCCACTGACTGAGATTGGGCAGCGCCATGGTGCCGCGGTCAAAATCGTGGAAGTCCCCCCGGGCCCGCCGGTGTTATCGCCCGTTGTGGCCGAAGTCTATGGGCCCAACGCGACCACCCGTCAGACCTTGGCCACCGAACTGGCCGAGGACATGGCCACGATTGATGGGCTGGTGGACATCGACACCAGCGTGACAGCACCGACCCGGCGCTGGTCGGTGAATGTTGACCGCCATCGGGCCGCTCAGCTGGGTGTCAATCAGGCCCAAGTGGTGCGCGCCTTGGATCTGGCCCTGGGTGAGCAACAGGTGGACTATCTGCACGACCCCATGGCCAAACACGCTGTGCCCATTCGGCTGATTTTGTCAGAAGCGGATCAAGCTCAGCCCGCGGCACTGGCATCGATCCCGCTGCAGTCAGCTCAAGGCGATACCGTGTTGTTGGGTGAAGTGGCTGAGATTGTGCCCACCGAATGGCCGGGCGTGATTTATCACAAAGACCTGCTGCCGGTGACCTATGTGACTGCCGATATGGCCGGTCAGGTGGATTCGCCGTTGTATGGCATGTTTGCGATGGCTTCCTTGCTGTCCAATCAAGATAATCCACCGAAGCAGTACTACATCAACCAACCCGACTGGCCTGATCAGGCTGCGCTGAAATGGGACGGTGAATGGCAGATCACCTATGAGACGTTTCGCGATATGGGCATTGCCTATGCCGTCGGGGTGTTTGTGATTTTCTTGCTGTTGGTGGCGCAGTTTCGCGCCTACATCATGCCGTTAATCGTGATGGCACCCATCCCTTTGACCTTGGTGGGGATCATGCCCGGGCATGCGCTGTTGGGCAAAGAATTTACCGCCACCAGTATGATTGGCATGATTGCCTTGGCTGGGATCATTGTCCGTAACTCAATTCTTTTGGTGGTGTTCATCCGCCAGCTTGTCGAAGAAGGCCGCTCGTTAGAAGACGCCGTCGTTTTGGCGGGCGCTGTGAGAATCAAGCCGATTGCATTGACCGCGGTGTCAGCGATGGTGGGAGCATTGTTTATTCTCACCGACCCGATCTTCAACGGGCTGTCAATCTCGTTGATCTTCGGTTTGGCCGTCTCTACGCTTTTAACAGTGGTGGCCGTGCCGCTGCTGTATTACGTCCTGGCCAAGCGGGGGCTCATTCAGTAATGCCTGATCTATGGCGTTACTGAATCACCACACAGTCGGCGTCGAACCGGTCATCAATTTCGACAGACGCCTCGTCCTGGTCAAATTCAAACGCTAAGCCAGTGGCTTCAAACTGATGATGGTTCTCCTCATCCGTTTCGATGCGATCAAGCACGTGCACCTCATTTTGCCAGTGAAGCGCCATGTGCGCAGGTGCAACGCGGGCTTCAACTGGGCTCCCGTCACAATCGAATTGATGGCTGGTGTAGGTCACAGCCTGATCAGAATTGAGATAGGGCAAGAACGGATCCAATGAGCCATCATTGTCTGCGGGTGTGAGGCCCAAAACATGCGCCATCAGCTCGTACAAATCCACTGAACGAACGGCAGGGCTCTTGCTGCCAGATACAAATCCAGGCCCCATCATCGCAAACCCACCATGCATTTCAGACAGTGCGGGGTCCCAGCCGTGCATCCCATACAGCTGAAACTGTGATCGGCCGGCCATGTAGGGCTTGTTTGAGATCATCCAGCCCATGTCCGCTTCAGCCAACACATCTGGAACGCGGCGGTGAGTGTCGAACTGGTAGCGCTCGGGAATGTCCTCTTTGGCCCAGACTCTCAGATTGGGGTGTGCGTCCTCTAACGATTCAACGATGTCGTCGACAGGCATCTCTGTGGCCCAGATCTGGGCGGCAGGGCCCCAATCCGACACCCGCACTTTCGAAAGGTCCAGGTAGTCATCAAGCATGATGTAGCGGTCAAAGTCCACCCGGCTCATGCCGTGATCCGAGGTCAGTAAGACGTAAAACTCATCCAAAACGCCGCGCGTTTCAAGCGCATCCAGCAAGCGGTTTAAGTGCCCATCAATCTCTTCAAGCGCCTCTTGCACCGGGGCCTCCCTGGGGCCCCAGCGGTGGCCGGCCGAATCAACCGTGCTGAAATAAAGCGTGATCAACTCAGGCCGTTCGCCAGCGGGCATGTCCACCCATTCCAGCACTTGATCAATGCGCTCTTCGTGGGGCACATCGCCATCGTACATTTTCCAGTACGTGGGCCGGACACCTTGGATCCGGGCCTCTGAGCCGGGCCAAAAATAGGTGGCCGTGGTCATGCCTTGTTTTTCTGCGGTGACCCAAATGGGCTCTCCCCCTTGGTACCAAAAGCCATCCCCCACAGCATCTCGGTTGCCCAGCGAAAAACGTGCATCGCGATCGGGATCCCACATGTTGTTGGCCACCACACCGTGGTGGCCGGGATATTTGCCGGTGACCACGCTGTAGTGGGTGGGGAAAGTTTTTGTCGGGAAGACATGGTGCAAACTGTCGACCGCGACACCGCCCTCCACGAGCCGATCCAGCGCGGGGGTCTGGCCTAAGTCGAAATAATCGTAGCGAAAACCATCGATAGAAATCAGCAGCACTCTGGGCTGATCGGCCCTTGGATTCTCGGACGGCTCGGGCTGGCAAGCCGCCGTGATTGATAAAGCAATGAGCATGAAGACAATGCGTTGGATCATGACAGGCATCCATAACGGTGTGAAAACATAAGCATAGTATGGCACCAAAATGACCGCTTCGATATGTTGAAAGGATGACGAATGCGTCAGTGCCAGTGGGTAAAATAGTGTGCCATGGCGCACGCTCCCACACTTTCGGTTCAACCCGACCCCTGCCCTGCAACCCCAACGTTGGCGGTGTTTCATGCCGAAAGTTTGGGGCTCCAATACCTGGGCGGGGAGATGAGCCAGGAGCACTGGCAAGGCCCGGTGGAGCATTTTGAGGTGTTGACGATTGAACGACCGCTGCCGGTCAATCAAGACCCGGCTGAGGGCGTCGAGGCCGCGTACCTTGAGCTTTTTGCCACTGCAAAAGCCAAAGGCTGGCCCAACGTTGTGCGCATCTGGCAGTTTATTCCTGCCATCAACGCCGGCCAGGGCGATCAGGAGCGCTATCGCCGTTTTTGTGTGGGTCGCGCGAACGCGCTTGACGCGGTTGGATTGGCCAACCACCGAATGTGTGCCGCCACTGCCATTGGCACCGAAGGCCAAAGATTGACGCTGATCGCTCTTTTGGCCAACCACCCGGGCCGATCCATCGAAAACCCGCGCCAAATCAGCGCATGGCAGTACCCGCGCCAGTATGGTCCCATCAGCCCCGCGTTCGCGCGCGCCACGGCGGTGCCTGTCACCGGCCAAGATGAGGGCACGGGTTGGGCGGTGATGGTCTCTGGGACGGCGGCGGTGGTGGGCCATGCATCGGCCTATCCAAACGACGTCGTGGCCCAAACCGAAGAGGCGATGACCAATGTGGAGGCGGTGTTGGCTCAAGCCGAGCGCTGTACCGGCGAGCCAATGGCGGCGGTGGGCGCCCACACGCCTATTCGCGCCTATCTCCGTGACCCCAGTGATTGGCCCAAGGTGCTCGAGGTGATCCAGCAGCGTTGGCCACAAGCCCCTATCATGGGGCTTCAAGGCGATGTCTGTCGATCTGAGCTGTTGGTTGAGCTCGAGGCGTGGCACGCCAATCCATTGATATCAAGCCAGAGGTGAGCACCAGCATGAAACTACAGCAATCCACTTGGCCTGAAGTTGAGGCCTACCTTAAAGAATCTAAGGGCATTGTCATTCCCATCGGCTCCACTGAGCAACATGGGCCCACCGGGTTGATCGGCACCGATGCGATATGCCCAGAAACCATCGCACAAGGGCTCTCCGAGCAAGGCATCTTGATTGGGCCGACGCTGTCGATTGGCATGGCGCAACACCATTTGGGGTTTCCTGGGACCATTACGTTACGACCGAGCACGTTGATGTCGGTCATCAAAGACGTGATCATGTCACTCAAGGGACACGGGTTTCGACAGTTCTTATTTCTCAATGGCCACGGCGGCAACACCCAAACCACCCAAGCGGCATTCTCAGAGGTGTTTGCTGAACACAGCCTTGACCGAGAAGCCAGCAATCTTGCAATGCGCCTGCTCAACTGGTTCCAAGGGCCCAGGGTTCGAAGCTTGATCGATGAGCTGTACGCCTCAGCGGATGGCAACCATGCCACCCCATCGGAAATCGCGCTGACGTGGTATGCATACCCTGATCAGATTCGTGACGTTCCATTGACCCCGGAGCAAGCGCCTTCAGGAGAAATCAGAGATGCCAGCGATTACCGGCGTCGATTCCCCGATGGGCGCATCGGATCGAAGCCACAGTTGGCGAGTGTGGATCATGGGCGGCAATTTTATGAGGCGGGCTTGGCCGATGCGTTAGAGGTGTGGCGGTCGCTGACCGACAGCTGACCCTCGACAAGGCAGAGGTTTAGCTGGCTTGGTATCGCCTGTCGAGCACAGACAACACCGACTCAATGTCCGATCCTGCAGCTTTGAGTGTCACCAGCAAGTGGTACAACAAATCTGCCGCTTCTTCGTTGAGCTGATCTGTGTCGCTTGACACCGCGGCTAAAGCGACCTCGACGCCCTCTTCTCCCACTTTTTGGGCACAGCGCTCGATGCCCGCGGTTAACAGCGACTGAGTATATCCGCCGCCGCCGTCGACCTCGGCGCGCTGGTCAATGCGGGCGGCCAAGCGCTGAAGCACAGACCCAAGTTGTGCATGGGCGCCAAAACACGACCGGGTCAGTAAATGGCACGTCGGCCCGTGTGGGTGGGCGAGCACCAGCAGGGCATCGCGATCACAGTCCAACGCCAAATCCACCAGCGACAAGACATGCCCAGAGGACTCGCCCTTGGTCCATAGACGCGCTTTGGATCGAGAATAGAACGTCACCTTCTCGCGGGTTAGGGTGGTCTCTAGGGCCTCGGCGTTCATAAACCCAAGCATCAACACTTCACCGGTGAGGGCGTGTTGAACAATCGCGGGCACAAGGCCATCGTGTTTTGTCCAGTCAATGTCAGCGATCCAAGAGGGTGATTCCATCAGAAGTCCTTGTGATTAAAAGCCGGTGGGGCGAACATGCACAGCTGCTTTAGCCAGATGCTGTTTGAGCGAAGGTATTGGCAGTGTATTGGCATGGAATATCGTGGCAGCCAGTGCACCATCCACGTCCGCCTGTTGAAACACATCAATAAAGTGTTGTGCTTGACCCGCCCCACCGGACGCAATCAGCGGGACACGACACGCCGCCCGCACGGCTTTAAGCTGCTGGATGTCATAACCTGAGCGCACCCCGTCGGCATCCATACAATTCAAAACGATCTCACCTGCCCCCCGCGACTGCGCCTCGCTGACCCAGTCGAGTGTCAATCGGTTGGGGTTGGTCATGGCCTCTGGGTGGCCGGTGTTTTGTCTCACCCACCACTGTCCGTTGTCTTCGATCGAATCGACGCCAACGACCACACACTGTGAGCCCAAGGCATCCACCATCTCATCAATCAACGTCGGGTTGGCCAACGCGGGTGAGTTGATCGACACCTTATCGGCCCCTGCGCGGAGGACTGCGCGTGCATCGGCCACCGATCGTATGCCGCCGGCCACGCAGAACGGAATGTCAATGGCGTCGGCGACGCGTTCAATCCATTTCAAATCCACGCTTCGCTTTTCAGGGCTGGCGGTAATGTCGTAAAAGACCAGTTCATCGGCACTGTGGTCTCGGTAACGCGAAGCCAGATCCACGATGTCCCCCATGACCCGATGGTCTTTGAAACGAACGCCTTTGACGACTTGGCCGTCTTTAACGTCTAAGCAGGGAATAATGCGCACCGCGACCATTTAGTTCATTGCCCCATCATCGTTGCCGAAACGTCCGATGGCGGCCAGTGGCACGTGGCCTTCCAAGAGCGCGCGCCCGACGATGCACGCATCAACCCCCGCAGCGCTCACAGCATCCAGGTCATCGCTGGCACCGATGCCCCCTGAGGCTTGAATCGCAAGCGTGGGGTAGCGTGTCACCAAGTGCTCATAAAGTTCCACCGATGGGCCTTGTAACAAACCATCCCGGTCGATGTCGGTGCACAGCACGTGCTTGAGTCCGCTGGGAATCAACAAATCGAGCAGCTTTTGCAAATCAAGCGCACCCGGCTCGGACCAGCCCGAGGCGTGTGGCACCCATCGAGAGGGCTGATTCTGGTGAGCCGCCATTGCTTGTTTGACATCAAGCCCTGCCACCAGCGTGTCGGTCCCAAACTGGGCCAACCACTCGGCAAACGTCAGCGGCGACTGGATGCACACGCTCCCCACCACCACGCGCGCGGCACCTGCGTTCAGTCGTGCCTCAATGTCTGCCGCCGAGCGCACCCCGCCACCGGTTTGAACAGGCACAGTGAGCGTCTCACACATGGACCGAATCAAGGCCAAATTGGCCGCGCCACCGCCTTTGGCGCTGTCGAGGTCGACCACATGCAAACAACGCGCGCCGGCGCGCTCATAAGCCAACGCACGCTCGATGGCATCATCACCATAGTCCGTTCGCCGGGTGAAGTCGCCTTGGGCCAGGCGAACCACCCCGCCGTCGATGAGGTCCAGTGCGGGGATGATCATCATGTGCGCAAAAACCCCTCAATCAATGAAGCGCCGGCAGTGGCCGACTTCTCTGGATGGAATTGGCAGGCCACAAAATTATTGTGACGAACCACAGCCGCAAACGATTGACCGTGTTGGCAGCGCGCCACCAAGCTCGGATGATCACCCACCGCCGCGAAGCTGTGGACGAAATAAAACCACTCATCACCGCTAAGCGCCTGGGCGATCGGCTCTTGCGTTGTCCATTGGAGCTGGTTCCACCCCATGTGGGGCAAACGCAAGCCGGGTGAGGCGCGCAACGCCTTGATCGAACCGGGGATAATCCCTAAGCAGGGGGTGGGTGTGAGGCCTTCCTCCGACGCGTCAAACAGCAGCTGCAAGCCCAAACACACCCCCAAAACCGGTTGCGTCAAACCTTGGATGACAGACACCAAACCGGCCTGTTTGAGGGTGCTCATGGCAGCTTGTGCAGTTCCCACGCCGGGCAAGACCACATGGCTGGCGGTTTTGATGACGCCGGGCGCTTGAGTCAGGACCGTCTCAGCGCCGGCACGCTTGAGTGCCTGGCGCACCGAGCCGACATTGGCCCCGCCGGAGTCGATCACCGCCACCGCCATCCTTACAAGACCCCTTTGGTCGACGGCACGGCGCCTTTGTCATCGCGAACAAGCGCGGGTTTTAACGCGCGGCCCAACGCTTTGAAGCAAGCCTCAATTTGGTGGTGGGTGTTCTCGCCGCTGACTTCGATATGAATGGCTGCGCGCAAGGTTTGTGACAGTGACTGAAAAAAATGAACCACCATCTCGGTGGGCAGCTGGCCCACTTGCGAACGACCAAACTCGCCTTTAAATACGCACGCGGGTCGCCCTGACAAATCAATCGCCGCGTTGGCCAATGACTCATCCATGGCCACGGTGAAGCCATAGCGACCGATCCCGTGGCGATCACCCAACGCCTGATCCAGCGCTTGCCCCAAAGCCAAGGCGGTGTCTTCGACGGTGTGGTGCTCGTCGATGTGGGTGTCGCCTTGCGCGGTGAGCTCGAGCGCAAACTGGCCGTGGGCGGCCAACTGGTCGAGCATGTGGTTAAAAAATCCAAGCCCGGTCTGTACTTGCGGCGGGGTGCAAGCATCTAAGTTAACGAACACATCGATGTGTGTTTCGTTGGTGGCCCTTTTCACCCGCGCGGTTCTCGGCGTGTTGATCAAAGCTTGGGCAATCTCCATCCACCCTTGCTGCTCATCCAATAAAAATCCACGAAGCCCCATGTTGTTCGCGAATGCCAAGTCGGTGTCTCGATCACCAATGACCGCGGATTGTTGACGATCGAGGGTGGGGTCTTGCAAGTAATCCAAGACCATGCCGACACCGGGCTTGCGATTCGGGGAAGCCGCTTCTGGCAACGACGGGTCGATATGGATGGCATCAAATTCGATGCCTTGAGATTGGAGAATCTGCAGCAACAACGCTTGAGGCCCCTCGAAATCAGTTTGGGGAAACGTTTCTGTGCCCAGGCCATCTTGGTTGGACACCATCACAAACCGAAAGCCGGCGCGCTTGAGCTCAAGCAAGGCGGGAATCACGTGATTGACCAATCGCAATTTATCCAAGCGGTCAATCTGCTCATCAGCAGGCTCTTCGATCAGCGTGCCGTCACGGTCAATGAACAAAACTTTTTTAAGCCCCATGGGTTGTCCCTTTTTGACGGTGGGTTGGGGAGTAGGCATCGAGACAATCCAAAAGCGCTTGCGTCTCTGATTCGGTGCCGACGGTGATGCGGATGCATTGATCGAGTTGCGGCTGGTGGGACTGATTTCTTAATTCGATGCCATTGGCTGCACAATGCGCCATGAAGTCAGCGGCATCCTCCACCTTGACCAAGACAAAATTTGCCTGACCTGGCCACAGGGATTGGATGTGGGGTGAGTCTTTCAAAGCCTCACACAGCAGCGCTTTGTTGGCTCGCAGGCGGTCAAGCTGCGTGTTTTGCTGGGCCAACGCATCAGGCGTGAGCGATTTCAGCGCGGCGTCAACGCATGGAGAGGGCAAGGGGTAAGGGGCGATGATTCGTTTGAGCCAGCCAATCAGGTCGGGGTGGGCAATCACCCCGCCCACCCTCGCGCCGGCCAAACCGAACCCCTTGGATAAGGTTTTGAGCACCACCAGATTGGGTTGATGTGCCAGGGCTGAGACCAAGCTGGGCTGGTCACTGAATTCACCGTAGGCCTCATCCACCACCACCACGCCTGAATTCTCGACGCGCTTGGCGAAGGCCAACACCTCGATGGGCGGGAGGGTATGCCCAGTGGGGTTGTTGGGCGAACACAAAAAGTAAGCTCGGCAAGGCTTGGCCGCTTCGACCGCTGGCCAATCGACCGCCCAGGCATGCTCGCCTTGGGTCAGCCCGACTTCGACGACTTCAGCACCCTGAATTTGCGCATACAGGGCATACATCCCAAAACAAGGCGGCAATGTCATCACCCGATCCACGCCGGGCCGAATCAACAGCCGCATCAACAGATCAATGCCCTCGTCTGAGCCGCGGGTGATTAAGACGTGCTCAGGGGTCGTTGACCAGTGTGCGCTCAGCGCCTCAACCAGGGCTTGCGGCTGAGGGTCTGGGTAACGGTTGAGCGGTTGGTCCTCGTCACTGGCCCACGGGTTTTCATTCGCATTCAGCCTGATTGGCGGGGCAAAATCCCCGCTGATCGCGCGCGCAGACGCGTAAGGTTTGAGCGTCCTAAGCTCGGGCCTGACCCAGGCCTCAAACGGAGCCGACGGCTCGGTCATGGCTCACCACCGGTGTCGCGAAGCCGAAGCTCAATTGCCAGTTGGTGGGCCCCCAGGCCCTCATGTCGGGCCAATCGGGCCGCCTTGGGGCCAAGCTGCTGGAGGCCTTCTGGGGTCGCGCTTTGAACGGTCATGCGGCGCATGAAATCGGTGGCAGACAGCCCGGCATAGACTTTTGCCCAGCCACCGGTGGGCAGGACGTGATTGGTGCCTGAGATGTAATCGCCCAAGGCTTCGGGGGTGTGGTGGCCGACAAACACCGACCCGGCGGTGGTGATGTCGGGGACCCAGTCCAGCGCTCGGTCGCTGGCGAGTATGAGGTGCTCTGGCGCATAGCGATTGGCCACCGCCACGCCGTGTTCAATGTTGGGCACCACCAGGGCGCGGGCGTGAGCGAGCGAGGCGGCGGCGATATCGGCTCGATTTAATCGCGGCAGCAAGGCATCGATTTGAGTGGCGGTGGCTTGGGCCAATGCATGAGAATCCGTGACCAGCACCGCCTGCGAGTCCGGTCCATGTTCGGCTTGCGATAACAAGTCTGCTGCCACAAACGTTGGATTGGCGGTGCTGTCGGCCAGCACCATCACCTCGGATGGGCCGGCAGGCATGTCCATGGCCGCGCCATCGATGTCCAAAGCCACTTGGCGCTTGGCCTCGGTGACGAAACGGTTGCCGGGGCCAAAAATTTTGACCACGGCGGGCACGGTTTCCGTGCCATAGGCCATCGCGGCGATGGCTTGGGCGCCGCCGGCGATTAGCACGTGGTCAATGCCCAGTCGTTCAGCAATGGCCAACACGGCCGGATCCGCTTGCCCATCGGGACCCGGCGGGGTGGCGAGGACAACCTGTCGACAGCCCGCCAATCGCGCGGGCACGCCGAGCATGATGGCGGTCGAGGGCAGCGGGGCGCTGCCGGCAGGCACATACAGCCCCACCGCATCCAAGGGCCGCCATTGGGCCTGGCAGGTCACACCGGGCGCAGTGTCGGCGCTGTACGGCTGTGGGACGCCTTGGGCATGAAAGTGCTCAATTGTTCCGATCGCGCTGTCAATGGCATCGATCAGGTCGTTATCGAGCTTGTTTTTGGCATCACTGATGGCCGCTTTGCTGGCCCACAGGGCGGGCGCAGGATGGGCATCAAAGCGTTGGCCCAGGTCGGTGAGCGCTTGATCGCCCCCGACACGGACCGCGTGGATGATTTCACCGACCGTCTCGGCCAAGTCGGCACTGCTTTCCAGCTCAGGGCGGGCCAGCAGAGTGGTCAGGGCTTCGTCGGTGGCGTCAACGGCGTAGATGGATAAACTCATGCCAACATTTTCTCCACCGGCAGCACTAAAATCGCCGAGGCGCCCGCGGCTTTGAGCCTCTCGAGGTGCTCCCAAAACACCTGTTCGGTGCACACCGCATGCAGCGCGACTCGATCAGGGCTGCCCTCTAAGGTTAAGACGGTGGGGGCTTCGGCCCCCGGCAACAGCGCCGTGATCTCGGTGAGTTTGTTTTTGGGGGCATGCATCATCACGTATTTGGTTTCATTGGCCTGGCGGACCCCTTCAATGCGGGTCATGAGGGTGTCGATGAGCGCTTCGGCCTCAGGGCTTAAGGCATTGGGACAGCGGTAGAGTCCCGCCTCGCTGACCAAGACCTCGTCGACCACCGCCAAGTGGTTGGCACGAAGCGTGGTCCCTGTCGAGACCAGATCCACAATGGCTTCGGCGGCGCCCATCGATGGGGCGATTTCAACCGCGCCGTTGAGGACCACAATGTCGGCCGACACGCCACGTTCATTGAGGTAGCGGCGGGTGAGTTGAGGATAACTGGTGGCCAAACGCTGTCCTGTCAGGTCTTGCGCGCCTTGAATGGCGCTTTGTTCTGGCGCTGCGAGCATTAACCGGCAGCGCCCGAAACCCAAGCCGACCAAGGGGGCAAAGCCGGTGCGCGCATCCAGCCCCTGTTCGAGGGCTTTTTCTTCGGCGACATTGCCCCCCACGATGCCCAACTGACACACGCCAGCGAGCAACAGCCGGGGAATGTCGTCATCACGGACCAGCATTAAGTCGATGGGCAGTGTCTCGCCAAACCAAAAGAGCTTGTCTTTGCTTTTGGCGAATTTCAAACCCGAGCGCTCCAGCAGCGCCAATGACTCTTCGGCCAGGCGTCCAGACTTTTGAATGGCCAGTTTCAGTCGAGTCATGCCAACGGCCCGGCGGGCGCGACGGGTGACTGCTGGGGGCGGGCGACGCGCTCCAATGCCATCCGGTAACCCCCGTGGCCAGACTCTAAGAAACGCGCGACCCGGCCGATGGTGGTCACGCTCACGCCGGTTTGGGCATTGATTTCTCGGTAGGGCAGGCCTTGCTCGAGGAGCTGCGCGACCCGCCAGCGATCCACCAACGCCTCGAGCTCAGCCGGCGTGGTCAGATCCCGAAGCAGCGCGCGGAGCTCATCGGGGGTGTCCATGGCCGCGAAGGCCTCTGCCAAGCTGGCGCGGGCGGCCCGGTTGGCTTGGGTGTGTTCGTTGTCAAGTTGCTTCATGGCCTGCCCCATTTGTCTTAATGTAATAGCGTGATATTACACTAGTACATTAAAACATGTCAAGCCCGGGCACCGATTTTTGGGGGTGTGGCGCTGATGGGCACTTCACGCCAGATGTGGTTTACTGAAACCTGTGGACCAATCAGGAGGCGTTGATGGGACGAACAATCGAAAGGCGCACGTGGCGCTGGCTTGCGATCGTTGCGGCGGTGATGCTGTCATCAGGCTGTGCGCTCATGGCCCCCAAGGCGCCGCTGCCCACCGTTGAATCGGTGGATCTTGATCGGTACATGGGCCAGTGGTATGTCATTGCCAACATTCCCTACTTTGGCGAGCGGGGCAACGTGGCCGGCCGAGCCATCTATCGCCAGCGCAGCGATGGCCGAATGGATGACATCTACATCTATAAAAAAGGCAATTTTGATGCCCCAGATGAGCGCTTGGAGGGCGTGGCCTGGGTGGTGGATGAAACCACCCGCGCCGAATGGAAAGTGCAGTTTTACTGGCCGCTGCGATTTGGCTACTACATCGTCGGGCTCGACCCGGATTACCAGTGGTCGATGGTGGGCCACCCCACCCGCAACTACGCTTGGATCATGGCGCGTGAGCCGACCATGGATGACGCGCTGTATGCGCGCTTGTTGAGCCGATTCGAGGCCCTTGGCTACGATGCCGATCGGCTAAAAAAGGTCCCCCAGCGCCCAGAGCAGGTGGGTCAACCCGGCTTCCAATGACGCTGTCTACGCGGTTGGCGGGGCGTCGGGCTTCACTGTCCGGCGCCAGCGCATCCGCAGGGTAATCCACAACACCCCAAACAGCACCAGCGCACCGCCCAGCAGCAGGCGAGGCCCGGGCCGATCGCCCCAAAAAATGACCCCCATCAACACGGCCAGCACCGGGATGGACAGCAACACCGGCAGGAGTCGATTGACCTCGTGGCGCTGGACCAACCAATAAAACGTTCCGTGGCCCACAATGGAAGCCATGACCGCTGAGTAAGCCACGCCCACCCAGACCATGGGATGTTCACTGAAGCTCGCCTGGATGCCCTCGATCGGTGACTCCAACCAAAACGCCAGCACCAATAAGGGTGGAAACGCAAACAGGGCGTTCCAGGCCTGGAAGTTCATCACCTGAATATCTTTAAGTCGTCGCATTAATATGGTGCCTGCACCCAACGCCGTGGCCGATAACAACACCAACGCCAGCACGTCCAGCTGCGCCAAAATCAGCGGGTCAAACCCCATCACCAACACCCCACCAAACGACAGTGCAATCCCAGACGATGTCCGCCATCCAATGCGCTCGCCCAAAAACACCACGGCAAAGACGGTTGAGATGGGAATATAGACCTGCATCAGCAGCGCCACTGAGGACACATCCGTTGAACGACCGAGTGCCATGAACAAAAACGCAAAATGCAGTGCCCCCACACACCAACAGGTGACGATCAGACCCCACCATTGCCCAGGCGCCGGTCGTCTCAGCAGCGGGAAGATCATCAAAAACACCAGCAGAAACCGCACCATTGTGTAAGTGATCGGCGCCATGTATTGCACGGCCCACGCTGAAATAATGAAGTTGCCTGCCCAAACAAAGCAAACCATGACCAGCAAAAAAAAGTGAGACAGCGGCATAACGTGGGGCCCTTTAATCAGGCGCTCATTGTGCCTGATTGTGACCCCACCAGAAACCCCCGTCAGTGCCGTCCGTCATGTGACCGATTCCCCGCCCATTGTCTCTTCATCTTCCCTTCATTGACGCGCGCGACCATGGCCCCATGAATGAGCTGTTGATCGCCTTTTTATTGGCCGCATCCGCAATGACTGGGCTGTGGGTGTGGCAACTGAGATCCAAGCGCGCCGATTGGGTGGATGCCGCGTGGGCCGCGAGCATCGGGTGTTTGGCGTTCTTGTTTGCCCTGTTGGGCGATGGCGCGGTGGAAAAGCGCATTCTCGCGGTGCTGGTGGCAGGCAGCTGGTCGGCCCGGCTGACGGCTCACATGATCACGCGGCTACTCGCCCATGACGATGAGGATGGCCGTTACCAAGCCTTGCGAGCCCACTGGGCGCCAAACGTCAACTTCAGGATGTGGCTGTTTTTCATGGCGCAGGCCAGCGTGGCATTTTTGTTTGCCCTGCCGGCGTGGGTGGTGGCCCAGGACCCTTCATCAGCGCTCGATTGGGCGGTCTTTGCCGGCGTTGCGATTTGGGTGATCAGCTTGGCGGGAGAATCGGTGGCCGATCAACAATTGGCCCGTTTCCGAGCCGACCCATCAAACAAAGGCCAGGTGTGTGATGTTGGCCTATGGCACTACTCCCGACACCCCAACTATTTTTTTGAGTGGCTTCACTGGTTCAGCTACCCACTGATCGCCTTTGGAACGCCTTTGAGTTGGATTGCGTGGTTGGGCCCTGTGGTGATGCTGATTTTTTTGTATCGGATCACGGGCATCCCGTATACAGAAAAACAGGCGTTAAAGTCTCGCGGTGACGCCTACCGCCGCTATCAAGAAACCACCTCGCCTTTTGTTCCGTGGAAAAAGAAAACGCCCTAGTCTGAGGTGAAAATCAGCTTTGGTCGACTGTAAAGTCCCCCCGCCACCACCGCCAAGACCCCAGCAGCCAGCGTCGTTGAGAGCACACATAACGCCACCCATAAGCCGTTGATCGGCTCCCCGCGGACCAGCTCCAAAATCAATACGTTTTGGCTGAGCAAAGGCACCAAGGTCATCCACTGCTCGGCTTTGGTGGGGTTGATCAAAATATACAGGCTGGGCAACATTGGGACCAACACCACCATCCCCATGTAGCTTTGTGCCTCTCGATAGCTTTTGGCGAATGAGGCCAAAATAATCAGCAGCGCTGCGGCGAACAATGCCGCCGGCGCCGTCATCACAAACACCCATGCAGCGACCTTGAAATCCAGGTTTAAGGTCATGTTCATGTTGTCGAGAGGCAAAAATCCCATGGCCACAACAAAAGCGACCAAACCCAAAATCAACGTCAACAATCCAAAGGTGGTGGTGGCCGCCAGTTTGCCGGCCATGATCTGCCAACGGGGCAGGGGGTTGATCAGCAGTGGCTCTAACGACTTCCGCTCACGCTCACCTGCCGTGGTGTCGGTGGCCATATGCATGGAACCGACAAACACCATAATCAAAATAAAGTAGGGCAAAAACGACAGCACCATCCCCCCGCGCGCTTCGGGGGTGGCCAGATCGACCGTCACCACATTGATCGGTCGGGTCAGTTCTGGATCCACGCCGCGCATTTGCAGACGCAATTGGGCAATGGTGCGGTTGTAGGCCGATAAATGCCCTCGCACCCGCCGAACGGTGGTGCCGGTATAGCGTCTCGATTGGTCGGCCAACACTTCGACAGACGCGCTGTGACCCGCTGTCCACGACTGACCAAATGATTCTGGAATGCGAACAATCACCTCCTCAGTCTCGTTCTTAATGGCCGCTTCAGGGTCATCGGGCGCAGGTTGAATCACCACCCCTTGGCGCTCTAAATAGCCGATCAAATTCGGTGCATGCTCCGCGCCCACCACGGGCAGTTCCAATGTGGTCTCTAAACGCTCGCTGGTTTGGCGTTCAGCAAAGCCCAACATCACCACCAACAAGACTGGACCAAACAGCGGACCAAAGACCAGGGTGGACAACACCACCCGCCGGTCTCTCAAGTTGTCTTTGATTTCTTTGAGCCACACCGCCTTCATGACAACAAGCCCTCATCGCTGCCGATCAATTTCACAAACGCATCTTCGAGGCCCGCTTCGCCGGATTGTTGAAGCAGCTCACGCGCGCTGCCTTGAGCAGCGACACGGCCTTTGGCAATGATGACAATGTGATCACACAAGGCTGCCACCTCTTGCATGATGTGCGTTGACAGCACCACGCATCGGCCTTGAGCTTTGAGCGTTAATAAGAACTGGCGAAGGGCTCGGGTCGTCATGACATCCAACCCATTGGTGGGCTCATCCAGCAACACCGTTTTTGGGTCATGGATCAGCGCCCGTGCGATGGCCACTTTTACGCGTTGACCTTGTGAAAACCCCTCGGTTTTTCGATCAATGAACGCGTGCATGTCCAACACATCACAAAACTCAGCCACGCGTTGATCGATCAGCGCGCGACTGAGGCCCTGTAACTGACCGTAGTAGGCCACATTTTCACGCGCGGTCAGTCGATCGTAGAGGCCGCGAGAGTCAGGGACCACACCAATGGCGCGTTTGACACCCAGCGTGTCACGGCGTGGATCGATGCCATCGATTGACATCGTTCCCGCATCGGGGGGCAGCAAGGTATAGAGCATTCGAAGCGTGGTCGTCTTGCCCGCCCCATTTGGTCCGAGCAGGCCTGTGATCTCGCCGTCTTTCGCTTGGAAGCTGACCTCATCCACCGCCACCACTTTGGATCGATCGAAGGTCTTTCGCAAGCCTTGGACATCAATCATGGTGTTGGCCCCAATAAATCAGTGAAAAACGGCTCATTGCCCAGTGCGGTCATGCAATCGGTGTTGAGCTCATCCACTTGAGGATCCTCGATGAACTGCGCGGCGATTTGAGCCAGACAGGGCATGGTGATGACAATGTGGCCCCGACCCGGCGCCACCAAATGCGTGCTGTTGGCGGACAGCGCATCGACTTCCGAACCATAGCTTGGGGGGGTGACCGGATCCAACGCCCCGGAGAGCAACAGCATCGGTGTGTCTCCGGTGTAGGGGTCATTGAAATCTTGAGGGACGCTGGCCTTGGGCCAGTCGGGACAAACTTCAGCATAAAGCTCGCCAACGCTGTCGCCCAATAACGTCTGACGCGCAGATGTTGCCTCTGGCCACCGCGGCCAGTCCTCAGCGCACCCCACCGCAAAATTCAGTCCCAACGCGATCACATCGCTCATCTGCTCGCTGACAATGACCGCTTGGGCGGCAATGCGCTCGGGTCGGTGGGTGGTCGCTGCCTCGTGAATCAGGTAAGGCAGCATCATTTGGCTGGCTGGATCGTAGGCCAAAAACCTCAGTGCGGTGGCCAAAACCGTTCTTGAAAACGTCATCTCAAGGGCCTCACCCAAGCGAGGGTGAGTGATGGTGATGGTCGGGCCATCGACCCAATTGGGATAGGCTTGCTTGAGCTTGATAAAGGCCTCATCGAGATTCGGGAACGCCTCACCACACGCTGCGTCGGCCTGGCAGGAGGCAATGAGGGTCTCAAGCGCACGATCCAAGCTGGGGCCATGTTCTGCGCCCAACGCCAGGCGCATGGGCACGACCCCATCGAGCACCACAGAACGAACGCGCTCAGGGTGCATTTTGAGATAGACCTGCCCAAGGCGCGTGCCGTATGAGCCGCCGATGAGGTTGATCTCATCAAATCCCAAGTGGCTGCGCAGCCGATCCAAGTCACGGGCGGCTTCAGAGGTCGTATAGTGACGCACATCCGCCGACCATTCGGCAAGACACGCCAGAATTTCGTCTGCAGCTTGGCCCGGTGAGGGGTTCAGCCAGCTGGCCTGTTCGTCAAGTACACAGTCAAGGCGATTGGACTCGCCGGTGCCTCGTTGGTCAAGGAAGATCAAGTCGCGCTGGCGATGAATGTCTCGCAGCGCTCGGGTCATCACCGGTGCCATGTCTTGGGCCGACTGACCCGGCCCGCCGGCCAAAAAGAACACCGGGTCGGGCTGGGCCTGACCACTGCGGGCAGGCACCACCGCATAGGCCAGCTCAACCGCGTTGTCGGGGGTGAGTTCAAGGGCGGGGTTTTCGGGGACCATCAGTGTGCCGCAGCGCGCCTCGGTGGTGATTCGGCCGTTGAACGCACTCAGTTCACACAGCGCCAAGTCATCGTAGCGCTCTGCATGGCCAGGCAGCGCAAACAGCATAAGCGGCAACCACAGCACCCGCTCGGCAATGTGAGAAAACAGATTTCGCAAGGTTTTGCCTCTTATTGATCCGATATGTTGGACAATAGAGGCATTATGCACGGTTTAGTCGACACGCACCCACAGGCCAAAAGTCATGCTCGCGCTTGAAGTCAACAACTTACAAAAAACCTATGGCAACGGCGTCACCGCCCTCAAAGGCATCAACTTGGAGGTGCAAGAAGGCGACTTTTTTGCGCTGCTGGGACCCAACGGCGCGGGCAAGTCAACCCTGATTGGCATCATCAGCTCGTTGGTCAACGCCAGCAACGGGGAGACCAAGGTGTTTGGCACCAGCGTTCAAAAGAATCGCTCCAAGGCGATGGCCGAGATTGGCCTGGTGCCTCAAGAAGTCAACTTTAATCAGTTTGAAAAGCCTTTCGACATTGTCGTCAACCAAGCTGGGTATTACGGTGTGCCGCGGCGAATCGCCCGAGAGCGCGCCGAGCATTACTTGAAAAAGCTCGAGCTTTGGGACAAGGCCTTTTCTATGTCGCGGACCCTGTCAGGGGGCATGAAACGCCGACTGCTGATCGCTCGAGCAATGGTTCATGAGCCAAGACTATTGATTCTTGATGAGCCCACCGCCGGTGTCGACATCGAAATCCGTCGTTCAATGTGGCACTTCATCGAAGAGATCAACCGCGCGGGTACAACGGTGATTTTGACCACGCACTATCTTGAAGAAGCAGAAAATCTGTGTCGCAACATCGCCATCATCGATCATGGGGAAATTGTTGAAAACACCACCATCAAAGACCTGTTGAGCAAGCTTGACCTTGAAACTTTTGTGTTGGATCTGCGCTCACCGATTGAAGCGCTGCCGGCGATCGAGGGCATCGAGTTGGTGTTGAAAGACGCGCACACGGTTGAGGCGTCGATCCCCAAGTCAAAGAGCCTTAATCGCTTGTTTCGGGCGCTTGAAGAGGCCGGCGTTGAGGTGGTGTCCATGCGCAACAAAGTCAACCGGCTAGAGGAGCTGTTCGTGCGGCTGGTGCACGCCGATGCCGAGGAAGTCAAAGAGGACGAACGATGAGCGAGAAAGTATCGGCCCGAAGTTTTTGGATTGGTTATCAAACCATCCTGATTAAGGAAGTGACCCGGATCATCCGCATCTGGGCGCAAACGGTGATCCCCCCGGTGATTACCATGACGTTGTACTTTGTGATTTTCGGCGCCATTATCGGCCGCCGGGTTGGCGAGATGGAGGGCATGCCCTACATGGAGTTCATCGTTCCTGGGCTGATTATGCTCACGGTCATCACCAACAGCTATGGCAATGTCACCAGCTCGTTTTTTGGCGCCAAGTTTGGTAAACACATCGAAGAATTGCTGATCTCGCCTTTGCCCCCCTGGATTATTTTGTTGGGTTACATCTCTGGGGCGGTGATCCGCGCGCTGGTCGTCGGCCTCTTGGTGTGGCTGGTGGCGTCGTTCTTTGCCGGCTTCCAGATGCACAACATTTGGGTGACCGCTTCGATCTTAATCTTGACCTCGGTGACTTTTGCCTTAGGCGGGTTCATCAATGGCGTCTATGCCCAAAAGTTTGATGACATCTCGATCATTCCCACCTTTGTGTTGCAACCAATGACCTACCTGGGTGGGGTTTTCTTCTCAGTCACGCTGTTGCCGGGCATTTGGCAACAGGTCTCTTTGGTGAACCCCATCGTCTATATGGTCAGCGCATTTCGCTATGGCATTTTGGGGATCAGTGACATGCCGCTTTGGGTGGCGTATGCCATCATCATCGGTTTTGGCACGGTGTTGTTTGCGGTTTGCCTGACTTTGCTAAACCGCGGCGTGGGGCTTCGGACTTAAAGCCAAAGCCCCGGCATGTGATCGCCGTTTGGTTTAGAGGTGGCTACTTAAGCTGAATGTTGCCCATGCCGCCGCCTGGGCCCATGCCGCCCGCTCCGCCGGGGCCCTCTTGCCCAGGCACGACGATTGAATTTTGGGCTTCGCGCTGCATGCGCTTGAGTTCTTCCATCGCGTTTTCAATCGCTTTTTCTGCCTCGTCAGCGAAGTGGCTGGCCGCCTCGCCAATGGTCTCGCCCGGCAACTCAAAGCTTAATGGCAAAGCGCCCGCGGGGGTCATCACCTGCGTGGAGCCCACAAACATCACCGAACGCGATGGATCGTCTTGGCCTGATGCGGTGACTGGCGTGAGGCGGCGGATCTGTCCGGCCCGTTGATCAGAAAACTGCTCCTCACGGTAGAGGGCGTCTGGGTCCATCCGCAGTTGGTCTTGAATCGATTGTTCTGTCATGCTCAGTCTCAATGAATGGGAATACAATCTAGTGTAGGCGATGTCGTTGACGCATGTGTCATTGAAGCGGTTTAGGATGGAGCCAATGAGACGCCAAATCTTTGCAAATTTCAGATCGATTGGGCGGCACGCCGTCGCAGGCGCACTGCTGGCAGCGGTTTGGGCGAGCTTGGGCCTGACCGCCGAGAGTCAAGCGCAATCTCAAGTGCAGTCCCAAACCCAGCTGGCCTCGAATGAACGCGCCAGTGTGGTGGTGCTCACCGTGGACGGTGCAATTGGCCCGGCCACGCGAGATTACTTGGTTGAGGGCATAGAACAGGCTGAAAACAGCGACGCGGCATTGGTGGTGATTGAGATGGACACCCCAGGCGGGCTGTCTGACTCGATGCGCGATATCATCAAAAAAATACTGAACGCTGAGGTGCCCGTGGCCACCTGGGTGGGACCGCCTGGCGCGCGCGCGGCGAGTGCGGGCACTTATATTCTGTATGCCAGCCACATTGCCGCGATGGCCCCGTCGACCAACTTGGGGGCGGCCACGCCCGTCCAAATCGGCGGTGGGGGCAGTGAGCCCGCCGACGGGCCGGGCAACAGCCCCATGGAGCGGCTGGCCGATGCGCTACAGGGCGATGAGGAACCCTCTGCCAGTGAAGACGCCGCCGGCGACGCGGCCGATACGGCTGACTCGTCCGACTCCACTGCACCGGCGGCGCCGTCCGAGGCGCCCGCGGACACCGGCCCCGAACCCAGCGCCACGGAGAAAAAAGTCCTGGAGGATGCGGTGGCCTATATTCAAGGCTTGGCCGAGCGCCACGGGCGCAATGCCGAGTGGGCTGAGCAGGCGGTCAGAGAGGCCGTGAGCCTGACCGCAAGTGATGCGCTGGCTCTGAACGTGATTGATGTGGTTGCAGAGGACTTGCCCGAGCTTTTGGCGCAAATCGATGGCCGCACCGTCAAGATGCACGCCGGCAGCGAAGTGATCGAGGTGTCGGATGCCGATATCGAGACCATCGAGCCTGATTGGCGCAATAAGCTGCTGACTGTGATCACCAACCCCACGCTCGCTTATATCTTGCTGATGGTTGGCATCTATGGATTAATCTTAGAAGGCTATAACCCGGGCGCGTTGGTGCCAGGGGTGATCGGCGGCATCAGTCTATTGCTCGCGCTGTATGCATTCCAGATTTTGCCGATCAATTTTGCAGGCTTGGCATTGATGCTTTTGGGCTTTGCACTGATTGCAGTCGAGCTGTTTGTGCCCTCATTTGGGATACTGGGCATTGGAGGGGTGATGGCAGTGGTTTTCGGTTCAGTGATTTTGATGGACTCAGGCGTGCCTGGGTTTGGCATCAACACAGGTTTGATTATCGCCATGGGTTTGAGCGCGGCGTTTGTCTTTGCGGTGATCTTGTACCTGGTGACGCGGTCTTTGAAAAAACCCACCGTCAGCGGCACCGAGATGTTGATTGGGGAGGTTGCCGAGGTCATCGCCGAATTCGCCGATGGTCGCGGGCGGGTGCATATCGATGGTGAGGACTGGCAGGCGACGGGTCCAGAGACACTCACACGCGGTCAACAAGCCCGGGTGGTGGGGATTGATGGTTTGAAACTGAAGGTCGAGCCCGTCGCGGATACAACCGCTTAAATAGTTTTTTTAGGAGTCGATGATGAGTTTAGATTTTCTTTATTTTGTAACCACCGTGGTGGTGGTGTTGGTGGTGTTGATCGCCAACGTCATCAAGGTCTTGCGAGAATACGAGCGAGGGGTGATTTTTACTCTGGGTCGCTTTTATAAAGTGAAAGGGCCTGGCTTGATCATCGTCATTCCTTTTATCCAGCAAATCGTTCGCGTGGATCTTCGAACCATCGTGATGGATGTGCCCACACAAGATGTGATCTCGTATGACAACGTGTCTGTCAAAGTCAATGCGGTGCTTTATTACCGAGTGGTCGATCCACAAAAAGCGATCATCAACGTTGAGCGGTTTATGGATGCCACCAGTCAGCTGGCGCAAACCACATTGCGCTCGGTGCTGGGCAAGCATGAGTTGGATGAAATGTTGTCTGAGCGCGACAAGCTCAACGAGGACATCCAAGAAATCCTGGACCGCCAAACCGATGCTTGGGGCGTGAAAGTGGCCAACGTTGAGATTAAGCACGTGGATCTTGATGAGTCCATGATTCGTGCCATCGCTAAACAGGCTGAGGCTGAGCGTCAGCGGCGGGCCAAAGTGATCCATGCTGCCGGTGAGCAAGAGGCCGCCAAAAAGTTGGTCGAGGCGGCCTCCGAGCTGTCCGAGGCCGGTGGTGCCATGCAGCTTCGCTACATGCAAACGCTGACCGAAATCGGGGGTGAGCAAAACACCACGGTGGTCTTTCCCATGCCCGTTGATCTAATGGAAGGCCTAAAAAAGATGATGCCTGAGTCGAAGTAAGGCCTAAAAACCCGTCAGTCATCCCACTCGGGTGACAGCGAGGCTGGGGCACACAGTCGCCGGTCTTTATCCAATTCGGCGATGCGCTGGTGGTCGTCGAGGCTCAGGGCGAAATCAAAGATTTCAAAGTTTGCTCGAGCATGGTGAATGTTTGAGGTGGCGGGAATCGCAGCCACCCGATCTTGTTCAATCAGCCACCGTAAGGCCACCTGGGCGGCCGTTTTGTCGTACTGCGCACCAATTTCCCAAAGCACCGTGTCGTTAACCACGCCGGCTTTGGCCAACGGCATGTATGCCGTCAATACGAGGTTGTGACGAGCGAGCACCCGTCTTAAACGTTCTTGGCCCAAGTAAACGTGGTACTCCACTTGGTTGGTGACCAGCGCGCCCGGCCCACAAAAGGCCATCGCTTGCTCGGTTTGATCGATGTTGAAGTTGCTGATGCCGATGTGGCGGGTCAAGCCATCGGCCCGTGCCCGCATCAAGCCCTCTAAGGTGGGGTTCATGCCCTGGCCTTCAAAGAGTGGCCAGTGCAGCAGCAACAGATCAACATAATCGGTTTGCAGCCGATCCAGGCTTTCTTTGACCGAGGCCAATAAATCATCTGGGGTGTAGCGGTCCACCCAAACTTTGGTGGTGATGAACAGCTCATTTCTGGGGAGGTCGCTGCGGGCGAGATTGCGCCCCACGTCGGCTTCATTTTTATAGATCTGGGCGGTGTCAATGTGCCGATAGCCAATGTCCAGGGCTTCCGGGATGACCTCGTCGAGCTGTGCGCCCCCCAGCTCCCATGTTCCCAGGCCCAAGGCGGGCATGTTCAAACCATTGGCAGCGAGGCTGGGCACATCAACCATGAAAAAACTGTCTCCGTTGTTGGGGGTTAAGCCGTCAGACTGAAAGTGAAGCGTCTATGGTCGCGCATCTGAGCGCGATGTCAAGGACTGAACTGACCTTTGACCCGAACATAGTGTTCAGCGGAGTATTTCAGCGCATCCACCTCATCTTGGCTGAGTGGGCGCGCGGCAGTGGCTGGCTGGCCCCGATAAAGCAATCCCGACTCGAGATGTTTGCCCGGACTGACCAAGCTGCCCGCAGCAATCATGACGTCTGACTCAATGACGGCCCCATCGAGGACAATGGCGCCCATGCCGATCAGCACGCGATCTTTAATGGTGCAACCATGCAAAATTGCCCCATGCCCGACCGTGACATCCTGGCCGATCACCAAAGCGTGACCACCCGGGGTGTAGGGCCCATCGTGAGTGACATGGCCAATCACGCCGTCTTGAATGTTGGACCGATCACCGACTTCGATGGTGTTGACATCGCCGCGAAGCACCGCCTGTGGCCACACCGAGACATCGGCACCCAAACGAACTTGGCCGATGACAGTGGCGGCGGGGTCGACATAGGCGCCCTCGCTCAGTTGGGGATGGTGGTCAAGGAAGCTGCGCATGCTCATCGCCCTATTGTAGTGTGAACCTCGTTACAATAACGCCTCATTCGTCAACAACGTCCAAGCCCACATGCGCGCTCACATCGAAGAATTGGTCACTCAGGCTTTGGGGTATCTCAAACGCGACGGCGTGATTGGGGACGATATTGGCACCGCCATTCAAGTCGAGCCCACCAAAGACCGCGCTCACGGTGACTATGCCTGCAACATCGCCATGGTGTTGGCAAAGACCGCCAAAATGGCACCCACTGAGTTGGCTAAAAAAATCCTTGACCGCGTGCCGGCATCGAAGCGCGTCAAGAGCATCGAAATTGCAGGGCCGGGGTTCTTGAACTTTTTTGTTAGCGGCCATCACCTCAAAATTGTCGTGCGCGAGATTTTGGCCAAAGGGGCAGACTATGGTCGTGCGCCCGCCAACACCCTGCCGCCGGTCTTAATTGAGTTTGTCAGCGCCAATCCCACTGGCCCTTTGCATGTCGGCCATGGCCGCGGGGCCGCGTATGGCGCCAGTGTGGCGTCGATCTTGGAAGCGGCAGGCCACCCTGTTGAGCGCGAGTACTATGTCAACGATGACGGTCGACAAATGGATATTTTGGCCGTTTCCGTGTGGCTTCGGTATCTCGAGCTGGCCGGCGAGCGTGTGCGCTTTCCAGACAATGCGTATCAAGGCGATTATGTCTACGACATCGCTCGCCAAGTCAGGTCTCGCCACGGCGATGATCTGCGCCACCATGCCCACGAGGTGACCGAGGGTCTCCCCGCCGATGCCGACCAAGAAGGTGATGCTGAGGCCCACATTGATGCCTTGATTGCGCGAACGCGAGCGCTGCTGGGTGATGAGCAGTACGAGGCGGTCTTTGCCATTGCGCTGGAGGCCATGATCGAAGACATCCGACAAGATCTGGGCGAGTTCGGCGTTCATTTCGACCGCTGGTATTCTGAAAGAAGCCTGCACACCTCAGGCGCCCTAGAGCAAGCGTTGGCCAAGCTCGAAGCCAAAGGTTGGTTGGAGACCCGCAACGGGGCGGTGTGGTTCAAAGCGTCTGAACTTGGAGATGATAAGGACCGCGTGGTGGTGCGAGACAATGGTCGCAGCACCTACTTTGCCTCTGATGTTGCGTATTTGCTTGATAAGCTCGAGCGCTGCTCAGGTCAGGCGCTGTATATTTTTGGGGCCGACCACCACGGCTATGTCCCCCGTCTTAAGGCCGCAGCCAAAGGGCTGGGCCAAGATCCCGATCGGCTGGATTTCCAGCTGGTGCAGTTTGCGGTGCTCTACCGCGAGGGCCAAAAGCTTCAAATGTCGACCCGCTCGGGTGAGTTTGTCACTTTGCGTGATTTACGTGATGAGGTGGGCAATGACGCCGCGCGATACTTTTATGTCATGCGCTCGCACGAGCAGCACCTGGATTTTGATTTGGATCTTGCCAAATCAAACGCCAACGAAAACCCCGTTTTTTACATTCAGTACGCGCATGCGCGCATCCAAAGCATCTTTGCCAAGCTCGAAGAGTCTGGGCAACGTCATAATCCAGCGATTGGCGAAGCCGCCATTTCACGGCTGGATGCTGAGCCCGAGCAAGTCTTATTGCGGCAACTGGGCCGGTATCCTGAAGTGCTTGAGAATGCCGCTCAGCGCCGCGCGCCGCACGTGTTGGCGCACTACCTTCACGACATCGCCGCGGAGTTTCATTCTTGGTATAACCACTCACAATTCCTTGTCGATGACGACGATCTCAGAAACGCCCGCTTGAACCTTGCCCAAGCAACGGCCCAAGTGCTCCGCAATGGCTTGGGCTTGATTGGGGTCAGCGCACCGGAGTCGATGTAGTGGCCAGGCGTCAAGCCAAGCGCGCATCCACCTCATCCAATGCGATCACGGTGGCGTTTGTGTTGGGCTTGGTCAGCGGCTTGGGTTTGGCCACTGTCGTGGGCTGGTTGGGGTCAGATGATGATGCCCGCCCGCAAAGCGGATTGGCTCAACAGGCCAATGAAATCCCCGAAGAAGAGATCGCTCCCCCGCGGCGCTATGAGTTCTTTAGCGTGTTGCCCGAGGTTGAGCGGGTGGTGCCAGAGCGTGAGATGGCTGAACGCGTGGCCACCTCAGATGCAGAGCCTCAACGTCAGTACCGACTGCAGGCGGGCTCTTTTAGGGCCAACAGCGACGCCGAATCGCTCAAAGCCGAGATCACATTGTTGGGATTGAGTGCAGAGGTCCAGTCGGTTACTGTTGATGATGAGACCTGGCACCGAGTTCGGGTGGGGCCCTTCGACAGCGCTCGCCAAGCGGACGGTGCCCGGCGTCGCCTGCAAGATAATGGCTTGGAGGCACTGGTCTTGACCGAGGGCTAGGGCCCGTCACCACAAGGAGAACACCTGCATGCTTGAATTGATCATCGCGGCCAACAGCTGGCTCAATGGCATTGTCTGGGGCCCTCCGTTCATGATTTTGCTGGTGGGAACGGGTGCGTTTTTGACCTACAAGCTGGGTTTTTTCCAGTTCCGGTTTCTCCGCCACACCTGGGCCAACAGCTTTGGCGAGATGTTTAAGCGCAATGCCAAGGTTGAAGAGGGCGCGATTTCGCCATTCCAAGCCGTGGCGGCTGCCATGGCGGCGACCATTGGGGTGGGCAACATCGCCGGCGTGGCGACCGCCTTGGTGCTCGGCGGCCCTGGCGCGATCTTTTGGATGTGGATGGTGGCCTTGGTGGGAATGGCCACCAAGCTTGCTGAAGCCACCTTGGGCCTCAAATATCGCCACATCGATGCCAATGGCCACGTCTCAGGCGGTGTGTTCTACTACATCGAAAAAGGATTGGGCCCGCAATGGAAATGGCTCGCCGTGGCGTACGCTTTCTTTGCAGGCATTTCCGCCTTTGGCTTGGGCAACATGGTTCAATCGAATACCGTTGCACAATCCATGGCCACCGGCTTCGGGGTTCCCAATTGGGTCACCGGCCTGGTTCTGGTGGTGTTGGTGGGCGCGGTCACTTTGGGGGGCATCAGCCGAATCGCCAGCACGGCTGAAAAAATTGTTCCGGTGATGGCGGGCGCTTACATCTTCGGTGCGCTGGGCGTTTTGGCGGTGAACATCACCGAAGTCCCAGGGGCCTTCATGATGATCATTCAGTATGCCTTCGAGCCCGCACCCGCGATGGGTGGGTTTGCCGGCGCAAGCGTGGCCGCCGCGATTCGGTATGGCATCGCGCGGGGCATCTTTTCGAACGAAGCCGGGCTGGGCTCGGCTTCCATTGTCCACGCCCAGGCCAGGAACACCCCGTTTCGTCAGGGCTTTTGGGGCATGTGGGAGGTCATTATCGACACGCTGTTGGTGTGCACTTTGACTGCCTTGGTGATTTTGGTCACTGGGGTCTTGGAGTCGGGTGAAAACGGTGCGGTGCTGACAACGGCGGCGTTTGAGAGTGGGCTGACCGGTCCAGGCGCTTACGTGATCATTGTCTCTATTGTCTTTTTTGCCTACACCAGCATGCTCACGTGGAATTTTTATGGCGAGAAGAGCTGGGAGTACCTGTTTGGCCAAAAAGTGGTGCTGCCTTACCGGCTGGTCTTTTTGGTGTTTGCTTTTTTGGGTTCCATTGGTGGGTTGGAGCTTATTTGGGACATTGCCGACACTTTCAATGGCTTAATGGCGGCCCCCAACTTGATCGCCTTGATTTTGCTCGGTGGCGTGTTGGCGAAAGAGAAACTGGATTACTTCAACCAGCTTCGAGATAAAGCCAAAAACTCTATCAACGACGTTTGAGGCGAATCAGTGCCGAGATATCGCGACTGGTCTGATCGGTCGCGACCACTTTTTCGTAGTCGGGAATGGCTTGTTTGAGAACGGTTGAGGCCATGCCGGCTTGCGTGGCCACGCGCTCACAAATCTTTAGGTCTTTGACCAAAAGGTCGGGAGCAAATCCGACCTCAAACTGGTCTTCGAGCATGGTGTGACCTCGCTTGTCTAAGAACCAACTGCCCGCGGCGCCGCCACTGAGCAATTCGAGCATGGGCGCTTTGGGCAGGTCCAGCTTCTCTAGAAGCGCCAACGACTCGCACACCGCTTCTGCAATGCCGGCGACCATCAATTGGTTGACCGCCTTGGCGGCCTGGCCGCGGCCGGGTGAGCCCAGGTGTTGCGTGGTCCTGGCGTAGGCATTCAACACCGGCTGTACCTTTTGAAAGGCCGCCCAATCACCCCCGGCCATCACCGACAGCACGCCCTGGATGGCGCCCTCGACGCCCCCGGTGACCGGCGCATCGATGGCACTGACCCCAGTCTCGGCAAGCCGTTGAGCCACATGCTCGGCTGTGGTGGGGGCAATGGTCGAGTGGTCGATCAGGATCTGCTCTGGGCGGAGCTGACCGTCCAGTTGATCGATGAGGCCAATCACATCTTGATCGGCGGAGACACACATCACCACCACATCCACAGCGCCGGCCAAGTGGGCGGGATCCTCGCCAAGCAGCGTGTTGGGGTGCTGCTCAACAAAGGCGCGTGCTTTGTCCTCGCTTCGGTTCCAAACGGCTTTGAGTAAGCCTTTGGCGTGAAGGTGGCCAGCCATCGGCCAACCCATGGCGCCGAGTCCAATCCAGCCGACAGTTGGGGTGCTCATCAGGTGTTCTCCAAGTAAGTATATGATTGCAGCCCACTGGCCAGGAGGGCTTTGAGCTGTTGGGCCTCGTCTTTGGCCAATTGGGCGTTGGCCACCTTGGTTTGACAGGCGGCCATGAGGGCATCGCTTTGGTAGCCCACATGGTCCAAAAGGGCCTCGGCGCTGTCGCCTTGGCGAAGCTGATCGAGGGTCATGCCCTGATCGGTCAACCAGACGTTGACCGTGTCGGTGTCGCCGAATAAGTTGTGGATATCGCCCAAAGTCTCTTGGTAAGCGCCTGCCATGAAGATGCCCAAAAGATAGGGCTCGTCGGCCCGCAGTGCGTGCACAGCCAGCGTTTGGGTCAAGAGCCCGCGGTCGACGTAATGGTCAATGCGACCGTCGGAGTCGCAGGTCAAGTCCTCCAACACCGCCCGACGGTCGGGGGTCTCATTTAAGCGCGCCAAAGGCACGATGGGAAAGACTTGGTCAATGGCCCAGATGTCTGGCAGCGACTGAAAAATCGACAGGTTGATAAAGTACTTGTCTGATAGAAGCCAGCGGATGCGGTCTCTCAGCTGACGATGGCGGTCATTGTCGCCATCGAGTCGATCGACCAGCCGGCTGAGGATGGCGGCATGCAATGGCTCGAGCTCAGCGCGTTCGCTTAAGTCCAAAGCGCCGGTGACAAACCCTGCTTTGCCCTCTTGAACCCAATGCTCGGCTTCATGGAAACACTCTTCAGGCGACATGTCATCGGCTCGATTCAACAGCTCATGCAGTTCAGACACCACGCGCGCGCTGGTGGCACTGGGCGGCGCAGGGGCCGGTGGCGGCGTCTCGGTCGCTGTGACATGGGTGACCAATACCGCATGGTGCGCAGTCAGGGCGCGTCCAGACTCCGAATACAAGATGGGCTCGTCCATGCCGGCGTGGTCGCAGACGGATTTGAGCGTTTGAACAACGGTTTGGGCGTATTGATCCAAGGTGTAGTTCATTGAGCAATACGATCGGGTCGCCCCACCTTCATAGTCCACGCCCAAACCGCCCCCAATATCAAGTGTTTGGATGGGCATTCCGAGCCGTTTGAGTTCAACATACAGCCGACCCGCCTCTTCGGTGCCTTTGGCAATGTCTCGCAAATTCGAGATCTGTGAGCCCATATGAAAGTGCAGCAGCCCCAGCCAGTGGTGTTTGCCACTTGAGCGGGCGGTTTCGCTCAAGGCGATCAACTGCTTTGGCGATAAGCCAAACTTCGCACGGTCACCGCCGGTGTTTTGCCACAGGCCCGCCCCCAGCGAGGCCAGTCGCGCACGCACGCCCAGCCTTGGTGTGATGCCCATTGCGGTGGCCTCTTGATCAATCAACTCCCACTCGTTGGTTTTTTCGATCACGATGCGGGTGTCCAAACCAAGCCTGAGGCCAGCCAAAGCCAGTTTGATGTAGGCGCGGTCTTTATAGCCGTTACACACGATGGTGGTGCCGGGACGGGCCATCGCCAATGCCGTGATCAGCTCTGGTTTGGAGCCGACTTCCAAGCCCATCCCTTCAACTTGGGCCAGGGTGTTCACCACACTCGCCTGCTGGTTCACTTTGATGGGATACAGTGCTGTGTAGCCTTTTTGGTATCCGGTCTTTTGGATGGCGGTGTTGAAGGCAGATTGCAATGTTGTTGCACGGGCCTGCAGAATTTGGGGAAAACGCAAGAGGATGGGCAGACGAAGGCCACGCTCTTTCGCCGCATTCACCGCATCATTGATGACCACGGTGCCTGATTCAAGGCACGCCACCATCTGTCCGTCAGCGTTGATGCCAAATAAGCCTTCAGCCCATCGGTCGATGGCGTAACGATCATGTGCATCGGTCATGGAGCCCATTGTAACGGTCTCTCTGTCGGGATAGGCACTTCGGGCGTGCCTTCGGCTGGGGTGTTCGTCATGCTGCCAAGCGATGAACTGTCAGTCGCATCGAAATTGACGCCTCTCGCCACCCGCGACTTTTAAAGACCTGTGTCTACAAGGCCAGGCCTCACGCCTGTGCCGACTCAGCGTGGTTGACCTGCTCATCTGTAAAGTGATGCGGTAAACTATAGGCGCGGTGTGCGGGTGTAGTTCAATGGTAGAACCTCAGCTTCCCAAGCTGATGACGTGGGTTCGATTCCCATCACCCGCTCCAATTTCTGGGGCCATTTAAAACGCCGCATGCGCTTTTTCGGTAAGCTGGCGTGCCGAAAGACACCCAAGGGCAAGGATCCGAATGCTTCCCACACAGCACACTTGGTTCAGCGAGTTCTATCAGCCAGAAGGCGTGGCGCTTGCTTGGACCATCGAGTCGCATTTGGCTCATGAAGTGACCGACTATCAGACCATTGATATTTACAAAACCACCCACTGGGGCCATTTGATGGTGATTGATGGTTGCGTCATGCTCACCAGCCGCGACAACTTTATTTACCACGAGATGCTGACCCACCCAGCCCTGTTTTCGCATCCCAACCCAAAAACAGTCTTGATCATCGGCGGTGGTGACTGCGGGACGTTAAAAGAAGTGCTCGCCCACCCGGGCGTGGTGAAAGTGACCCAGGTCGAAATCGACGAGAAAGTGACCCGACTGTCCGAGCGGTTTTTCCCCGAGCTTTGCGAGCGCAACCAAGACCCGCGTGCGCAGCTGTTGTTTGACGATGGCCTGGCCCACATCCAAGCCCTTGAGCCTGAGAGCGTTGATGTGATCATTGTGGATTCCACCGATCCCATTGGGCCCGCCGAGGGATTGTTTGGGCCTGCGTTTATCAAAGACTGCCATGCTGCGCTGAGCCACGAGGGGGTGCTTGTCCAACAAAGTGAGTCGCCGCTGTTGCACTTGCCCTTGATCGAGGGCATTCGAGCCAACATGCGAGCCGCTGGTTTTAGTCAATGTGAGACCCTAGGGTTTCCCCAACCGTGCTACCCCTCGGGGTGGTGGTCAGCCACGGTCGCCAGCAAAGGCGGTCCGCTGCAGCCTCCGACTGAAGCGCGTTTTAATGACGCTCAGCTGGCGACCCGCTACTACAACCCAGCCGTTCATGCCGGCGCTTTGGGCACTCAGCTGGGTCTCATTGAGCGCTGAGTTGAGCGCGCCCCAGTGTCAATCTTGACGGGGGTCTGGGCAGGGCCCAACTCGCCGAGCGGTGAGGTTCACGGTCATGCTCAGCTCACCTGCGGGCGTGAGGACAGTGTTATTGATGACCCCGCTGGCGTTATCGCCATTGAGCTCGATGTCCGCCTCAATGTCCAGTGAGGTGCCCTCTGGCCCTTGGCAGGTCATCGAGTAGATCATCTGGTTGGGCTGCAGGCGCTGCTCAGTCATCTCGCATGCCTCAATGTCTTGCTGCATGAATTGACCAGAGGCCAAATCGGCCTCGGTCACACAGCTCTCAAAGACCTGCGTTTGTGGCTCATCGGCGTTATCAAAACGCAGCTCATTGGTGTATTCCCAAAGGCCTGGGTTGAGGTTGAGTGGCTGAGCTTGAGCGGTTTGACCCACCAAACCCAGCCCCAGATAACACAAGGCGATAAGACACCAAAACTGACGCTGCATGAACCGTCCTTTTAAGACCAAATCAAGAATCTGGCCTCAAGTATAAAGCGTTGAGGCCCCAGCTGTCTGAGGGGCTGGGGCCTCAACAAAGCCCTCAGGGGCTAAAACTCACCCCGCAGGCCGACGGTCACGTTGCGACCTGGCAGGGGTGCGTAATCGCGCAGGTATGAGGTATGAACGCGCGCCTCATCGTCCAACAAGTTGTTCCCCTGCACAAATGCAGTCAAAGCGCCCCCGGCTTTATCAAAGCGGTAGGCCAGCCGCGCGCTGACCAGATCGTAGCCTGGGGTTTCAGGTTCGGCGTGCGCTGTTTTGTCTTGATCAAACATGTGCTGCCATTCGATGCCCGCGCGCCATGGCCCTGCGTGCCAGTCGAGGCCAAGTTGGACTCGCTGCGGTGAAATTCTGGGCAAGTTCTCGCCATCGTCGCGCTTGCCGCGAACCCAATCATGACTGGCATGGACATCAAAGTCACCCAAGCCTGTCTCATGAATCTGCCACGTGGCAATCAGCTCAGTCCCGTACAGCTCAGCATCGGCCTGAGTGGCCAGGCGCAGCGGAAACCCATCGAGCATCTCATCGGTGTCGGCAAAGTAGATGAAATCACTCACATCTTTGTAAAAGGCATTCGCTTTAAAATCAAACGCGGCGCTGTGATGGTGTATTCCCCAGTCCCACGCCACGCTGGTTTCTTTATTCAACGCATCTGACCCGCGCTCATAGGCAAACGTGGCCAAGTGCGGACCGTTGGCAAACAGTTCGCTGGCCGAGGGTGCCCGCTCTGAGTACGACACATTGAGGGTGCTTTGCCATTCGTTGCTGAACCGCCAAATCGCACCCACACTTGATGAGAACGCATCGAACTCACGGTGATCTTGGCCAAACTCAAAGGCCTCGTGATGGTGTTCATCGTGCTCATCATGATGCTCATCGCCATGGTCGTCATGGTGTTCGTCATGGTGCTCGTCATGGTCATGATGCCCCTGTGAGTGCATGAGATCGGCCTGGATGTCGGTTTGTTCGAACCGCGCGCCGAGGTTGACCGTGACATCGCCCCAAGTCTTTTCTTGCAAGCCAAACAACGCCAATGACTCGGTGGTGTTCGGTGCCACGTAAGCTTCCGCGCCCACAGAGCTGAAGTCTTGGTCATCGTACTGGAGACCAAATGCCCCTACCCAGCCGGCAATCGGCTGGCTTTCCAGCTCAAGCCGAGCTTGGGTGGTTTCAATATCGAACACTGTGCCGTGCATCGTGTCGCTGTGGTCGTGGCCGTCATCGTGTGCATGATCATCATCATGTCCATCGTCATGTCCATGGTCATGGCTGCCGCCATCGGCCGCCATTTCGACTTCTTCGTGGTGGTAGTCGTTGTGGCCCATGCGGACCGTCAATCGTTCAAACCCGGGCAAGGGCCGCATGAGACCGGCTTTGACGTCATAGCTTGTTTGCTCCATGTCGATGGCCGCGAAGAACGCCTCTTCGCCATGCGCATCGTGGCTGTCATGATCGTCATGGTCGTCATGGTCGCCATGGTCGTCATGGTCGCCATGGTCGTCATGGTCATCATGATCGCCATGATCGTCATGGCCCCCATGACCTTCCTCACCGTGCATGTGGGGGGCGGGGATGCCGTAATCGGTGGTGTAGTGACGGACCGAGGCGCCGATAAAGCCCCGATCGCCGATAAAGCTCAGCCCAAAGGTGCCCGACTGGCTCTCAACGAAGCTGTTCTCCAACAGTCCATCGTTGTGCTCGTCGCCGTGCTCATCATGATGTTCGCCCGCGTGGTCATGATCATGGTGCTCGTCTTCGTGATGATCGTGATCATGTTCGCCGTGATGAATGTCGCGCTCAGCCATGCCTGGGATTTCATAGTCGTTGCTGTCGCGCCAGCTGCCGTCTAAATGCCAAGCCCATTGCCCACCCCCGCCATCCAGGCGCAGCACCCCGGAGGTTTCATCGGCGACGGTGTTGCCCCGCACCTCATAGGCGCCAGTGAAAGGCGCCATTGGCACGGTCGTGGGGATTCGGTTGTCGATCAGGTTGACCACCCCGCCCACGGCGCCAGAGCCATACAGCAATGTGGCTGGGCCTCGCAGGATCTCGATTTGATCGACCAGCAGTGGGTCTGCGGTGACGGCGTGGTCATCGCTGGAGCTGGCCGCATCGGCGGTGGAGAGCCCGTCTTCCAAGACCCGCACGCGGGTGCCGCCTAAGCCACGGATGATCGGTCGACCCGAACCGGGCCCGTAATACGACGATTGCACCCCAGGCTGTCGAGCCAAAGTCTCTCCTAAGGTGACGCCACGGCGATCATCGAGTCGTTCACCGGCCAAGACATCAATGGGCTGCGCCGACTCCAACGCCGTGCGCTCCAAGGGCAGTGCCTCAACCACAATGCGCTCCAGTTCTTCAGGGTGGGTGGGCGTTTGATCGTCGTCAGAGGGCGTCTCGGCCAGCGCCCAAGGGCTGGCGATTAAGGCAACAGAGATGGAGATTGGCAACAGCCGACGTTTCATTGGTCTGAACTCCTACATTGGCGTTAAATCTGAATGAATCAAGTAATGATATATCATTCCAAAAGGGTTCTGCAATACCCCGACAGGCTTGATCAGCGTGGTGAACCTGAGCCCCCTCAGGGCGCGTAAAATGCCCTCAGTGACCGAACACTTGGGAGCATGGCCACCGTGACAGAACTGATACCGATTTTTGGCATTGCCGCTGGCGTGATCATCGCCGTGGCGGTGTTCACTTGGCTGTATTTTGAGTCCAGGCACAAACGCGACGCGCTGTTGGAACTGGCCCAGCGGGCCGAAAACCCTGAACAGCTCGCCGAGATTGTCAAAAGCCTCGAAGACCCCCATCCCGCATCCGACGATAAAAGCGCAAAACGCAGCGGCTTGATCACCCTGTTTGTGGGCGTGGGCATCTACTTGCTGGGGTCGATGGCGCTGGGCGCTGTGGTTCAAGCGGTGGGCACGCTGGTGGCTTTCATTGGCGCAGGCGTTTTGCTGGCGGCGTTTATATTCCCCCGCGATCGCCAACCATGAACGTTCGACACTGGGCGGACATGACCGCGCTTGAATTGACCCAGTGGGTCGATCAGGTCAGCGATCGCGCCGTCGCCTGTGTGGTGCTCGGCGCCACCGAGCAGCATGGGCCCCATTTGCCCATGGGCACCGACACCGACATCGGTTGTGGCCTGCTCGATCACGCCTTGGCCCTGTTGGATGATGTGCCCGTCGTGGTCCTGCCGCCACTGCCCCTGGGTGCCAGCGATGAGCACACTGGATTTGCAGGCACCCTCTCGGTTCAACCGGCGGTGTTCATTGAGCAGCTGATGGCCTACGGTCGCGCCGTGGCGCAGGTCGGCCTTCAACGGTTGGTGTTGATCAACGCTCACGGCGGCAACAACGGGCCGATTGAGTCTGCGGCGCTGATGATGCGCCAAGCGCTGGGGCTGTGGGTGGCCAAGGCCTATTACCCGAAATTCAGGCCGTTGGCTGCAGGGCCTGATGCCCATGAATTGAAGACCGGGCTCCACGGTGGGCAGCTAGAAACCTCTTTGATGTGTGCCCTCAAACCTGACCTGGTTGACTTGGACCAGGCCAGAAACTTTGAGATGAGCCAACCGCCCTGGGCGGGTCAAGCCCCCATGGCGTGGCTGGCTGAAGACTTGCATCCGCAAGGCGTGGCCGGTCGCGCGGGCGAGGCCAGTCAGGCGGAAGGGCAAGCCTTGCTGGCGCATTATGCTCAGGGGATCGCTGATGTGATTGAAGCATTGGCGGACCACGCCGGCCCCAACACGTAGCCGATTGGTGCGCTAGGGCAGCTCCAACACCTCATCCAACCAGTGGCCCGAGCGTTCGGCTTTGGCGCTCAAGTACCGCCGGTTTTGGTCGGTGACTGAGCCATACAGGCTGCCGCGGCTGGCCACTTGGATGCCGCCGGATTCAATCGCATTGAGCTTGATGGGGTTGTTGGTCAGCAAGTGGATGGTGTTGATCTCTAAGTTGGCAAGCATGTCCACCGCCACTCGGTAGCCCCGCTCATCTTCGCCAAAGCCAAGAAGCTGATCGGCGTCCACGGTATCCAAGCCCGTGTCTTGAAGTTCGTAGGCGCGAAGTTTGTTGCCCAGTCCAATGCCGCGGCCTTCTTGGGCCAAATACAGCAACACCCCACCCCCGAGCTGTTCGATCGCTTCAACGGCGTTTTGTAACTGTTCGCCGCAATCGCAACGAAGGCTGCCAAACAAATCTCCGGTCAAGCACGATGAGTGAAGGCGCACAGGCACCGCTTCGGGCCACTGATCGGGTGTGCCAATCACGACCGCCACATGCTCGCGAAGCCCATCGGCTTCCCGAAACAAGATAAAGCGCGTTTGGCTGGCGCGCGCCAGAGGCACATCGGCCTCGCTGATTCGGCGGATCATCCCTGCCGAGAGCGCGTGGCAGTTGAGGCTGGCTTCGGTCTCCACGCGAAGCAACACGCCCGAATCGAGCTTGGCCTGGATCAAGTCGGCCTTGGCGCCCTCGACGGGCGCCGTCACCGCCGCGGGCAAGAGCCAGGCTCGACGCATCAGCGCCAACGCCCCCAACTCGCTCGGCGCGGCGGGTCTGGGTGAGTCGAATAGGGCGGCCAGGTCAGTATCGGGCGCCGAGGCGGCCTGATGGAGGCTGGCGAAATCGACCACCGTGGCACCGGGTTTGATCGCGAGTGCGCTGGCCGCGGGTTCGCTGGTTTGATCCAGGGCCGTCAGTCTGTGTTTAGAGACCACCAACGAAGCGCTTTGGCTGTCCAACAGGTCGATCAGATGGGGATCCACCAGCTCAGTGGGGTAGACCAAAGTGGTGTCAATGACCACCGGCATGCCGCGTCTTAAATCGAAAATCGCCCGCTGTATTTGATGCATAGTTCGTGATTATGACACCGAATGAAGCCCTGTAAACTAACCGACATGACCGA
>CAJXNL010000011.1 GCA_913057195.1 uncultured Wenzhouxiangella sp.
ATGCATACCGACAAAAGCACAATGCCAAGTGACACCCTTATGTTTGCCATGTCTGAGATGCCCCCTACAGATCAAAAAAAATCTAAGGTAGCACACCCATCGGACGGGTCCGATGGTGATGGCTTTTGTGTCGTTATAGGGGGGCATCGACTTCCACCCTTGACATCAGCGCCTGAAAGCGAAAAACAAAAGGATGAACACACTGCCTCAATGAGGGCGATGTGGCGGTGGGCGGGGTAAGGAATGGGGCTTTGATGGTGGCCGGGGGCAGAATCGAACTGCCGACACGCGGATTTTCAATCCGCTGCTCTACCAACTGAGCTACCCGGCCACAAGTGACAAACCGCGGCGCTGATAAAGCGCCAAACGAGCATTTTAGCATGATCTGGCGATTCGTCCAGACGCAGGCGGCATTTTACAGCCCCGGCAGATGCCTGACGCTTGATGGCCAATGTCAGATCCTTCATTGCCGACACCCTAAACTAAATAGGGCCTAAGAGAGGATCTTGACATGCCGAGAATCTGTATTTCAGTGGTCGCGGGACTGATCTTGAGTGCTTGCGCTGGATTAACCCCCACAGGCGTTCATGATACAGGGGATCTGAGTGATGGCGAGGCGGTCGATCAGATTCGCTTCACTCACCTTGTGTCTTGGCACGTCCCCGGTGAGGGGCGAGTGCAGGTCGAGGTTGCCAATCCCAGGCGCCAATATCTGCTCAAGCTTGAGCCCACCTGTACGTTCGCTTTGCGCGAGGTCGAAGAGATTCGGTTTGATGGACGCTCGTCTCGCCATATTGCCATTGGTGATTCCATCGTGGCGGGGCGAAACCGGTGTCGCATCACTGAAATTTTATCGAATAAAGAAAAGCTGTAGCCCAAGAGTCGCTTCGCTCAGACCCTCACCAGTCTGGCGTCACTCAGGCGGCACGTAGCCCTCCGCTTGGTCGACCTGGCCTCCGAATAAGAAGGCCTCAGCCTGTTCGATCAGATATTGTCGATGCTCAGGGTCCAGTGGGCTCAAGCGATTCTCGTTGATCAGCATGGTCTGGTGCGCCAGCCACTGTTGCCAGGCCTCTTTTGAGATCTCATTGACAATCCGCTCGCCCAGTGGGCCAGGCAGGGGCGGGCGCGACAATGCAGTGGCCTCTTGCTTTAGATAGTGGCAGAAAACAGTTTCCGACATGGGTTTAGTATATCAATGGTCCATGCCGCTGAGTGTCTCAAGCACCCGCTGAATCGGCCTGGGAAATCCCAGCGTGTTGATCTCAGACAAAGCGAGCCACCGACGATGGTTGGCTTGATCCATGCAACACGCGGTGTTGGTCCGAAGGCTGTGAAATTTGATCCATACCGTGCGGTGTGTGAGTTCGTGGCGTGTCGGCTCGATACTGGGGCCTGGGCCAACATCGGCGATTTCAGGCAGTGACTGTGTTTCAGGCAAGCACCAAAGCCCCCCCCAAATTCCTTGAGCCGCGCGTTTTTCAACAAGCACTTGGTTTTTTGAGTTGAGGCAAATGGTCAGCGTCATTTCGAGGATGCGCTTTTTCTTTTTAGGGCGAGGGTGGGGCCAGATGTGGGTTTTGCCCTCTACAGCGGCTCGACAATCGCTTGCCACTGGACACTGATCGCAAGCTGGCCGTCGGCGAGTGCACACGGTTGCACCCAAATCCATAATCGCTTGCGTGTAATCCCGGGCACGCTGGTGAGGCGTCAAAGACGCGGCCAGATCCCACAGTTTCTTTTCGACCTCCGTCTGTCCTGGCCAGCCGTCAATTCCGAAATGCCGTGTTAGGACACGTTTAACGTTGCCATCTAGGATCACCGCGCGCTGATTGTGAGCCTGTGCCACGATGGCGTTGGCGGTGGACCGGCCAATGCCAGGGAGTTGCTCGAGCGTTGCCGGATCCTTGGGCAGTTTGCCGTCATGCCTTTGAAGGCACACACAGGCGGTTTTGTGTAGATTTCGTGCGCGGGCGTAGTAGCCCAGTCCTGACCATAGGGCGAGGACGTCATCAATCGGTGCTTGGGCCAAATCGTTGAGGGAAGGAAACCGGGCCATGAACCGATCAAAATACCCAAGCACGGTCGCGACTTGCGTTTGTTGCAGCATGATTTCTGATACCCATACCCGGTAGGCTGAGCGGTCGGTTTGCCAGGGGAGATCATGTCGCCCATTTGCGGCCCACCAGTCGAGCAAACGATCAGCAAATGACCTCACGGGCAAGGTTTATTGATCTTCAGCGACGGGTAAAACTGCATGAACAAAGGTGCCGGCATCAAAGGGTCGCAGGTCTTTGGCGCTTTCACCCACGCCAATAAAGCGGATGGGCTTTTCAAGTTCACTGGCCAAGGCGAAGACCACGCCACCTCGAGCGGTGCCATCAAGTTTAGTGACGACCAAACCGCTCAGTGGTATGGCTTGATTAAACTCTTTGGCCTGTTGCAGTGCGTTTTGCCCGGTGCCTGCATCGACCACCAAAAGCGTCTCATGAGGGGCGCTGGGGTCCACTTTTTGCATGACACGTGCGACTTTCTCAAGCTCTTTCATCAAGTGGCCTTGAGTGTGCAAACGCCCTGCGGTATCGCAGATTAAGACGTCGACCTCACGCGCAGTGGCAGAGTGCAGCGCGTCAAAAATCACGGCGGCAGAATCAGCGCCACCGTCTTGGGCGACGACGGGCACGCCATTTTGTTCCCCCCAGCTTTTAAGCTGCTCGACCGCCGCTGCTCGAAAGGTATCGCCGGCGGCGAGCATGACGCTTAAGCCCTCATCCAGGTAACGTCTGGCCAATTTGCCAATGGTGGTTGTCTTGCCGACCCCATTGACGCCCACCATGAGGATCACAAACGGCTTTTTTTCGGTGTCCACGGTGAGAAATGCCTCGCATGGCTCAATCAGGGCATACAGCTCGGCTTGAACCGCAGGGAGAAGCGCTTGTGGCGTGGTAATCAAGCCCTGGTCAACAGCCAAACGCAGCCGGTCAATCAGTGCGGTGGTCGCTGAAACCCCCAAATCCGCCATCAAAAGGGTGGTTTCAATCTCTTCAATCAGGCTTTCATCAATGGCTTCGGCCCGCTGAAGCAGGCCAAACAAATGCGATAGACTGGATCGGGTCCGGCCGAGGCGATTTTCGAGTGGATCAACCCCACTGTCCTCAATGGGGCGGCGGGTTTGTGCCTCTACGCCGTGGCCTGACTTTTTTCGTCGAAAGATCGAGAACATGGCTCAATTCCAAATAACCGCTATCCTATCACCTTCATGACTCAAACAAGACCCACTCGACAGGTTCGTATGATCGCCGGCAGTTGGCGAGGAAGGCGGATGGCAGTATTGGATCTGCCAGGCCTTCGACCCACTGGCGATCGGGTTCGCGAGACGCTCTTTAACTGGCTGGGCCCAAACATGCCCGGTGTTAAAGCACTCGATTTGTTTGCAGGCAGCGGCGCGCTCGGGCTGGAGGCGCTCTCGCGGGATGCTGAGGCGGCGGTCTTTGTTGACCGGTCCCACGCAGCCATCGAGCACATCAAACAAAGCACCGCCTCTTGGCCAGGCATTGAGCGGGCACGATGGGTGTGTGCGGATGCAATGGACTGGCTTTCCAAGCCATCGGAGAAGTTTGACTTGGTTTTTATCGATCCGCCTTTTGATGAAGGCCTTCAAGGCCAGGCACTCAAGCTGTTGGTCGAGGGTCAGTGGCTCTACTCAGGCGGCCTCGTCTATCTTGAGAGCCCCAAAAACAAAGCGTTGACAGCGGATCAGTTGCCTGCTGGGGTGGAGAGGGTTCGAGAGAAAACTGTGGCGCATGTTCATATGCTGCTCGTGCGTTATCATACGGGCTCACACACAATCGCATGAGCACAAGGATGGCTTCTCAGTGAGCGAGCTCAACCATGCCAGCGCCATTTACCCGGGGACGTTTGACCCCATGACCAATGGCCATACCGACTTGATCTTGCGCGCGGCGCGGGTTTTTGATCGCGTGGTGGTTGCCATTGCTCAAAGCCCCCACAAATCACCGGTTTTCTCGCTGCCCGATCGAATTGATTTGGCTGAGCAGGTGCTGTCAGAGCACGCGTTGTCCAATGTTGAAGTGTGTGGTTTTGATAATCTATTGGCGAATTTTGTGGTTGAGCAAGGCGCAGGTGTCATTCTGCGCGGGCTCAGGGCGGTGTCAGACTTTGAGTATGAATTTCAGCTGGCGTCCATGAATCGTCATTTGATCAAAGAAGTGGAAACCATGTTTATGACCCCCGATGAAGAACATGGTTTTATTTCCTCAACCCTTGTCAAAGAAGTGGCACGTCTCAATGGAGATGTGTCTGAGTTTGTCCATCCGCTGGTCGCAACCGCGCTGGCGGCCCACTACGGTGAAAGCACATGATGAAAAGATCCCTCAGCTTGGTTTGCTTCGTGATGGCCTTGGTGGCCTATCCAGGCGCGCACGCCCAACAACAGCCCAATGCCTATGCCATTTCTAGCGCGCATGAGTTGGCGACACAGGCAGGCGTGACGATATTTGAGCAAGGGGGAAACGCGTATGACGCCGCTGTGGCGGTGTCGGCGGCGTTGGCCGTTGTCGAACCGGCCAGCTCCGGCATTGGGGGCGGCGGCTTTTGGATGCTGCAAAGTCACGATGATGCGCTGTCGGTCATGGTGGATGGACGAGAAGTGGCCCCCGCAGCCGCGCATCGAGACATGTATTTAGATGATGAGGGCAATGTCGACCGGGACCTGGCCACCAATGGCGGCTTGGCTGCTGGGATTCCAGGCGCGCCGGCGGCGTGGGTTCATATCGCTGAAAAGTATGGCACGTTGCCGCTTTCTGTCTTGTTGCAGCCTGCGATTGATTTGGCTGCCAACGGCTTCCCAGCCGATGAAAAATACGTGACGCTATTGGCAATGCGTGAAGAGGTGATGAACCGCTGGCCAGAAACGGCCGAGATTTTTATGCCGGAAGGCAATGTGCCTTCGGTCGGTGACATCATTGTTCAAGCTGATTTGGCCAATACATTACGCACTTTGGCCGAGCGCGGCCATGATGGTTTTTACACAGGCGAGATCGCTCAGCGTTTGGTGGATGGCACGCGCGCTGCGGGTGGCATCTGGACAATGGAAGATCTTGCCAATTACTCGGTGAAAGAGCGCGATCCGATCACGACCGAGTATCGTGGCTATGAGCTGATCAGCGCAGCACCGCCATCATCGGGCGGGATCACAATCGCCCAAATCTTAAATCTCATTGAGCCGTATGAGCTGTCCGAGTTGACGCGAGTTGAGCGGACCCACTTGTTGGCTGAGGCGATGCGCCGGGCTTATCGCGATCGGGCGCTGTATCTCGGTGACACCGATTTTGTGGATGTGCCGATGGATGTGCTGCTCTCAAAAGCCTATGCCGCCGGCATGCGAACCAGCCTGCGCCTTGATCAGGCCACACCTTCGTCAATGCTGGCCAATGACCCGGATGTTCGACCTGAGGGCAACAACACCACCCACTTTTCGTTGATTGATGACGAGGGCAACATGGTTTCGGCCACGTTGACAGTTAACCTTTTGTACGGCGCGGCCTATGTGCCGCCCGGCACCGGCGTTTTGCTCAACAATGAGATGGATGACTTTTCTGCCAAGCCAGGGGCGCCCAACGCCTTTGGTTTGGTTGGCTTCGAGGCCAATGCGATCGAACCCTACAAGCGAATGCTCTCGTCGATGTCACCCACGATTGTTCGCTCACCACAGCGGGTTGCGGTGATTGGTACCCCAGGTGGATCCCGCATCATCACGATGGTTCTGTTGGGCCTGTTGGACTTTATCGACGGCAATGGGCCTCAATCGTGGGTGTCTCTCCCCCGGTTTCATCATCAGTATTTGCCTGATGAGATTTCGATTGAGCCCGACAGCATGAGCGCGGCGGAAATTGAGGCGCTCGAGGCGCTGGGCCACACGGTCACCGAACGCGATCGCACCTGGGGCAACATGCATGGGGTGATGTGGGATTTGATGTCGAATGAGCTCGAAGCGGCTCATGACCCACGCTGGCCCTCGGGTGGCGCGGTGGTGGTGCCGGTCACCGACTGAGCGCAGGCCGCTTGCGTGCGGCAGCGCGCTTTTAAACACGCCAGGGTGTGGGCGGCCGGCTCTAGAGCCGCTCGAAGATGCCCGCCGCCCCCATGCCGGTGCCAATGCACATGGTCACCATCCCGTAGCGTTGGTTATTGCGCTTCATCCCATGCAGGATTTTGGCGCCTAGGATGGCCCCCGTGGCGCCCAAAGGGTGGCCCAGTGCGATTGCGCCACCGAGCGGGTTGACCTTGTCAGGATCAAGTTCCAGCTGTCGAATCACAGCCAGTGATTGGGCTGCAAATGCTTCATTGAGCTCAATCCAGTCCAGGTCGGCTTGATTGACGCCAGTTTGCTTTAAAACTTTGGGGATGGCCTCGATCGGGCCGATGCCCATGATTTCAGGGGGAACACCCGCCACAGAAAAACCTTTGAATACGCCCAGCGGTTCCACGCCCAATTCCTTAACCACGCGCTCAGACACCAAGATCAGTGCCGCGGCTCCATCGGACATTTGTGAACTGTTGCCCGCGGTCACAGAGCCTTTGGCATTGAACACCGGCCGAAGTTTCCCCAAGGCTTCGGGGGTGGTATCTCGACGCGGTCCCTCGTCATGGGCCACCACTTGCTCTGTTGACCGAATGGCACCGGAGGCAAAATCGGGTTGATTGGAGGTCACTGTGACAGGCCTGACTTCTGGGAAAAGGCCTTCGTCAATGGCGCGGATGGCTTTTTGGTGTGAGGCATACGCGAACTGATCTTGATCCTCGCGAGACACCTGCCACTGTTCGGCAACATTCTCCGCGGTAATGCCCATTCCATAGGCGATACCCACGTTGTCATCGGTGAACACTTTAGGGTTCATGGCCACTTTGTGGCCCATCATCGGGACCATGGTCATGGTCTCTGTGCCGGCGGCGACCATCACATCGGCGTCACCGGTTCGAATGCGATCGGCGGCCATGGCAATGGTTTGCAAACCCGATGAGCAAAACCGATTGACGGTCACCCCAGGCACCGTTTCCGGCAAGCCCGCCAGCAGTGCGCCGATGCGCGCCACGTTCATGCCTTGTTCGGCCTCGGGCATAGCACAGCCAACAATCACATCTTCAATGCGCGCTGGATCCAGGTCGGGGACTTCGTTGAGCGCTTCTTTCAGCGCATGGGCCAACAGATCGTCGGGTCGATAATTCCTAAAACCACCCTTGAACGCGCGCCCCACAGGGGTGCGGACAGCAGCAATAATGTAGGCATCACTCATGATTCATTCATCCTTTGTGCATCAGTTGCGAAGCGGTTTGCCCGTTTTGAGCATGTGGGCAATGCGCTCTTGGGTTTTTGGCATGGCAGCCAGCGCCAAGAAATGCTCGCACTCAAGATGGTGGAGCCAACGCTCGGTCACCGGGGTGCCACGATCGATGGCGCCACCGCACATGACTGTGGCAATGCGCTGGCCGATCTCATCGTCGTGATCAGAAATAAAATGCCCCGCGCGCATGTTTTCAAGCAGCATTCTCAAAGTGGCGATGCCGACATCACCAGCAGCGAGGATCGGTTGCTCGGGCAGGGCAGGGTGGTAGCCGGCGGCATTCATCGCGCTTATGGCGTGGTGAGCGGCATGCAACAGCTCGTGCTCGTGCATAACGATGACATCGTGTGGTCTGAGGTAGCCCATCTCTTGGGCTTCCATCGCTGAGCCTGAGACTTGCCCCATCGCCACTTGCTTGTAGCGTTTCTCCAAGAGCGGATACACATCCCCAGCCAGCGAGTCTTGCTGGCATTGCAGTGCCAAGGTGGCCAAGCCGCCGCCGCCCGGCAGTAAGCCCACCCCCGCCTCCACGAGTCCCATATAGCTTTCCAAGTGCGCCACGCGCTGGCTGGTGTGCATGGCCAGTTCCAGCCCACCTCCAAGCGCCAATCCGCGAACCGCAGCCACGCTGGGTGTCGGGGCATAGCGCATGCGGTGATTGAAGGCCTGAAAATCGCTCACCAGGGCCCTCACCGAGGCCCAGTCACCGGCTTCAATCATGGCGGTCGCGCCTTTGAGGTTCGCACCGGCCGAGAACGGGCCTTTGGGTTGCCAGATGATCAAACCAGGATGGTCAGTTTCAACGCGGTCCAGTGCCCGATTAAGTCCCTCGACCACGCCTTGATCGATCACCCCCATGGGTGTTTTTAAGGTGGCGATCAGGACATCGTCTTTGAGTGTAAACAGTCGAACATGATCGGTTTCTTCGATGGTCTGACCGTGGTCTGTCGGTTCACCCAACAGTCGGGGAGGTTGGTACTGACGCTGATAGACACCCAACTCAGGGCGTGGGCTCATTTGGCCGGTGGCCGCCGAGTAAGACCCCTCAGGCCCGTGGGGCGCGTCGATCGAGCCGACCCAGTCTGGGAGGGTCGCACCGACGCCCGTTTTGTTTTGGTCAATGTCTTTTTGGATCAGCTCGGCCACGTGCTGCCAGCCTGCAGCCTGCCACTGCTCGAACGGCCCTCGCTTCCAGCCATAGCCCCAACAAATGGCTTGATCGACCTCGCGGGCGCTGTTTGCGATGTCTTTGAGGTGATAAGCGCAGTAGTGGAATAAATCGCGGTGGATGGACCACAAAAACTCGGCTTCAGGGGTCTCACATTTGGCCAAAGCGGCCAGCTTTTCACCGGGGTCAGTGATTTTGAGAATGGCTTGGATTGACTCAGGCAGACTGTAATCGGTGGCTCGATAATCGCCGAGTTTGGGATCAAAAACGGTGATTTCTTTGCCCACTTTTTTGAACACGCCCGCCCCCGATTTTTGGCCTAAAGCGCCTGCTGCAAGGAGTCCTTCCAGCCAAGCCGGCGCTTGATACAGCCCATGCCAAGGATCATCCGTCAATAAATCATGCATGGTTTTGATCACATTGCCCATGGTGTCCAAACCGACAACATCAGCCAACCGAAAGGTGGCACTTTTCGGACGACCGATCGCAGGACCGGTGAGGGCATCGACGGTGTCAAAGCCCAGATTGAGGCGTTCGGCATGGGCCATGGTTGACCACATGGTGAAAACCCCCACCCGATTTGCAATGAAGTTGGCGGTGTCTTTCGCCCGCACGACGCCTTTGCCGAGAGACTCGGTCAAAAACGTCTCCAGCTGATCCATCAATGATGCTTGGGTATCGGCATGAGGGATGAGTTCAACCAGATGCATGTAGCGGGGCGGGTTAAAAAAGTGCACGCCACAAAACAGCCCGCGTCTCGATTCGGGGAGCTCCTTGGCCAATTCGGTGATGGAAAGACCGGATGTGTTGCTGGCAAAAATGGTGTGCTCACCCAAGTGTGGCGCGAGTTTGGCGTACAACGCTCTTTTAATGTCCATGCGTTCAGCCACCGCCTCGATGACCAAGTCAACATCACTCAGCCGTTTAAGATGCTCATCAAAATTCAGGGCTTGAATTCCATGAATTAAAGACGGCTTGCCCAGCGGTGCTGGCTTTAGTTTGGCCAGACGCTGTTTTCCGGCCTCAGCAATTTTGTTCTTTGGGCCCTCGTCGGCGGGCAAGTCATACAAATCAACCGGGATGCCCGCGGCGGTGAAATGCGCGGCAATTTGCGCGCCCATGACACCAGCGCCCAAAACGGCAGCGCGTTTGATCGTTAAGCTTGGGTGAGTCATCGTCTGTCCTTCATCTCAATCGTCTTGATTTAAGCATTCTCTTTAAATGCATTAACTGGCCTTGGCCAACACATCGTGTGTGTGTTGACTCACCGGATGGACCAAGTCATCGGGTGCAAATTCGTCGACCGCCACGACTTGAGCGCTCAGCTGCTGAGCACGGATCAAGTCGCTGGCTTGATCTTCACTAATCACCCCGGCCTCCACGGCTCGCCGAGCGAGGGCCTCAACATTCACCGGTGTCGGCACCGCTTTGAGTGCATTGCGAATGGCATGTTCTGCCGGCTCGGCTTTCATCACCGCCTCGAATGCCTCCAAAACAACGCCCACACCGTCGGCCACTTTGGGACGGTAGACATCGCGTGTGATGTGCTCACGCATTTCACTCTCAGTCATCAAGCCACGGGCAATCCGATGGCCCACCCGGTCGCTCGCTTTATGGTGAACGCGCCCCCAAGGAAAGCACAGCCGACTCAAGATCGGGCCCAGCCAAGGGATGGGAAAGTTTTGATAGACCTCAAACAGCGCCTGCTCAGCCCGATGCAAGCTGTCTTGGACGGCAAAGTTCATCAGATCTGAGTCGGCTTTGGGCTCGCCATCGTCAGCAAAGCGGCGCAACGTGGTCGATGCCAAAAAGAGGTTGGCCAACGCGTCGGCGAAACGGCCGGAGAGCTTTTCTTTGAACTTGAATTTCCCACCTAAAATTAACAGACAAAGATCGGCCGTGAAGCTGAATGAGGCCGACAATCTGTTGATGTCTTGGTAGTGGCGTTTGGCACGTTTGGATTGAGGCGTTGTTGTGAAGCGACCCCGCGTCAGGCCCAGCACCGTGGCTCTGAAGAAATTGGAGATGACAAAGCCGACATGGCCAAAAATGGCTCGATCAAATGCCTTGAGGTCATTGTCTGCCGCCGATTGCATCTCTTTGAGTAGGTAGGGATGACATCGGATCGCACCTTGCCCAAAAACAATCATCGATCGGGTCAAGATGTTGGCGCCTTCCACAGTAATGGACACCGGCAGCCCCTGATAGCCCATCGAAAGATAGTTGTTTGGCCCCTCGACCACCGCTTTACCGCCGTGGACATCCATGGCGTCGTTGATGGTTCGGCGGTTGGCCTCTGTGAGATAGGCTTTCAAGATGGCTGAGATGACCACAGGCTTGTCACCCCGGTCCAGCGCAGACATCGTCAACTGATGGGCCGACTCCATGCGGTAGGCCTCTGCACCAATCCGTGCCAAAGGCTCTTCGATGCCCTCGAAGTGGCCAATGGGTTGCTTAAACTGATAGCGGATCCGAGCATAGGCGCCGGTCAACAAGCTGGCCATCTTGCCCCCGGCCACGCCTTGAGCGGGCAGCGAGATGGCTCGACCCGCTGCCAAGCAGTGCATCAGCATTCGCCAACCTTGGCCCACGCGCTCTTGGCCACCGATCACCCAGTCCATCGGAATGAACACTTCCTGACCCGAGGTGGTGCCGTTCATGAACACTGAACCGCCCGGAAGGTGGCGGTTGCCGATCTCGACGCCTGGGGTGTCGGTGGGAATCAATGCGCAACTGATGCCCAAGTGCTCTTGATCGCCCAACAATCTGTCGGGGTCTCGGGTTTTAAAGGCCAGGCCCAAGACGGTGGCGATCGGTGCAAGCGTGATGTAGCGCTTGTCCCAACTGACCTTGAGTCCCAGGACCTCTTTTCCATCAACGGTTTGTTTGCAGACCACCCCTTCATCAGGCATTGAGGCGGCATCAGAGCCAGCCATGGGTGAGGTCAACGCAAAGCAGGGAATGTCTTCTCCCACCGCCAATCGCGGCAAATAATGGTCTTTCTGAGCTTGGGTGCCAAAGTGCATAAGCAACTCGCCCGGTCCTAAGGAGTTGGGCACCATCACAGAGACCGCTGCGGTGAGTGATCGGGTCGAAATCTTGGTCACCACCGCGGCATTGCCTTGGGCACTGAAACCCAAGCCCCCATATTCTTTGGGAATGATCATGCTCAAAAAGCGTTCTTTCTTAATGAACGCCCAGGCCTCAGGCGGCAAATCTTTTAATTCACGATTGATTTGCCAATCGTCGAGCATGTCACACAGTGTCTCTACGGGTCCGTCGAGGAAGGCGCGTTCTTCCTTAGACAATTGGGGTTGCGGCACATCAAACAGTGCCTTCCAATTGGGTTTGCCACTGAAAAGCTCCGCATCCCACCAGACACTGCCCGCATCAAGGGCCTCTTTCTCAGTCTCTGACATCGCCGGGAGCACGCCCTTGAACCAGCTAAACAGCGGCTTTGAAATCAGATGCCGGCGAAGCGGTATCAAGCTCAGCAACAGCAGCGTGGCGGTGGCCATGGCGTAGATCACCACCACCGGCCAGCTGGCGGTCAGCGCCATGGTCGCGGCCAAGCCCAAAGCGGTGATGACGGTGGCGAGCCACAGCGGGGCTCGCATGAATGACAACACACTTAAGGCAACGAATAAACCCAGTAACAAAGCAAGTGTCATGATGCAGTTTCCTGTGTCGGTTGAATGTTTAAAGTCGTCGGCGGGAGACTTCGGATGCCGGCGGCAGCGAATGTCACCAACGATGAAGCCGTGGCCCGCGGATTTTTTAGGTTGGCGTCAGCCATGGTGTAGGTCAAAGCCCCGACCAAAAAATCGAGATATTGTCTGATTTCATCCGATTTTGGGGCCTGTGTTGCGCCTGTCTCACCGCGCACGGCTTGTTCTACTGCTTGGGCAAAGCGCCGCATGACGTGGCCATACTCTTGGCTGATGGCACCATGAAGTGCCTCATCATGATCGGCATAAGCGCGCATGAGCAATTGCATGAACCGATGTCCGCCGGCTTCGCGCTCTCCCATCAAGGCCATGGCGGGGTAGACAAACGCATCTAACACGTCTTCAAGCACCGGCGGGTCATGACGCGCGTGCGCCTGATCCAAGCGGGCCAAGCGATCGGCGCTGAGTTCATCGAGACGGCGTTGGAATACGGCAATCACCAGCGCTTGTTTGGACCCAAAATGGTAGTTGACCGCCGCCAGATTGGCATCTGCAGCCTGAGTGATGGCCCTTAGAGTGGTGACATAGAAGCCTTGTTCGGCAAACAGGCGCTCCGCGGCATCCAGGATGCGGTCGCGGGTCCCGCTTGCTTCCGAAACAAACGCTTGATTAAAACGCATGTTTGAATTCTAGCACATCCCATCGACCCGTCAATCGGCGTCCTCATCGGCCTCCATCAAGCGTTTCCGCCAGCGTTTCAAAAGCCACCAAATCCCGAGCAACAGGGCCGGGGAGGTGACCGAAATCCACCATTTGACGTGATCGGTGGGGAGCCACCCCCCCAACAGGTACGCCAAAATACCGATGGTGTAGTAGCTGATGGCCATCACCGACAAGCCCTCGACGGTTCGCTGCAGTCGAAGCTGGAGTTGCGCGCGGTGGGCCATCGCTTCGAGTTGGGTTCGGTGCTGAGTTTGAAGGCTGACCTCGACGCGGGTTCGGGCGAGGCTCACGGTGCGTGCAATGCGCGCGCTCAAGTTTTCCTGGCGGCGGGTGATGTTGGCCGTGGTGCGCATCGCGGGCTCAAAGCGACGCTCCAAAAATTCACCCAGCGGTTGTCGGTGATCGAGTGCTTGCTCATTCACCTCGTCGAGGCGGTCCCGAACAATCCGTCCATAGGCTTGCGTTGCAGAGAATCGATAATCCGTGTTGGCCATCAGCCGCTCTGAGGCTTGAGCCAGCCCGAACAGCTCATCCAGCAATTGCTGGTCGTCGCTTAAGTCTTCGGTATCACCCAGCCGCTCCACCAATTCCACCAGCTGCTGTTCGAGCTCGTTGAGCGTTTGACCGGTTTGTTTGGCCAGCGGCAATCCGAGCAGGGCAAGCATTCGGTAGGTCTCGATCTCGTACAGCCGCTGGGTTAATCGGCCCAGCCGTGCTGGATCCAAATCTCGGTTGATGATGCGATAATCCACCAGCCCCGAATCATTGGGTCGAAGCGTGGTGGCAATGGTGCCTGCCTGTGACATCACTTGGCCACCGACCGCGCCTGGCCACCCATTCAACCATCCATCAGGGGCGGTGTCTGGGGTATGGATCTGGATCAATGCTCCGGTCAGCAGCGTGTGCTGAATCCCAGCCAACCACGCGGTGGGGAGCGCGGCGGCATCTGTGGTGTGATCGGCGATCAGCACCACCGAGCTGAACTCGGTATGCTGCTCCCACCGAAGTTCCATCGAGCCCAGTTGGACGTGGTGGTGTTTTTCCGTCCCAGGCCCCGCCACACCGTGGGTCTGACAAAGTTGGGCAATGGCCTCGCGAAGCGATGCACTGGCGTGGGCATCGCCAGGCGCTGGCATCAGCACCCACTGTTTAGCAACGGCCGGCGCGTTGATTTGAGGCGATGGGCGGTTGAGCAGTTCGGCGAACAGCTCAGCCGATTGGGGGTGTCGATGCAGTTCCATAGGCCGAGCCTACGCCCGTGGATGTGAAAAATCAAAGGTCGTCGCACACTGTCATTTGATCAGGCTGAACAAAGCGCACCCGGCCGGCGTTTGAAATGACAATCCGATGGCTTGGGCCCCGAATCGAGCGGGCGCATTGTCGAATGGTCCCGTTTGAGCCATACGCATGGCCGCCCGGCCCGAAGCGGATGCGTCGGCGAGCACCGCTGGTGATGAGTGCTGTCGATCGCCCTTCGCCACGAATCACGATGGCACCCTCGCTGGCGGGTTGGCCTGTTTTGTGACCGTCAACAAAAACAATCCAGCCGGTGTGCCAGTGCGTCGAGTCATCGCAATGGCGGCCCGATACGCTGGGGCAGGCGCTGACCCAGGTCCCCTGCTGGATGGCCATGAATCGCGCTTGATTGAGGTGGCCATAAAGCCGATGGATGGCCGCGCGTTGATGTTGGCGGTCAAGCGGCTGCGCCAGCGATGGGATCATGAGGCCAAAAACCGTCGCCATCAACCCCAACACCACCAACAGTTCGAGCACAGAAAATCCCAGTGGGTGGGGTGGGGGTGGCTTTGGTGTCATGCCACCATGATCGCACCCGCACAGGACTCACGCCTGTCGGAATGATCCCTAACCGCCCGTCAGAGACCGATGATGTGGGGCCAGGGGCTTTTTTTAAAACACAGGCTGTCAGCTGGCCTGAAGCGCTCGCTCGATTCGACCAACGGCCTCTTGAAGCGTCTCCAGGCCGAGCGCGAACGATAAGCGCAAATGCCCGGGCGTGCCGAAGGCAGACCCCGGCACCGTGGCCACACCCGCGGTCTCAAGAAGATGCTCGGCCAACGCCAGATCATCGCCAAGCCCCAGTTGGTTGATCGCTTCTTGACAATCCACAAACACATAAAATGCGCCCTGCGCAGGTTGGCAGGACAAGCCCGGGCACGCGTTGAGTGCTGGAACGATCCAATCGTGGCGTGCTTGAAAGGCCGAAGCCATGGCGGCAATCTCGGCTTGATCGCCACTCAATGCGGCCGTGGCTGCCGCCTGGCTGATCGAGCAAGGGTTCGAGGTGCTTTGTCCTTGGACCTTGCGCATTTGAGCGATGACTTCAGCGGGGCCGGCCGCGTAGCCGATGCGCCAACCGGTCATCGCATAGGCTTTGGAGACGCCATTGACGACAACCATTCGATCCTTCAGTGCGGGGACAACCTCGGCAATATTGCAAAAAGGCTCGTCCCCCCACCAAATGTGCTCATAGATGTCGTCTGAGCAAATCCATACCTTTGGGTGGTCCAGTAATACCTCACCCAGGGCTGCCAGGGCCTGTCGCGTGTACCCCATGCCCGTCGGGTTGCTGGGGGCATTCAAAATCAGCAAGCGCGTGTTGTCATTAATGGCCGACTGCAACTGCTGCGGGCTGATCAGATAGTTGTCTTTGGCTTGGGTGTGCAAGATGACCGGGTCGGCATCGGCCAATCTCACCATGTCTGGATACGACACCCAATACGGCGCCGGGACCAGGGCTTCGTCACCGTCATCGAGCATGGCTTGGAACATGTTGAAGATGGATTGCTTGGCGCCGCTGGAGACCAGAATCTCGTCTGCGGCATAGTCGAGATTGTTGTCGCGGTGTAATTTCTGAATGATGGCGTGTTTGAGCTCCGGTGTGCCATCGACGGCGGTATACCGGGTCTGGCCAGCGTTGATGGCGTCAATGCCTGCTTGGCGGATGTGCGCTGGGGTATCAAAGTCGGGTTCGCCAACCGACAGTGAGATGATGTCTCGGCCTTCAGCTTTCAAAGCCAGCGCCTTCATCGACATGGCGATCGTGGCAGAAGGTTTGACTTGGTTGACGCGCGATGAGAATCGGGTGGACAACGGACATTTCCTTGTCAGCAGACGGATTACAATTATAAGTCTTCAAGGCTTTGCTGGGGCAGAGTTTCACGGATGGGGCGAGCGTGCCCTCAAACTGAGCATGTTATGGCAAAACGATTCGAATTGGTCTCTCAATATGCACCGGCTGGCGATCAGCCGGCGGCCATTGATGGTTTGGTGGCTGGACTGGCGGCAGGCCACAGCCACCAAACGTTGCTGGGGGTGACAGGCTCGGGCAAGACCTTCACCATGGCGAATGTCATTGAGCGTGCCCAGCGACCCGCTTTGGTGATGGCGCCGAACAAAACCTTGGCCGCTCAGCTGTATGGGGAATTCAAGGCGTTTTTTCCCAACAACGCAGTGGAGTATTTCGTTTCTTATTACGATTATTACCAGCCGGAGGCGTATGTGCCCTCCACCGATACCTTTATTGAAAAAGACGCATCCATCAATGAGCACATTGAGCAAATGCGTTTATCGGCCACCAAGGCACTTTTGGAGCGGCCCGATAGCTTGATTGTGGCAACGGTCTCGGCCATTTATGGGTTGGGTGATCCAAGCTCTTTTTTGCAGATGACGCTGGCATTGCAGGTGGGCGAGACCATGTCCCAACGGTCTATTCTGCGTCGCTTGGCCGAAATGCAATATGCCCGCAATGACTTTGAGCTCCGCCGGGGCACCTACCGAGTGCGCGGCGAAGTGATTGATATTTTCCCGGGTGATTCAGAGATGGAGGCGGTTCGAGTCGAGCTTTTCGATGACGAGATTGAAAAGATTGCCTTTTTCGACCCGCTGACCGGCGAGATTCGGGACAGCGTCAGCGAGTTAACAATTTTTCCAAAAACGCACTATGTCACCCCCAGGCAGGTGGTGCTGGATGCGGTGGATGCCATCAAAGCCGAGCTGAAAGAGCGCCTTGAAGAGTTGGAGAAGGCGAACAAGCTGGTTGAGGCTCAGCGACTCAAACAGCGAACCGAATACGACATCGAAATGATGCTGGAGCTGGGCTATTGCCAAGGGATTGAAAACTACTCTCGTCATTTAACTGGCCGTCAGGCCGGCGAGGCGCCACCGACACTGTTCGATTACTTGCCCAAAGATGCGATATTGATTGCCGATGAATCTCACGTCAGCATCCCTCAAATTGGGGGCATGTACAAAGGCGATCGGTCGCGAAAAGAGACGCTTGTCAACTTCGGCTTTCGACTGCCGTCGGCCATGGACAACCGGCCGTTGAAGTTTGAGGAGTTTGCCGAGCGCGCCCCACAAATGATTTTGGTCTCGGCAACTCCGCGGCAGTGGGAGGCCGACCGCTCCAGCCAGACGGTCGAGCAAGTGGTTCGACCCACCGGGTTGGTGGATCCGGCGGTGGAGGTTCGACCGGTGGCGAGCCAGGTGGACAACCTGTTGTCCGAGATCAACGCGCGAGTGGCAGCCAAAGAGCGGGTTTTGGTGACCACCTTGACAAAACGCATGGCCGAGAACTTGACCGAATATTTGGCCGAACATGGCATCAAGGTTCGCTACCTTCACTCCGATGTCGATACGGTCGAGCGGGTGGAGATATTGCGCGATCTAAGACTCGGCACCTTTGACGTTTTGGTGGGCATCAACCTGCTTCGCGAGGGGTTGGATTTGCCGGAGGTCTCGCTCGTGGCGATCTTGGATGCTGACAAAGAGGGGTTTTTGCGATCCACCGGGTCACTCATCCAAACCATCGGGCGCGCAGCGCGCAACGTGCATGGCAAGGCCATTCTTTATGCCGATACCATGACCGATTCAATGAAAAAAGCGATCGAAGAGACCGAGCGGCGGCGAGACAAGCAGCTCTCATTCAACGAAACGCACGGGATCACTCCGCAAACGATTGCAAAGAGTGTCGCTGATATTATGGCCGACGCGCATGAGACGCCCGGGAAGAAACCCGGGCGCCGCCCGGGTGAAAAAGCCGCACCGACTGACTCGGCTGTGGTCGTGACCACTCCTGAGGAGGCGACCAAGCGGATGGCTGAGTTAGAAAAGAAAATGCTCAAAGCCGCTGAGAATCTTGAGTTCGAAACCGCCGCTCAGCTGCGTGATGAGATGACACAGCTTCGCAATCAAGGATTTGGTTTATCGGCTGTCGATGCCTGATCGTGGGCAACACACCAGTCACTGAAATTGACCAACGTCAAACCTAAACCATGCCAGATGGCAAGGAGTCACAACGTGGCCTATATCAAACCCAAACCCCTTAAGGCGTATCCATGGCCGGTTCGTTGGGTCTTGAAACGCCAAATTCGGATCTATGGTGAAGTTCTGCCGCCGAGCTTTCTGTGGGGGCGAATGCCGGGATTATTTTTTGGGCTGTTGGCCATGTTGGGCCTGTTTTCTCGAAAACGCTTTTTAATTCCAAAGACCACGCGCGCATTGGCCTCGATTCGGATCGCGCAGCTCAATGGCTGCGACTTCTGTGTGGATCTTAACGCCCACTTATTTTTTGAGGCTGAAGGTCAAACCCATAAAGCCGAGCACGTGGCCAGCTGGTCCAATTCAGAAGGCATCTTCACAGCCCAAGAGCGCGCCGTACTGGAGTATGCCGAGGCCATGACAAGTCATTGCGATCAAATCACCCAAAGCACAATTGACACGCTGAAAGCACATTTTAGCGATGATGCCGTTGCCCAACTGACCGCATGGATTGCCTTCCAAAACATGAGTGCGAAGTTCAACACAGCGTTGGGCGCTGAGCGCCACGGGTTTTGTCAACGGCCTCAGTAGCCTTGAGATAAATCCACCAAGCCAAGCGGCGTTTTGTTCGCCTGGACGCGAACATAGCTTTGTGCCAAAAGCTCAGCCGCCTCTTCGGGCCGGGTTAGGGCAGCGCAGTGGGGAGACACTGTGATGCTTTGGTGTGACCAAAAGGCATGGTCCTCGGGCAGCGGTTCGGTCTCGAAGACATCAACAATGGCGCGGCGCAAGTGGCCTTGGTCGAGTGCTTCGATGAGGTCTTCTTCGATCAAATGGGCTCCGCGCCCCACGTTAATTAAAACGCTGTGTCTTGGCATGGTGGCCATCAGCTTGGCGTTCAAAATGCCGCGCGTGGCGGGGGTGAGCGGCAATAAACAAATCAGGTAGTCGGCGTCGGCAGCCATGGCCATCAAGCCGTCCTCACCCCGGTGAACGGTCACGCCGTCGATCTCGCCGCCTTGGTGTCGCCATCCCAACACTTCAAAGCCCAAAACATTCAGCGCATCAGCGGTGGTTCGCCCCATGTGCCCCATGCCCAGAATGCCCACGCGCGCCGGCCGATGCGGTGCCCACGGCGCCCACTCGTGACGCTGCTGCTGATGTTGGAATCGGGCAAAGTCACGCCAATCGGCAATGACATGGCCCACCAGCCAAGTGGCCATGTCTTGGGCGAGCTTGGGTCCAGCCAATCGACCGACGGGCATTGAAGGCGGGATGCTGTCATCTAAGATCAGATGCTCAATGCCAGCGCCGAGCGAGCTGATCGCCTTCAGATTGGGCAAGCTGGCCACCAGCCCCGGCGGGTGCTTCCAAAGCACGGCAAAGTCGATGTCACGCGCTTGACCCAATTCCGGCCAAAGGCGAATGTCGACGCCCGGGAGGTGCGCGGCCAGATCGTCAGCCAGCGGCTGATTGTCCCGATCGGGTGCACAGATCAAAATCGCCATGGATTAACGAGCCGATGCGCTGCGTGTTTAAGGTGACTCGTCACCTGGGTGGCGCTGCCGGTAGCGGTCATACAGCCGGCGCGCTTTGACATCGGACAAGGCGTAGCGCGCCCCGTCAATCCAGACGTGGGTGATTTGTGTCATGGGCTCAAGTGGGTGGCCGTTGGCGGCAAACAGCGTGGCCCGCTTGCCAGGCTCCAAAGAGCCCAGCTGATCTCCCACGCCCAAGATCTCCGCTGGCCATAGCGTCACCGCCTTCATTGCGATGTCTGGATCCAGTCCGTGGGCCACCGCGGAGCCGGCCTGAAACGGCAGGTTGCGGGCGTTGGCAACGTCCATCCCGCGGGTGGCATCGGCAATGGCAAATTTCACCCCGGCCTCAGCCAAAACGCGGGGCGCTTTGAAGCTGGCGTCATAGCCATCGTGGCGACGCATCGGCAGGGCGTATACGTTTTTTAAAATCACGGGGATATCAGCATCGGCCAGGCGTGAGGCAATGTGTTGAACATCCGGCGTGGCGACCAGCACCACGTTATCAAAGCCTTGCGTGTCCGCCCAGTCGAGGGCAGCCTCCATCACGTCATATCGGTTGGCATGCAGCATCAAGGGCGTCTCACCGGCCAGCAATGGGCCCAGCGCTTGAAGTTGGTCATTGCGTGGCGGTCGCTCACCATTGCCGGCCGAGGCGGCCGCGTCGGCTTGATGCCAGTGACGGGCCTGATCCAAAACGCTGTTGATGCGCGATAAGTCCTCGTTGTCTTCATCATCAACGGCGCCAGGCGGAAATGCGATGTGCTGGCCGGCCTGCGAGGCGATCAGCATCTCCTCCCAACTCCAGCCATCCAGATTCATCACCGCCGAGTGCCCCTGAATTAACCCGCCTCCAGGAATGATGTGGGCCGTCAGGATCCCGCCGGCGATTGAAGCGGGTAAGAGCTCGGAGTCGTGATTGACCGCCACCTCGACGTTGAGCGCGGCGTTGATCTGACCCATCTCACGGGTATCGACGGTGCCTGCCACTGAGCTGATTTCGGTCAGTCCCAGCTGCGTGGCGGGATGCACAAACCCCGGATAGAGGTGATGGCCAGTGAGATCGATGACGGTGGCATCAGCGGGAACATCAAGGTCGACCCCGACATCCACGATCTTGCCATCGGCCATCACCACCTGGGCCTGTTCGATCGCCGGTGCGCTGATGGGGTGAACGGTTGCGTTCTGTAAGACGGTCACTTGCGCCCACGCAGCCGCGCTGGGCAAGATCAACATCACAGCGCCCATCAGCTGTTGTGCAGCACGCTTAGTTGGCATGGAAAACACAGTATTCATCATGATCCAATTCCGAGGGTCGGTAGCCTGTCAAATGACGGGCAAAGTTAAATGTATGTTGATGACCAGGTGTCGCCTCCTCCGAGGCTTGGGCCTCATCGGATGATGAGCCACCTTCGTCCAGTGCCCGAGCGATCAGCGCTTGGCGCTCTTCGGCAATGGCCTGTTGCATGCGCTGATCGGCCTGACGATCGAAGTAGCGTCGTCCATCCACCCAGGTCTGTTGAACTTTGCTAAAAGCACTCAACGGGTGGCCATCCCAAAGGACCACATCAGCGTCATGGCCCTCGGTGATTCGGCCGATGGCATGACCTGCACCGATTTGATCGGCCGAATAAGCCGTGATCATTTTAAGCGCCTCGTGCGGATCCACACCCCCATACCGAACCGCTTTGGCGGCATCAAGATTCATCCGTCTGGCGAGCTCGGGGTTGTCAGAGTGCAGGGCGGTGAGAACGCCGGCTTGATGCATGATCGCCGGGTTATAGCCGATGGCATCGGTGGCTTCGGCTTTGAAGTTCCACCAATCGATGAATGTCGATCCACCCACGCCATGCTTGGCCATTTGCGAGGCAATTTTGTAGCCTTCTAAAACGTGTTGGATGGTTCGGATGCGGAAGCCAAATGACTCGGCAGTGCGCATCAACGCCAGAATCTCATCGGCGCGATAGGCATGCGAATGAACATCCAACTCGCCATTCAAGATTCTGGCAATCGCGTCCATCTCGTGATTGGGCCGAGGGGGGACCTGAGTACGCGCTGCGCGTCCGGTGGGTGCATCATCAAGATCGGCCTGATAGTCGGCTGCCTGCTGAAATTTTTCGCGGATCACCTGCGCCACGCCCGGTCGGGTCTGGGGGTAGCGCGGTTCGGCAGGGCGCCAATTGCTTTGTTTGGGGTTCTCTCCCAAGGCAAATTTTATGCCCGGTCTCGCCTCGTCGAACACCAATTCGTCCGGGGGCGCTCCCCAGCGCAGCTTGATCGTGGCCATCTGTCCTCCGATGGCGTTGGCCGAGCCATGCAATAAATTGATGGTGGTCACCCCACCGGCCAGCTGCCGATAGATGTTGATCGACTCCGAGTCGATCACGTCTCGAATGCGCACATCCGCTGTGCTGATGCGCGAGGCCTCGTTCACCCCACCCAAAATTGCAGCATGCGAGTGGTTATCCACAATGCCCGGGGTCAGGTGGTGACCACTGCCATCAATCTCCAAAGCGTCTGAAGGTGCGGAAAGATCAGGCCCCACCGCTGCAATCTCACCGCGGCGAATGAGCACATCGGTGTTGTCCAAGATGCCCTTGTCGGTCGCTGACCAAACGGTGGCGTTGCGAAAGACCACCGCATCGGGCTGAGGCGGTTTTTGGCTGTTCCATGCTTCGATATCCGGTGTCCAAGTCTCCGTTTGCGCCACCGCCAGGGTGGACGACAACAACAGACTGCTGAGTAAGTACCGCATTATTGCGCCTCCTGGGTTGAGCGGGTTTGAGCCGCGGTCATCTGGGGGCTGGCAGCCGCCACTCGGCGCTGACCACGCAAGGTGAATTCACCAAAAGGCCCTGTGCCGTTGCCGCGCGCGCTGTCACCACTGATGGTTAACTTCAGCGTGATGGTGCCTGATCCACCAAACCGAGCGGAGTCGAGGCGCGCTGTGACCTGGTCATCACTGACTCTTGCATCGTTCAGGGGGGATTCATTGCCCATCACCGTCAAAGTGCCGCCCAGGTCAGTGGGCGTGCCGGTGAGCACCAGCTGAGCCTCCACGTCCCCCATGGCGCCCATGCCCAGGGTCAGCGCCCAAGTGCCCACAGGATCGACCGAAGGTGGTTCGATGGAGGCCAGCTCAAAACGTTGACCATCAATCCATACATCGGAAATGATCGGTTCTTCAGTGATCAACTCGCCCTCGACCACCAGTAAGTTCGCCATCATGCCAGGCGCAATTCGACCGGCGCGGTCACTCAGTGCCAACCAATCGGCCGGTTCGGTGGTCACCATCGCCAGCGCTGCATCTGGATCCAACCCGCGTTCAACGGCTTTGGCCAAGTTTTTGAGGAAGTCTGTCGGTTGGCCCATGCCATGGCTTGAGAGCATGGTGGGCAACCCAGATTGATGCATGATGTGGGGATTGTCAGGCGCTCGATGCCAGTGTCTGAGCGCCGCCAACGAGACGTTTCGGTCGTTCTCATCTTCGACATCCGGGGTGGTGGGGAAGTCAAGCGGCACGATGTGGACCACATCGTCATGACGCTCGAGTTCGCTGAGGCGTTGATATTCATGGCCATGGCCCACAATCGCCAGGCGGGCCTCATCAAACTGAACAAACTCCAGGATCCGAAGCGTGTCGAGCACATCCTCAGAATCAAACACCAACGGTGTCCCCCCGTTGATGGCGCTGTCTAATGCGTCCAGCCCTTCAAACCACTCGGGCCGAGGTTGGGCCGGGTTCAGTGCCCATGCCGCGCGCGCCTGCGATTGCCATTGAGCATCAGAGAACGTTTGACGCACCAGTGCCACCGCACCCATCAATGAGCTGGGAAACTGACGCCGGCCCATGCGCTCATCAAAACTGGCAAATTGACCAAACCGCGGGTCAATCACATTGCCAGACAGTCCACCCTCGCCCAAGTTGGTCACCACGCCTGAACCTCGCAACAGCCCGTGGCTGGGTGCGAGGACAGCGGTCGTAAACCCCGCTCGACGCAGGGCGTCAATCCGATCTTCAGGCCAGTGTGCAGCCGCGATGCGCGCGTCGGGGCGAATCAGGGGGTGGCGGCCGGCCGGCGGCTCCGGCGGCTCATCACTGCCGCCGTCGGTCGGTTCTGTGTCAATCACCCAGTGCGGTTCAATCAGTCCGGGGTAGACCGTCACGGGCGCGTCACCGTCGGCGCGCTCAAAGCGGTGGATGCGCGCATCGGCAGGTATGTCAATGTCAGATCCCACGGCCTGGATCACACCGTCGCGCATCACCACATGGCCCGAGTCAATCACCTCGCCCGGGGCAGGCACAATGCGCACATCGGCCAAGACGTGGGTCTGCGGTGTGGGTTGTCGAAGGTCTTGAGCGCCAACGACAGTCACGGGGCACAACAGCAAGAACATGAGTGACCACGGTAGGCTGGGTCGCCACCGAGTGGGGCGGGTCAATGAAGGTTCCAAGACAATCTCCTCAAGTCTGTGGGCCGAACCATTAAGGAGTGACTATACAACACCCTTTTTCATGATTGCCATGGCAATCGCAGCGACGGTCCGTTGCTTCGGGGGAGATGGGCTTGTATCAGCGCCCGTCAGACCAGTCGTCTCGGTTGGGCAACAGGCTGGGGAGCATGAAGCGCAATTCGGCGCGATCTGTGGGCAGGGCGGGCGCACTTTGGCTTGCAATCCCTTGAACCGCATTGAGCCCGGTGCTCAGCTGAGACATAAAGGCCCACGCCAAAAGCCCCGCGGCAATCAACAGCGCCAGGTGATAAGGCACGCGCAGCCGGTGTCTGAGGCGGTGGGGGAGCAGCATTCGATTCATGCTGGTGAGTATACCAAATGCCGGTGCGACCCAAAAACGAGGTGAACTCTGGCGGGCAGGGCAGGTCTGGTACACTGAGCGCCCAGCGCCAAATGACTTATAAACTGTACAAAAACGGAGATCGCGATCAATGTCTAAAAATATGCCCATGACACTGGCCACCTTGGTGGGGTTGAGTGTCGCCATTGCCCCTGCCATCGCTCAAGAGCTTGAGACCCCTGAAGATCGTCTGAGCTACACCATTGGGATGGACATCGGCCAGTCACTCAGCGAGCAGGAGATGGACCTCAACATGGAACTCCTGATGGCCGGCATGGAGGCGGCGTACGCGGGCGAGGAGACCTTGCTGACGCAAGAAGAGGCCCTGGCCGAGCGCGAGGCGTTCATGCAGCGGCGTCAAGCCGAGATGCAAGAGGCCATGGCTGAACAAGCCGAGGCCAATCTGGCCGCTGGCGAGGCCTTCTTGGCTGAAAATGCGCAAAAAGACGGCGTGCAGGTGACCGATTCAGGCTTACAGTATCGCGTGGTTGAAGCGGGCGACGGCGCCCAGCCTGTGGCCAGCGATCGTGTGACAGTCCACTACCGAGGCAGCTTAATCGACGGCACGGTATTTGACAGCTCGTATGACCGCGGTGAGCCGGCCACCTTTGCGTTGAATCAGGTGATTCCTGGTTGGACTGAAGGGGTGCAATTGATGCGCGAGGGCGCCACATATGAGTTTGTGATTCCAGCAGAGCTGGCTTACGGACCGGAAGGTCGCCCCGGCGCGATTGGGCCCAACTCGACCTTGGTGTTTGATGTGGAGCTGATTGCGGTCGAAGCCAGCGAGTAATCGCGCTCGACGGCTCATTGCCACACGATTCGGTCTGCAGCGGTGGGTCCTCGATGAGCTCGTTACGGGATGCCCTGCGCCAGGCAGGGCTTTCTGAATCTAAAAAGCGCGACAAGCGCGCCAAGGGAAAGCGCGGCCGTCAAGGTGGGCAAAAGTCGCTTGAGACTGCGTCTCCATCGACCGTGAACCTCGCTGAGGCTTACCGCGCTCGACGGCAGGCTGAAAAGCAAGAGGCGGCGCAAAAAAAGCAGGCCAAGCAGGCCGCGCAAGAGGCGCGGCGCCAGCGCAATCGGGCGCTGGAGGCGGTTCTGAAAGACCAATCATTGAACGTGCCTGAGGCGGAGATGGCCCGGTTTTTCGAGCATGCCGGGCGGGTGCGACGGGTGATGTGCACGCCCGCCCAGCGCACTCAGCTCAACGCGGGTGAGTTGGCGGTGGTGATGTTTCGGGGGCGGGCGCTTTTGGTCCACCCCGCAACGGCGCGCGAGGCGGCTTCATTGGCGCCCGATGCGGTCCCGGATCTGGCCTGCGATGAGCCCAGTCAAGACGAGGATGATCAGATGGGCTATCCGCCGGTGCCGGACGACCTGATCTGGTAGCGGTGGCTGGGCGACACCCACAGCGCCGATCATCGCTCCGTGAAACGCCTCCGTTAATCGGCCAGATTGGGCCTTAAGTACCGTTGTGCGGTGGCCAAATCAACGCCTTTTCTCTGGGCATAGTCGTGAAGTTGGTCCTCGCCGACCTTGCCAACCACGAAGTATTGTGACTCGGGATGAGAAAAGTAATAGCCGCTGACCGCGGCGGTGGGCCACATGGCAAAGTTCTCAGTCAGCGACAAACCCACGTTCTTCGGCGCATCGAGCATCTCAAAGATCTTGACTTTTTCGCTGTGGTCGGGACAGGCCGGATAACCGGGGGCAGGCCGGATGCCTTGGTAGTCCTCGCCAATGAGTTCGTCGTTCGACAACGCCTCATTGTTTGCATAACCCCACAGCTCACGGCGAACTTTTTCGTGCAACGCCTCGGCCAGCGCTTCTGCCAGGCGGTCTGCCAATGCTTTCAGCATAATGTCGGCATAGTCATCGTCCTTGGGCAGACGCGCTTGAGCTTTTTCGATTCCCAGTCCTGTGGTGACCGCAAAGCAGCCCACGTGGTCTTGGTGTGGCGCGTCAAACGGGGCCACAAAATCAGCCAGACACAGGTTTGCTGAGGCTTTGTCAGATTGTTGGCGCAGGCCGATAAAGCGCGTCCACTCGGTTTGGCGCGTCTGGTCGGTATAGACAATGACATCGTCCCCATCACTGGCCGCCGGCATCAGTGCGCACACCGCTTTGGCCTCAAGCCAGGACTCTTCGACGATCGTTTTGAGCATCGTCTGCGCATCGTCCCAGAGCGACTGCGCGGCTTGGCCCACCACGGCATCTTGCAAAATATCCGGATAACGTCCGGCCAGTTCCCAGGTTCTGAAAAAAGGCGTCCAGTCAATGTAGGACACCAAATCGGCCAGCGGCCAATCGATCACATGCAGCCCGGGGTGTTGGGGCATCGGTGGCGTGTAGTCATTCCAGTCGATGCGTTTGGCACGGCGTCGGGCCTCGTCTAAACTCAAAAGCGGTTTTTTTGATGTCTTTTGTGCCGTGCGCTCACGAATCTCTAAATAGTCGGCTTGGATGGATTTGATGTAGTCGGGGCGATGGGTCTGACTGGTCAACTTTCTGGCGACGTCCACCGCTCTGGAGGCGTCTTTGACCCACGTGACGCCATGCGGGTAGACCGGGTCGATTTTGAGCGCGGTGTGTGCCCGAGACGTGGTTGCGCCACCAATCAGCAAAGGCAGCTCAAAGCCCTCATCATTCATGGCTTGAGCGACCTGAACCATTTCATCGAGTGACGGCGTGATTAAGCCTGACAAGCCGATGGCATCGACCTCCTGGGCTTTGGCTTCCTCAAGGATTTTTTCAGTCGGCACCATCACGCCGATGTCATGGATTTCAAAGCCATTGCATGCCAGAACCACACCCACGATGTTCTTGCCAATGTCGTGAACATCGCCCTTAACAGTGGCCAACAGGATTTTGCCTTTTTTGTCTCCTTCTTTTTTTTCTTGCTCAAGATAGGGCACCAGGTGTGCGACCGCTTTTTTCATGACCCGCGCCGATTTGACCACCTGCGGCAGAAACATCCGCCCATCGCCAAACAGGTCGCCGACATAGTTCATGCCATCCATCAGTGGGCCTTCGATCACCTCCAGCGCACTCGGATGGGCTTGACGAGCCTCTTCGGTGTCTTCGACCACATACTTGTCAATGCCTTTGACCAGCGCATACTGCAACCGCTCAGCCACCGGCTTGTCACGCCAGGCCTCGTCTTTGACTTGTTGTTTTCCATCGCCTCTGAACTGATCAGCGGCCTCCAGTAAGCGCTCGGTCGCATCGCTTCGCCGATTAAGAACCACGTCTTCCACCAGCTCGCGAAGTTTGGGATCGATGTCGTCATAGACGGCCAGCTGACCGGCGTTGACGATGCCCATGTCCATGCCGGCTTTGGTGGCATGGTAGAGAAACACCGAATGCATGGCCTCGCGCACCACCGCATTGCCACGGAAAGAAAACGACATGTTCGACACCCCCCCTGAGACATGCGTCTCGGGAAAGCGCTCTTTGAGAATGCGGGTGGCTTCAATAAACGCCAGCGAGTAATTGTCGTGCTCGGTCATGCCGGTGGCAACGGGGAAGATGTTGGGGTCGAAGATGATGTCTTGCGGCGGGAAACCGGCTTGTTCGGTGAGCAGCTGATAGGCCCGAGACAGACAAGCCACCATCCGCTCGGTGGTGTCTGCTTGGCCGGTCTCATCAAACGCCATGACCACCACCGCTGCCCCGTAGCGTCGGATTGTTCTGGCTTGCGCCAAAAACGCCGCCTCGCCCTCTTTTAAGCTGATCGAGTTGACAATGCCTTTGCCCTGCATGCACTGTAGGCCCGCCTCGATCACGCTGAACTTGCTGGAGTCGACCATGATCGGCACTTTGGCGATGTCGGGTTCGGCTGCGACAAGGTTTAAAAACGTGCGCATGACCGCTTCAGCATCGATCAGGCCGTCATCCATATTGACATCAATAATTTGTGCGCCATTTTCGACCTGCTCGAGCGCAATCTCAAGCGCCTCATCGAAGCGCTCTTCAACAATGAGGCGTTTGAATTTCGCCGAGCCCGTCACATTGGTGCGCTCGCCCACATTGACAAAGCCAATTTCGGGTGTGATGACCAACGGCTCAAGGCCGCTTAAATGGGTGTGGGCCTGCTCGGTCATGCCACCATCTCCGAGGTCAACGCCGAGGGCAGTGGCCGTGGCGTGTGCGGCTGAACCGCTTGGATGATCGCTGCCAAGTGTGCAGGGGTGGTGCCACAGCACCCACCGATGATGTTGATCAGACCTTCTTTGGCAAATGTTTCAATCACCGCGGCCATATCTTCAGGCGATTCGTCGTACTCACCCAGTTCATTCGGCAGGCCTGCATTCGGATGTGCGCTGACCAGCGATTGTGCAATCTGGCTTAATGCTTTGATGTGTGGTTTGAGTTGATCGGCACCCAAGGCACAGTTAAATCCCACCGACATCGGCTGCGCGTGTTCCATTGAGTAATAAAAGGCGTCGGCAGTTTGCCCCGATAAAGTCCGACCGCTGGCATCGGTGATGGTGCCAGAGATCATCAAGGGCCACTTGGCTTGACGTTGCTCAAACACCTCCTCGACGGCAAAGATGGCGGCTTTGGCATTGAGCGTGTCAAAGATGGTCTCAATCATGATGACATCGGCGCCACCATCCAGTAGGCCATTGACCGCCTCTTGATAGGCCGCGCTGAGGTCATTGAACGTGATGTTTCGAAAGCCAGGTGAGGAGACATCCGGTGAAATGGATGCGGTCCGATTGGTGGGGCCCAGCACGCCAATTACAAAGCGCGGCCGATCGGGTGTGATGCGGCTGACTTCATCACACACCTCACGCGCCAGCTGCGCCGAGGCTTTGTTGAGCTCATGGCTCAGCGTCTCAAGCGAATAGTCCAGCTGCGAGATGCGGTTGGCATTGAAGGTGTTGGTCTCCACAAAATCACAGCCCGCATCGAGAAAGTCTCGATGAATCTGGCGAATGATCTGTGGCTGAGTCAGGCTCAGCAAATCGTTGTTGCCTTTAAGGTCGCTGCTGTGTTGGGCAAAGCGGTCACCGCGATAGGCCGCCTCGTCTAAGTCATGGCCTTGGATCATCGTGCCCATGGCGCCATCCAGCACCATGATGCGCTCAGACAGTGCTTCTTGGAGCTGATTCACGCGGGCGGGGTCGTACCATTGCAACATGCTTATGATTCCTTAGTCGGCTGGTCGGGGCTCACGCGGGGCGCGGCTGCCAGCGCGGTGACGATTTTAAAATGGGGCGGTTTGCGTTCGATCGAGGTCACCTCACAAAACTCAACGCTCAGACCGGCTTGATTCATCCATTGCTCGAGCCTGTCGGGGTGAAACCCAGGCTGCAGGTGACCGAAGGCTTTGACGTGCTCACTGTGCTCATGTTGGTCCAGGGTCGCGCAGACCAAGCGCCCCTCGGGCGCCAACACGCGGGCGGCTTCTTCAATGGCCACGGCAGGTTGGTTGCTGTAGGTCAACGCGTGGAGCAACAGCACGGTATCAAAGCGCCCAGACTCAAACGGCAGGGCGTGCATGTCGCCCTCATGAAAGTTAACGTGTGGAAGGTGGCTGTTGCGTTCGCGCCCTGCCTCGACAACCTTGGCCGAGAGGTCCACACAATCAATGGTGGTGGCTTGGGCCGCCAAAAGCTCTGCCATCACACCATCGCCTGAGGCAATGTCCAAGGTCCGTCCCAGCGACAATAAGCGGGTCAACGCGTGTGCAGTCGCCTCCCAGGTGCGTCCGGGTGAATAGTGACGCTCCATGTCACCGGCCACCGAGTCAGCCCAGCTTCGGCCGGCGGTTCGCCGAGCAAGCACCCCCATCAGTCGCTCGGCATCGGCATTGATCAGCGCATCATCTAAGTTCGCCTGAAACGTGTTCCACAGCCGGGTAATGTCTGGCGCGTGACTGGACTCGGCCAAGCGATAGTACACCGAGACGCCGGCACGCCGATCCACCACCATGCCGGCCTCCCTGAGCTTGGCCAAGTGAGTCGAGACGCGGGGCTGGGCCAAATGGGTAATCGTCGCCAATTCCGCCACCGTCAATTCCTCTCGCTCGAGCAACGCCAGCAGGCGCACCCGAGTCGCATCGCCCAGCAGGCTGCAATAGCGGTTGATGAGGTCCAGGTCGATGATATATATCCTTCTATCGCGATTGAGCGATATTATACGGAAATCACCATGGACTGTGTGTGATCTGTCGGCTCAGTGGGCGCCGTCTTTCCAAGCACGCAGCGTGGCAAACACCTCCGAGGCGGTGGTCCCGCACTGGGGGTCGTGTTCGCGCGCGGCCATCACCACGTTGGGCTCTCGGGTGCGCAAGAATGGATTGCTGGCGAGTTCCTCTGCCAAAATCACCGGCAGCGTGGGTTGGCCGTGGTCACGAAGCTCAGCGGCGACGCGGCACCGGTCTTTGGTGACCGCGTTGCTCGGCTCCACGGCCATGGCGAATGCACAGTTGCTTTGGGTGTATTCGTGGCCGGCATAGACCAAGGCGTGCGGATTGAGCTCGGCCAAGCGGTCCAAAGAGCGCTGCATTTGCGCGGGTGTGCCCTCAAATAGGCGTCCGCATCCCATTGAAAAGAGCGTATCGCCGGCGAAAATCATGCTGTCATTGGCATAGGCCACATGGGTGCTGGTGTGCCCCGGCGTGGCGATGACACGAAAGCCGATCTCGAGTGTGGGCAGGATCAATTCATCACCGTCTTTGACCGGATGGGTGACTTGCTGAATGCGCTCATCAATCGGTCCCCACACGGGCACGTTGTGTGTTGCGATCAGCTGATCCACACCACCAATGTGGTCTTGGTGATGGTGAGTGACCAAGATGCCGATCAATGCAACACCGTGATCCTTCAGCGCTTGCTCAGCGGCATTGGCGCACCCCGGATCCACCAGGTAAGCCACAGCGTCGTTGTGAATCATCCAAATGTAGTTGGACTCAAGTGCGGGAATGGCTTCAACGCGTATGGTCATTGGGCGCCCTTCTGGTATCCTTGAGGGGTCATGTCTTTGTCGCTCACACCCCCATTCTACCGTGGATAATCGGCCTCAGCCCGCTCAAGTGGTTGACTTGTCAAGTTTGCAGTCGGCAGAGTCGACCCTGCTGGCGGGCCTGTCTGCTGTCACTGACGCGCTGTCTCAAATCGACTGGTTGGTCGAATGCGCACCGGTGACCAGTCCCTCACCGCGACTGGTCACGCCAGCGGTGCGCGAACGCATGCTGTTTGATGCCAAGGGAGTGACCTGGCCATTTGTGGCGGCTTTTGATGCGCTGCCGATCGATGATGACACACTGCCAGCCGTGCTGATCAGGCATGCGTGGCAGCCTGCGATGGCGGCGATGTCTCTGGCGGAGTGGGTTCGAGTGCTCAAACCCGGGGGCAGTTTGATTGCCCTGTCGGCCAATCCTTGGCACCCCTTGGTTTGGCGATTGCTGGGGTGTGAGGCATTCCGTTGGCCCAGCTGGCCGCATTTCGTGTGGGCCCACAGCCACCCTGAATTAAAATTGAAGCTCAACCCGTTCCATCGCGGCGCTCGACGGTGGCCTGGGTTGAGCCCCGTGTTGGTTTTGGTGGCGCAAAAGCAGCGCCGCGCCGCGCCCGTTCGGCCGTTCAAGCGCCGCGCAGTGGCGGTTCAGCCCGCGCGGGCCTTGCTCACTCAGTGTCGCGCCGCATGAGCAAACCCGAAGTCAACATCTGGACCGATGGCGCCTGCTTGGGCAACCCAGGCCCCGGCGGTTGGGGGGTGTTGATGCAGTGGAATGGTCACCGCAAAGAGGCGTTTGGGGGCGAGGCTGAGACCACCAACAACCGGATGGAGTTGACCGCGGCCATCGAAGCGCTCGCGCTTTTGAAACAGCCCTGTCGGGTCCACTTGGTGACCGACTCGACCTATGTCAAAGATGGCATCACCCAGTGGATGGCCAAATGGCGGGCGAATGGTTGGCGGACGGCCAACAAAAAGCCTGTTAAGAATAAGGACCTTTGGCAAAAACTGGATGTGTTGGTCGCCCAACATGACATCGAGTGGGCGTGGGTCAAAGGCCACAGCGGGCACCCGGAAAACGAGCGCGTCGATGATTTGGCGCGCGAGGCGGCCATTGAAATCAGTCGACAACAGCCGCTTTGAGTCCTGAAACCATTCAAAGGCAGACACCCATGAGACAGATTGTGTTGGATACCGAGACCACGGGCTTAGAGCATGACAACGGTGATCGCATCGTGGAGATTGGCTGTATTGAAATCTATGATCGGCGCATCACCGAGCATCATTTTCATCGTTACCTGAATCCGGATCGGCCAGTCGCCGGCGGCGCTTTGGAGGTCCATGGCATCACCGATGAATTTCTAAAAGACAAACCGAGGTTTGCAGACATCGTGGACGAGTTTTTGGCTTTCATTGAAGGCGCAGAGCTGGTGATCCACAATGCGCCGTTTGATGTGGGTTTTCTCGATGCCGAGCTGGCCCGACTCGATCGCTCGCCCAGAATCCAAACCACCGATGTCTCCAGCGTGCTCGACACGGTGGCGCTGGCGCGGGAGCTGCACCCAGGCCAGCGCGTCAGCTTGGATGCCTTATGCAAGCGCTATGAAATAGACAACTCCAACCGACAACTCCATGGCGCTTTGTTGGATGCGCAATTGCTGGCCGATGTGTATTTGCTGATGACCGGCGGCCAGGTGGATCTGGGGCTGCGATTGGACCGCTCATCTGAGACCGACGCCAGCAGCGGGGGCACGCAAGGCTTGGATTTGGCTCGATTGGTGTCTCGTCAGGCCAGCGATGAGGAGCTCCAAGCGCATCAACAAAGGCTGGCCTCAATCCAATCCATCGCGGGACGCTGTGTCTGGCTCGACGATTGATGCCTCGGTCAGCAGCGGGTGCTCGCGCTGGTCCATCCACAATAAGATTTCGTAAAAAGTGCGCACATTGGCAACGTAGCGCTTGGCCTCATAACCTCGAGCATAGCCATACCGCGTTTGGCTGTACCAGCGTTGCTGGGTGAGATGGGGCAGGTGCTCGCGGACATCCACCCACCGGTCGGGGTTTTTGCCCTGGCGCTGGGTGATCACGCGAGCATCCTCCAAGTGACCCAGCCCGATGTTGTAGGCCGCCAGCGCCAAATACAATCGATCGGGCATTTCGATGCGTTTGGGCAAACGCTCGAGCAATGATCTGAGGTACCGGGCGCCGCCAAAAATACTTTGGGCCGGATCCAGGCGATTGGTGACCCCCAATTGTGCGGCAGTGGGTTGGGTCAGCATCATCACACCGCGCACCCCCGTGGGTGAGACGGCGTTGGGGTCCCAGTGCGATTCTTGATAACCCACCGCCGCCAGCAGCGCCCAGTCAAGACCCACCTGATCGGCGGCCTCATGGAAAAGATGTTTTAATTCTGGCAGCCTGTTTTTGACTTGATCCATGAAGGTGAACGTGCCTACAGAATCATACTCGGTTTGGACTTGATAATGACGCGCTTTGATCTGCGCCAGTTCGTCGCTGGTCTGTATTCGAGTAAAGAATTGCTCAAGTGCGTCGAGCCAATCGTCACTGGCATCGGCTTGGATGGCCCAGGCCAATTCCAGTTGCGGTTCAAGTTCAAAGGCCACGCCGATGGCCGGAAAGAATCGGCGATTGAGTTCAACAATGTTTGAATCAGCGATGGTGTAGTCATGCCTTTGGCGGCTGATGCCATCGAACAGATCTTCAATGCTCGAGTTGGGCTTTTCGATCACTTCCAGACCGGGCGCCATGGGGCGGTGTTTGTCGATCAGTGAAGCATGTCCTTTGCCAGTCAACACCGCCAATGTGCCGGAGGTCATGTCGTCAAAGCCATCGGGTTTGGGTGAGCCCTGTCGATAGACCACCACCGGTGAGACGGTCTCATAGACCGGACCCGATTGCAGTCGGGGGTGATCGATCAGCCGCGGCAAGCCGGCCGCGATGAAGTCACCTTGACCGTTGGCCAGCGCCGTATACAAGGCTTCGGTGTTGGGCAGGGTCACCACTTCCATGGGCAAACCCAAAGTGTCGGCGAAAGCGGAGCCGAGTTCATATTCAAAACCTGTCTCACCCTGTGGCCCCAGGTAGTAGGTGCTGGCGCCGTTGATGGTCAGCATGATCAGTTGCCCGCGCTGATGGATTTGGTCAAGTGTCGATGGCCGGTCGTCACCCGAACTGACCAGCAACACCACGGCCAGCACCAGCCATGCGCGTGGCCACGGCAGGCGCTTGAACGTGCGATCAAAGCGCGTCAATGTCTGCGTCAACAACATCTCACTGCCCGTTATACCTCACCGCGTTTGGTTTGTTTGACAACACGCCTCTGGTAATATGCTCGGTCTTACGGTAATCCGGGTGTCCCCCACAGTCTCCATGAGCACACATTCTCAGCCCTTCCGAACGCGTTTTGCACCATCCCCGACCGGATTTTTGCACATTGGCGGTGCAAGAACGGCGCTGTTTGCATGGCTGATTGCGCGTCACAGCGGCGGCCAATTTGTCTTAAGGATCGAAGACACTGACCAAGCGCGCTCCACTCAAGCCTCTGTCGATGCCATTTTGGATGGCCTGAAATGGCTGGGTTTGGATTGTGACGAGGGCCCCCATTTCCAAAGCCAGCGCCAGGCGCGGTATCAAGCCATTGTGGACGATTTGTTGGCGAAAGGATTGGCCTATCGATGCTACTGCTCGAAAGAACGATTGGCCTCACTGCGTGAGCGCGCCATCGCTCAAGGGGATAAGCCGCGCTATGATGGCCATTGCCGCGATGCCCAGGCCCCCGTGGCCGGCGTTGAGCCTGTGATTCGCTTCAAAAATCCCACCGCGGGCAAGGTGAAGTTTTTCGATCATGTCTATGGTGACATTGAAGTGGCCAACAGCGAGCTGGATGATCTGGTCATCATGCGTTCAGACGGCACGCCGACGTATAACTTTGCGGTGGTGGTGGATGATTGGGACATGGACATCAACTTGGTGCTCCGTGGCGATGACCACATCAATAATACGCCGCGCCAAATTAACTTATACCACGCCTTGGGCGTGAGCCCGCCTGAGTTTGCGCATGTGCCGATGATTCTTGGCCCCGATGGCAAGCGGTATTCGAAACGCCATGGCGCCGAGGGTGTGATGAGTTGGCGAGCGCAAGGATTTTTGCCGTCAGCGATGGTGAATTACCTGGCTCGTTTGGGGTGGTCGCACGGCGATCAAGAAATCTTCTCATTGGATGAATTGATCGGCGCGTTTTCAATCGAAGGCATCAACCGCAAAGCGGCCCGGTTTGATGTTGAAAAACTCACTTGGCTGAACCACCACCATCTGCGAGAAGGCGACCCCAATGAGGCGATGGATGAGTTGCGATGGCATTTAAATCGCTTGGGTTGTCCTACCACCGATGACATTGATCTGGCCGCGCTGTTGGCACTTCAGGCTGAGCGATTGGATCGGCTGGACGCCATTGCCGCCGAAAGCGCTCCGTTTTTTGTGGATTTTGATGACTTTGATCCCAAAGCGGCGAAAAAGCATCTTCGCCCGGTGGCGCTTGAGCCGCTTGAGCGGCTGCTGGCCAAGCTTAAGGCGCTGACCACGTGGACACCTGAGGTCTTGCAAAGCGCCATTCAAGAAACCGCCGATGAGCTTGAGCTGTCGTTTGGGAAAATTGGGATGCCGCTTCGCGTGGCGCTGATGGGCCATGGTCAGTCGCCGGCGATCAATGAAACGTTGGGGCTGATGGGCCAGGATCGCTCAATCGCGCGGATCGAAAGGGCGATCGAATGGATTCAAGATCGCGTGGGTGAGCACGGGGCCTGAGCGCCAGCGCTCAGGGCGAATACTGCTAAAATAAAGCCATGAGCGGATCGTCACCGATCGAGCACGTCCAGTCTTTTTGTGCCGAGCAAGGCCTTCGGTTGACCCCCATTCGTCGTCGCGTTTTGGAACTGATCATCGAAGCCGATGCCCCCATCAAAGCCTATGATTTGTTGGACCAGCTCAAAAAAGAGCGACCCGGTGCCGCGCCACCGACCATCTATCGGGCCTTGGAGTTCTTGCTGGCGCATCATTTTATTCACCGCATCGAAACACTGAATGCCTACGTCAGCTGCATGCACCCTGAGCACCCCCACGAGGGGCAATTTTTGATCTGCAATCGCTGTCACCAGGTGGTGGAGATCGAAGACAGCGTGTTGAGCGAGCGTCTATCCAAAGCAGCCGCCAGCGAGGGCTTCACGCCTTCGCATCAGGTCTTGGAGATTTATGGGTGCTGTGACGAGTGTGAGCCAACCCCCAGCCCAGGCGCTCGTGAAGATGGGTAGTGGGCGTGTCTAGGCGCGAGCGGCTGTATCACCTCCACGATTTGCTTCGCCAGCGCCGAACGCCCATTGGCCGTCAAGCGCTGATGGATGCATTGGGATGTTCACAGGCGACTTTGTATCGGCTGATCGCCGAGCTTCGAGACCACCTCGGCGCGCCGCTGGAGCAAGACCCCGATGGCCGTGGTTTTTATTACGACCGCCAGCTGGCCGGCCATTTCGAGCTGCCGGGACTATGGATAAGCCCAGATGAGCTGCAGGCGTTGCTGACTGCTCGCCATGTCTTGGGCAACGTCCAGCCTGGGTTGCTGGAAGATGAGCTGGCGGGGGTGCAAGGGCGCATCAACCAGCTTTTGGATCAGCAGGGCTTGGACTTCTCCGCACAGCCTGAGCGGATTCATATCCGAAAAGATGCCGGGCGACCGGTGCCGAGCGCGCTGTTTGAAGACATCCTGCAGGCTTTGTTCAAGCGTCAACAAATCGAGATCGAATACCACGGTCGACGGCGGGATGAGGCCAGTGTCCGCCGCGTCTCGCCTCAGCGACTCACGTCCTATCGAGACCGCTGGTATCTCGATGCTTGGTGTCATGTTGCCAACGGCTTGCGGAGCTTCGCGCTGGAGCGGGTTCGAGCGATGACCGTGTCTGACATCCCTGCAAAAGAGGTGTCGCTCGAGGCGATTCAAAGCGAGCTCGATCAGGCCTTCGGTATCTTCTCAGGCCCGGCGGAGAGTCATGCGGTGTTGGTGTTCACCCCCGAAGCCGCACGCTGGGCGGCGGAGGAGCAATGGCACCAGCACCAGGTCGGGCGCTGGCTTGACGACGGGCGTTTCGAATTGACCGTGCCCTTTGGACGAGCTCGAGAGTTGGTGATGGAGGTGCTGCGGTATGGACCGGATGTGGAGGTCACCTCGCCCGCGTCTTTGCGCACGGCCGTGGGTCAGGCGCTGAGCGAAGCGGCCCGACAGTACCCATGACTCAATTGGCGGGGGTTTAACACCACTGTCATCTGGCGCTGGTGCAATAAGGAGGTCACATTGGCCAACGCAAGGCGAAAAAAAATGCAACCGCAGCGGATTCTGATCGTCGAGGACGACGAGTCGATTCTCCAGATGGTGGTGTTCAATCTCGAGCGCGCCGGGTACGAGGTCATCACCGCCACCACCTGCCAGGCCGCGCGCGTGGCGCTGGCTGATGCGCCGCCTGATCTGATCTTACTGGACTGGATGCTCCCCGATTCCAACGGCCCAGAGTTCGCTCGTGCGATCCGACGCGACGAACTCACCCAGGACCTGCCCATCATCATGCTCACGGCGCGAACAATGGAAGATGACAAGGTGACTGGGTTGGATTCTGGGGTGGATGACTATGTGACCAAACCTTTCTCGCCGCGCGAGCTGATCGCCAGAATCAAAGCACTGCTTCGCCGCGCATCCCCGGAGGGGGACGGCGAGGAAATTCGGATGAATGGCCTGCGACTCAACCTGGAGACCTACCGGGTCTATGCCGATGATGAGCCGGTGGCCATGGGACCGACAGAATTCCGGCTGCTGAAGTTTTTCATGACTCACCAGGAGCGGGTCTATAGTCGCAGCCAGCTGCTTGACCACGTCTGGGGCAGCGGGGTGTACGTCGAAGAGCGCACCGTTGATGTGCACATCCTTCGGCTGCGAACGGCTTTAAAGCCCTCGGGGTATGACCGCCTGATTCAGACTGTTCGGGGCGCAGGCTACCGGTTTTCTTCTGAAAAGCAAGGTTAAATGAGCAAAGCATGGCTCAAAGAGCTGTATCTCGTGGCCTTACTGGTGGCGGGGCTGGGTCTGGTGTTCGGTTTTTTCGGGCTGTGGGCCTGGGGGATGATCGCCGGGCTTGTGTTGTATCTTCTCCACACTTGGCGTCAACTCCACCGGTTTGCCCACTGGCTTCAGGTCGGCCGCTTACGAAATCCCCCAGAGAGTTGGGGGGTGTGGGGGCATTTGTTTGCACAATATGACCGCTGGCAAAAACGCTACTACAGCCGCAAAAAGCGCCTTGGCAAGGTCATTCGTGAGTTCCGGGACTCAACTTCTGCCATGCCTGATGGCACTTTGGTGCTGGATGCGGATCTGTGCATCCTGTGGTTCAATGAAGCGGCGGAATCCATGCTCCGGCTGTCCAGCCAGCGCGATATTGGTCAACCCATTCTCAACCTGGTCAGAAGTCCCGTGTTTCGGGACTATGTTCAGGCCCAACAATATGATCACCCGGTCGAGTTGACCTCGCCTCAAGATGACAATGTGTTGCTATCGGCGCGTTTGATTCCCTACGGGCGAGCGCAATATCTGCTGCTGTTTCGTGACGTCACCCGGATTCAGCGCTTGCAGTCAATGCGGCGAGATTTTGTGGCCAACGCCTCACACGAGCTCCGCTCACCGCTGACGGTGATCTCAGGTTACCTGCAGGCTCTGCCGGAAGCCGAGGGGTTGCCCCGCGAGTGGCAGCAGCCGATTCGTGAGATGCAGCGGCAAACCGAGCGGATGTCTGGGTTGGTTGAAGACTTATTGGAACTGTCTCGACTGGAGACAGAAACCAGCGATGCCTCCAGCGAGCAGGCCGTGGACATGGATGAGCTGATCAATCGGGTGATTCAGTCCACGCGGCAGGCCGATGAGGGCGATCATCCAATTGAATTTTTGCCCAAGGCATCGAACCCGCTTCTGGGCGTCGAGCGAGAACTGCACAGCGCCTTTTCAAATCTCATTGCCAATGCGCTCCGCTATAGCCCCAGCGCCGCCCCCGTGGTGGTGTCATGGTCTCGCGACGAACAAGGCCGAGGGATCTTCGAGGTTGAGGATCAGGGGGTGGGCATCGATGCCAAGCATCTGCCTTTCATTACCCAGCGTTTCTACCGAGTCGACAGCGCGCGCGGTGAGGGCAAGTCCGGCACGGGACTGGGTCTGGCGATTGTTAAACACGTGTTGCAACGTCATGGCGCCCGCTTAGAAATTGACTCAGTCTTGGGCGAGGGCAGCGTATTTCGGTGTATATTTCCCCCTGGTCGCATCGCAGAGTCTCGGCGGCCTGTGCCACCGTCGACTGACAGTCATGAAACTGAAACGACAAACCTTTTAAATCAAGCCGTTAAGAAATGAAAATGGAGCCGATACTATGCGTCGAGTGATTGTTTGGATCAGCGTCACTTTGCTTGTGATTTTGCCCATGACTTTGGGTTTTGCTCAGACGGATGTCGACCCAGACCTGCCTGAGTATGAGCCGGTCTCAGGAATCTCGGGCAATTTGTCCTCGGTGGGTTCAGACACCCTGAACAATTTAATGACGCTGTGGGCAGAAGAATTTCAAAACATCTATCCCAATGTGAATATCCAGATTCAAGGCGCCGGCACATCCACTGCGCCGCCCGCCATGACCGAAGGGACGGCCAACTTTGGCCCAATGAGTCGGCGCCCGCGCCAAAATGAACAGCAGGCTTTTGAAGAGCGCCATGGCTATCCCCTGACAGTGGTCGGGGTGGGGGTGGACACGATCGCGGTCTTTGTCAACCGCGACAACCCCATCGAGGGCCTGACCATCGAACAGGTGGATGCCATCTTCTCAGCGACACGTCGCTGCGGGGGCGCTGAGGACATTCGCCGTTGGGGCCAGGTCGGACTCGAAGGCAGCTGGGCCAACCGTGACATCGCGCTGTATTCGAGAAACGCAGTCTCTGGCACCTATGGTTACTTCCGGCAGTTTGCGCTGTGTGATGGTGACTTTAAAAACTCGATCAATGAGCAGCCCGGTTCTGCCTCGGTGGTTCAAGGCGTTGCCGAGTCCATCAACGGCATCGGTTATACCGGCATCGGTTACGCCACATCGGGGGTTCGTGCAGTGCCCGTTGGCAACCCGCCGGTGGCACCGAGCAAAGAGAGTGCGGCATCGGGTGAGTATCCGCTGGCGCGCCTGCTTTACGTTACGGTCAACAAGCACCCCAATCGGCCATTGCCGCCTTTGGAGCGTGAGTTCTTCAAGATGGTGCTGTCCAAGCAAGGCCAGGAAGTGGTGGTGCGCGATGGCTACATCCCGCTGCCGGCAGAGGTTGTCAATCGCTTCCGGACCGCGCTTGAGCTTGACTGACTGACCGTTGCCAGATTGCGCTGATAGGTTGCCATGAGCATCACCACCGACACCGACCCTCAGGCTGACCAGGCAGAATCGGCCCGGTTGAGGCACAGAAAACTGCGTGGCCTGCGCGACATCGGCACGCGGTTAATGGTCTCCACGGCAGGCTATGGGGTGGTGATTTCGCTGACGTTGATCTTTGTGTTTTTATTCATCGAGGTGATGCCGCTGCTGCGCTCAGCCCAGCTTGGTGAAGTGGTCACCTACGCCACGCCGGCCACCGAACAAGCCAGTGATTCGCCCGAGACGCTGTACCTGGCCAAGGAGCGGTATCAAGAGGCGGCGGTGCGCTTTCTTGATAATGGTCAGGTTGAGTTTTTTGAGCCGACGTCAGGTCAGATGCTGGCCAGTGAGGTCATTGAGACCGGTGATGCGGACATTGTCAGTTTTGCTCATGGCGAGCCGCGCACCCAAATGGCGGCCATTGGGCTGAATGATGGCACGGCGGTGATGGTCAAACACCACTATGAAATCACCTACCCAGACGATGTTCGAAAGGTCACCCCCAATCTTGAGTACCCCATGGGGCCCTCGCCCATGGTGCTCGATCCTGAGGGCTCGGCGCTGACCCACATTGCGATCCAAGAAGGCGAGCGCGGCATCACAGTGGTGGCGGTGACCGAGGATGATCGAATGTTGCTCAAGCGCTTTGTTGCGCGGACCTCCTTTCTCACCGGTGAGACTGAATACACTCCCACCGAAGCCGTCTTACCGCCCCCGCCGGCGACCATCAAAGCACTGCTTTTGGACATCACTCAAGAGAACTTGCTGGTCATTGATCAAAACGAGGGAATGCATTATTACGATGTGCGCAATCCCAACCGCGCCGAGCGCCTAGACACGGCCCAACTTGTGTCGCCCGAAGCCGCTCAGGCGGGCATCGAAGTCACCGCAGCGGAGTATTTGCTGGGCACCGTATCGGTGATGGTGGGGCGCTCGGACGGCAGCTTAAGTCAGTACATGTTGGTGCGGGATGCGAATAACGTGGGCCGCATTGAGCGCATTCGAGAATTTGATTCGCACCCGGGCAGCATCACGCACATCTTTCCTGAGTTCACTCGAAAGGGATTTGTGGTGGGCGATGCCTCGGGACATTTGGGGATTCACTTCGCCACATCCAACAAGACGTTGCTCTTGGAGTCAGTTTTGCCAGGCGCGGTCGCTCGCGTGGCCGTGTCGCCCCGCAATGATGGGGTGATGTATACCGACACGGACGGTCAAATTCATTATCGAACGTTGAAAAACGCTCATCCCCAGTCATCGTTTCAAGCCCTGTGGCAAAAAGTCTGGTACGAGGGGCGAGATCAAGCAGAATACATTTGGCAGTCGTCATCGGCCACCGACGAGTTTGAGCCGAAGTTTTCGCTGATGCCGTTGACCTTGGGCACTTTAAAGGCCGCGTTTTATGCGATGTTGTTTGCCATGCCGCTGGCGATTTTTGGAGCGGTGTATACCGCCTATTTCATGCATCCCACCATCCGCGGTTGGGTTAAACCTGTCATCGAGGTGATGGAGGCTTTGCCAACGGTCATTCTTGGCTTTTTGGCAGGTCTTTGGTTCGCGCCGTTTGTCGAAAATCACCTCCCTGCGATGTTTTCCATCCTGCTGGTGCTGCCTTTGGTCATGCTGCTGACCGCTTTGGGCTGGAGAGCGCTGCCTTTGTCAATTCGGCAAAGGGTGCCGGAGGGTTGGGAAGCGGTGCTGCTGGTGCCGGCCATCATCGGCGCGATTTGGGCCTGCGTGGCGTTGAGTCCCAGCGTCGAGGTGGCGTTTTTCGATGGCAGCATGCGTCAATGGTTTACGGATGTGGGCATCACCTATGATCAAAGAAACGCCATGGTGGTGGGCATTGCCATGGGCTTTGCGGTGATTCCCACGATTTTTTCAATTGCCGAAGACGCGGTATTTAATGTTCCCAAGCATCTGTCTCAAGGGTCGCTGGCACTGGGAGCGACGCGGTGGCAGACCATGCTTGGGGTGGTGCTGTTGACCGCCAGCCCGGGGATATTTTCGGCGGTGATGATTGGATTTGGGCGAGCCGTTGGCGAAACCATGATTGTGTTGATGGCCACTGGCAACAGCCCCGTCATGAATTTCAATATTTTTGAGGGCATGCGGACGCTCTCAGCCAACATCGCCGTCGAAATGCCCGAAGCGGCCGTCGGCGGCACGCACTACCGCTTGCTGTTCTTAGCAGCCCTGGTGCTGTTTGGTTTCACGTTTATTTTGAATACGATTGCTGAGGTGGTGCGTCAGCGATTGCGAACGCGTTACAGCTCACTGTGAGGCCTTGAGGAGTCCATGTCGTGATCCGTCGATGGTTTAAAAGTGGTGACCCATGGATTTGGCTGATCGGCGGCGCGGTCAGTCTCAGTGTGATCATGGTTGTGGGGCTGCTTTTGCTGATCGGCGTCCGTGGTTTGGGGCATTTTTGGCAGCCCCCTGTGGTGGAGGCGACCGTCACGGAGGCCTCGGGTCAAGAGCGCGAAATCTTGGGAACCATCCGAACGCTGGAGACGGTCTCGGCGCAGTCGGTTCGTGAGTCGGGCATTGATGTGCCGGCCTCGCTCAATTTTGTTGAGCGGTATCTGTTTAAGCTGGGCAATCGGGACATCACGGGCCAAGACTTTGAATGGTTTGTGGCCGATAACCTTTCTGAATTCCGCTACCCCGCCGATGCCATCCAACTGGAGCGGCGAGAGTGGGGCGACTTTTTTGGCTACCTTCAAGCCATCAAAGAAAATGGCGAGGTCATCGCCGAGGGCGAGGCGGCGTTTGAAGCGCTGCCCCCGCGGCTGGCCAGAGCCAATGCCATCATGGCTGAGATCAACCACCTCGAGCGTTACGAGATTGGGCAGATCAACAAAAACATCGAGCAACTCAGGCTTGAGCGACGTCGGATCGAACTGTCCGATGAGCTGACTGCCGCTGAAAAAGCCCAGGCATACGCAGATATTGAGCAGCAAGTGGCCGGTTTTAACGCCGACTATGAGGTGCTGTTTTCGGAGTTGAACGAGGTTCGGGAGCGATCAATGCGTGATGCGTTGGTGGCGACAACTTCGGATGGGCAGTCGGTCACCATTCCGCTGGCGCACGTGGTGCGCGCAACCCGCGCGAACACCATGGGAGTGACTGACAAGCTGATGGAATATGGCTCGCGCTTTTGGGGTTTTCTAAGTGAGTACCCGCGCGAGGCGAACACAGAAGGCGGAATTTTGCCTGCCATTTTTGGCACCGTGATGATGGTTATGATCATGTCGATCGTGGTGACACCATTTGGTGTGTTGGCCGCCATTTACTTAAGAGAATATGCCCATCAGGGGCCCGTGACTCGGATGGTTCGGATATCGGTGAACAATTTGGCAGGCGTGCCATCCATTGTGTTCGGTGTATTTGGCCTTGGGTTTTTTGTGTATTTTTTTGGTGGGAACATCGATCAGATGTTCTATCCTGAGGCGTTGCCCGCGCCCACCTTTGGCTCGCCAGGATTGATCTGGGCCTCTCTCACACTGGCGCTTTTGACCTTGCCTGTGGTGATTGTGTCGACCGAAGAGGGTTTGACTCGGATTCCAAAGGCCATGCGTGAGGGGTCCTTGGCATTGGGTGCCACCAAATCAGAAACGCTGTGGCGAGTGATTGTGCCGGTGGCCACGCCGGCCATGATGACTGGCTTAATTTTGGCCGTGGCACGCGCGGCTGGCGAGGTCGCCCCATTGATGCTGGTTGGTGTGGTCAAACTGGCACCGAACTTGCCTGTTGACGGTGAATTTCCGTTCTTGCATCTTGAGCGGCGCATCATGCATTTGGGGTTCCACATTTATGATGTGGGTTTTCAAAGCCCCAATGTCGAGGCCGGCCGGCCTTTGGTCTACGCCACGGCAATGGTTTTGGTGGCGTTGATCCTTTTATTGAATCTCACCGCGATTGCGATTCGAAATCGGTTGCGTGAGCGTTACAAGAGCGACAGCGATTGAGTCGCCATCGGCATATTTATTGAGGGCAGGACACGATCATGGCAGGTAGTTTTAACCAAAATGCAGGGCTTGATGTCAATCGCCCGCGGCTTAACCTTAATCACGAGAACATCTCCCTGGAGACGCGTGATCTCAATCTGTACTACGGATCAAGCCAAGCGCTCAAAAACATCACCATGCAAATTCCTTCTCAGCGGGTGACGGCATTTATTGGCCCCAGTGGCTGCGGGAAATCCACATTGCTTCGGTGCTTTAATCGGATGAATGACTTGGTCGACACCTGCCGCATCGAGGGCACCATCAAGATCGAAGGCGAGGACATTTATAAGCCATCAATCGACGTTCCTGAGCTTCGACGGAAAGTGGGCATGGTGTTCCAAAAGCCCAATCCTTTCCCCAAGTCGATCTACGACAATGTGGCCTATGGTCTCCGGCTCCAGGGCATTAAATCAAAGCGCACACTCGATGAGGTGGTGGAACGCTCCCTCAAACGCGCTGCGCTGTGGGATGAGGTCAAAGATCGGCTGGATGACAATGCATTTGGTTTATCTGGTGGCCAGCAGCAGCGTCTGGTCATTGCGCGGGCCATTGCCATTGAGCCTGAGGTTATTTTGCTCGACGAGCCTTGCTCTGCGCTTGATCCAATCTCAACGGCTAAAGTTGAAGAGCTGATCATTGATCTCAAAGAATCGTATACCATTGTGATCGTGACGCACAATATGCAACAGGCCGCCCGCGTGTCAGATTTCACAGCCTACATGTATCTTGGAGAGCTGATAGAGTTTGACGACACGGCCAATCTGTTTACCAATCCCAGTCAGAAAGCGACGGAGGATTACATCACAGGTCGGTACGGTTAGGGGCTTGATAAGAAGGATAATTCATGGACGAGCACTTTCATCAGCATATCTCTCGCCAGTTTAACCAAGAGCTTGAAGACTTAAGAAAAGACGTGATGACAATGGGGGGGCTGGCCGAGCAGATGATCGCCGATGCCGTGTCTGCGCTGATTGACGGCGAGTCGGCTCGCGCTGAGCAGGTGATTGAAAATGATCACAAGGTCAATGAGATGGAAAAGCACATTGACCAGCAGTGCATCCAGATTCTGGCGCGACGTCAACCCACTGCCAGCGATCTGCGCTTGGTTATGGCGATTATTAAGACGGTGAATGACCTGGAGCGTGTTGGTGACGAGGCGGAGCAAATCGCCAAGATGGCGATTCGCTTGGTCAGCCGTGATCGGCCACGGGGCAATTACCGTGAAATTGAGAGCATGGCGGGCCATGTGCGCGCGATGATTCGGGACGCGCTCAATGGTTTCGCCCGCCTTGAGCCAGAGGTGGCCATTGCACTGAAGCGTCAAGACGTCAAGGTGGATGCTGAATACGAAGCCATATTGCGCCAATACTACAGCTATCTGGTGGAAGAGCCGAGAAACACCAGCAGAGTGTTGGACTCGATTTGGGTCTCGCGCTCATTGGAGCGGATTGGTGATCATGCCAAAAACATTGGCGAGTACATCGTTTACATGGTCGAGGGCAAAGACATTCGCCGCGCCTCTGTTGAAGAAATTGAAGAAAGCCTCAGCGAGGCGGAATAGGGCGAAAACCATGGGTGCTTAAAAACCATGGGTGCTTAAGCGCCGCAGGTGTAGGTTTTTAGGCATTCTCAGGTTTTGAGAACGACCTTTGCTGAAATGCCATCATCAACCGATGATGGAGATCAGCCATGCCGCACCCACAAGCACACCGAAAAACCCGTTGGGCCGCCTCGCGCGCCGTTGTGACCAAGCGTTGGATTCAACGCGCCGCTAAAGAAACCCTGACTTTGGGGCTTTTGCTGATGACTCAGCTGAGCCTGGTGCTGGTGCTCAGCGTCGTCATTTGAGAACATCGACGTGCCTGCGGTGGCGGACCTTATGCCGCTGCACTCGCGAGTTTGCCGTCAACAGGTTGGGTCTTTTTAGTGGGGCCGTGGCGCAAGGCATCGCGCGTGGCATCAACAATCAGGTCAACCTCTTGAGAGGTGGTCGCAAACACCGGGGTGAATCGAAGTGAATTCTCGCCGCCGTGGATGACATTGATGCCGTGAAGGCGCATGTATTCTTCGGTCGATCCAGCGCCGTAGGCTTTGTAAAGCTCGTGGTTCAGCTCCACAGAAAACAGCAGCCCCGTGCCCTGGACCGTCACGATGGCATCGCCCAGTTCAGATTGCAGTTGCTGGAATTTCTCCAGGAATTCTTCGCCTCTGGCAACGATATTGCGCCGAAGCTCGGGCGTGATGCTGTTTAACACCGTGGTGCCGACATCCAGCGCTTTGGGATTGGCGGTCATGGTGTTGCCGTAAATGCCTTTTCGATAAAGTGAGGCGGCGCGCTTGTTCATGGCCAAAACCGATAGGGGGTATTGACCTCCATTCAGCGCTTTTGAATAGGTTTCCATGTCGGGTTCGGGCAGGTTCTCAAAGCCCGGATAGTCAACAATCGACAGCGCCCCGGTGGCCCTCAACCCGGCTTGGATAGAATCGATCAGCAACAGCGTGCCATGTGCGCGCGTGAGCGCGCGCGCTGCGCTGTAAAACTCGGGCGTGATTGCAGCGCCTGGGTTGCCCTCACCCATGACCGGTTCCATGAAAAAGGCTTCGATAAAGACATGGTCTCGCTCGGCCTGCTCAAAGACGTCATACAGGGCCGCCACGTTGTTGGGCTCAACGGTCAGCAGGCTGTCTTGGTCTCGGTACGAGGCCAAATGCGCCATATAGGTGGGGCGGGTTGAGTCGGAGTAGCGAGCGGGACGATCGGTGCGGCCATGGAAGCCACCCGCCAGCGACAAATTTTTAATTCGATGGCCCGCTTTTGGCCCGGTGGGGTCGGTCATCTGTTTGGCATTGACATCCGCAATCCTTGCGCCCACCGACACCGACTCAGAACCCGAGTTCATGCACAAAAACTGAGAAAAGGGGCAGCCATGGGGCCGGGCGTGGCCCAGCTCACGCCGCAGCGCTTCGCTGAACCGCAAGTGTGAGAAGCTGGGCGTCATGATGTTGGCCATGACCTGTGACTGCGACATGGCCTGGATGACCTGGTCGGGGGCATGGCCAAAGCCGAGCATGCCGTATCCGCCGGAATCATGTAAGACGCGGCCTTTGACTGTGATGATCCAGGGCCCTTTTGCCGCCAGAGCCACGTACGGCTTAACGGCATCGTTGGCATAGAAGTTGACAAAATCTGCTTGCAGCGTCTCTTTGATGGTGGCTTCATCTTGGGTCATCAGCTCGGGGTATGCGGATGACCAGCATTCGATGACCCCCACCGCACGGTCCACCGCTTCAACCAATTGGGGGTCGAGATCGGCAAAGCGCTCGATCACCTCGTCAGACAGGCCTTCAGTCAGCGCAGCGCCAGACTGCTGTCGCAAGACGTTGAGTTGATGGATGATTGTGCTCATCGTTAATGGCCTCCATGCCCGATATGCGGTTATTTTATCAGGGTCGGGGTGAGAGAGCGTGCACCTTAAGCGCCGTGTTGAGCCAGGCCCCAGAGGACATGTTCTTTGACCAGGGTTGACGGGTGATCGAGCCGGGTTTTTAAAGCATCAATGACGGCGGTTGAAGTTGGCGCATTGCCCAGAGCGACGGCAATATTTCTCAGCCAGCGCTCGTGACCAATTCTCCGAATGGCGCTGCCCTCAGTGCGCTTGAGAAAGGTGTCCTCGTCCCAAGCAAACAGATCGATCAGCTGTCCGCTGTCGAGATCTTTCCTTGGCTTGAAATCATCCACTTTCGAAAACTGGGCATACCTATTCCAAGGGCACACGGCTTGGCAGTCGTCACACCCGTAGATTCGATTGCCCATGCTTGAGCGAAATTCTTCTGGAATCGCGCCTTTAAGTTCGATCGTCAGGTATGAGATGCAGCGCCGGGCATCGAGCTGATACGGCGCGGTGATGGCCTGAGTGGGGCAGACATCAATGCAGCGCCGGCATGATCCACAGTGATCAGCAACCGGCTGATCGGCCGGCAAATCGAGATCGGTGTAGATCTCGCCTAAGAAAAACCACGATCCGGCGTGGCGGTTGAGTAAGTTGGTGTGTTTGCCAATCCAGCCCAACCCAGCTTTTTCGGCCAGGGGCTTTTCCAGCACCGGCGCGGAGTCGGTGAACACCCGATAGCCATAGGACCCAACCTGCTCTTGGATGCGGTGGGCCAGTTGCTGGAGACGCTGGCGCATGACCTTGTGATAATCACGGCCCAAGGCATAGCGCGAGATGCAGGCCCGCTCGGGCGTTGCCAGTAACTCATCCACGGGCGTGGCGTCAGCGGGCAGGTAATCCATCCTGACAACAATCACCGAGCGAGTGTTGGGAATGAGCTGATCGGGCCGAGTCCGTTTTTCACCGTGTTTGGCCATCCAATCCATATCGCCGTGGCGGTTGTCTGCCAGCCAGGCCTCGAGACGCGCCTCATAGGCTGCCAAGTCGATATCGCTGATGCCGACTTGGTTGAAGCCGAGCTCGGCCCCCAACCGTTTGATCTCAGTGACCAAAGCTGGGGCATCGACTGCCTCGGGCCTATAATGAGATTGATGAGACATGACACCGCATTATATCGAGCCGAGCAGGTGCGCACCCTGGATGCGATGGCGATCGACGCCCAGGGTCACAGCGGTCAGTCCTTAATGGAGCGTGCCGGATTGAAAACCTGGCAGGTGCTGCGGGCACGATGGCCTGAGGTGAGACGCATCAGCGTGTGCTGCGGCGGAGGCAACAACGGCGGTGATGGCTGGGTGCTCGCCCGCCATGCGTTGGAGGCGGGTGTTTTGGTCCAGCCGATCTCAGTCGTGGACCCTGATCAGCTTCAAGGCGATGCTCGGCGCGCCCATCGAGCCTTCATCCAAAACCCCAGCGCGCCACCGGTCGAGCGCTTTGATGACAATGTCGAGTTGAACGGTGAGGTGGTGGTCGATGCGCTGTTGGGCATTGGCCTTCGTGGTGCGGCATCGGGGGCGGCAGCGGCCTGCATTGAGTGCATGGCTGCCGCATCGACACCGGTGCTGTCGGTGGATGTGCCCTCCGGGTTGGTGGCCGATACGGGCACTGCCCCCGGACCGGCGGTGCATGCTGAGGTGACGGTGAGTTTCGTGGGCCAGAAACGAGGCCTGTTCACGGGCGAGGCGGCGCGCCATCGAGGCCATTTGGTCTTTGATTCGTTGGGCGCAGAAGCGTTGGCGTCGCAACACATGCCCCGGCCGGATGCAACACTGCTCACCGGTGATGTTTGGCGCCAGACGCGGCCGCGTCTTTGGGCCGACACCCACAAAGGACAACGGGGCCATGTGGATGTGGTTGGGGGTGCACCTGGGATGGCGGGTGCGCCGGTGCTGGCGGCGCTCGGTGCGCTGTATGCCGGCAGTGGCCGAGTCACGGTCTGGGGGAGTGCAGCCACTGTGACCGCCGCTTTGGCACAGACGCCCGCGCTGATGGCGCATGACATCGTGTCAAACAATCGATGGCAAACCCCTGATTGGTCAGGCGATGTGTTGGCGATTGGTCCTGGTTTGGGTGAGGTTGCCGACCCTAAGGTGAGCTCAATGTTGGCGGCTGCAATGGCATTCGAAGGCCCGCTCGTGGTGGATGCGGACGGGCTGAACGCATTGGCGGGGCAGGCATGCCCGGCGCGGTCGGGCGAGTGGGTGCTGACCCCGCACCCGGGAGAAGCGGCGCGGCTTTTGGGTGTGGACACGGCCGCGGTCCAAGCTGACCGGTTTGAGGCAGCGCGAACACTGGCACGCACCCATCAAGCCGTGGTGGTGCTCAAAGGCTGGGGCACTTTGATCGCCCATCCCCAAGGCAGCGTTTGGGTTTGTCCATTTGGGACACCGGCAATGGCCAGTGCTGGCATGGGCGATGTTCTCACGGGGATCATTGCCAGTCTTTGGGGCCAGGGCTTGAGCGCGCTGGATGCGGCCCGATGCGGTGTGTTGATTCATGCATGGGCGGGCGAGCTTGCCGCCAAGGGGCGTCGATCCATCACCGCCGATCAACTGGCTCAACATGTCGCTCAAGTAATGGTGTCAGCACATTGATTGATATGGATTTATCTCAGCCGATCGAGGTGCCCACGGCCGAGGCGATGCAGTGGTTGGGGCGTTCGCTGGCAGGCATGCTGTCGCCTGGAGAGGTGGTGTTTCTTAAGGGTCCCCTGGGGGCGGGCAAGACGACTTTGGCTCAGGCCATCGTCCGCAGTTTGGGCTACACCGGCCGAGTCAAAAGTCCCAGCTATGGGCTGATCGAACTCTATCCAGTGAATGATTTTACGGTCGCGCATTTGGATCTGTATCGGTTGACCTCGTCTGAGGAGGTGGCCGACTTGGGGCTGGAGGCCTACTGCACCAATGACACCCTCATCTTGATCGAGTGGCCCAGCCGAGGCGAGGGGCACTTGCCCCGGCCCGATTGGCTGATTGAGATCGAAGATGGGCCAATGGCGACAACGACCCCCGATGGGGCGGATGCACAGCGCCAAGTTCGCGTTGAGCGATGCTCAGGCTAGCGGTCGAGTCGTTGGGCCAGGGCGGCCAGAAACTGCTCGATTCGGGCGGCATTTTTTCCCACGTCTGACACCCCCACCCGAGATTTTGAACGCACGTCGACGACTGTTTCATTTTCCGCTTGCCTGATGCGAATGACCACATCATCAACAAAACCAAACCAGAAAGTTGTATCGAAGGCCTCAATGCGGCCAGTGTCGGGTGACTGAGCCACGATCGACCAGTCCAGTTGTCTGGCGACGATGAGGGCTTGCTCGAAGACCTCGCCAGCGGATGCCTCGACCCGCAGGGAGTCGATCTGGGGATAGGCCGCGCGCTGCTTTTGTGCCACCTCGTCGCCCGGGTAGGCCACAGGGTTGGTGGCTTCGGTGCGCAGCGCAGCGATCTCAACAAACTCAGGCACATTCTGGGTATCGGTGGTGATGTCGTGGATTCTCGGAAGCGAACTGGCTTTTTGATAAAACATATAGGGAATCGAGGCTGAGCCCACCGCCAGGATCAGCGCCGCTGTCAGACTGCCTCCTGAGGTGTAACGGAATCGTTTGATGAACAGAAAAACAAGCGTCAATCCGGCCACGGCCAGTGCCGCAAAAAAAGACCATTGGATCATTTGAAAGCCCAGCCGGAAGTCCCAAACGCCAAACCGAGCCCCCGGCCCGGCGGCGGCGAGCAGGGCCGCCGCGGCCGCGGCGAAGATCAACATCCAGCGGCCGAGCGTCATCGCAGGCTTCTTTTTACGAAAGATCATGAGCTCAGCTTAACGCATCGATGCCCGCATTTATAGGGGGCGGGTGAGCTGATGGTGTGCCAGGTTAGGGCTTGGAGAGCATCGATTGCAGGTGATAGAGCGCATCCAACGCCTCACGGGGCGTCAGTTGGTCGGGTTCGAGTGCTTGCAAATGCTCGCGCAAAGCACACAGTTTTTCGGCCTCAGCGTCACAAATCGCGCGTTCGTGTTGAGCCGGCGTCGGTGAACTCAGCTCCACAGGAGAAAACAAGTCACCCTGGGGCTCAACGGTCTGGCCGCGCTCGAGTTGAGCCAGGCGTTGGCTGGCTTCGGTCATCACCGCTGCCGGCACGCCAGCCAGCCGCGCCACCTGCAGGCCATAGGATTGGTTGGCGGGACCGGGCTTGACTTCGTGCAAGAACGCAATGCCGTTGGCATGTTCGCGCGCGGCCAAATGGACGTTGCGAATGCCCTGGCTGTCGTTAGGTGATTCATCGGCCAATCGGGTTAATTCAAAATAGTGGGTGGCGAACAAAGTCATTGCCTTGATCCGATGGGCCAGTTCGCCCGCCACCGCCCAGGCCAGAGCAAGGCCATCGAAAGTCGAGGTGCCGCGGCCGATTTCATCCATGAGCACCAGCGACCGGGGCGTGGCATGGCGAAGTATGTGAGCGGTCTCAACCATTTCAACCATAAAGGTCGATCGACCTTTCGTCAGGTCATCGCCCGCTCCAATCCGAGAGAAAATTCGATCCACTGGCCCCATGCGCGCTTGTTCAGCGGGGACGAAACTGCCTGCGTGGGCGAGCAGCGTGATCAGTGCGACCTGCCGCATGTAAGTGGATTTCCCGCCCATGTTCGGCCCGGTGATCAACAGCATCCGATGCGTTGGAGACAATGCACAGTCGTTGGGAATGAAAGCCTCATCCAATACTGTCTCAACGACCGGATGACGGCCTTGAACGATATCAATGCCCGGGCGGTCATCCAAGCTCGGTCGCACCAGCCTCAGCGATTCAGCGCGCTCTGCCAATGCGGCCAACACATCCAAATGTATCAGTCCATTGACCACGGGTTTGAGCACGTCAAGGTGACTGAAAAGTGTCTCGATCAATGCGTCGTACAGCACCGCTTCACGCGTCAATGCGCGGTCTTTGGCCGAGAGCATCTTGTCTTCGAACACCTTGAGTTCTTCGGTGATATAGCGCTCCGCATTTTTGAGCGTTTGACGGCGGGTGTAGTCGTTGGGAACCGCGTCTGCTTGAACTTTGGAGGTCTCGATATAGTACCCATGGACTCGGTTATAGCCGACTTTTAGGGTGCTGATTCCGGTGCGTTGGCGTTGTTTTTCTTCATAGTCCAGCAAGAATCCGCTCGCATCGGTTTCCATTGCTCGAAGCTCGTCGAGTTCCGAATCGAAGCCCGTGCGTATCACGCCGCCATCGCGAATCAGCATGGGTGGCTGATCGACCAACGCCTCAGTCAGGTGTTGATGCAGCTGGGGCATCGGCTGAATCGCCGCCAAGGGCCCGGTGCCCCCGGACACAGACTGCGCGTGAGTGGCCAGCTCAGGCAGTTGTGCTAAGCCATCCCGGAGAGTCGCGAGGTCTCGGGGTCTGGCGCTTTTCAACGCGATGCGAGTGGTGATTCTCTCCAGATCACCCAGGGTTTGCATCGCGTCTCGAATTTGGCCGAGCGCCTGACTGGCGTGGAGGCGTTCGATCGCATCATGACGCTCACGGAGCGTCACATGGTCAGTGATGGGTTGGGTCAGCCAGCGCCGAAGCGCGCGTGCACCCATGGGGGTTTGAGTGGTGTCCATCAAACCCACCAATGTGTGCTCCTCCCGACCGTCGGGATGTTGGTCAATTTCCAGGTGTCTTCGGGTGGCCGCATCAAGAACCAGATATTCGCCGTGCGTGATTTTTTTGAGCGTATCAACGTGGGATAAGTCAGCAGAGACCATTGATTGGGCATAGCGCATCACCGCCCCCGCAGGCGCCAAGGAGGCATCGTCCGTGTCCAACGCAAAGCTCGCCAAGTCTTTGACTTTAAAATGGTCGCAAAGCCATTCATACGCTGCATGACGCTCAAAGTGCCAAGGCGGCAGATGTCGGCACGGAGTGTGCTCACCGACCATGCTTTCAATCAAATCGGTGTCGCTTCCTTCAGCCACCAGCACCTCAGCGGGCTGTAAGCGCTGGAGTTCCGCGGCGAGGCTGGCATCGTCGTCACCTTCGCCCAAGCGCAAGCGCCCGCTGGCCAACTCCAACCACGCCAAAGACCAATGATCGCCACTGGGGGCTCGATGCAGCGCCACCAAAAGCTGCTCGCGCCGCGCTTCCAATAACGCCTCATCGACCAGTGTGCCTGGGGTCACAAACCGAACAATTTTTCGCTCAACGGGCCCTTTGCTTGCGCTGGGATCGCCCACTTGCTCACAAATGGCAACCGCTTGGCCTTTTTTGACGAGCCGCGCCAAATAGGCATCGACGGCGTGATGGGGAACGCCTGCCATAGGAATGGGCTCACCGGCGGATTCGCCGCGCGTGGTGAGGGTGATGTCAAGAAGTTCAGCGGCTTTTCGCGCGTCATCGAAAAACAGCTCATAAAAGTCGCCCATGCGGAAAAACAACAGCACGCCAGGATGGTTGGCCTCGACCTGCGCGCGCAGCTTGAGATACTGCTGCATCAGCGGGGTGTGTTGCGGTGAGTTTGTGTCGTTCATCAAGCGGACCATACCAAAACAAGGCATTATAGGCGCATGACCCAACACAATGACAGAGACCTGAATATGCTGGCGGCCGCGGTGGCCCAATGGCTGACCACCCACGGTCGTGTCTTGGCGGTTGCAGAGTCGTGCACAGGCGGTTGGGTGGCCAAAGCCTTGACTGATTTGCCGGGCAGTTCAGCGTGGTTCGGACAGGGGTTTGTGACCTACTCCAATGAGGCCAAAACGCAAGCCATTGGCGTACCGCCGGCGCTGATCGAGTCCGATGGCGCGGTCAGTGAGACAGTGGCCTGCGAAATGGCGCTGGGCGCGCAACGCAATGCCGTCAGTGATTTTGCCGTCTCCACCACGGGCATTGCTGGTCCTGGCGGAGGCTCGCCTGACAAGCCGGTGGGCACGGTGTGTTTCGGGTGGGCACTGCCCAATGGCGTGGTGGAGACCGAACGCCACCACTTTGAAGGAGACAGAGAGGCCGTCCGTCGTGCCAGCGTCGCGCAAGCCTTGGAGGGTTTATTGGATCGGTTTGCAGGCCCTCTCAGCTTTTGAGAATCTCGTGTGTAGACTGATGCTTAAGCCGGATGGGCAGGCTTAAAAGGTCAGCGGCCCGCTGAATCCTCTGTCAGAAATTGCCCTTTGGCAGGCGGCAGGCCTGGGACAGTCATGAGGCTGTGAGATAATACAAGGCAGATGCTGCAGCGTGGATCGCTGATCAGGCAACCCAATCAAGCAACCGAATTTGAAAAGAGGTAGAGACCGTGGATGACAATCGTAAACAAGCGCTGAGCGCTGCACTGGGACAAATCGAAAAGCAGTACGGCAAAGGGGCTGTGATGCGCATGGGCGATGAGACGGGGCGGCGCGATGTGCCGGTCGTCTCAACAGGCTCGCTGGCGTTGGATATTGCCCTTGGGGTTGGCGGTCTGCCGCGTGGTCGGGTCATCGAAATCTATGGGCCAGAGTCATCGGGCAAAACCACCATGTCTTTGCATGCGTTGGCTGAAGCACAAAAAGCAGGCGGCACCTGCGCCTTTGTCGATGCCGAACATGCCCTGGACCCGACTTATGCCCAAAAGCTTGGCGTCAACGTCGATGACTTGTTGGTCTCGCAGCCAGACACGGGTGAACAGGCCCTTGAAATTACCGACATGCTGGTGCGATCAGGGGCTGTCGACGTGGTTGTGGTGGACTCCGTCGCCGCGCTGACCCCTAAGGCTGAAATTGAGGGTGAAATGGGCGACTCGCACGTCGGCCTTCAGGCGCGTCTGATGAGTCAAGCGCTCCGAAAGCTGACGGGGAATATCAAGCGAACCAATTGCATGGTGATCTTCATCAATCAGATCCGGATGAAGATTGGGGTGATGTTTGGCTCGCCGGAAACCACAACCGGCGGAAACGCATTAAAGTTCTACTCATCTGTGCGTCTGGACATTCGCCGCATCGGCGCGTTGAAGCGAGGCGATGAGGTGATTGGCAATGAGACTCGAGTCAAGGTCGTAAAAAATAAAATGGCACCGCCATTCCGTCAGGCCGTTTTTGAAATTCTTTACGGTGAGGGAATCTCTCGTGAGGGCGAACTGATTGAACTGGGTGTTGAGCACAACCTCATTAAGAAATCCGGGGCCTGGTACAGCTATGGCGAAGATCGAATCGGCCAAGGCAAAGACAATGTGCGCCAGTTTTTGAAAGAGCACCCTGAAATGGCCAATGAAATTGAGTCGCAGCTTCGAGAGAAGCTTTTACCGAAAATTAAAGCTGAGGTTGAGGAGGACAGCGAGGCTCAGGCCTCAGAATAATGGGTCGCGAGTGAACAGGTCATGGCAAGCGACGAAGATCAAGATGACCCGCTCACCGACGTTGGATCTGGCGAAGGGTCAGACGATAATGGTTTGGATCAAGCGACACCCAAGGCAAGTCATGAGCAGTCACTGACAGATGGCCAGCATGTCGCTGTTCGTCTGTTGGCAGGCCGTGAACATGCACGAGATGAATTGATTCGAAAATTGCATCAGCGTGGATGGAGTGAATCGCAGTGCGAAACAATTCTAGATCGATTGATGGCCTTAGGGTTGCAGAGCGATGAGCGCTTCGCAGAGAGTTTTGTGCGCAGTCGCGTGCAAAAGGCTTTCGGGCCGGTGCGCATCCGAGCTGAGCTCCAGCAGCGCGGGATCGACCGAGAACTGATTGAGCAAGCGCTTCGATCCGATACACCTGATTGGCTCGCGGTTGCGGCAGGCTGGTATGAGCGTCGTTATGGCACCGAGCCCATTGAGGACGTCAAAGAGCGCGGAAGACGACAAGCTGCGCTGGCGCGGCGGGGTTTTTCCTCGGACATTATTCGTGAGCTGATAGATTAACGATCATGAAAACAACCGCTGAAATTCGACAGGCATTTATTGATTTCTTTGTAGAGCGAGATCACCGCGAGGTGGCCTCCAGCTCGTTGGTCCCTGGAAATGACCCCACGCTTTTGTTCACCAATGCGGGCATGGTGCAATTTAAAGACGTATTTTTGGGCGCTGAAACGCGTGGCTATTCGCGAGCGGTGACCGCCCAGCGGTGTGTCCGAGCAGGCGGTAAACACAACGATCTTGAAAATGTGGGCTACACCGCAAGGCACCATACATTTTTCGAAATGCTCGGTAATTTCAGTTTTGGGGATTACTTTAAAAAAGAAGCCATTGAATATGCCTGGTTTTTCCTGACTGATGTCTGTCGACTGCCGCCCGAGCAGCTTTGGGTGACGGTGTATGAAGACGATGATGAAGCGGCCGACCTCTGGTTGAACCACATCGGTGTTGACCCGAAGCGATTTTCTCGCATCGGCGCCAAAGATAATTTTTGGGCCATGGGGGACACCGGCCCCTGCGGACCTTGCTCAGAGATTTTTTATGACCATGGGCCCGACATTCCAGGTGGCCCGCCGGGCTCTGACGACGAGGACGGCGATCGATATATTGAAATCTGGAATTTGGTCTTCATGCAATTTGATCGTGCCAGCGATGGTTCAATGACGCCACTGCCCAAGCCTTGCGTGGACACTGGTATGGGTTTGGAGCGTTTGGCAGCGATTCTTCAGGGGGTGCACAGCAACTACGATATCGATCTGTTTAAGCACCTGATTGATGCCGCTGCACGCGTCACGGGCACTGATGATCGTGGAGCCGCTTCGCTCAAGGTCCTGGCTGACCATATTCGGGCCTGCGCTTTTTTGGTGGTCGATGGTGTGTTGCCGAGCAATGAGGGTCGAGGTTATGTGTTGCGTCGCATCATTCGACGAGCCATTCGCCATGGCCATAAACTGGGTGTCGAGAAGCGTTTTTTTGCCGACCTGGTGGACCCTCTGGTGGAGATTATGGGCGGTGCTTACCCCGAGCTGGTTGAAAATAAAGCCCAAGTGGTTCAAGTGTTAACTCACGAAGAGACACGCTTTCGAGAGACGCTGGATCAAGGCATGGCGCTTCTGGGTGAGGCGCTGAGCAGTCTGGATGGCGCGGTGATCCCAGGGGAGCTCGCTTTTAAGCTGTACGACACTTATGGGTTTCCGATTGATTTAACGCGCGATATCGCCAGAGAGCGTGGTTTAGAGGTCGATGAAGCCGCCTTCGACAGCGCGATGAACGCACAGCGTGAACGTGCTCGATCGGCAGGCTCATTTAAGGGCGAGGCATTGCTGTCGGCGGAGGACTTGGCTCAGGTGCCCGCCACAGAATTTGTCGGCTACACCCGGCTGAGCGTCACCGACAGCCAAGTGGTCGGGTTGATTGAGGACCAACAACGCACCGATTGCCTTGAGTCAGGGCAAAGCGGCGTGGTTTTTTTAGACGTGACACCCTTTTATGGCGAGTCGGGCGGCCAAGTGGGTGATCAAGGGTGTATTCAACTCGGAGATGCTTATTTCGAGGTGAGAGACACGCAAAAGATTGCGGGCCAATATTTTGCCCACCATGGACAGCTCGTTTCGGGGCGATTGCAAATCGGCGATCGGGTGAGCGCGACCGTGGATGAGTCGCGCCGCGCCAATATCGTTCGCCATCACTCAGCGACGCACCTTTTGCATGCGGCGTTGCGTGCCATTTTGGGTACGCATGTGCAACAAAAAGGTTCAATGGTGGGGCCTCAGCGTTTGCGGTTTGATTTTTCTCACCCAACGCCATTGACGGCAGAGGAGCTTGAGTCCATCGAGCGTTGGGTCAGTGAGCGGATTATGGGCAATGTCTCATCCGTCATAGAGCAAATGCCCTATGAGGAAGCCATTGCCGCTGGCGCATTGGCGTTCTTCGGTGATAAATATGGAGATCACGTGCGCGTGGTCCGTTTCGGAGATGACTCGGTTGAGCTATGCGGGGGCACGCATGTCGATCGCATGGGTGAGATCGGGGTGTTCAAAATCATCTCTGAAAGCGGCGTTTCGTCTGGCGTTCGCCGCATTGAGGCCGTGGCAGGCGAGCACGCCCGGGCGTATATTCAGCATCAGACCGCCATGGTTCACTCACTGGCCGACCTGTTGAAAACTGAACCGGACTCTCTGACCGAGCGGGTTACTCACTTGCTCAAGCACGCACGCGATATGGAAAAAGAGCTTGAGCGGCTGAAGACCGAAGTGGCACTTCAAGCGGGCGATGAGCTGCTCAAGCAAGCTTGCGATGTGGAGGGGGTTCAGGTTTTGGCGGCACAGGTCAGTGACTTAGATGCTGACGGGCTCAGGACCTTACTCGATCAGCTGAAAGATAAGCTGGGGTCCGCGGTGGTGGTTTTGGGCTCGCCATCCGATGGTGGTGTCCGTCTCGTTGCAGGCGTGACCAAAGATCTCACATCCACGCTCAAGGCCGGTGATCTGATTCGCGAGGTGGCCGCGGTGGTTGATGGTAAAGGCGGAGGGCGGCCAGATTTCGCGCAGGCGGGTGGCTCCAAACCAGAAGCGTTGCCAGAGGCGCTGGCGCTTGTCAAAGAGCGGGTGCACGCATTGCGGCTGAAATAAACAGGCCGATTTGCGTGCACCCCAAAAGCCCGGTGCTGATCAAATCAGTGAACCATGGGCGTTCTCAGTGATGGTCTTCAGCGGCATCTGCCTGTGCTTTCGTCGCATGTCGCGTGCCCGCGCTGTGTTCGGGTGGGGCATAAATGGTGTAAAGCTTCAGTGGCGTGGTGCCTGAGTTAATGAAGTTGTGTTTGGCGCCTGCGTGCACAAAAACCAGATCGTTGGCTTTCACCTGGAGGGTTTCGCCATCCAAAACCGCTTCGCCTTCGCCCTCCACAAAAATCAGAATTTGGTCATGGTCATCGTGTATTTCCTCGCCGATATCATCACCCGGCTGAATGGTCATCACGACCAACTGTGACTCTTGTCCGGTAATAATTTCATCTCGAAACGCATCATTTTCACGGGTGCGATCAACGATGGGAACAAGGCAATCTTTTTTTGACATTTTGGCTTCTCCTTCGGGTCTTCAGTGTTGCAGATCGGCTGAATGCCACAACCACCATCTTAACGTGATGGCGCTAGGCATGGTGGCTCATTTCGTCACGAACTAAGGCCAGTATGGTTCTGGCAAAGACAATGCCAATGATCGTTGTCACTAGGCCCACCAAACCCATCAGCATGGCATCGCTCAACACCTTGTGGAATTGGTTGAACCGAAAGCATGCGACTGTGCATGCTGCCAGTGGAAAGGTGTAGGCCCACCAGGATGGGAAATAGGGCAGCCGGAGAAATGAGGGCACTTGCGGCAATAACAAAAGCACAAAAAATATTGCAATAAAAAATAGCGATTGGCTGGCGACAGTCAGTTCATTGGTAAGCGTCAGCAGCGCAATAAAAGAAACCGCGGGTGGCGCGATCATTACCACCAGAGTCGGTCGCATTTGAGGCTCAAGTGGGGGTTTGGTAATCAATCGATAAAAGATCACGGTCACCAGGATGCCCCAAAAGAAGAGGCCGAGGCTTAAAAAGAACCAGGAGGTCATCACGTAGCCGGCAGGGGCTGCTGCCACAGGCACCAAGACATTGCCCACCGCTGGTATGAACCAAGCCGGATTGATGCTGGCGGTGGGTCGTTCCGAATTGAGCCAAATATTGACGATGATCAGCGTCAGCAGCAACTGCAGCACGGCGCCAATGCGCCACATGTCTAAGCCCACTTGGGGATACCAGGGCGTCATCAAAATGCCCAGCAAAATCAAATTAATGGAGATGGCGGGGAGAAAGTTGATCCGAACTGGGTGGTTCAGCTCAGCCAAGACCCGCTCGGGCTCAGCAAACCATTTGAAAGCATAGGCCGCGATGAGGACAACGAAGGTGCCAGCGGCAAAGTGGGTCACCAGCCACGACAGGGTGTGGTCCAGGCCCCAGTGTGTCTCTGCAGCTCGCCAGACCATGGCCAGCCCCGCCAAGCCCATCACCGATGCAAACAGCGGCAGGGGGATCAATAGCCGATGATTCAACATAAGCACATTCTAATTGAATTGAGCCTTCGGTGGCGGGTGATTGGGTGCGGTCACTGCATTGTCCTTGACAGTTTATGGCCGTTGTTGAGATAATTCCCGGCTTGGATGCGCCCGTAGCTCAGCTGGATAGAGTACCTGGCTACGAACCAGGCGGTCGGAGGTTCGAATCCTTCCGGGCGCGCCATATTTCTGCCATGATGCCGTTGTGACGGGTCAGGGCTCGGCATAAGCGGCCAGTCTTCGGCCCATCGGTATTTGTTCCTCGATCGGTCACATTATCCCCAGGCCATAGGTCAGCGGCGCCTGTTTTCACACTGAACGCCTTATCATGTCGAGGTGGATGTGTTGCGGGCGATAGCGTGAAAGTAGCGGTGATTGGAACCGGCATTGCCGGACTGGCAGCAGCCTGGCTGCTTAGAAAAGACCACGACGTGGTTATTTTTGAGAAAAATGATCGGCTGGGTGGCCACACCAACACGCAGTGTGTCAGCGATGCAGCGGGTCAGGTGGCCATCGACACGGGCTTTATTGTCCACAACGATCGAAATTATCCTCGGCTGCTGGCCTTGTTTGAGCTTCTTGGGATTGACACCCAGGCCTCTGACATGTCGTTCAGTGCGTCAATCAACAACGGACAGATTGAATACGCAGGTGATGCCTTGTTCGCTCAGCGGAGCAACGTGGTTTCCCCCAGTCATTGGCGCATGCTCAGTGACATTGTGAAGTTCAACCGGCTTGGCAAAGACGCCTTGGCGACCCAGCGCTGTGAGGGTCAAGCCCTCGGCGTGTGGCTTGATCAACATGGCTTCAGTGAGGCGTTCGTTTGGCGCTATCTGCTTCCTATGGCAGCCTCCATTTGGTCCTCTCCAAGCCAATCCATTCGTGATTTTTCGGCAACCGCTTTGCTCGAGTTTTTTAATAATCATGGGCTTTTAGACCTGAAAAACCGGCCCAATTGGCGCACGGTTGTCGGTGGCACCGGTCAATATGTGGAGCGAATGAAAACTGAACTGCCACATGAGACCCACATCAATCGCGCAATTCGATCGGTTCGTCGAGGACCCACAGCCCTGACATTGATCGATCAAGCGGGCCATGACATGACATTTGACCGTGCCGTGTTTGCTTGTCACGCAGATGAAACTCTAAAAATGCTTGCCGATCCCGACGCCGCTGAGATCGCATTGTTGGGTCCATTTGGATATCGACCCAACAGAGCACTCCTACACAGTGATAAACGATTGATGCCAAAGCGAAAGCGTGCCTGGGCATCGTGGAACTACCTCAGTGCTGACGCGACTGAGGCGTCTGAAGTCTCTATCTCCTATTGGATGAACCGCTTGCAGCGGCTAAACGCGAAGAGCGATTACTTTGTCACACTCAATCCCTTAGTGGAGCCAGACCCCGATCAGGTGCATTACGAAACCGAATACACCCACCCCGTGTTTAACCAAGACACGCGCCAAGCACAGGCGTCCTTGGGGCGCCTTCAGGGTCATCGTGGTTGTTGGTACTGCGGCGCATGGATGGGGTATGGCTTTCATGAAGATGGCTTAGGTTCTGCCATCGAAGCGGTCAAGCGCATGGGCGCAACATTGCCCGGCAGCTTGGAAAGGGCGCATGCCACACCGGCGCCATATACCAACAATGACGCGCCATGGACGGGCCCTGGGAGCGGCTTGATTGATGGATGAGCAACCCAGTCAGCCTCAATTTTATCTCGGCGCGGTGTTCCATCGACGGCTGATTGATCCGAAGTACCAATTCAGTTACCGCGTTTTTAACCTGCTGGTGGACATCGACCAGTTAGACAGTCTGGGTCAAGCCCATGCCTTGCTGTCGCACAATCGTTTTAACGTGTTTTCATTCTATGACAAAGATCATTTGTCAGGGTCTGACAGCACGAAAGATGCGCAGCCGACACTTCGCCAGTGGGCCGAATCGGGTTTGCGCCATCACGGCATTGACCTCAATGGAGGCCGTATCCAGCTTTTTTGTTACCCCCGCATTCTGGGGTTTGTGTTTAACCCACTCAGCGTTTGGTATTGCTGGAACAGTGATGCGCAATTGATGGCGATCATCTGTGAAGTGCGCAATACATTTGGCGAGCGCCACTGCTATCTGCTGCGTGATCCCAACGGTGGATCGCTTGACCTAACGCGGTCGCACCGTCACCCCAAGAAGTTTCATGTCTCGCCATTTTTGCCTGTCAGCGGCGCTTATCAGTTTCGATTTGGGGTTTCAGATGAGCGCCTCGATATTGGCATTGTGTGGCTGGAAAACGACCGGCGTGCCATGATCGCCACTCAAAGAATGCAGCGCGTGAAAAGCAGTGACAAGACATTGTTAAAGGTATTTTTCACGCTGCCGCTGATGACACTCAAGGTGGTTTTTGCGATACATTGGCAGGCTTTGAAAATATGGCTGCGTGGCGGTCGGTTTCACAAAAAGCCCGTGCCCCCTGAAAAGGAAATTTCATCAGATGTCTAGTGCGGATCACACGCCCAAAACGCCACCCTTATTCCGGCCACTGATCACGGCTCTTTCGAAACTCAAAGTGGGGGCCATCAGCGTCACTTTGCCTGGCGGGCAGCGTTTCGATTTTGTCGGAACCGAACCGGGGCCCAAGGCAGACTTGGTTATCCGAAGTCCCCGGCTGATCAAACGGATGCTCATGGGCGGTACGTTGGGTCTGGCCGAAGGCTATATGGCCGGAGATTGGACTTCCAAAGACGTGATGACGTTGATTCGTGTTGGCGAAATGAATCGCTCAATTTTAGGTCCACTGGATCAGGGTGGTCGATTGATGCGGGCGCTGCAGTGGTGTGTCCACGTCTTTCGGGCCAACACCAAGCGAGGTTCGCGGAAGAATATTCAAGCCCACTATGATCTGGGCAATGATTTTTATCGCTTGTGGTTGGATCCCAGCATGACATATTCCTCTGCGATCTTTCATGAGCCTGATCAGGACTTACACTCTGCCCAGATTAATAAATATGATGCGATATTAGAAATACTCAAACCCACAGACGCGAGCCATATCCTTGAAATTGGCTCCGGCTGGGGCGGCTTTGCGCAGCGCGCCGCGCAGCAAACAGGCTGTCGTGTGACATCGATTACCCTCTCGCAGGCGCAACTGGAAAAGGCCCAGGCGCGGACGCAACAGGCTGGGCTGTCGGATCAGGTCACTTTTAAACTGCAAGACTACCGAGACGTTCGAGGGCAATACGATGCCATTGCCTCTATCGAAATGTTTGAAGCAGTCGGCGAGCAGTTCTGGCCTGGTTTCTTCGCGGCGGTTCATGATCGACTTCATCCGCATGGGATAGCGGCGATGCAAGTCATCACCATTCGGGATGAGCTTTTTGCGGCCTATCGCAAAAGCGTTGACTTTATCCAGCGGTATATTTTTCCTGGGGGCATGTTGCCATCACCCACTGCGTTCAAGCAGTCCGCTGAATCGGCTGGGCTGGAGTTGAAGTCACAGGTTTTTCGGGGGCTTGACTACGCCAAAACGCTGGCGTTTTGGGATGAGGCGTTTCAGAACAAACGCGAGGATGTCAAGGCGCTGGGATTTGATGACCGGTTCATTCGCATGTGGCACTTTTATCTGGCGTATTGCGAGGCGGGGTTTCGACAAAAAACCATCGACCTCATGCAAGTGGGTTTACGGCGCGCTTGATGTTTTGGCTTTGATGGCTTCAATCAAAGCACGACGTTTTTCGCTCAGGGTTTCATCCACTGCTGCAGGCCATAGACCATGCATGGCGATGACCAGATGACTTTCAGGTGAAACATAGATGCCCTGGCCAAAAATGCCGGCAGCCCTAAAATCTTGATTGTCTTCAAGCCACCAAAAGTAGCCGTACTGAGGTGCATCGGGCGACGGTGTGGTGGCCTGTTTCAGCCAACCGTTGGGCAGTGGGTCGTCTTTGGCCTGACCCAGCCAATTGTTCGCCGCCAGCAGGCCCAGCCGGCCGTAGTCACGCAATGTGGCACTGATACAGCACCCACCCATCTCGCCTCCGTCGACTCCCATCAGTGCCCAATTCGCTTGGGGCGACAGCCCGCGAGGCTGCCAAATGGTCTGTGATAAATAGGCCGATAAAGACATATCAACGGCCCGTGCGAGCACCATGCCCGCCAAAATCGTCTCGCCGGTGTTGTAATTGAATGTCGTGCCGGGTGGATGCGCTCGAGGCAATGAGGCCAGGTGTGCAATCACCTGGGTTTCAGTGGCATTGTCGAGTCGTGCGACATCGGATGTGGGGTCATCATAATCTTCTCGCCAGGACACGCCTGAGTGCATGCGCAACAAATCCCGCAGAGCGACATCGGCATACGCGGTGTCCTCAAACGCGGGCAGATAATCTGCCACGGTCTGATCAAGACTGGCAATGGTCCCCGCTTTGAGTGCGGCACCGTAGAGCATGGACATTACAGATTTCGTGACCGAAAAACTCATCCATGGTTGATCGGCGGCGTGCCCTTGAGAATAGTTCTCATAGCGAATGACCCCGTTTTCAATAATCAGTAAACCAGCCAGATGCAGCTCGTCCATCCAGTGATCCCATCGCTGCGTATCTGGCCAAAGCGCCACGGGCAGCGGTTGGCGTGTCTCACTGGCAGGAATGGAACGCACGGGGTCGATTCGAGCAATATTGGGAAAGCCCACCCGCATTTGCGCTTGTGACCAAGTCAAGACATTCTGATCTGCCAATGTCTCCCATGACAACGCGGGTGCCTGTCCGAGAGGCGTGTCCGTGGCGGGCTGACTGAACAGGGGGGTGGCGCTCAGCGTAATGACCAGACCAGCGATTCGCGAGACAAGATGGGCAGGGCGCATATTTTTCAATCTCCTGAGCTCAGGCGCCCAGTTTAGCCTGATTCAAATTGACCCCGGGGGGCGGAGAGACTACAATTGGCCGGCTGAAGCCGACGAGATGTCCGGGGCGTAGCGCAGCCTGGTAGCGCAACTGCTTTGGGAGCAGTAGGTCGCAGGTTCAAATCCTGCCGCCCCGACCA